>CAYVUB010000079.1:0-1611 GCA_964454675.1 uncultured Flavobacteriaceae bacterium | reverse complement strand
ATTCGGGTTAATTTTCCTGCAATTTAAGAAATTACTCCCGAACCAACTAATTCATTATCCAAATACCAGGCTACAAACTGACCTTCGGTAATAGCTGATTGCGCCTCTTTAAATTCAACATACAAACCACCCTGAACCTTGTGAAGTATGGCTTCCTGAAGCGGTTGACGATACCGGATGCGGGCTTTGACTTTCATGGTTTCGTCTTCAAACAAGGCTAAGTCTTCACGTATCCAGTGCAACTCATCATCGGTTACAAACAAGGCTTTTTTAAGCAATCCCGGATGGTCTTTGCCTTGGCCTGTGTAAATCACATTTTCCTCAACATCGGTGTCAATCACAAATAATGGTTCTGCGGTTCCACCAACTGCCAAGCCTTTTCGCTGACCTTTGGTAAAATAATGCGCACCTTGATGTTTCCCAACAACCACACCATCCGAAACATTGTAATCAATCTTATGTGTAAGATATTCTAACTTTTCCAATTCTGATTGGAATTGCGGCTCATTTTGATGATACAACTGATATGATTCGGGAATTTCAACAATCACGCCATCTTTGGGTTTGAGCTGTTGTTGTAAAAATTCCGGAAGCCTTACTTTACCTATAAAGCACAAACCTTGCGAGTCTTTTTTACCGGCAGTCACCAAATCTAATTTTGCAGCAATCTCTCTTACTTGCGGCTTTGTTAATTCGCCAATAGGAAACAACGATTTTGACAATTGCTCTTGTGACAACTGGCATAAAAAATACGATTGATCTTTATTACCATCAACACCTGTCAACAATTGATAAATATCTTTTCCGTCTTTTGAAATCGTCCCTTTACGGCAATAATGACCTGTTGCCACATAATCGGCACCAAGGCTCATGGCAATTTTCATAAAGACGTCAAACTTTATCTCACGGTTGCACAGCACATCAGGGTTTGGTGTACGCCCTTTTTGGTATTCATTGAACATATAATCAACGATACGCTCTTTGTACTGCTCGCTCAAATCGACCGTTTGGAAAGGAATTCCCAATTTATCAGCTACTAACATAGCATCATTGCTGTCGTCCAGCCACGGACACTCGTTGGAAATAGTCACCGAGTCATCGTGCCAGTTTTTCATAAACAGGCCAATTACGTCATAGCCTTGCTCCTTCAATAAATAAGCAGCAACACTTGAATCAACACCACCCGAAAGTCCTACGATTACTCTTTTCATCTGTTCAAAAAATTTGTCTTTTAACGGTCAAATATATTTGCAAAATTACTAAATAAAAATAGCAACCCATGTAAGTTGCTATTCTAAATTGTTATGCAGTAAATAACTTTAAACTATTGCTTTTTCGGATTTTTACTACGGATAGTAAAGTCTTTTTCTTCCGTCATAACACCGTTTTCATAGTATTTCCAAATACCGTGTTTTTGGTCATTTCTGTAAATGCCTTCTGCTATCAACTGCCCATCGGCATTGTAGTATTTTGATATGCCGTGAAGCTCGTCATTTTTATACGTAAATTCTTTTATGACACCGCCGTATTTTGAAAACCATTTTGAAATGCCATCCAATTTTCCGTTGGTATAATTGGATTGTTCCGCAAGTTTTCCGTCTTCATAATAGA
>CAYVUB010000078.1:0-1624 GCA_964454675.1 uncultured Flavobacteriaceae bacterium | reverse complement strand
TGTCGCTTTTGGCTAAAAACATATCTAAAATTGCTCGTGCTATTCGTCCGTTGCCGTCATCAAACGGGTGAATGGTTACAAACCAAAAGTGAGCGATGATAGATTTTAGCACTAAATCCAAACTTTTGTCATTATTCAGCCAATCTAAAAATTGTTCCATTTCGTATGGAACTCTTTCGGCTGTTGGTGCTTCAAAGTGTATTTTTTCCCTGCCAAAGTTACCCGAAACGACTTTCATTCCCCCTGAACGATATTTGGCAACATCAATCTGCACATAGCCACTATAACCCGACTGAAACAGTGAATTGTGCCAACCTAAAAGGCGTGTTTGCGTAAGTGGTTTATCAAAATTTTGCGTAGCATCTAAAATAACATCAACAATACCCTCAATGTTTCGTGGTGTTTTTACAAATTCTGCATTTTCAATACCTAATTTTCGGGCAATAGACGAGCGAACAAGTTCGGGGTTTAAAAATTCTCCTTCAATTCTTGACGTATCAACAACATCTAAAATAAGCGATTCCAAAGTGGCACGCTCTATAAAATCGAAGCCCAAACTTTCCATACGACCAAGCAAACGCCCTTGTAAATGCCTTACAGAAGCCAAAACAGGCGATAACTTTTCGTTATCCCAAATAAAGTTTGTCCAATTATCTCTTTCGTGTATGTACATATTTTCACTGCATAATCTGCGGTAAAAATACAGCTTTTTCACCGCAAAACAATTTTTTAGACCATTAAAATTGTGAAACTGCTTTTGGTTTTCATTACAATGATATGCCGAAAATCTTTTAAAACTGTCATTGTTTGTTTTGTTTGCCGATACCTTGTTAGCAGTTCGTTGTTTATTCTGCTTTCTTGTTAAGGAACTTTTCAATCATTGGAACAACAAGGTCACTTTCTTTAAAGTCAGGTTTTATGGTTGTTATTTCGCCAATGTATTCTCCGTGTCCACCCGGAATGATTGCTAATTCAGAGTTGGCGATTTTTCTGTGCAATTCAATGGCGTGTTCCGGTGTAATAACGTCTTTGTCACCAATGATGATTAAAGTTGATGCTTTAATGAATTTTATTTGCTCGTCTGGAATGTCTTTGAAATTTACCATTCGTTTTGCATCTCTGTCGTGCATTACTTGTAAACCACTTGTGTCGGGTGCGACTTGTTTGTATGCCGTTTTCAGTTGTTCGGGCATATTTTCCAATTTCGCTTGTTTCATAAAGTCCCAAAACCATTCGGGAACTCCGTTACGTTTTGCAAGTGCAGAACCAACAATAATTTTATCAACTATTTCGGGGTGTCGAATGGCAATTTGTAAAGTCGTTGTCCCGCCATTACTGAACCCGAAAAAGTCGGCTTTGTCAATGTTTAAGTTTTTGAGAAGTGTTGCAATGTCGTCTGCATCTTGTTCAAATGTCAAGTCTGCGTTTCTGTCGCTTGTCCGTCCGTGTGCTTGCAATTCAACTGCAATTACTTTTCGGTTTTTTTCGAACAACGGAATTACTTTTCCAAAGTTGGATTGAATTGTCGAACCGCCACCGTGAATGAGCACAAGTGGTTTGCCCTGTCCGTAAATTTCGTAATACATTTTCAGTCCGTTCACTTCGGAATATCCGCTGTCAAAAG
>CAYVUB010000077.1:0-2063 GCA_964454675.1 uncultured Flavobacteriaceae bacterium | reverse complement strand
AAAAAAAGTAAACCGTTAAGAAGTTAAGATTCATTAAGAGCGAAACAACTTAATTTTCTTAATGCCTTAATGGTAAAAAAAATATGAAGATAAGATTCATTAAGTAATTTTCATAAATCAAAACAATAACAATGAACGTACTAATTAAAACCTCTTGCATTACAGTTTGTATCACAACACTTTTGTTAACGTCTTGCAACACAAATAATAAAACAAATACTTTAGCTTCCAATAACAATCCTTTTGAAGCTCAAGTAGATTCTATTTTAAGTTTAATGACTTTAGAAGAAAAATTAGGACAGCTTAACCTTCCGGGGTCAGGCGATATTGTTACAGGTCAGGCACAAAGTTCCAACATTGCAAAAAAAATTGAAGAAGGTAAAGTCGGCGGGCTTTTCAATATAAAATCCGTAGAAAAAATTCGTGACGTACAACAAATCGCTATGGAAAAAAGCCGTTTGAAAATCCCGTTGATTTTCGGGATGGACGTGATTCACGGTTATGAAACCACATTCCCTATTCCGTTGGGATTATCGGCATCATGGGATATGGAAATGATTAAAAAAACAGCGCAGATTGCCGCCAAAGAAGCCACTGCCGATGGTATCAACTGGACGTTTTCGCCAATGGTCGATATTTCGAGAGATGCCCGTTGGGGACGTATATCTGAAGGTTCGGGCGAAGATGCGTATCTGGGAAGCGAGATTGCCAAAGCGATGGTAACGGGGTATCAAGGCGATGATTTAACACACAACGAAACCATGATGGCATGCGTAAAACACTTTGCATTGTATGGCGCACCCGATGCCGGTAGAGATTACGGCACGGTGGATATGAGTAAATTACGTATGTATAACGAATTTTTGCCACCATATAAAGCTGCGGTCGATGCCGGAGTTGGGTCGGTAATGGCATCATTCAATGAAGTTGACGGTATTCCTGCAACCGGCAACAAATGGCTGCTTACCGATTTGTTGAGAGACGATTGGGGCTTCAACGGATTTGTAGTGACCGATTATACCGGTATCAACGAAATGACAGATCACGGTGTTGGCGACCTTCAGCAGGTTTCGGCAATGGCACTCAAAGCCGGTATCGATATGGATATGGTGGGCGAAGGATTATTGACAACGTTAAAAAAATCTTTAGATGAAGGCAAAATTTCAATGCAAGATATTGATAAAGCCGTAAAACGTATTTTGACAGCAAAATACCAATTAGGCTTGTTTGACGACCCATACAAATACTGCGATGTAAACAGAGCAAAAACCGACATTTTTACCAATGAGCATCGTGCTTATGCCAGAATGGTTGCAGCCGAATCTATGGTATTATTGAAAAATGATAATCAAACATTACCATTAAAAAAATCGGGTACCATTGCGCTTGTGGGGCCATTGGCAAACACCGCTGTAAATATGGCTGGAACATGGAGTGTGGCAACAAAACAAGATAAATCAAATCCGCTTTTGGAAGGTTTAAAAACCGTAATTGGTGATGCGGCAAATGTGCTTTATGCCAAAGGAAGCAATCTGGATTACGATTTGGAATTTGAAAAAAACGCCACCATGTTTGGGAAAGAAATTCCTCGTGATGGTCGTACAGACAAGCAATTGCTTGACGAAGCCTTGTCTATTGCATCAAAATCTGATGTGATTATTGCCGCCTTAGGTGAATCTGCCGAGATGAGTGGTGAGAGCAGCAGCCGTACCAACCTTGAAATTCCGCAGGTACAAAAAGATTTATTGAATGCACTTTTAAAAACCGGCAAACCTGTTGTTTTGGTACTGTTTACAGGAAGGCCTTTGGTTCTTGTTGAAGAAAATGAAAACGTTCCGGCTATTTTGAACGTTTGGTTTCCGGGTAGTGAAGCAGGATTGGCTATTTCTGATGTATTGTTTGGCGATGTCAATCCTTCCGGGAAATTAACAGCAACCTTTCCAAGAAATGTAGGTCAGGTTCCTATTTTTTACAGTCAAAAAAATACCGGTCGTCCGGTATCAAACAAAGAAGGCAAGTTTGAAAAATTCCGAAGCAATTATCTTGATGTTCGCAATGAACCG
>CAYVUB010000076.1:0-2079 GCA_964454675.1 uncultured Flavobacteriaceae bacterium | reverse complement strand
ATTTTTAGCACAAAAGTTCGATAGAATTACTGTTGTTGAACCTTGCACAAATGTTTCATAGAAACACTTCAGCCGCCATATTGCCAAACCGATGTTAGCGGCTGGGCTATTGTTCGTCTGAAGTTGTGTCGTCATGATATTCAATGCTTGTGTCATCTTCATATGCTTTATGATATGCTGGTCCAAAAGTGATGTCGTAGCCAACCCTGTTTATTACAACTTTATTTATGCAGTCAACAGTAACTTTATTTTCATTTACTGGTCGTCCGAATAAAGCTAAGTTCGGTATGCTTTGTGATTGTGCATAGTCAGTATGTGTCAAGTGCAGCTAATAAAGCGGTGGAGAAAACACTCTTTCATTTTTTGCCACCCACGAATCCACCGCAGAAAAAAAATGAAAGAGTGTTTTGTGCGGTTGCAGAAAAATCATTTTTAAAATTGTGCGGGGGCAAAAAGAAATTTAAAAACGAAGCGTTGCCTGTTTGTTCAAGGCGTGTCCGTTGTTGTCCGTGTTGTCAGAAAACTGTTCGTTCAAAGTCCGTCAGTTGAAAGTTGCACGGTCGCCAATAGGGTTTCCGGTAACGTGCCGCGGCTTGCACCGCCAATTTTCACAGACGGAATAATTTCTTTTGAAACATAACGTTTCACTGAAACCTCCGAAACTTTTAGTAATTCAGCTGCTTCTTTGATTGTCAAAAGTTCTTCTTCGGGTTCTGCTATTGCTTTTTTGTAAGCCATATTTTTGCTGTTTTTGTAAAGGTATCAAATAGTATCACAAAGATAGAATAATGATACGAATTGATACAAATTTTCGCAAAAAGTTTTAAACAAATTTTGGGTGGTGGGTGGGCTTGGGTGCGGTCGGGCAAAATTAAATGTGGTGCAATAGCGTTGGCTTCGTGTGTTGGGTTGCACCTCTTTTAATTTTGCGAAGAATAGCCAAACGGCTTTGCCGAAAATTGTCAGTCGCTTAATTGTGTATCAACATTGCGAATTGAGTTTTCAATTTCAGAAATCAACGTATCAATTTCCTTTTCTAATTTTTCGGATTCTTCGTCAAAATGGCTGTCAAGTTCATTCCAACGCTCTTGGGAAATATCATTGCCGCAAAACGAACATTGCTCAAGTTTATCTTTGTGTAATTGTCGTCCTTCTTTAACCCAACGATTGAGAATAGCATCTTTTAAAAGTTGTTCAATTTTGTTGGAACTACTAATTGATTTTGTAACAAGTTCTTTTGCTTTTGTGTTGAGTGTGTTTAATTCTAAGTTTGGTTTTGCAATCGCTGAAATGTCTGCATTTGCTCTTTCGTTCAGTAAATTAAGTTTTTGTGTTACTTCATCGTCTGTTAGCGGTTGAAATGAAGCATCTAAAACAGTAGTAATATCGTTTTGTAATTTGTTTATGTTGTAGTTTTGGTCGCCAAATTTTTCAGATTTGTATTTTATTCCGTTTGGATTGTTAGTTGCTTTAAAACTTAACTGTTGGTTTAAGTTGTTGTTTTCTGTTTGATGTGCTTGAAATGCTGTATTTGCTGTTGCGGAAGCATTTTTAAGTTCAAGATAAAATCCGCTTTCACTTCCATCTTCGTTACTTCCTAAATCATTTTTTAATGTTTGAATTTCTGCTTCAATGCTTGCGTTTCCTCCAATTATTGCAAATGGGGTAATGCTTTCGTCTGAATTTACGATAAAACGAAGATTGTCTTTTACAAAGTCTTCATTAAAAACTCTGATTTTCTTTCCGTGTGCAGTTAAATTATTTGGTGTACTATCTGCAACGTCTTTAATACTAACTTCAAATTGTGGATTTTCGTATTTATCGGAAATATTGCCTGTTTCTAATGCTCGTACTATTCGGGAAAGAGTTGTTTTGCCTGAATAATTTCGTCCGTAAAAAATATTAATAGGTTGAAATGGAACAACCTTGTTTTCCTTATTTAGAATACTCGTATCCCAAGTGAAATTTTGGAAAACAGCAAGATTGTTTATGGATTTGAATTTTGTAATCATTGTTCTATTTTCCCTCCAAAATTTTCAATAATTGTTGATTAAGATACAATTTCTCTTTCCCAACTTT
>CAYVUB010000075.1:0-2472 GCA_964454675.1 uncultured Flavobacteriaceae bacterium | reverse complement strand
AAACTTCATGGAGGAATTTATCTGAAATACATAGCTTTATACATTAACTCACGCTAAAATATTAAAAAACCTTATAAACTGTCGTTTTTTTAAGAATAAAGTAAAATCGTATAAATATTTTTAGCTTTATCTTAAAATTATGTTCATTTAGCCGATATTTAACTTTTTATTAAGTTTTTATTAAACTTTTACTTACATTTATTCCAAGCTATTCTTTATACTATTATTAACAACTTAAAGAAGCCTTAGGACACTCCCCAAGTCTGTAAACTTATCTAATTCTTTTGTTTGGTTAAAACATCTTAACCTATAAGTTTATGATAAAAAAAATACACCTTTCTAAGATTGGAAAGAATTCCAATAACTGCCATATATCAGGCTTTTTAACAATTTTATTTTTCATTTCATCATTATATATCTGCGCTCAAACAGATGCAAATGATGATACTTTAAGTCGTCATATATCTGCCAAAACAGTTGAAGGAAACAATGATAAAATCAATGACGTTCTTTTAACTTGGGATTTTTCCGGTATTCAAAACAAAGAAAACACATCGTTTACTATTGAAGTACAACCGCTGGGAAGCTGCTGGGACGGACTTAACGGAAAGCTGCGTTCAGAAAAAAAGTCCTATAAAATTGAAAACACCTCACAAGGTCTAAAAAGTCAGTTAAGGCTTACATCTTTTGAATTAAACAGCAAGTGCTTAAAATGGAGAGTTAAAGCTACCAATACGCAAACCGGAAAAGAAACATATTCAGACTGGCAGTTTTCCGGTTTAATGTAATTAACATCCTCATTTCCAAGCATAATACCTCAATAAATATGAAAAAATTTACTTTCTTCTTGATAATTGCGTTTTTATCTTTTATAAGTTTTGGACAAGGAAATTCTGTAGCAACCGCCGATCCCTTTTGCGCCGGTGGCTCTCCTTTACAATTCCCTAATGTAACGGGACAACCTAACAATACAGACGTGGGTTGCCTGGGAACCATCCCAAACGCTGCGTATTATTATTTGACCATAGACCAACCCGGAAATCTGGTTTTCACAATATCCCAGGTTGATACTTACGGCTATCCTATAGATGTTGACTTTATAGCCTGGGGACCATTTAGTTCTATGGCAGAAGCTCAAACCAATATAAGCCTTACAGATTGCCCTACCTGTCCATTCTCAAATGTTCCCAATACTGGTTTTTACCCTTTTGGGAATATTGTAGATTGCAGTTACAGTATTGCCGGAACAGAAACAATGACAATCAGTGGCGCACTTTCCGGGCAGATTTATGTAGTGCTTATTACCAACTTTGATGGCGACCCCGGATTAATTACCATACAACAAACATCCGGACTTGGCACTACAAGTTGTGAAGGCATCCCTGTATGTGGTGGTAATTTTTATGATAATGGCGGTGAAGCAGGCAGTTATTCAAACAATGAAACCAATACAACAACCATATATCCAAGCGTGGGAGGCGGTTGGGTAGAAGTTGATTTTACCATGGTTGACATAGCCACAGGAGATGTCCTGACTGTTTACAACGGTCCAAATGCCACATATCCGGTTTTAGGAACTGTAACCACAGCACCTGCGTCGTTTACCTCAACAGACACTTCGGGAGCTCTAACGTTTGTTTTTACCAGTAACGCTTCCGACGTTGGTACCGGTTGGGTGGCAGACGTAACCTGTCACATACCTCCAACATGTGGCAGCACGTTTTATGACAGTGGCGGACCATCCGGAAATTATTCCAGCAGCGAAAACATAACACGTACATTTTATCCGGATAATCCCGGTCAAGTTATGACTGTGACATTTACAGCTTTCAATGTTGAAAATGGATGGGATTTTCTATATGTTTATGATGGTCCGGATATATCATCGCCGCTTATTGCAACGCTTACAGGAACAACCATACCGGGACCGTTTACATCAACGCATGTCACAGGCGCATTGACTTTTCGATTTACAAGTGATGGTTCTGAGACACGTCCGGGTTGGGTTGCCAATATTACCTGTACAACCTTATGTGATGACTACATCCTTACCGTTACCGGTGGTGAAAATTGCGGAGAAGGCACTGTTGATCTGTCTGCTACTGCAACAGCAGGTACAACAGCTTACTACTGGTACACAACTCCTACAGGAGGAACACCGGTTAGCACACCTACCGGAAACTGGACAACACCATTAATTACCGCAACAACAACCTATTATGTTGCCGCTTATAACGGTACTTGTGAGTCAGACAGAGTGCCGGTTATTGCACAAATATTACCGGAACCCACAGACGTTACCATAAATACGGTCTTTACACCATTGGGAGCAGATTCTTGCAGCATACAATATGCGGAGCTTACGGCAAGTGGCGGAGAAGTTCCGGCAACATCTAATATAGTGTTTTCTGAAAACTTTAATGCCGCTACATTACCTGCCGGTTGGGTCGTCAATAATGCTACTGCAAATAC
>CAYVUB010000074.1:0-2859 GCA_964454675.1 uncultured Flavobacteriaceae bacterium | reverse complement strand
TCTTGCATTAGTTTGGCGATTTCTTCTTCCAACTTTTTGTGGTCAAATTTTTTGTCTTTGAACTCGTTGTAAAGCAATCCCCAAGAAACACCTTTCATTTCTTTACGATACTTTGGAAAAACAACTTTTACCCAATTTATGATGTTTTGAAAATACAGCCACAACTCGTTTGCGTTTGGTTCGTGTTGCTGTTTCGCCATATAATTTTCAATGTCGTCATTGCTTATCCATTTGATTGTGGTTTCCAAAAAGTCTTGTCTTATTGGCGAACCGTTTAGGTAGTCGCCACCCAAACCGTAAGCCGCACAACCGTTTTTAGAAAAGTAGCGTTTTGCATCACTTACCCAACTGCCCGAATAAACTGCGTTTCTCAGTTCTTGTTCGGTTAGCTTTTCGCCTGCAATGTTGATTGTTTTGAACCACTCCAATTTTTCGCTGTCCGTTCCCGAACACAAGTAAACCATCAATTTATAGTTCAAAATTTGTTCTTTTTCGTCTTGTTGCAAGTTGTGAAAATAGCGGTTGTTATAAGCAAAATCGCCCTCAACAAATTGCGAAATTGAAATGGTGCGTTGTTGTCCGTCAATTACTTCGTAATCGCCATTTTCACGAACAGCCCAATACATTACGTTTGTTGTGCGATTGTGCTTGGTTAAGTAATCATTTTAAAATTATAAATATGTTGAACGAATTAGCAAAAAAAGTACACGAAAACGCAAAGTCAAAAGGATTTTACGATAACAAAAAGAATATAGGCGAAATGCTTTGTCTTATTCATTCAGAGGTTTCAGAAGCATTAGAAGCAGACAGAAATAAGCAATATTGCAAAATGGATAAGCCACAAGAAAATGTTTTAATGGGTTGGACGTCTGATATAGATTTTCAACACGATTATAAAGACAAAGTAAAAGGTTCATTTGAGGAAGAAATGGCTGATATTGTCATTAGGGTTTTAGATATGTGCGCATTTAAAAATATCGACTTGGATTTACACGTAAAAGCAAAAATGAGATACAATGCAAGTCGTAAATTTATGCACGGGAAGTCGTATTAGCATATCGCACAACGGTTCTTGCTTCATTAAACTCCTGTCGTATTGTTTTTACAAATTTGTTCCAATTAGCTTGAACATGGTCTGCATTGCCACTTGCAAAGTTCGTTGTCTTAAGAGCACATTCAAATCTGGAGAAAGCAAAGAAGAACTCAATGATGAGTTCTTTACCATCTTGCGGCAATGTCTCCTTGATATGCTTGTAAAATTGTTCTGTTGTCATGTCTGTTTTTTACAGTTAGTTAATAATTCGCACTGTCGCCCAAAAATAGCCGCTAACGTTTTTCGGCTTTGCGTTCGGGCGGGCTTTTTAGCACTGCACTTGATACGAAGAACCGCACTTCAATTATACACAAAATTGTCAATAGAAGCACGTAACTCCGCCTGACGCAAAACCGATGTTGGCAGCTGCCGTTCTGTTTGTCCATTATTTATACGCTCGGTGTCATTTCAATTGTTGTTAATGTTAATGATGTAATTAGCTTGTAATAAGTTGGACTAGAAAAAGCTATTTAAGTTCTCAATTATTGAAGTCAAGTTTAGTTTCCATTTTTCGTCTTCTTTATAAAAGTATAGATACAAGGATTTCTTCTCTCCATTTGACACAAACTGTCCTTTCGCAGAATTACCGCTTGCATCAATTATCACATCGCCTATTGACTGATATGGTAAACTTGTATTACCTACAATTCTATTGTTAACTGCATAAACGAACAGGTCTTTTTTATCAAATTCTTCCGCTTCTTTTTTTGTCAGTCTTTGCCCGATTGAAAGTAGTATTTTCTTGTCCATATATTTTAACCCTTGAAATTCTAAGCTGTCTTCTCTCTGGATAATGTCCAATAGCAAACCGTAATGATTTAGTGTTGCATTGTCAATATACTTAACTGCTTCTAACGTATTGGTGCTATGAGCAGTAGCGGATTGCGAGTGATAAACTTTCAAATTATAACAAATGACAGAACGAAATACAGAGCTTCAAATAACAGATAAACCCGCTATTGCTTATAGCACGTGTTATGTGCAGTGCGGTGATAATTTGGAACTCCTAAAATCACAGCCGAATGAAAGCGTAAATATGATTTACTGCGACATACTTTAGCGGAAACAGTTATACAATTTCCTTTGTCCAACTCTTCGTCAGTTTTTACATATTTCTCAATGCCGTTATTGAATGCTCCCGAAGCAACAAATGCAACATCGCCATCATGTAAATATTCTGTTAGTTTTCGTGGTTTAGGTTGAACAAGTTTAAAAATTCCTCCATCACCACAAATCTGAAATTTTTTCCATTTTGTGATGTCGATAGTATTTCGGTTAATTTTTGTAGTTACTTTATTGCGAATAATTTCAATCAACGGTTCATTTACTGTTTCAACATTGTCATACAATACATATTCAAGAACTTTATTTTTTAGTTCACTCGGATTTATACTTGATTTGAAGAAGATATAATCAAGTACATTTTTCTTAAAGTCTTGTTCCTTTATATCAAATGGTTTTTCAACTACCTTATAGCTTAAACTTACGTTCGGGTCGAGCCATTGAATTGTATCGTCTCCACTTTGTTTGTATATCACGTCATCGGGTCTGTCTTTCACACCCTTGAACCCTAATTGGTTAAATGAAGTGATTTGTCCAACACCGCTTTTAGCTGTTTCGGTGTCTTTAAACCCTAAAATTTTACCGGCACTTTCTCTTACTTTATCTTCTGTCATTATTCAATATTTGTTATTTGTCGGTATGTTGTGTGTCGTCTTACGCTTGCACCTAACGGTTCGGGGCTTGGCGAAGTGCGGGACTTTTAG
>CAYVUB010000073.1:0-2869 GCA_964454675.1 uncultured Flavobacteriaceae bacterium | reverse complement strand
GTGTGACATTTGTATTTACTTTAACTTTTACCACACGATGCAATCGTGCGGTAGCGGGGGGACATTTGTAGTTACTTTAATTTTTACCACACGATGCAATCGTGCGGTAGCGGGGGAAAATTATTCTTCTATTCGAAATCCCTTACTCGCATTTTTTTTATTATGCCATCCTTGAATGTCCCAGTTTTCAAGTTCTTCTTTTGTGGAAATTTTCCAATTATTGCATTTGAAATATCCTTTTATCAGAGTATCGTTTTTGAGGTATCCAAAATCCTTGGGCAAAACCATTTCAAAATTACCATAAACATTTGAAGCTATTGAGTAGTTAAACGTGGATATCCGAACATCGTAGTTGTTTATTTCTAAAGTTTCAAAATCTTTACCATCATAATCTTTATCTGTTGATTTAGAATATAGTTCAATAGTTTGTACTAAACTATCTTTCAGCTTTATAGTTAAAAATTTGAATTGCCCACTTAAACTGTCATTATACCCTAAGCTTAATGTTTGAAGTATTGAATTATTTTTTTTCGCCCCTGATTGAATTTCCTTTTTTGTAGGAATAGCTGTTCTTAATTGTATAAAAATAGTATTGTTTTTTATATTTTTTTCACAATTACAAATTGCTATAATACTGTCAGCAGTTGTTTTATTGAACAAAGACAGGAAAGACACTTCATTTTTTTTTATCAGATTAGAGTCTATTGAAATCTTCTTACTTAATAAATACGACGTCGTGTCAACCTCAGGAACAACAAAATTTTCTTCTTTTATGTTTTTATCGCTTTTATCTTCATTATCAGATTTACATCCAATAATAAAAAAACTTAATAATATTGAGAAAATGAATTTCATAATTATTGGCAGTTCTCGTTATTGTTTTCAAAATCAGTTACTGTTTGACTAATGTTATCTCTTTCTGTCTGGGATAGATTGTTCCAAGTTACGGTATTTTGAAGACCAACCCAAGCAAGAGCTTCATATATTTCATCTGAGTGAGAATTGTCAAACTCTCTTAAAGCCTGTTCTATAATATATCTATAATGTTGTGCCATCATCTCGTGTTGTTGGGCACTTGGGTTTTGATTTTGAACTGCCCATCTTACATAATAATCATAAATTCCAGGGAAACTATTTTGTAGATTAATAATATAATTAACCCATTGTTCTTCAGTATAATTATTAAAATTAACATGAGGCAATCCTGCGCAACTTAACATTTTTCTAAAAATTTCAGCATGTATTATTTCGTGTATAAACGTTCTGGCTACAAATAAGCGAGGTCTATCTAAATTATTTTCATTGAATGTAATAGTAATTAGATAATTTTGAGGGGCACTTGTTGTGGCATTGGTATTGCTTGGCAAGGATGTACTTGATGAAAATTTTAAATGCGCTACGGAAAATTGAGGTTCAAAATTCTGTAAATAGCTATTAAATGTAGGTGCTTTACCCATCTCCTCATATACACCATATAAACAAGGGTTGTTTTTAAACGTTTCATCAACTATTACTTCATAAGCATAATCCACCTCGGCATTAGCTCCGGCTTGTATTACTGCTTCTGTAAAATTTTTCGCATCTTCACTACAATTGTTTTGAGTTACAAGGTAGGTGTAAATTTGGCTTAAGACTTGCTGGCTTAAATTTAAAGCACTTATTGAAAACGAACCAGATGTATTTTCTGAATCACTTTGGTTTTCTTCTCCCAAACAATCTTTGATGGCGCATAGAAACAGACTACCGCCACCGGTCACACAATCACATACCTCTTGGCTGTTGCCATTCAACAAACAAGCTTCATAATAATCCAATATACAATCACCGTTCAGATCGCCATTTGGAGCAGGATTACAAGGGTCATTTTCATTTTTTATTCCCACCGGCGTGGTTGGGATGGTGTTGCCATTACCGCTTCCTGTTCCTCCACCACCTCCAGTACCGGTCCCTGTACCACCAGAACCATCACCGCTTCCAGTTCCGCCACCTCCGCCACCGCCCGGACAAGCTTCTTCTTGCCATTCATGTACATAGCCAAAACAACCGCCACAACAATCAGTTGTACAAGCAAAAGCATTATGACCTGCCGGACAATCTGAGTAAATTTCAGTAAGTACCAAACGAAAGCAACCACCACCAACTCTACTGTAAGTGTTTATTTGATTGATGTCAAAAGTTTCTAAGGACGCTTTTTGGCTCAAATCTAAATTAATCCCGTCTGCAAGTTGGTCTCGTTCTTCTTGGGTTAGTGTGTAGGTAGATAGGTAAGCGTCATAATCCTGTCCATTGTAAGATACCAAAACGATGTTGTTAATGTCGTAGCTATCATCTTCGTTATAAATAGAAAAGGTGTAGGAGTGGTATGAACCGTCAGCACTCTCAATATATGCAGCTTCGTTAAGGTTGAGATTGAAATGTACATTATTATATCGCGCAGCATACCCATTAACTGTGTCTTTCTTTTGTTTTAGTTCGGACAGTTTATCTGTAAGGAAAATATTGTTGTTTATCTCGTTGGTCTTAACCTTTTTAACCATGTATTTACCTTGGTTTTTTTCAAGAGGTTCTACAGTTTCTAGTTTCTCACAGTTAGTAAAGAACAGGAAAATTCCCATTAGAAGGATTCCGAGTCTGGATAGGTGGTTTGTTTTTTTTGTTTCATAATTATTTTAGTTTTAACGGATTTAAAACGGCAAGATAAATCCAATAATTTGATTGTGAAATACGTAGTTCTACGTATTTTTCACAAAACAACTAAAAATTAAAACACCAAACAATACGTAACTTTATGTGTATTTTAGGGAATATTAGGTTGTAAACACTCCGATTATAATTTCTTAAACTCAATCACTTCCAGATTGTCAATCTT
>CAYVUB010000072.1:0-3124 GCA_964454675.1 uncultured Flavobacteriaceae bacterium | reverse complement strand
CTGTTTTTGTCTGTTTATGTTTTGTGTACTGTCGTTTTAAGCTGACACACAACGGCCAAGTATAAGAGCAGTAGCGGATTTCAAGGCGATTACCTGTCCGCCACCACCAAAGTTTTTTAAATGCACAGACCCTGAATATACCACTGCACCCGCTATTGCTCTTATACAATGTTAGGCAATCGTGCTTTCTTTTTGTCCGTGCGTTAGGGCAGCCACACTCTTTGTCAAGTTTTGGTTTGCGTGTCGGCTGGTGCGACTTGGCAAAGTGTGTGGCTGTGAAGCGTTGGTATATTCAACCAATTTTTAGATTCGCGATTAAGTCTTCGGGTCGCTGAGTTCCGATAAATATTTTCTTCCCGTTCTTCAATGAAATTTCGACCGCTTTATAGCCTTTTATTGTATATGATTTATAATTTCTGTTCCAAGGAATTCCCATTCCCCAACCGTGAAATGTCCTGTCCGTGTTATATTCTTTTACAGTTGCATTACTGATTTCTTCGAGTTTGATTTTACGATAACTCCAATGAAAGGGAAACATCTTGAACATAAAATAATTTTTGTCGATTTTGATTGAAAGATGAAACATGGCTATTAATATCGTCACCGCTAATGGAAGAAGTATCAAAATGAAAATTTCAGCACTTTTAGCAATGTCTGACAAGCAATGATTATAAAGATACCAAATGGTAATTGCCCAAAGGGATAGGACACATAGCCAAGGAAGCAATCTGCGTTGAAATTGATGTTCTTCAAAAAATCTATTCATTGTCTTTACTTTTAAATACAGAGCCAATTCCTTTGCCAATTTTCTGTATGGCCTCTATCCCTTTATTGAGAGGCTCCGATGAAAAATCATCATATTCACTAATGTTGCCATCGGTGAATTGTTGAGGATAGATGACCAGCTTGCTGTTTACTGCGAAATGCTTTTCAAGTTTGACAGGCAAATTGTCGAGTATACTTAAATAAGACGTAGCACCTTTTCTAGCAGAAACTAACACAAGCAAATCGTCTTCATGAATGTGCCTTGAAAGCACCAGAAAATCTTCCCAATCTGTGAATGATTTCACCGTAATTGAAGCTGTAAGTTTGGCTTTTTTAGAAAATTTCTCAACTGCTATTTCTGTTGCTTCATTACAATAAAGCAGAATCGGAATACTCAGTTCCTGAGCCAGTTTGGTTATTTTGGATACCCACAGTCCGAAGCCGTTTTCATATTCTGTTAATGGTGGTGCTACTATTACAATTCTTTTGTGCAGAACCATTGGTTTTATCAGATGACAAATAAAAGTAGTCTTGTCGGTATTACTTAAAATACTTTCCACTTTCTCGCCAATCAATTTATCGATGAAACCTGCACGTTGAGGCCACCCCAAAACAATAATATCAGCCATAATTTCTCTCGAAATTCGGGCGATACCGCTTGCTGTATTATGGTCTATGGTTGTTATGATATTTACCTTTGTTTCGGAAGCAGAAGCTTGCCTTACAAATTCTTCAAGTTTATTTCTTGCTTTCAGGATATTAATTTCTGCTTCATTGTTATTGGAAACTACCGAAAGTATTGAGATTGGGTTTGCAGATTTATTTTCCTTAATGAAAATGGCAAATTCAAGAAGCTTTTCTATGTTTGAAACATTGGCAATAGGCAAAAGAATATGCTCACTGTGTGCGCCATTTGATTTTATAAGACCTTCTGTATCATCTTCGGATTCAATGACAATTTTTTTAGCTGCTTTTTCTGTGGCAAATGAGGCTACTATACAGGTTATCAAAATTAGTATGATTGTTCCGTTTAAGATATTTTCATCCAAGATTTCGGCTTTGTAACCAACTAAAATTACCGCAAGTGTTGCAGCAGCATGGGCACTACTTAAACCGAAAATAAGTTGTCGTTGTGCCTTAGAATACTTGAATATAAGTTGTGTAAACAAGGCGGCAAACCATTTTCCAAATAGCGCCACAACCGAAAGTGTTCCTGCAACGATAAGAGCCGCAGGACCACTTAGAATTACGCTTACGTCAACCAACATTCCAACACTTATGAGGAAAAACGGAATGAATAAGGAATTACCAATAAACTCAATACGATTCATCAATGCGGATGAATGCGGAATAAGTTTGTTCAATGCTAATCCTGCAACGAAAGCCCCAATTATGGGTTCAACTCCTGCAACTTCCGCTAAGAATGCTGCCAAAAAAACCATTGAAAGGACAAAAATGTAGTGTGAATGTTTTTCACTTTCAAGTTTTCGAAAAAACCATTTTGCGATTCTTGGTATTATCAGGAACATAATTGCAGAAAAAATGGCTAATGAAACACCTAACCTTATCCAAAACTCTGAGTTTAGATTCCCTTGACTATTGCCCATGATTACTGCCAAAATGATAAGCACGGCAGTATCTGTCAATATTGTACCACCAACTGTAATGGCAACCGCTTGATTTTTTGAAACACCTAATTTGCTGACAATCGGATATGCTACAAGCGTGTGCGTTGCAAACATGCTGGCAGTTAGAAAACTGGCATTAAAGTCATATCCAAGTAAGTAATAACATACAGGAAATCCAATGCTTAATGGAAAAATGAATGTAAAAAGTCCAAATAAGAGGCTCTTATTTCGGTTAGATTTGAATTCGTTCATGTCAAGTTCAAGACCTGCAATAAACATGATGTAGAGTAGTCCGATAGTCGAAAAAAGATCAATAGCAGAACTTTTTTCAAGTACATTTAATCCATGTGGTCCGATTACAACACCGGCTATAATTAGTCCAATGATTCCCGGAATATTTAACTTTCTTAACAGAATGGGCGATAACAGAATAATAAATAAAATCAATGAAAATATCAACACTGGATTTCCCAATGGTAATTCAAATTCGTGCATTAAGTGTTTAAAAAAATCTGTCATTTATCGTCTCTTTATTCGTTTATTTTCTCTGTTCTAAATTACTCTTTTTATTTCGAGCGCTGGCAAAATTCAAGCTCTTTTGGTTTTTAGTGTTGGCTATGCGTGTTAGCAAAAACCAAATGTGCTTGAATGTGCGTTGGCTTTTTTTGCATGTTGCCTAACGTTTCGAGGCTTGGCGCAAGTGCGGGCTTGAATTGAGCGAAAGTTCAATT
>CAYVUB010000071.1:0-3178 GCA_964454675.1 uncultured Flavobacteriaceae bacterium | reverse complement strand
TCACTAATTCCCAGGCGCACCTTTAGTAATTTTAAATTCGGAGCGTCTGTTAAGCTGGTGCTGGTCTTCGGTGCAGTTACTGCCGCAGGATACCTTTGGTTCGTTTTCGCCTTTGCCTTGTCCGGTAATACGGTTTTTGTCAATGCCTTTAGAAATCACATATTGTACTGTTGTTTTGGCGCGTCTGTCGGAAAGCGACAGATTATAAGCGTCCGAGCCCCGGCTGTCAGTATGCGATGTTGCCTCGATTACCATATCGGGATACTTGTTCATAATCTGCACCAGTTTGTCGAGTTCAAAAGCTGCCTGAGATGTAATGTTCGATTTGTCAAAATCAAAGTATATAGGCTCAAGCTCTATTTTGTCTGCCACTATCAGTTTATCTATAGGGTCTAAGGCTACCGGAACACTCAGCTCTTCTGCCTCTGTACCTTTTACCGGTACACGGCGGCTCTCATAACCTTCACTTGTGACTTCCAGTGCCGTGTCCTTACCGCATTCTACCATAAACTCTGCAATACCTTTGTCATTGGTGGCTTTTGATACCACTTTGTTGCCCTGGTCGTCATATAATGACACCAAAGCACCGCTTACGGGACTGCCTGTTTTTATGTCGGTAACTACTGCCGATACCAGTACGTCACACAAAGGCTGAAGTTTCTTAATCGCATAAATGTCATCGCTTCCAACACCGCCCTCGCGGTTAGAGGACACAAAGCCCTCGCCTGTGGCTTCATCTATCCTGAAAGCAAAATCATCGGCGTTGCTGTTAACAGGAATACCTAAATTGCGTACAGGGCCTGCTTTGCCATCTACTTCCCTGGTGTAAAACACATCCAAACCGCCTAAGCCTAAATGGCCGTTGGATGAAAAATACAGGGTGCCGTTGCTGCTGCTGTAAGGAAACATTTCCTGGCCTTCGGTATTGACCTTTTGTCCTAAATTGACTGCTTCGCCAACTGTACCGTCTGCATTAACAGGGGCTTTGTAAATATCAAAGCCGCCGTAGCCGCCGGGCTTGTCCGATGCAAAATACAAGGTCTTACCGTCATGGCTTACGCTTGGGTTCTTTACAGAATAGTTTTCGCTGTTTATAGACAGGCTTTCTACCGTATCCCAATCATTGCCAAGCTTGGTGGCTTTGTATAAATGCAGTACGCTGTAGCGGTTCTTGGTCAATGAGTCTTTTTCATAGACTTTTTCAAAAAAGCTTTCTCTTGAAAAGTACATCGTCTTACCGTCGGGGCTGAAAGACACTAAGCCTTCGTGGTACTTTGTGTTTATTTTGTTGTTCAGCAGTTTTTCTGACTGGTATGTGCCGTCCGGGGTTTTGGTAAACTCATAGATGTCCAGAAACGGCTCTTCATTCCAGCCATAGGTCTTCCTGCTGCTGTTTCTGGCGGATGTGATATACAGCTTGCCTTCCTGAAGCGTGCCGCCAAAGTCTGAAAATTTTGAGTTGATAGGCAGGTTCTGTACATTGAACTTCTTGCCTTGTTCCAGTATTTTTGGTAAATAGTCAGGGTTAGCTTTGTAGGCAATAGCTCTGTCGTCGGATGGACGCATGGATGCAAAACGTGCCATTTGCGCGTTGGAGGCTTCATACTTGCCGTTGGCTTTAAGCATTTGGGAATACTTATAAACCATCTCGGGACTGTCTGAATTTTCCAATGCTTTGGCGTACCAACGCTCGGCCTCCACGGTGTTGAACACATTGTAATACGACTCTGCAAGCTGACCGTAAACGTAACTGTCGCCTTTTCCTTTTTCTACCAGTTTGTTATAGTCTTCTGCCGCTTCTACAAACTCATATCTCGCAAAGTGCTTGTCTGCTTTTTTGGTGTCTTTGTTTTGAGCGGTTATACTCAAACTGCTCAATAATACTATAGTGAAAAGTATGTGGATGTTTTTCATATCTGTTAGCTTAACTGGTTAGAAATATCGTGGTGAACGGGATACGTTTCTCGGAAAGTTCAAATCAAACAACAACATGAACTCGTGTGATGACGGTGCATAACGCTTTATATCTGACTGGACAGCATCATACGCATAGCCTATACGCAACGAAGGCGTTATCGCAAAATTGATAAGACCTGAAAAGGAATCGTCAAGCCTGTACGAAGCGCCTATTTCAAACTTTTCAAAAAACAACGCATTGAGGTTAACATCAAAAGACGTTGGTGCTTCAAATGCCGATTTTACCATAAACGACGGCTTAAGTTTTGTGTTTGGGGATACCTGAAATACGTAACCGCCCGTTAAAAAGTAATGGCTTACTTCGGTACCGTATTCTGTACCGTTGGCATCCAGTTTTACCGAACTCAATATGTTGGGCACCGAAAACGCCAGATAGTAGTGGTCTGTATAGTAAAAAACACCGGCACCTACATTGGGGGTTACACCCGTAACATTGTTAAAAAACGGATCGCCGGCATCTATCAAATCCAAATCGCCCAAACCACGGTCATGGAACGTCGCACCGGCTTTGATTCCAAATGCCAAACGGTGCGGCCCGCCTAATTGCAGAGTGTACGAGAAATCGGCATAGGCATTGGTCTCTTTCACGGGACCTATCTCATCTGAGATGACCGATAAGCCCAAACCTACTTTCTCGCCTACAGGTAAATGTCCGAAAAAAGTTCCTGTTTTTGGTGCGCCATCTATGCCTACCCATTGGGTGCGGTACAACAACCCGAAGGATAAATTTTCCCGTGATCCCGCATACGCCGGATTGATAACGTTCATATTATACATGTACTGCGTGTACTGGGGATCCTGCTGCCCATGCATCTCTACCGCTGCAAGCAAGAGTATTATGATGTATAGTTTTTTCATCTTTATTGTATGGTTTTTAGTTGCTGTTTCTTTTTTTTATCCTGACCACGGTAAGGCTATAACTGCCTTTACCGTGGCAGAATGTTTTCTTTTATCTGTTGATGTAAACCCAGCCCGTACGTTCTTTACCGCCTTGATATATCATCGAATAAAAATAAGTGCCTACAGGAAGCTCATCACCACTGTTGGTCTGACCGTACCATTCGTCACGGTAATTGCTCTTGGAATAGACCAACGTACCGTTACGGTTGAAAATCTCTAACCTGCTAACATCGTAACTGCTCAAATCAAATACATCATTCAAACCATCATTGTTTGGCGAAATACCCTGAGGGATGACGCA
>CAYVUB010000070.1:0-3274 GCA_964454675.1 uncultured Flavobacteriaceae bacterium | reverse complement strand
GAAGTTGAGGAATCTGAAAAAGAAGAATCTATAAAAGAAACAGGTCTTTGGATAACTATAGATTTCTCGATTCCGCTACGCTACACTCAAAATGACAAACGCTACGCTGCACCCGACACGAGGGCTTTGCCCGAACTGTGCGAAGTAAAATGACAAATACCAATCCTAATGGAATAAAAAAGCATCTGCTTATTGATAAATTATCAACATAACATGCTGATTTTTATGCATTTTTTTTATATTTGTGATTACCCCTTCACAATTAATCCATTTTTTATGCAACAAAAATACACATTCGGCATTTTTGCATTTCTTTTGTTTATTGCCTCCGGTAGCGGGCAAACCGTAGGTTGGTGTAACCTGCAATGGCCTCCCGAATTTACCACCACCAACAAGTGCATTCCCGAATTCGTGTATGCCCGGGTATGGGTAGATGGTATTACAAATGGAGGCGGGCAAGGTGCCGGTATTGAAGCATGGATTGGGTATAGCACAACCGATACCAACCCTGACACTTGGCCTGAAGATAATTGGATTGAAGCAGCCTATCATATTGATGCTGATAATAATGATGAATATAGAGTTAACCTTGTAGATTATCTCAATGACGACGAAGGAATCTATTACTACGCCAGCCGTTTTCGGTATAACAACGGGACGACTTACTCCTATGGCGGTTATAATGCAGGTGGTGGTCATTTTTGGAACGGCACAAGCAATGTAAGCGGTATCGCAACAGTAAACCAGCAAGCCGATTTCTGTAATGTACAGTTTCCAAAAGCAGCAACCATCAACATGGGGCAAAACCACACCGTGTATGCGCAAATCTATGAACCCGGAATTACAAATGCTGCAGGACAAGGAGCAGGAATTCAAGCATGGATAGGCTACACTACTCTGGGAGAAAATTATGAACCTTGGAATGATGATACCGGGTGGACATGGATTCTGGCAACTTATAATCCGGGGTGTTTTGATTGTAATGGAGATCAAAATGATGAATACATGGCAACTTTTGGGGATAATCTATCCGTAGGCACTTACTATTATGCCAGCAGGTTTCAAATTAACTGTAATGAGTATTCCTATGGAGGTATTTCTGCAGATGGTATTGGTAATTTCTGGAGTTATAATGATAATAACAATGGTATATTGACGGTTACGTGCAGCACGGCACCCGAAGATACCAGAACATGGACAGGTTCGGAATGGGTAGATAACAATGGTGATCCCGCAGCGACACCAACCTCATCACAAACAGCTGTTTTTGAAGGAAATTATAACACGGCATCAGGAAACGTGGAAGCTTGTGAGTGTGAAATAAGCAGTGGAGCTGTTTTAAAGATTATAGATGGTTCTTATGTAAGAATACAAAACAATATATTCGTTGATGGCGAAATTGACATAGATTCACAAGGCTCATTAGTACAAGTTAATGACCTTGCTACAATAACACTTAATAATACTAACGCCAAAAACATACTATCCAAGTTCACACATCCTTTAGGAAATTGGTATGATTATACCTATTGGAGTTCGCCTTTAGAAGATGCGCAAATAGAACAAGCTCTTTTTCAGGCAGATGCGAACAGACGGTTTTATTTTAACGCATCACAGTTTAATGATATGTTCGCTGAGATTGGTAATACAGGAGAGTTTGATTCCGGACAAGATGATATTGACGATGACGGCGACGACTGGCAACTTCAACAAACAGGATCAATGATTCCCGGTGTTGGATATGCCGCAACTCATAATAATGAGGTTCCTTTTACCCCATTAACCCAATATATGTATGTTTTTGAAGGCACTTTAGCTGATGGTGGTGCGTTTAACACAGGTAATATTAATGTTGGTATTTACATTAATGAAAGTGTACTATACAATAATTGGAATTTTATTGGCAATCCGTATCCTTCAGCAATTGATGCAAAAGTGTTTTTTGACCATAACGCTTCAATATTAGAAAGCGTTATTTACCTATGGTCACATGCTACAGATGCCGACCCAAATGCTTCCGGTAACCAAAATCAAAACTTTTCCCAAAATGATTATGCGGTAATTAACTATGTCGGAGGAATTGCTGGAGGAGAAGCATCTGCAAGTGGTTCAGTTATTCCAAATGAATTTGTTCCTTCGGGTCAAGGGTTCTTTGTAATTGGGAAAAAATCCGGTGCTACTTCCGGTGCTGCTTATTACAATGAAACTGTTTTCACTAACTCCATGCGAGTTACGGGTAATAACAACCAGTTTTTCAGAACCGCTCAGGAACTTCAGCCGGATAAACTATGGGTAAACTTAACCTCAGACAATGGTGTGTTTAACCAAATACTTGTAGCATATATTGATGGTGCTACCAACGCCTATGACGGTATGGGTTACGATGCCCCTCGAAATTTATCGTCCGGTGTCAATTCTATATTGTATTCCATCATCCCCGATTCCGATAAAAAGTTTGCCATACAAGGTAAAAACCCAAGCAGTTTATCAATTAACGAAATCATTCCGTTAGGGTTTTATACGGCTATTGCACAGGCAACTATTTATAAATTGTCTATTGCTCAGATAGAAGGCGAATTTTTAAGCAACAACACTGTTTATGTAAAAGATAACTTATTAAACCTGTATCATAATTTGTCATCTGCCGATTATCATTTTACTTCAGAAACAGGTGAGTTTAACGACCGTTTTGAAATTGTGTTCCAGGCGCAGCCACTTGGTATTGATGATGCGGTGTTGCAGGCAGACAATCTGAGTATTATAGAACTTGCTAACGGGCATGTAAAATTCACTATCGGGCAGAATCAAACTATCAAAAACGTGAAAATTTTTGATATTCAAGGCAGGCTGCTGTACAACCTTAAAGGCAATAATCCTGTTGAAGTTTATAATCTGTCAAACTTAAGCCGGTCAGCGTATATTGCCAAAGTAACCCTGTCCAACGGGCAAACTGTTACCAAACGTGCCATTAAGCAAAAATAAACCACAGTGGACTAAAAGTCCATAGTTTGGTTTCGGACTGAAAGTCCGATTTTAAAGTAGCCACGAATTACACGAATTTACACGAATTACTTTTTGTGAAAATTCGTGCCATTTGTGGCTTAAAATTTTTTGAAACTAAAGTTGATACACTGAAAGTCCATAGTTTTGAACTGTATTTGGAACCAATAAAGAGTATGTTAAGCACAATCGGGATTTCATAGTATTCCGACTGTGCTTGATATTTGTTTTAAATTGAACCGGAAGAATTAACAATCCACCGGAATAAAGTGCA
>CAYVUB010000069.1:0-3377 GCA_964454675.1 uncultured Flavobacteriaceae bacterium | reverse complement strand
CCCTCAATAACATCCTTATATTCCTCAAAAAAAGCTTCAAACAAACTCATGTGGGTATTAAAAAACACCATGACGGTTTGCCACGTGTTTTTGTTGTGGATAGAGACTTTTTCGTCGAGTGGTATATAGATTCTGGATATTTCCTTACCATTTTCCAATATGTAGGTTTCATCAAAAACAGCTTCGGGCAGAAAATCGTCAATAAGAATAGATTTTAGTGCAAGCAGTTTTTCCCAGTAGTTGATTCTGTTTTCTAAGTCGTCTTCCAAATCAAGTGCCACCAGTGCCGTTTTGGTATCAAAATGAAATTTGAACGACAAGCCTTTCAGCTTTGTGTCATACAAAATCCACTTCCTTGGAAAGGACTTTCCAAAGCTTGTCCAAAACAGTTGCTTTAATTGCCGTGATTCTTCTTTACTGAACATGTTCATTTCCCGTGAAAACGGGAATCTTTTAAAATTAATCTGAATTATTTCTGAATGCTAAAAATAAGAAACTTTGTATAATTGAATCATAAGATTAGCTGCGCTGAATTTTCGATTTCCCACCTATGCGGGAATGATCTTTATATCAAATACGCCACAACAACACCCAAAATAATAATAAGCAGTTTTGAGATATGCAGTTTATGACCTTCGCTGCTTTCAAACAAAATGGTGGTCGAGATATGTAAAAAGATACCAATTACAATGGCATTCATATAAAAAATAACATCGGATGCCATAGCAAAACTATGCGAAATTAAAGTTCCTAATGGTGTCATAACGGCAAATAATCCTAAAAACCCGAAAACCTGAATCTTTTTAAAATCTGATTGTATCAAATAGGTGGTCAGCAAAATCGCAATCGGGATGTTGTGTATAAATACGCCATACACCATATCGTTATGCTCATGAATAGGAAAACCTTCCAGAAAACTGTGAATACACAGACTTATAAACAGCAGCCAGGGAAACTGTGTTTCGTGTTTATGAATATGGATGTGTCCGTGTTCGGCACCTTTAGAGAAATATTCCAATAGTATTTGCAGTAAAATACCGCACATAATAAACAAGCCTGTTGTTTTTGCTTCCAGATGTTCATAGACTTCGGGCAATAGATCAAATAGGGTCAGTGCCAATAAAAATGAACCACTGAACGAAAGCAGAAGTTTTGTGTAAACCGTGTTTTTGGTTTTAAATATAAATGACAGACAGACACCAAAAACAACAGAAAAAAATGGTAACAGATACAGATTCATCATTTAAAAATCATTACTAAACGTTCGGAGTTGTGCTTGTCATACTTACGCAGTTTGTAATCGCCAAACACATCTAACAAATACACGCCGGCTTTTTCAAAAAGTAATTCAAAATCTTGCAAGGTCAAGGCTTTTACACGTTCTTGAAAGCTATAAGCCTCATCGTCTATGTCAAAGCTGATATTTTTAAAAATGTAACCGTCTTTAACATAGCGTTTTTGATGAAAATCAATGCCTTCTATAGTTTTAACATCTTCCGGTTGCAGGTGATTAATCACATGATTGACATTCATAAAATCAATCACACCAAAACCAAACTCATTCAAATCTGCTTTTATGGCTTTGATGGTATTGAGGTTGTCTTCATCATTTTCAAAATAACCGAAACTGGTAAACAAATTGAACACCGCATCAAACTGTTTGTTGAACGGTTTGCACATATCGTGTACCGTAAAACGTAAGGTGTCATTTTCAAACTTTTTGGCGTAAGCAATACTGTTTTCGGACAAATCGGCACCGGTTACATCATATCCCAAGCTGTTTAAATATACTGAATGCCTGCCTTTACCACAGGCTAAATCCAGTATGCTGCCGCCTTCGGGCATATTCAAATATTCGGTAAGATTGTCCATAAATTGTTTTGCCTCTGCGTGATTTCGGTCTTTATACAAAATATGGTAAAATGGCGTATCAAACCACGAAGTAAACCAAGGCGCTGTGTCTTTTGTCATAAATAACTTCCTGCAAAAGCAGGAATTTTTTTTAGAATATGAAATATAGACGATTTGCACCTTATAATTTGCGCAAATCAATTTATAAGCTGCAAAAATAGGTTATTTTTGCATTTTATGACTTGAATTGTATGGGGAATAATTTTAAAATGGTGGCCAAAACTTTATTCGGTTTTGAAGAGTTGTTGGCAAATGAATTGACACAATTGGGCGCACAAGACGTTCAGATAGGTGTGCGCAATGTAAGCTTTGTGGGTGATAAAGGGTTTATGTATAAAGCCAATCTGGCTTTGCGTACAGCGATAAAAATTTTGAAGCCCATTCATTCTTTTAAGGTGAAAAATGAGCAAGACCTGTATGACCGGATTTACAAAATGGATTGGACACCGTATTTAAGACCTACCGGAACCTTGGCGGTTGATGCCACGATAAATTCCACGGTATTTACGCATTCACTTTATATTGCCCAGAAAACCAAAGATGCCATTGTTGATAAGTTCAGAAATACTACCGGCGAACGCCCTAATGTAGATTTGCGTTTTCCCGATTTAAAGGTGAATGTGCATATTGACCGGCAAACCTGTAATATTTCATTGGATACTTCCGGCGAATCATTGCACAAACGCGGTTATAAAACAGCCACCAATATTGCGCCTATCAACGAAGTGCTTGCTGCGGGTTTGATTATGTTGTCCGGTTGGGACGGGCAAAGTGATTTTATGGATCCGATGTGTGGCAGCGGTACTATTTTGATTGAAGCAGCAATGATAGCGTGCAACATTCCGCCCAATTTGATGCGTACCGAATTTGCTTTTGAGCGTTGGCAGGATTGGGATGTGGATTTGTTTGAAAAAATTGAAGAATCACTGCTTAACAAAACCAGAGATTTTCATCATCGTATTATAGGTTATGACAAAGCACCAAGCGCCGTTGCCAAAGCTATTGATAATGTGAAAAATGCCAAGCTCGACGATTTTATTGAGGTAAAACATGAAGATTTCTTTAAAACGCAAAAAGGCGGAAACGACAAGTTGCACATAGTGTTCAACCCGCCGTATGGAGAGCGTTTGGACATTGATATGGAAAATTTTTATAAGCAGATAGGCGATACCTTAAAGCAAAATTATCCCAATACCGATGCATGGCTCATTACCTCAAATCTTGATGCATTAAAACACGTAGGATTGCGGCCATCACGAAAAATTCATCTTTTTAACGCAAAACTCGAAGCGCGTTTTGTGAAATACGAAATGTATGCAGGCAGTAAAAAAGGGAAGTATATGTCTTGAAATTTCAAATAAACCACAATGGACTAAAAGCCCATAGTTTGGTTTCGGGCTGAAAGTCCTAATTTTAAAGTAGCCAAGAATTACACAAATTTACCCGAATTACTTTTTGTGAAAATT
>CAYVUB010000068.1:0-3761 GCA_964454675.1 uncultured Flavobacteriaceae bacterium | reverse complement strand
TTTGAAGCTCTTTTTGAAGAAGCCCATAAGCTCGATTTATATCAAAAACTTGTCCAACAGTTGAACAAAGATTTGCTGTATGCCAATATCAACCTGCAATTTGATGATAATGTATTGCCCGAAAGTTTAAAACTGATGCTACACGAAACGGTTTTTAAACTCATTCAGGAAAAATTCACTGACTATCTCAATTTACTGTACATCATTGATGTTTCAGAAGAACAAATAAAGCAGTTAGACGGCAGTGATATTCTGCAGCTTTCAGCACAAGTGACGTTTTTGATTTTAAAACGCGAGTGGCAAAAGGTTTGGTTTAGGCATACGCATTAGAAAATTTCCTTCCCTTTGGGAAGGGTTAGAGATGGGCTAAAAATAAACCCTTGCAAAAGGCATCCAGGCATTGGCATAAATGCTTTTGTCTTTATCATACAACACATCATATCTTATACCAACCGTGAAATTCTGGTTGCGGTAACCAAGCCCCATAAACAACGCCGGATACCAATAATTCTGGTCTTCAATACCCAAACGATTTTCCCATTTTCTGTTTACATTAAGCTGTTCAAATTCTGCCGATATTTGAAGTTCCTGTATGGGGTTGTACAAACCTATCACACTTCCACCAAAAATTGTGGATTTATAATTATTTTTTAACGAATTGTACGTACCGTTAAGTCCAATGCCCAGTGCAAACTGCTCATTAAATTCATATATGGCACTCGGAGCGAGCGTTCCGCTGAAAAAGCCATCGCCAAAACTCAACCCGATACCGCCGCCAAAACGCACATGTTTCCAAAAAGAATCATCAGAAGAATTTTGAGCAAAAACAACTGTTCCGAAAAGAAAAAAAACAGCATAAAATAACACCTTATTTATCATAAACTATAGAATTAAAAACACTACCATTTTTGAGATTTTCACATAAAACACACCTCAAAGTTAAAAAAATTATAATTTGCTCGTTTTATGCTCTATAAATATACTAAAACCGTTACCTAATTATGGTATAATATTGTATTTTTGGGGAAAATTTGTAAACACCCGATTGCCTTAAGTATCACAATGGATAAATATTCCTTCTTAAACGCCGCACACACAGCATATTTTGCTGATCTTTACGACCAATATTTACAAAATCCTGACGCCGTAGAGCCAAGTTGGAGAGCCTTTTTTCAGGGCTATGATTTTGGCAGCGAAAATTACGGTTTAGCAGGTGAAATTGTTGAAGGCGTTTCTGTTCAAATTCCGGAACAGCTTCAAAAAGAGTTTAATGTCGTAAAACTTATTGACGGCTACAGAAACAGAGGACATTTGTTTACCAAAACAAACCCTGTGCGTGACCGCAGAAAATATATTCCTTCTTTGGCTATTGAAAACTTCGGCCTGTCATCAAATGACTTAAATACTGTGTTTTCTGCCAGTGAAATTTTGGGTATCGGCGCACAAAAACTGAGTGTTATTCTTGAACATCTCAACAAAATTTACTGTGATTCTATAGGTGTTGAATATATGTACATACGAAATCCCGAAGAAATTCAATGGATTCAAGACAAGCTCAATATCAACGACAATCAGCCTAAGTTTACACAGGAACAAAAAAAGAATATCCTTAAAAAACTCAATCATGCGGTTACGTTTGAAAACTTTTTACATACCAAATACGTAGGACAAAAACGTTTTTCACTTGAAGGCGGCGAATCGTTAATCCCCGCACTTGATGTTGTTATAGAAAAAGCATCAGACTACTATGGTGTTAAAGAATTTGTTATGGGTATGGCGCACCGCGGACGTTTAAGCACGCTTATCAATATCTTCGGAAAATCTGCAAAAGATATCTTTAGCGAATTTGACGGAAAAGACTATGATCAGGAAATTTTTGATGGCGACGTTAAATACCATTTGGGTTGGACAAGCGACAGAGAAAGCGCAAATGGCAACAAAATCAACCTGAATATTGCACCAAATCCTTCGCATCTGGAAACCGTTGGTGCCGTAGTAGAAGGCATTACCAGAGCAAAACAAGACGATAAATATACTGATAATCCATCACAGGTATTACCCATCATTGTACATGGTGATGCCGCTATTGCCGGACAAGGCATTGTATATGAAATTGTGCAAATGGCACAATTAGACGGTTATAAAACCAGCGGAACCATACACATTGTGGTCAATAACCAGATAGGATTTACAACCAATTACCTCGACGCGCGTTCAAGCACCTATTGTACAGATGTTGCAAAAGTAACACTCTCACCGGTATTACACGTTAATGCCGATGATGTTGAAGCCGTAGTACATGCCATTCTATTTGCATTAGATTTCAGAATGCAGTTTAAACGCGATGTGTTTATCGATTTATTGGGTTATAGAAAATACGGACATAACGAAGGTGACGAACCCCGGTTTACCCAACCTAAACTTTATGAAGCCATTGCAAAGCACCCAAATCCAAGTGAGATTTATGTTGAAAAACTAATTTCTCAAGGTGTTATTGATAAAAGTTACATTGCAAAAATTGAAGAAGACTACAGAGCGTCATTAGAAGAGCAGCTGGTAGATTCGCGCAAGCAGGAAAAAACTGTTGTCACGCCGTTTATGCAGGATGAGTGGACGGGTTATGAATATGCCACCGAAACAGAAATGGCTAAACCCATTGACACAACTTTTTCAAAAGACGGCTTAAAACACATTGCCGATGTTGTTTCGACATTGCCAAAAGACAAAAAATTTATCCGCAAAATAGAACGCCTTATCGAATCAAGAAAAACCATGTTTAATGAGGATAAACTGGATTGGGCAATGGCAGAACATCTGGCTTACGGTACCTTGCTCGAAGAAGGTTACGATGTGAGAATTTCAGGTCAGGATGTTGAGCGCGGTACATTCTCGCACCGTCACGCCGTTGTAAAAGTTGAAGACAGCGAAGAAGAAATTTTACTTCTCAACCGGATAAGTGACAAACAAGGACGATTTTTTATCTATAACTCATTCTTATCAGAATACGGTGTTTTAGGATTTGATTATGGCTACGCTATGGCAAGTCCAAAAACATTAACTATATGGGAAGCACAATTTGGCGATTTCAGTAACGGAGCACAAATCATGATTGACCAATATATTTCTGCTGCCGAAGACAAATGGAAACTACAAAACGGAATCGTTATGCTGCTGCCTCACGGCTATGAAGGTCAGGGAGCCGAGCACTCATCGGCACGTATGGAGCGCTACCTGCAACTTTGCGCGGTAGATAATATGTTTGTTGCCGATTGTACAACACCTGCAAATTTCTATCACCTGTTGCGCAAACAGGTTAAAGCAAAATACAGAAAACCACTCATTGTTTTCACACCAAAAAGCCTACTGCGTCATCCAAGAGTAGTTTCAACTGTAGATGAATTTGCAAACGGCAGTTTCCAGACCGTTATAGACGATGCAAGTACAAATACAAAAGACATCAAAACTCTGGTATTTGTAACAGGAAAATTCTATTACGATTTATTGGAAGTAAAAGAAGCAGAAAACAGAAACGATGTAGCATTGGTACGTGTGGAACAATTATTCCCATTACCTGTTGATGATATGCGTGCTATCATGAAAAAGTACAACAATGCAAACGATGTTGTCTGGGCACAGGAAGAACCAAGAAATATGGGAGCTTACAGCCATTTGCTGATGCATCTTGACGAAGCAAAAACATTCAGGGCAGCCACAGGAAGATCTTATGGCGCACCGGCAGCAGGAAGCTCAACACGTGCAAA
>CAYVUB010000067.1:0-4343 GCA_964454675.1 uncultured Flavobacteriaceae bacterium | reverse complement strand
AATCATTGGCAGAAATTGAAGACGGATACGGGTTTCCTAATAAGTTCCAGTTGTCATCTTGTGCAGTCGCATTGTTTCCGTTGCCATCATAATTGCCACCTGTCCAAGTGCCTCTGTTTATGGTAATTCCTATCTCACCATTGTTTGGCACACCGGTAAACAATGCCGTATTGTCTGAAATCGGAAAAGCCGTTGATGGGATAACAGTTGGAGTTCCCGAAAGTCCTCTTACAATATAGCCTTTTCCTTCCTGCATTGTACCGCTTACGGTTTGCCAGTTACCGTGATTACCGTCACCATTACCGGGAATGGTAGGTATCCATTCCCATATCAAGCCCGGCGACGTCCCCGGCGATATTTGTCCTAATGCAAAATCTTCAACAGGCGATGACCAGTACACATAGTTTAAGTCTCCTACAGAGCCAAAATTACTTTTTGGCGCTCTTTGTACATGAATGTTACCTGTGTTTGGTTTTGAGGTTACGTCAAGTACCTGAACGAGGCTGGCACTGTTTCTTAGGTTGAAGATTGCGTTAGGTTCTACTTCAATCCAGTCTGTAACGGTTAAATTGGTGTCTGATTGTAATTCTAAATAGCTTCCATCTTTAATGGTCAGATTTTTGGCATAGGATGGAACAGGAGGAATTGGCGGCCCTAAAACCTGTGGGTCAGATGTACCATTGTCTATAACAATAACACAGGTGTCTTCAGTGGGAATACCATTAGGAAGCCAATTTCCGGCATTATTCCAGTTTGAGTCTGTTGTGCCTTGCCATACTTTGGTATTGTTAGTAATAGTTATATTGCCCGTAGCATAACATCCGTTTGATAATACTGCATCAACAGGAATCGAAAACGATGCGTTTGACATTTGAGCCAGAGTTGGTCTTATGTATATGGTTGTAGCGGGTGTGCCGGGCGTATATGGATTTGTAGCGGTGGCATCTGTAAAAGCATCTATGGTAGCCGTATTATAGTTAAACGTTGTGTTAAGCGGTCTTTCTCCATAGAGTTTGATGTCATCTACAGCAACACCGTCAGGAAGCCAACCAGATCCACTGGCAGCAGAAAAATGCCTTACCCTGATTTTTAAATTTGGCTCATTGACAAATGCAGACAAATCATAAGACAAAGACGTAAAATTTGACCCTATGCCAACATTTTCCGTGAAATTTGCAATGGTGTTGGGATAGGTGGCTCCTCCGTCTGTGGATACTTCTACACTTACATATTCGTTATTAGGATTCACGTTTGCCGGATAATATCTTGAATAATATAATTTTAAATCCAATGTTAAATTGATGAAGTCTGTCGCATCAACAGGGTTTATTAATTCTAATGAATTTTGAACATTGTTTGTAGGATAATTAGGTGCGGCTGCATCTGATATAGCCAGAGCAAAATTATTTGGCCCAAACCCCGAAGATATTGCAGGATACCATACATTCACATTGGTGGTTGGTACATATACGCTTTCTCTATTTTGAAATCTTGTAATATTGTCTATTGTTGCATTGTTTGCATCATTATTGATATTTTGGAATACTCCAAGGTTGCCGCTTTCAAAATCTTCGTCTATAAGCCAGGCTGTTTCTGTATCACCTCCGGCGGTAAGTTGTATAATCTCATTACCGCAAATTACCGGGTTATTTGGGGTAAATGTTACTGTAGGAGTAGGGCTTACCTCGGCTATTATTTCGGTTTTCACTAAGGATTCACAGCCATTAAGAGCGGTTACCCAATATGAGGTTGTGGTTGTCAGGTTTGGTGTGATCCAGTCACCTTGTGGTGTGTTTTGAAAAGGAACGGCATCGTTCTCATTGTAATACCAGTTAATGGTACTGCCCGGCGTGGCTGCAATATTAAGGGTAACAGCACCATTGTTGCAGACTTCACCGTGAGTAATATCTGTAATGGTGGCATTACAGTTTTCAATGACTGTAAACAGGTAATCTTCGGTTTCGCCATAATAGTTGGTTAAGACATCAATTTCATAAGGGTAAGCAATATAAGTTCCTAAGTATTCATCAATAGCTTCAAAGGGGTCGCAGGCATTAAAATCAAACCCATATCCTTCGTAAAAGTCACTGCCATCGTATATATATCCAAGATACCAATACTCATGTTCTTCTATACTATTATTCACTCTAATTCTCAATCTGTAATCTCCGGGTGTTTGTCCGGCTGGGATTTCAAATCCAAAGGTTACGCTTGAGCCTACAAAACCGTATATGTTATACACTTCTTCAGACGGTTCAAAAGTATCATTCTGGTTCCAATCCACCCAGGCTTTCCATGTGCCTCTTGCCAATATATTTCCGGTGCTGGTAGCCAGTACATTTACGCCTTCGCCGGTTGCTTGTACAGCCAATGGTGTTAATCCTGTAAAATCCTGATAGCCTGTGGCATTATAGGTAGAGTTGTTTACAGGTGGGTCAGACAGAGTGCCTACAATAGAAACACTATTGATATAAAGCCCGTCAGGGTCATCGGATGTAGGTGTGCAAGAACCCGCTGATTCGGTGTAATCTATCGCTAAATATGGACGATTACCACCTGTAGTATGGTTGGCAACAGTATAATATTCGTCAGCAAGCCAGTCGTCATTTCCTGCCGGGCATATCGAAATATTTACACTACTTCCTAGCCCTGCTTGAACAGCAGTAATTCCGGCAGCGTTGAATGTGTCTTCCTTCCAACCGGTAGTATAATTTATTACCCCTGTAGAATAAACTGTTGTGGCACTATTGAATAAACCCAATCCTGCTACAACAGTTGGGTCGGCAGAATTAGCAAAAATAAATGCATGATCCTGCCAGTAATTGACCCTGGCAGTAACATTAAAATGCCCAACAACAGAGTTTACTACAGAGGTATTAGGAATGCTTGAAGTATTATATTTTACAAAAGTTCGTGTCTGATACCCCAAAAAATCAAATCCATATTGTAAGTCAGCTCCATAATCCCATCCATCAGCAGCAGAACATCTTGACCAGTTGGTTGTATTATCAGGTCTTACTTCAACAGTTGGATCAACTTTTAAAGGAAATTGCCTTTCATTGTCCAATAGCCAAGAGGTTTTAACTTTGGTTTTAACGGTTAATGTGTTTCCGCTTAGAGACGTTTCAAAAAATGTGTTCTGTTCTCTTGGTAGTAGTTCTTTTATGTCAAAAGAAACAGGATTATCGTACAAATAAATATTTTCTCCTGTTTGGTTTTTAATAAATATTCCTTTTTCTGTAGTATCATACGTCCACCCATCAGGCAAAACAATATCTTCACTAAACACCAAATAACCGGCATTTGCAGGGATGTTGCCTAAGGCTTCGGCATTCGGGATGATATAGTTGAGCTTGCGTTTTCCGCTTAATACCGTAAACTCTGCGCTGATGGTTCCAAATAAGTTATGGTAGTAAGCTCTATCTCCATTTATTGTAACAGCCGTATTGTTACTGTTTTGTATGTTGACAGCCTGTCCGTTAACTTCCCAATACATTTTGGTATTTAAAAACTCTTTGACGATGCCTTCTTTGGTTTTATTGATAACGCCGGCAGAAGCCGTAGCCCCAAAATGCGATTCCATCAGGTTGGTGGTATTGGCATAAGGGTATTGTGGGTTACCGTTGCCGGTAATAGTGTGGTCTATGTCTTTCCATTGTCCGTTATCGTCATAATGAATGGGGCCGCCACCAATCAAGGCGGTGTAACTGCCGTCATTGTTGATGTAATGCTTGGAAGAGATATCTCTTTTAGACATGTCTTCTTTTTTGCCTTTTACAGTCTCAAAAGGGCTTTTGCTCTCATCCTGTACGGGGCCGTAAACAACTTGCTGATCAACAGTTCTTTGCTTGTTTTTACTTACGGTGTTTCGGTCTATGTCTTGTTGTGTTCTTTTTCTTTCGGTACTGCTTTTGGTGTTCCTTTCGTTATTGTTGCGAAACGCTTTTTTGTCAAGTTTTTCGGTAGAGATAGCTTGTCTTTGTGTTTGGTCTGCTTTTACCAATGGTTGTGGTTGCTGTTGCCCGTAACTTACATTGGACGATAAATATGTTAAAAGCATCAAACTCCAAAATCCAAAGCGAAGCATTTTGTGGTTTACAATAAAAAAAGTAGAGATTTTTGAGGTAAAGTTCTCTTTCATATACGATTTGGTTTAGCACATTACAAACTAAATTTATGTTAATAACCTCTTACAGAGGTTTTATGTTCGATGAACGTGTTAAATAATCGTTAAGTAACTGTTTCTGTAAGGTTTTTCCTTTTTTGCTTTTTGAAGCAAAACGATCATAATGCCGTAAATATTTAGGATGCTGTCATTTTTGGGAATCTGTATAGTTTCAGTC
>CAYVUB010000066.1:0-4546 GCA_964454675.1 uncultured Flavobacteriaceae bacterium | reverse complement strand
TTTATCTTTTCAATGTAAAATGGGCTTTAAACTCTTTTCTATGTCCTGTTGAGGGTTCGTTGTACTCTACGGTAAACCAGTAATCGCTCGTTGGCATAGGCTCGCCGTTATAAGTACCGTTCCAGCCCTCACCCGATGGACTTAACTGTTTCAGCAGTTTTCCGTACCTGTCAAATATATAAATTTTTGCGCTTGGTTGGTTCGCTATTCCCACAATGTTCCAAGTATCATGATAGCCATCACCGTTTGGTGTGAAAAACTTAGGGTAATCCATTACCATTACCATAACACTAACCAATCCGCAACCTTCTGTATCTCTCGCTGTTACTATATGCTCACCAAAAGAAACATTCGTAAACGTCCCGCTGCTCTGCCATGGACCGCCATCCAGACTGTATTCATAAACACCGCTGCCGCTTGCCTCTGCTTCTATAACGTGGTTTTCCGAAAAAGCTTGTGTGACAACTTCTGCAACCAACACCGGTGGCGAGCTGGCCTCTACTTCGGCACTGTCACTGTTCTGGCAGCCTGTGGCTATGTTGGTAACGAGCACACTGTAGGTTCCAGGCTCGGTCGCCGTAATGCCCGAACTTGTTTCTGCTAATACCACGCCGTTCAAAATCCACTCAAAACTATAGTCTGACGTACTCAGTCCCGTATCCAGCACCGGCGGATTCACTACTTCTGTACCGTTGGTATCAATACATAATGTATAAGCATCGTCCAAATCAAATACCGGCAGTAAATTCACTTGTAAGGTCAGCGCGGTTACGGCATAGCATATCGATGTGTCATTGCCTGAGCCGTCAGGTGTATTATTATCTACTCTGGCATAAATAACCTGTGGATTGGTGATGTTTTCATAAAGGGTTGGTATCGGGTTTACGCCTGATTCTGCATCGGCCTCTGTGGCATAATAGGTCACAATGTAATTAGCAGGGTCTTGCCCGTCCAATACGGCCGGATTTTGTGTGGTCAGGTCAAACTGACCAAAACCGTCATTACCGCCTATATTGTCACACAGCTCATACAGTATCGGGTTCCCGTCACTGTTTGCCTGTGCCGCTTCCTGTACTTCTATGTTGAATACCTGTGTGCTTACGGAACAGCCCGTAAGGGTGTTGGTTATCGCCACATAGATAAGCTGCGGATTCACTGTGTTGACATACGGACTTATAAGGCTGTTGGTCAGATTGTCGGCATTTGCCTGGCTGGTATGGTAGCTTACCGCAAAGATACCCGGGTCTTGTCCGTTCAGAACTTCGGCGTTCTTGCCTGACAAATCAAAGCTTGCCATACCGTCATTGTTCAACTCGCAGATGATATAATCTGTAACGGCTACAACCTGTGGTAACGGGTTGACAAGAATATCAAAATCCACGATGGTATAGCAACCGGTTATATCGTTGGTTACTCTTACATATATCGTTTCCGGTGTGTAATTGGTGTTGCTGTTGGTGTGCTGGGCAGGATCTGCAATGGCATTGGTACCTGCTTCGGCATCTTCAAGGCTTATGTGGTAGCTCGGGGTAACTCCCGGCTCGCCATTAAGAATGTAAGCCTGGTTAAGGGTTAAATCGAAAGCCTCTTGTCCATCGCCGGTATTGGCATCATCACACAGTACCAAATCCTGAGGATCGGGACTCGGTGTCGGGTTTGGAAGAACCCGTAAGGTCAAGTTCACAAAACTCACGCAACCTGTATCGGTATCGGTAACCCGAACAAACAATGTTTGGGGATTTGACGTGTTTGTGTAGGATGTGGCAGGACTTATCGCATTGTTGTTGCTCTGCGCATCGGCTGATGTTAGATAGTAGCTTACTGCCCAACTGCCTTCTCCGCCGGTAATCTCAATATTTTTTACTGTCAAATCAAAACTTGTAAAACTATCTGCAGTAGCATCATCACACAACTCCAAAGGACTTGGCTGTATTGCCGCCGGCGGTAACTCTACACGTATATCAAACTGGCCGGTGGTAACGCAGCCGTTAGCGATACTTACCAGACGTACATAAATCGTCTGTGGATTGCTGGTGTTGGTATAGTTTGCATCGTTAAGAATAGGGTTGGCGCCTGTCTGGGCATTGTCTTCGGTTACGTGATATGTCAAAGTGAAATCTGACAATGACTGGCTTCCTAATATCTCAGCATTTTTGACGGTTAAATCAAACTGGGCAAAACCATCCGAAGACGCATCGTCACAAATAACCAAAGGTGCTATAACATTGGGAACCTGAGGTGCCGGATTCACTATCAACTCTAACGGTACGATTGTAGCACAGTCGGTCGCTATGGTTGAACTTTCTACACGCACATAAATAGTGGTTTGTGTTTGTGCCACTATATTAGAGTAAGGACTGCTCAAGGCATCAATACCGTTCTCTGCATTGGTCAGTGTTTCATGGAAGGTAACGGTTAAGCCTGCAACACCGCCGGTAATCTCATTGACTGTGCCGGCTATATCGAACACCCCAAAACCGTCAATGTCGGGATCGCAGTATTCCAACGGCGCAGGAATATTGGCTACGGGTGCCTGTTCTACTACCAGCTCCAATGTAGTGGTGGCGTAACAGCCGGTGGTGGCATTCTCTACTCGTACATAAACTATCTGGGGATTGCTGATATTGGTATATGGTATCGCTAATGCCGTGGCAGGGTCGCCGGCTTCCGCTGCCGCCTGGGTAAGGTAATAGCTTACTATGCTGCCAGGGGTATTGCCGGTAATCTCGGTGTTTTTAAGGGTTAGGTCTATCTCGGTAATGCCATCGGGAATGTTGTCGTCACAGACTTCCAATGCTGCAGGGTCTATGACCAATGGCAACGGATATACCGAAAAGGTCACTTCGCTTGTATTCGGACAGGTGCCGCCGGTGGTATAGGTTATGGTATAACCGGCACCCGGTGTACCACTTGTCACTTCGCCTGTGGCAGGGTTGATAACGGCTGCATCTGACGGTGGGGTACTGAAACTGAAAGTACCTCCGGGCAAACCGGTAACGGTTGCTATACCGCCGTCACAGGTAGAACTCACCGTAAAGCCTGCATTGTCAACAGGCAGCACGTTTAATGTTTGGACACTGCCTGACGCACATACACCGCCGGTGGTATATTGTACCGTATATACTGCCGATGGGGTGCCGCCGGTAACTTCGCCCGTGGCAGGGTCAATCACCGCACCGTCTGACGGCTGAGGATTGGCAAAACTAAAGGTACCGCCTGGGGTGCCGGTAACTGATGCCGTACCGCCATCGCAAGTTGGAGTTATGGTAAAACCTGCATCATCGGTGAGTAAAACGGTAACGACTTCTGTGCTGCTGGCAGGACAGGTGCCGTTGGTGGTGTATTCTACGGTATAGCCGGCACCTGAACTTCCGCCCGTGATGGTGCCTGTGCTTGTATTGATAACTGCGCCGTCTGACGGTAGCGGATTAAAGGCAAAGCTTCCGCCGGGTGTACCGGTTATGGTTGCCGTAGCACCGTCACAGGTTGCGGTTAACGTGAAGGACGGATTATCGGTGATAGTAACGGTAACGCCTTGGGTGCTGCTCTCAGGACATACGCCATTGGTCGTGTATCTTACCGTATAGCCGGTGCCGGAGGTGCCGCCTGTTACTGTACCGGTTGCCGGGTCGATTACCGCGCCGTCTGCCGGAAGTGTGTCAAAACTGAAAATACCACCGGGGGTACCGGTAACCGATGCCGTACCGCCGTCACAGGTCGCGGTCATCGTGAAACTTGAATCATCGGTGGTCTCTACCGTAAGAACCTGCGTGCCTGTTTGCGGACAGATGCCCGCAGTGGTGTACTCTATGGTGTAGCTGGCGCCCGAAGTACCGCCGGTAACTAATCCCGTAGCGGAATTAATGACGGCGCCGTCTGACGGTGCAGGATTAAAGGTGAAAGTACCGCCGGAGGTACCGGTAACGGTTGCCGTACCGCCGTCGCAGGTGGGTGACAGCGTAAAAAACGGCTCATCCGAAGGATTCACTATTAAAAGGAACATCGGGGTTACGCTTACATTGTTACAGCTCGCATCATTTACCTGCTCGATGCGGACATAGATGGGCTGGTTGGCTGCTATATTGGTATATGGGCTTACCAAGCCGCCTGTTCCGCTGTCCGCACCGGCATAACTTGTATGGTAGGTCACTACAAAATCTGATGATGACTGACCCCCTAAAATCCCTAACGTACGGCTCTCTAAATCAAACTCCGCAAAACCGTCGTTATTGATACCGTCACATACTTCTATATCGGGAACGGAATTCAATATCGGCTGGCTCGTTATATTCAACGTGAAACTCTCTACAGCATAACAGCCCGATGTCATATACTCTATCCGTACATAGATGACCTCGCCGTTTGTCCCTTCATAAGCATCCGATGGGTCTATAGCGCCCACATCGTCATCTGCATCTTCCTGACTCAAATGGTACGTTACCACATAATCCTCAGGATTGGGCGTGCTGCCCAATACTACAGGCGTATTCAATTCTAAATCAAAAATATATGGCGGCGCACCGGGATTACATAGGTAGAGGTTGTT
>CAYVUB010000065.1:0-4595 GCA_964454675.1 uncultured Flavobacteriaceae bacterium | reverse complement strand
AATTTTCCGTTGGTATAATTGGATTGTTCCGCAAGTTTTCCGTCTTCATAATAGACTACTTTTTCACCATGCAGTAATCCGTCATTATTATAATGTTCAATGGTCATCACGCCATTGGTTTTATTGTGAAAATATACCCATTTCCCAATAAAATTCTTGCCAATCATTTTACCTTCGCTGATGACTTTCCCTTTAGATGAAAAAAACTTAACATTAATCGTGTCGTGCACCGTACTGAACTCTCGTGTGGCACTTAATATGCTCTTGCCTTTGTCTAAGGTATAAAACTTAAAGACGCCAATTTCCTTACCGTGTTCAAACGTACCTTCATAGCGTGGTTGCTTTGTTTTGTCAAAATTCTTTTTCCAAAACCCGTGACGTTGGCCATCTTTATCCAATTGATTTATTGACTCTTGCGAAAATACAAATGCAGTGGTCAAACCTATAAAAATAATAACTAATGTCTTCATAATTTTCAATAACGTTAAAATCACCATAGAATTGTGTCAACAAAAAAGCCGCAAATGTTGCAGCTTTTTTGGGTTTATTTTCCTTTTTGTTGTTTTTGTTTTTCGGCCTGCTCCATCATATCCTGCATTTTCTGCTGGAAACGATTTTGCTTTTTAGGCTTTTTCTTATTTTCCTGAATTTTTGCGTGCACTTTATCTTCATCAATAATGTAATGTTTGATGACCAGCATGATTCCGATAGTAATCAAATTGGATACAAAGTAATACAAACTCAATCCCGATGCATAGTTATTAAAAAAGAACAACATCATGATTGGCGAAAAGTATATCATATACTTCATTATTTTACTCATATCGGGCATACCTTCTTGTACCGGCTGCGATGCCATTTGCTGTCCTGTGGTCATTTTCATATAAATGAATATCGCCACCGATGCCAAAATTGGGAACAGACTCACGTGGTCACCATAAAACGGAATGTTGAACGGTAATTTTGCGATGGTATCATAAGACGATAAATCTTCCGCCCATAAAAATGGTTTCTGGCGTAAGTCAAACATCGATGGAAAAAACTGGAATAAGGCATAAAATACCGGCAACTGCATCAATGCAGGTAAACATCCTGCCATTGGGCTTGCTCCGGCTTTGCTGTACAATGCCATGGTTTCCTGCTGGCGTTTTAATGGATTGTCTTTGTGTTTGGTATTGATTTCGGTAATTTCAGGTCTTAAGATTTTCATTTTTGCCTGAGATAAATAAGACTTGTACGTTACAGGCGACATAATAATCCGCACTAAAATTGTCAAAACGATAATGGCAATACCGTGTGGTAAAAACCCAATCAACAACCCGTAAACAGGTATAAAAATGTACTTGTTAATCCACCCGAAAATTCCCCAGCCAAGTGGCAATACCTCATCCAGATTACGGTTGTAAGCGTTCAAAATCTTGTAATCGCTCGGCCCGTAATATAAATCCATATTTTTATTAAGCTCGCCGCCTTCAAATGTTAATGGCAGTCTGGCAGCAAACGCTTTTGTAAACACGGTATCAATCTGCTCGTCTTTCACTAAATTTTTTGATTCCAAATACCCCGATTTAAAAGGTGTATCGGCTAAAAGTATGGATGTAAAAAAGTGCTGTTTGAACGCTATGTATGTGATGTCTTTTTCTGTATCATCGGTATGGGATTGCTGCCCCAGATAATCGTCTTTTCCGCCGTCATATTCATAAACTACTTCGGTATAACGGTTTTCATACGAAATACTTTTTGCATGACGATAGGTTTTGATTCTCCAGTCAAGATTGGCATCCTGCGAGGTGTTAAATACATCATTCAACCCTTGTGAACGTATGGTAAACCCAAACATATAGTCATCGGGTTTCAACTCATAACGGTATTCCAAAAATTTAGATTCCGATACTTTGAGCTTCATGGAAACAATAGTATTCTCTCCATTTTTTGCAACGCTTGGTTCAAAATATAAATCTTTTGTATTGAGATTGCGATTATCGGTTGTTGCAAAAGAGATATTGAAACCTGCATTGCCATCTTTAATGATATAAATAGGAATAGAATCGTCATTCTTAAAGTGTTTCATTTTCACTTCAGACAAATAACCTCCGCGATTGCTGAATTTTAACGACAACACATCGGTTTCAACCAGCGTTTCGCCATTGGTTGCCGATGGTAAAGTTGCCGCATAAGCAAATGCGCCCAACTTGCTTTTTAAGGCTTCCAGCTTTAAAGAATCGGATGCTGATGTTGCCGAAAAATCTTCAGCCGTTGTGACAGCCGTGGTACTTTTTTCGGCTTCTTTTGCTTTTTGTTCCGCTTGCAGTTGTTCTTGTTTTGCCTTTTCCCGGGCTTGCAATTCTTCAGGGCTTGGCTGATTTTGCCACAGCATAAACAATAATATTCCGAAAATAAGCACAAAGCCTATGATGGAATTGAGGTCAAATTTTTTTTCTTCCATGTAATTAATTAGTCATTTGGTTGGTTTTGGCTTCACATAAAAACAATCCCTGATTAAGGGAATATCCTGGTTCTACTCAAAAAGCACTCCAATATTAATTTTGTGCCATACTGACACGATTGTTATTCCTTTTAAAATTTAAAGCCGCTTTTACAAACGCCACAAATAGCGGATGCGGATTGGCAACGGTACTTTTATATTCCGGGTGGTATTGCACACCAACAAACCAGTTGTGGGTTGGTATTTCCACAATTTCCACCAAACCCGTTTCCGGATTTAAACCTGTGGCAATCATTCCTGCGTTTTCAATTTGTGTTTTGTAAGTATTGTTAAATTCAAAACGGTGACGGTGACGTTCTTCAATGGTATCACTTCCGTAGATTTGACTCGCCAAACTACCGGCTGTGAGCTTGCAGAACCACGAACCCAATCGCATAGTGCCGCCTTTATCTGTCACATTTTTTTGAGATTCCATCAAGTCAATTACCGGGTGTTGTGTATCGGGATCCATTTCTGTGGAATTGGCATCTTTCAAACCTAAGACATTTCGCGAAAACTCAATGACCGCCATTTGCATGCCCAGACAAATTCCTAAAAACGGGATGTTATGCTCACGTACATATTTTACAGCCGCAATTTTACCTTCAATACCACGTTCACCAAAACCCGGTGCAACCAAAACACCGTCTAAGTGGCTTAGTTTTTTGGCGATATTGTCGTTCGATAAATATTCGGAATGTATAGGCTCTACTCTGACTTTTACTTCGTTTTGCGCACCTGCGTGAATGAAGGCTTCCAAAATAGATTTGTACGAATCCTGCAATTCCACATATTTTCCGATAAGCCCAATAACAACTTCGCCTTTAGGGTTTTTATGACGTTGTAAAAACCGGTTCCATTGGGTTAAATCGGGTGCATCGCTTTGAAGTGCCAGCTTTTTCAAAACCACTTTATCCAAACCTTGTTCCAGCATCAAATTTGGCACATCGTAAATGGTAGATGCATCGATAGACTGGATGACCGCTTCTTCACGCACATTGCAAAACAACGCCAGTTTGCGTCTTAAATCCTGCGGTAATTCATGCTCGGTACGACATACCAAAACGTCTGCCATGACACCGCTTTCCATCAGGGTTTTGATACTGTGTTGTGTAGGTTTGGTTTTTAATTCGCCGGCTGCCGATAAATATGGTATTAAGGTTAAATGAATAACAATCGCATTATTTTCACCCAAATCCCATTTCAATTGGCGCACTGCCTCAATGTACGGCAAGGACTCAATATCACCAACGGTTCCGCCAATTTCGGTAATGACAATATCAAAATTGCCCGATTTACCAAGAATTTGCACACGGTTTTTAATTTCGTCAGTAATATGAGGAATGACCTGAACGGTTTTGCCCAAAAACTCGCCACGGCGTTCTTTTTCAATCACACTTTGGTAGATTCTGCCTGTGGTCACGTTATTGGACTGGCTGGTAGGTACGTTTAAAAAACGCTCGTAGTGGCCCAAATCCAAATCGGTTTCGGCACCATCATCGGTCACGTAGCATTCGCCGTGCTCATAAGGATTGAGCGTACCCGGATCGACATTAATATAAGGATCAAGTTTTTGAATGGTAGTCCTGTAACCCTGAGCCTGAAGCAGCTTTGCCAAAGATGCTGCAATAATGCCTTTGCCTAATGAAGATGTTACACCTCCGGTTACAAATATGTATTTTGTAGTTGTCATGTTGCGTTGTTAAACGCAGGCAAATTTACAAAATTTAAATAGTTATTGCGGTATGGTTTTTAAGTTATTTGTTTTTGAGTTTTGAAGTAATCACATTCCGTAACCGTTCTTCGTGTTCATCGCCCCAATGACCCAGAGCAGAAATAACAGGAATTAAAGTTTTACCAAATTCGGTAAGGCTGTATTCAACTTTTGGCGGGACGACAGGATAAATTTTCCTTGTAACCAATTCGTGTTCTTCCAATTCTTTCAATTGAATATTCAAAACCCTGCGTGAAGCATCGGGAATTTTGCGTTGCAGTTCGCTTGGACGTTTGTGTCCCTCATTGATAAACCACAACAAACGGATTTTCCATTTACCATAAAGCACTTCGCCAATCAAATCCAAACCACAATTCAGGTTCAACGGTATCTTTC
>CAYVUB010000064.1:0-4722 GCA_964454675.1 uncultured Flavobacteriaceae bacterium | reverse complement strand
GCTTAACAGACGCTCCGAATTTAAAATTACTAAAGGTGCGCCTGGGAATTAGTGATATAAACTCCATCAAATTTTGGTGGAGTTTTTTTATATTTTTAGAGATTTATAAAGATGGAAATAAAGAATAACACCAACTTTACTTTGTTAAGAATCATTTTTTTATCTTAGAAACTCATACAATATTCTCACAGTATTGTTACGGTAACTAAAAAACACATTCTTTGAAAAATCGAATTTCAAACATATTTGTAATCAATACATTGCAAATGGCTTAAGGATAATTTTAATTTAACTCATAACTACCAATGAAAAAAATTACACTCTTATTGTTGTTACTATCTGCCTACGGTTCATCTCAGGTATTAAATCAGCCTGCCGGTTGGCCTAATACAGATTGGAGTTTGACAGGAACCTATTCTACAAATCCTGCTGTTTTAGAGGCAGATCCTACAGTTTCACCAAATTTCGCGTATGATGAAGACGATGCAGGCTCTTCCGCCACAACGTTTATAGCCGCTGAGTCGCCCGTTATTGATTTAACGCCGGCATTTAACGCCGGAGAGACATGGTTGTTTGTTAATTCAACCTATATTTATAGAAACATTGGAGCAGACAGACTTGGTGTTCAATACTGGGATGCCGATGCAGAAACATGGAATAACTGGGGTACGCCTTTGGCAGCCACCACACCAGATGCTCCGTTTGATAATTTTTGTAATGGTACGTCAGTACCTTTCAATAGCGGAGATTTGTATATAGGTGGTTTTACAGCAACACAATTATCGGGTTTTAGATACCGTATTTTTTATGATGACGGCGGTGTTTGGGCGTGGGGATTTTGTTTCAATTCGCCTACAATAACTTCCGAAACGCCACCGGCTTGTTTGGATGTTACAAATATTACCGGCACAGTTACACTTACAACTCTCAATGTGTCTTGGACACCGGTAGGGTCAGAGACAGAGTGGCAGTTTATAAATCAAATTGCAGGGACTCCTGCACCAACAGATGCAGATTCAGGGTCATCAATAATTACAAGTTTTTTGGAAATAATAAACCTAATAGAAGGAACTACCTATGATTTTTATGTAAGAGCAGACTGTGAAGATGATGGGTTTAGCAACTGGATTGGGCCGTTTACTTATTCTATAAGCGGTCCCGGCGAAACTTGCAGTAATCCAATTATTGTAACAACACCATTACCATATATTACCACTGATAATACAAGTAATTACGGGAGTGATTACAGCGGAAGCCCGGGAGCAGGCTGTGGTTCAACATCCGGTTACTTAAACGGAGACGAAGCAGTATATTCGTATTCGCCTGCATCCGATACGTCTATAGACATATCATTAACAGGAATAGGAACATATACGGGTATTTTTGTATATACCGACTGTGCCAATATAGGCGTAAATTGTGAGACAGGAATGGTTAATGGCTTTGCAGGCGGCAATATGTTGATAGACAATTATTCAGTTACGGCAGGGACAACCTATTATATAGTTATATCAACCTGGGCAGCGCCTCAAAACACCGCATATACCTTAACTATTACAGAGAACACCTGTATAGATCCTGTTGCTTCTTATGCAGTGGTGGGTGACTGTACAAACGGTCAGCAGTTTCTTATTGATGTTGATTTAACAGATTTGGGTTCGGCAACCTCTATAACAATAACCGATAACCAAGGCAGCACACCACAAACCACCACAGCAACAGGCTTGTTTTCATTCGGGCCATTTGTCAATAATACGGGAGTTGTCATCACTGTAGCCAATGATGATGATGTCAATTGTACATTGACAAGTACAAGTTTAACCCAGGATCAGTGTGTTTTAAACATAGTTGACTGTGAAGAAGGACCTTTAAGCCTTAACTATTGCTATGATTCAAATGACACGACAACGTGGTTGTTTCAATCTACAGACGGGAGTCCGGTGCGGTTGACATTTAATGCCGGAAATATAGAAGGCGGTTGGGATTTTGTGCGTTTATACGATGGCACAGATAATACGGGAACATTATTATTTGCAAGTCCTGCTGCTTTTGGCGCCTTTGATTTATCCGGACTTCAAATAAACTCTGTTTCAAATGCCTTGTTTATGGAATTAGATACTGATGGAAGTGTCAGCTGTCAATCGTCCACAACCTATACAGAATGGGATTTTACAGTTTCCTGCGCTACCTGTATCAATCCTACAGCTACGTATGCGGTTGTTGATGACTGTGATAATGGCGACCAATTTTTAATAGATATTAATGTTACCAGCATAGGTGATGCCGATTCTTTGACAATATCAAATAATTATGATACCAATACGGTTTCAGTACCTTCTGAAGGCATCTATCAAGCAGGTCCATTCCCGTTTTTGACAAACATAGTAATTACATTAAGTAATGATCAGGATGTAAATTGTGTTATAAATAGTGAAGGATTCTATTTATTGGCTTGCCCTCCGGAAAATGATAATTGTGATGGAGCTACACAGGCGGTTGTAAATGAGGACGGTACATGTGCATTAGTAACACCGGGAACATTAGTGGCAGCAACACCATCAGGAGTGCCTGCCGGCTCATGTACAGGTAATCCTAATAACGATGTGTGGTTTCAGTTTACGGCATTATATGAAAACCAAATGATTTCACTTAATAACATCGCAGGAGGAACAACCGATTTGGATCATGCTGTTTATTCAGGAAGTTGTGGTGCTTTAACACAACTATATTGTTCGCCAAATACTGCAAGTGCCGCAACAGGACTAACTGTTGGAGAAACATACTATGTAAGAGTATTCTCTGCAAGTGCCGCTGAAGCGACAACAACATTCAATTTATGTATTTCAGAATCTCCCGGAAACGTTATTGTAGATCAAACAACCTATACTGTTGAACAGTTAATACAAGAAATTTTAATCAACAGCCCTTGTGCAGTTGTTTCAAATATAACCTATTCAACAGGCACTAATTATGATGATCCAAATAATGGTATCGGTTACTTTTACCGTGAAGGCGTAGGATTCCCTTTTCAAGATGGAATTATCATGACATCAGGGAATGCGGTTGAAGCAAGCGGGCCAAACGTTAATGCCATGAGCGCAGGGTCATACAACTGGCTTGGTGATGCCGATTTGAACGCCGCAGTAGGTATTACATCTCATAACGCTACAATAATTGAGTTTGATTTTGTGCCGCTTGCAGATGAAATAAGCTTTGAATTTTTAATGGCTTCAGAAGAATATAACGGTAGTACCGGTGGTTCATTTGAGTGCACATATTCTGATGCATTTGCGTTTTTACTTACAGATCAAAATGGCAATACCACAAACCTTGCCGTATTACCGGGTACAAACACTCCTATTTTGGTAACAAATATCCACCCGGAAAACCCAAGTTGTCCGGCAATTAACGAAGAGTATTTTGGAGGCTATACACCCCAAAATTTACCTCCAATATCATTTGACGGAAGAACAGAAGTGTTTACCGCATATTCTCCTGTAAACATAGGTCAAAACTATCATATTAAACTCGTTATAGCAGATGCAACCGATACTGCATTAGACTCCGGGGTTTATTTAAGAGCCGGAAGTTTTGATCTGGGAGAGATTGAATTGGGAGATGATATTACTATTGAAGCAGGAACAGCCGTATGTGACGGTGGCGAAATAATTTTAGAAACCAATATTCCTAACGTTGACCATACCTGGTATCAGGATGGTATTCCTCTGGATGAAATTTCTTCATCACTGGTCGTTACTGAACCGGGTGAATATACCGTCCAAATTATTTTCTCTGCACAATGTTATTTGGAAGATGTAATTGTTATAGAATTTTTCCCTAATCCGGAAATCAATCTTGAGTCGATAGATTTATTTGGATGTAGTGATACAGGTATTACAACTTTTAATTTGCAAGATAATGATGCGGCAATATTAGGAAACCTATCAACAGCAGATTATTCAGTATCCTATTATTTAACAGAACAAGAAGCTATTGATGGAGACGATAGTACAGCACTTCAAAGTCCTTATACAAACGTTTCAAATCCTCAGTTAATTTGGGCAAGAGTTGTAAACAACACTACCGGATGTTTCAAAACAGCAAGTTTCAATTTAATAGTCAATCCATTACCTGAAGCTAATGATTCACCGGACGTCACGGGCTGTGATGTTGATGATGACGGTATTCCGGATTACGATTTAACGGTAAATGAAAACATTATTTTGGGCGGTCAAACAAATATGACCATAACTTACCATGCAACCCAAAGCGATGCGGATGCAGGTACGCCGGAGATTATCAATCCGGCAGCCTATTCAACAACATCGCCAACTATTTATGTGCGTGTTGAAAATAATGAAACAGGCTGTTATAGCACTACAAGTTTTGGATTATCAGAAGGGGAATCACCGGTAACGACATTCACGACAGATTTTGAATATGAAGTTTGTCCTAACGCAACAGTGCCTGTCATAATCACGGCAACACCTGTTAACTATTCAGAGTCAGAAGTGAGCATAGCCTGGTACAGAGACGGCGGCATCATTTCCGGTGAAAACAGCTTGACACTTCCGGTATTACATGCAGGACTTTATGAAATAGAAGTAAGATTTAATGAAACCGGATGTATAGGAGTTACAGAACAAGAAATTACCGAGTTAGAAAGTTGCGTCATCCCTCAGGGTATTTCGCCAAACAATGATGGTTTGAATGATGTATTTG
>CAYVUB010000063.1:0-5207 GCA_964454675.1 uncultured Flavobacteriaceae bacterium | reverse complement strand
AGACTTTATATGTGTAATTTATAAATGATAAATTTAATATGAGTCTCGGTGAAAACCGGGACTTTTTTTATGATAAAAACAGTTTCAATACAGGGAATTACAGGGTCTTTTCATCACATTGTTTCGCAGCGTTACTTTGATGAGACTATCACAATACAGGAATGTTTGACTTTTGATAAGGTGGTTGACAATCTGCTTACACAGCAATGCGATGCTGCGGTTATGGCTATTGAAAATTCCATTGCGGGTTCAATAATTCCAAATTATGCGTTGATTGACAATAACCAGCTGTACATTATTGGCGAGCATTATCTGGACATTCAGCATCATTTAATGGCGCTGCCCAACCAAACGATTAAGGATATACATGAAGTATATTCGCATCCAATGGCACTATTGCAATGCAAGGAGTTTTTCAAGAAGCATCCGCACATCAAATTAGTCGAAGATAAAGACACCGCCGAAGTCGCACAGCGTATTCAAAAACAGCAGCTAAAAAATGTTGCCGCTATAGGGAGTCAATTGGCAGCCGAACTGTTTGAGTTAGATGTTTTAGCGTCAAGCATCCAGACCATCAAGCACAACGAAACCCGTTTTGTGATTGTCAAAGCACCCGATTATGAATCTCAAAACCTCAATACCGAAGAAATTAATAAGGCTTCCGTAAAATTTGAATTAGACCACAAACGCGGCAGCCTTGCAGCAGTGCTGAATGTGATGAGTGACTGCAAATTGAATTTGACCAAGATACAATCGCTTCCAAAAATTGAAACACCCTGGAAATATGCATTTTTTGTGGATGTCACTTTTGAAAATTACGACGACTTCAAAAAAGCAAAAGCCATTATCCAAATTATGGCACAGGCTTTTAAAGTTTTAGGCGAATATAAAAACGCACGATTATGATTACACCTGCCGATAGATTGCAAACCGTTGAAGAATACTACTTTTCACGGAAACTGAAGGAAGTCAACCTGCTTAAAGCAAACGGAAAACCTATCATCAATCTGGGTATAGGAAGCCCGGATTTAGACCCGCCATTTCAGGTTGTAAAAGCTTTGACCGAAAGCTTAAACGATGCAGCAGCGCACAAATACCAAAGCTATCAAGGCTTGCCCGAATTGCGGGACGCTATGGCAGGTTTTTACAAAGAGCAGTTTGACGTATCACTAAGTGCGCTGACCGAAATATTACCGCTTATGGGTAGTAAGGAAGGCATCATGCATATTTCGATGGCGTTTTTAAATCCCGGTGATGAGGTGTTAATTCCCAATCCCGGGTATCCTACGTATGAATCTGTTACAAAATTGGTTGGTGTTACACCGGTTTTTTATGATTTAACAGAAGAAAACAATTGGCATCCCGATTTAATTGCGCTGGAAAAGTCAGATTTAAGTAAGGTGAAACTTATGTGGATAAGTTACCCGCACATGCCTACCGGTGCAACAGCAACCAACAAGCTGTTTGAAGATATTATTGCCTTTGCAAAACGCAACAATATTTTAGTGGTCAACGACAATCCGTATAGTTTTGTGCTTAACGGCTATCCGCGCAGTATTTTAAAATATCCCAATGCCAAAGATGTGTGTCTTGAGCTTAATTCACTTAGCAAGACCTTCAATATGGCAGGCTGGCGGGTTGGCATGGTTATAGGAAAGCACGAATATATCGATGCTGTTTTAAAGGTGAAAAGCAATATGGATTCCGGAATGTTTTACGGTGTTCAAAAAGGTGCTGTGGAAGCTTTAAAATGTTCAAAAATGTGGTTTACGAGTTTAAACAGCGTGTATGATGAGCGCCGCAAATATGTATGGGAACTGGCAGACAAACTCAACTGCACGTATGACAAAAGTGCTGTGGGATTATTTGTCTGGGCAAAATTACCACCCTATATAAAATCGGAAGAATATATTGATTTGATACTGAAAGCGAAATCTATTTTTATCACGCCCGGAACTGTTTTTGGCAGTAATGGCGAAGGTTACATCAGGTTTTCACTTTGTGCACCGGTTGATGAATTAAAAGAAGCTGTAGCCCGAATGAAAAGAGAGATTATTTAAATTGAACAGATGAAAAACATATACGTAATAGGAGTAGGATTAATTGGCGGAAGTCTGGCACTCGATTTGAAAAGCAAGGACAAAGCAACTACTATTTTTGGAATAGATTCCAATAATACACATTTGGATGAAGCTGTAAATCTTGGGCTTATTGATGAAAAAGCAAGCTATGACGATTTACAAAATGCCGATTTGATTATCCTTTCCATTCCGGTAGATAAAGCTGTGGCAGAGTTGCCTAAAATCCTCGATGCAGTTTCCGATACGGCGTTAATCATGGATGTAGGTTCTACCAAAGCACCGGTTTGCAGAGCTGTTGAAACTCACCCGAAACGACGCAATTTTCTGGCAACACATCCCATTGCCGGCACCGAATTTTCAGGACCCAAAGCGGCCATTCAAGGCTTATTTCAGAATAAAACCAACATCATTTGTGAGGTTGAAAAAACAGCGTTTAAGCTGCAGGAACAAGCTTTGCAATTGTTTGACAGCCTTGGTATGCGCATCCGGTATATGAATCCGGAGGCACATGACAAGCATATTGCTTACGTATCACACTTGTCGCATATCAGTTCGTTTATGCTTGGAAAAACGGTCATTGAAAAAGAAAAAAATGAACGTGATATTTTTGATATGGCAGGCAGCGGATTTGCATCAACGGTGCGATTAGCAAAAAGCTCGCCCGATATGTGGACACCCATTTTTAAACAAAACAAAGCCAACGTCATAGAAACCTTAGAAGAATATATCCAAAATCTTACGCAATTTAAAGAGCTTATGCAACATGATGATTTTGAAACTATTCGTGCAGAAATGAGTAATACAAATCATATAAAAGATATTTTAAACGGTATTAGTTAACATAAATAAATTAAGTTTTCCCTATGGAAAACTACCTGAAAAGAAAAAGGCTTATGGAAAATAAAAAAGAACTCAGAAACTGGTTAGATGATTTAAAACTCGACCATCCGTTGGTTATTGCAGGCCCATGCAGTGCCGAAACCGAAGAACAGGTATTAAATATTGCACATCAATTGAAAAACACCGATGTCAATTACTACCGTGCAGGTATATGGAAACCGCGCACACGTCCCGGAATGTTTGAAGGCGTTGGCGCACTGGGCTTAAAATGGCTGCAAAAAGTAAAAGCCGAAACCGGAATGAAAACTGCTACGGAAGTTGCCAACAGAGCGCATGTAGAATTGGCCTTAGAACACGATATTGATTTACTTTGGATAGGCGCACGATCCACCGTAAGCCCGTTTATTGTTCAGGAAATTGCAGATGCTTTAAAAGGAACCGATAAAATTGTGTTGGTTAAAAATCCGGTCAATCCAGATTTGCCATTGTGGTTGGGTGCTATTGAGCGTTTGGCTTCGGCAGATATTAAAAAACTTGGTGTGATTCACAGAGGATTTTCAACTTACGAGAAATCAAAATACCGTAATAATCCGGAGTGGCAATTGGCTATTGAGCTGCAAACCAAATTTCCTGATTTACCGTTGATCAATGATCCATCGCATATCACAGGAAAACGCAATATGATTTTTGATGTATCGCAAACCGCATTGGATTTGAATTTTGACGGATTGATGATTGAAACCCATAATGACCCGGATAATGCCTGGAGTGATGCCTCGCAACAAGTAACACCAACTGCTTTGGTACAAATCATGAAAGATTTGAAAATACGTAAAGAAACCGATCCGGAAGCAGAATACAATGCGAGTTTGAATAATTTAAGAGCGCAAATTGACGTACTCGATAATCAAGTGATTGAATTATTGGGAAGACGTATGAAAGTGTCAGATAGCATAGGCTTGCTTAAAAGACAAAAAAATGTTGCCGTTTTACAAAGCAAACGCTGGAATGAAATTCTTGGTAAAATGGTACTTGAAGGTGAAGAAAAAGGATTGAGCGAAGAGTTTATCTTAAAGTTGTTTAAAGCCATACATCAGGAATCTATCAATCATCAGGAAAAGATTATTAATGGGTAATAATGTTAAGGGTGCTTTTTCATTTTTCATTAATTTGTGGCATCTTTGTGCTTAATGACCGGAATCGTTTATAAATCTACAGGAAGCTGGTACACCGTAAAAACAGAACTTGGTGCGGTATATGAATGCCGTATCAAAGGGAAATTCAGGATACAAGGCATCAAAAGTACCAATCCTATTGCGGTAGGCGATGTGGTCGATTTTGAAACCGAAACCGTTGACGGTGTTACAAAAGGCATCATACATCATATTCACGACAGAGAGAATTATATTATCAGAAAATCGGTTAATCTCTCAAAGCAAACCCATATCATCGCATCAAATATTGACCAAGTGTTTTTGTTGATTACCATTAATAATCCGCCAACGCTTACAAGTTTTATCGATAGGTTTCTGGTCACAACACAAGCATATTCCATCAAAACCATTTTACTGTTTAATAAAATTGATGCTTATGATGACGATACGCTTTTGGAAGTAAAATACCTGGCACATGTTTACAGGAAAATTGGTTATGAATGTATCGGGATTTCGGCACTTAGCGGTAAAAATATCGAACAGGTTAAAGCACTTATGAAAGGTAAAACCAGTATGTTTTTAGGGCATTCGGGTGTCGGGAAATCAACTTTAGTAAATGCCATAGAACCGGGATTGGACTTGAAAACCAAAGAAATTTCCATACTGCACAGCCAAGGTCAGCACACAACCACTTTTGCCGAAATGTTTGATTTGAGTTTTGACGGAAGAATCATCGACACACCGGGCATTAAAGGTTTTGGCGTGGTAGATATGGATAAAGAAGAAATAGGCGATTATTTCCCCGAATTTTTCGCCTTAAAACAAGATTGTAAGTTTAATAATTGCCTGCACGTTGAAGAACCCAAATGCGCTGTAAAAGACGCTTTGGAAGCAGATGAAATAGCTTATTCGCGTTACAGAAGTTATTTGCAAATACTGGAAGGTGATGATGAACATTACCGCACAGAAGATTGGGAAAGAGAGTAAACCCTATCTAAATCTTCCCCAAAAGGGAAGACTTTAAAAATCAAAATAGTTTATAAATATAGTTAAAGTCCCCTTTGGGAATTTAGGGGCAGGCTTATGAAAGCAGTTATACAAAGAGTTTCAAGTGCATCTGTTACCATTGAAA
>CAYVUB010000062.1:0-5268 GCA_964454675.1 uncultured Flavobacteriaceae bacterium | reverse complement strand
TTGCCAAACAAGCAGTTGTTTTGCTTTGCAAAATGAAATTTGTGCCGTCAAAAGCTAACGCATATTTTCCGATTGTGTGCAAACGGATTTTATCTTTTTCATAAGGTGTTTGCGAATCTGCGATTTCGCTTTGATATTCTACTTCAATTTCGGCATCTTCAATGCCTAATTGCTTTTCAGAAAGTTCAATGATGTTTAGCAACTTCGTTGGTTTCAAACGGTGGTCAAAGTCGTTGGCGTTCCACAACTGAAAGTTTACCGATTTTTCGTTGCGAATTGTGCCACCGCAATCAATAAAGTTTTTTGTTACCATTCCAACTTCGGTAACGTGAAAATGTTCGGGAACAAAAGTTCCGTTTTCTAACTTAAATGCCACATTTTCTAATGTTGGCAAAAGTGCTTTTACTTGTGATAGCTTCATTTTTATTCGTTTTTGATTAACAACAATCGTCAGTTCGACCTTGCTCACTGCAAGTTTTCTTGTTTGTGAGTTTGGTTGAAATGTTTGCGAAATAGTTTTGCAGTTTCTCAATGGCTTTTTCGTCAATGCAGTAACAAATGGCGTTTCCCTCAATACTTCCTTTTATTAGTCCTGCATTTTTGAGTTCTTTCAGGTGTTGCGAAACTGTCGGCTGTGCAAGTGGCAATTCGTTTACGATGTCGCCACAAATGCAAGTATCTACTTTCATTAAATACTCAATGATAGCCACTCTTGCAGGATGTCCGAACGCTTTGGCAAGTGTCGCAATGGCGTTTTGTTTGTCTGTAAAATGGTCTGTTTTAGTCGCTCCCATATTTAATTTATTTATTGCAATATTACGATAAAATTATAAGACAGGCAAGTCAGTCCAGGAATTTTTTGTCTTGCCTGTCTGTAAAAGTTAATTTGTCAACCCGGAAATTTAAGGCAGAACAGCCCGTCAAGGTTGCTGCTAACACTCATTATTTAAGCATTTTTTCTTTTTAGAAGATATGTTTTGTAGGAAAATTAGTATTTATATAAAATATTTGTGCATTTTATCGACTTTATTTGTATTTCATGGGTGTAATATGTATGTTTGATGTGATTAACAGTTAAGAGACCCCAAAATCTATTGACAACTTAATAAAATACTTATGAAAAATTTTACTCAAGTCATTTGTTTATGCTTCTTGTTTGTTGCCGGTAATATAACTGCCCAACAAGAAAAGGGAATTTATGGAAACAGCAACTGGCTCAGCAACTGGACAGAATTCAGACCAAACCAGATGCAATATGGTGAGCCTAACCAAATACTAAGCGGTAACATTACCCAAGATACCAAGCTGTACAAAAAGAATATTTACCTGCTATTGGGCAGCGTGTTTGTTACAGAAGGCGCCACGCTCACCATTGAGCCCGGTACGGTAATTATAGGCGACTACAAAACAACAGGTGCACTGATCATCAGTAAAGGTTCTACAATCATCGCAGAAGGATTAGTAACCGACCCTATTGTTTTTACATCCAACAGAAGCGTTAAAAAAGAAGGCGACTGGGGAGGCATTTTTGTACTTGGTGATGCGCCTATCAATAAATTCGGAAATGGCTCAACCATTGACTACGGGATGAATAACGCATCTTACGTAAACACGGCTTATGGCGGCGATAATGCCGATAGTAATTCGGGTGTTTTAAAATACGTAAGAATTGAATACGCCGGAAAAAGAATCAAAAACGGTTACTACAGCGGCCTTACACTTGCAGGTGTAGGAAACGGCACAACGATAGAAAATATTATTGTAAGCTATTGCGAAGGAAATTCTTTTGATATCATGGGCGGCGAAGTCAATTTGAACAAATTGGTCTCTTTCAGAACAAAAAGTAATGACTACAAGTTTAATTATGGAACCCAATGTAACATAACCAACTCTTTGGCCATACGTTCACCGTATGTTTCGGGTGCCGATGGTTCAAAATGTATGTATGTTGCGGCTTACGATAAAAAGGAAGATGTCGATTTTACAAAAAAAGGAACTTTTGTCAATGCCGAAAATTTAACACTCATCAACATTAGTGACGATCTGGCAAACGATATAAAAATAGGTCTTGTAAAAGAGGCTGTGTACATAGCAGAAGACGCTTCAATACATATCAATAAAAGTGTGATTTCGGGCTTTAATCCGGCGGTAATCCTTGACGATAAGATTGCCGTAAACGGTAAAAATCTTGAGAAGATACAATTAAGCGAGATGTATTTCAATAACTGTAAAGGAAATATTTTTACGGCACACAAATCCAATAACGAGGATTTAGAAAACTGGTATGGAAACAGAGCGTTTTTCAATGTCTATTCAAAAGGTTCAGATTCAGAAACATTCATTGATTCCAACCATTCTCGACACCCCGATTTCCGACTGAGAATTAATAAAATAATCGCATCAAACGATCATGACGATTAATTATTAATTCATCAAACTGCTTTATCGACTTTGTTTTAAACAGGTAACAGTATTTTTCCTTAAGAATTAATTTGACAGATTTCAGGATGTATCAATTATAAATCCTGAAAAAGCATAAAAATCTATAAAATAAATTGAATGCATAAAACTACTATTCTAAAAAGACTTACAGTTCTGTTTGGTGTTATTGCACTCTTTTTACCGGTGCAAATAAATGCCCAGATAGTTATTGGTGCGCCCAATCTTGGTTTTAGTCAGGCTTGTGCCAGCCCATCATTCAACACGTATAATGTCACGTTTGTTTTTTCGCCCGAATCGGGAATAAGCACTTCCAATCAGTTTATTATTGAAATGTCTGATGCTGCGGGCAGCTTTTCAAGTCCCGTTACGCTATTTACATCTGCGGCAGGTGCGGTAACCACATCGCCGGCAACGCTGAGTTTTTCACTGCCAACAAATACGGCAGGCGAAGCGTACAGGATACGTATAAAAAGTACATCTCCGGCAGCTACCAGCTCGGGTTCGGTATCTTTTGCGGCATATTATAAAGTTCAGGACAGCCCGTTTTCAATCAATAATCTGGTTTCGACGGGTGCGTTTTGTGCCGGTGGAAATTATTTTTTGACTATTGATAATCCGGGCACGGGCGATAACGATTCGCCGCTTAATTATCCGTCACTTACCTTTAACTGGTATAGAGAAACAGGGCCTACGACCTCTGTTTTTGTGGCTGAAGGAAATTCGCTGTCGGTTAATCAGGAAGGCACTTATTTTGTCGAAACAAATTACGGCACCTGTACATCCAATTCATTTTCAAACCGTGTAACTATAAGCGAAGTAACTTCGGGCGAAGCCGATGCCACTATTGCATCAAGTTTAGGTAATCCGTTCTGTCCGGCTCAAGGTTTTACAATTCTTGCTACCATAGGCGGAAACAATCATCAATGGTACAAAAACGGTGTGCTTATACCGGGCGCAACACAGCAAACCTATCAAACTGACGAATCGGGAACGTTTTCTGTGAGTGTCGATTTGGGCGGTTGTCAGGTATCGGGCTCTATCGAGCTTGTGAGTGAGAGTTTTACAAGCTCTATTAACGTTCAAGAAGAAAATGAAATTGAAGCAGGTGAAACGCTTACAGTCATTGTATCGACAAATGCCGTAAATCCGGAATTTGACTGGTATTTTAATAATGGTTTGATTGCCGGAGCCAATGATGATGTGTACAATGCAACCCAATACGGCAATTACAGAGTGGTCATCACGCAAACTTCGGGATGTGTGGTATCGACCGAATTTCTCTTTACCGTTACCGAGCCGTTTGACCAGTTTCCCAATGTGGTAAAAATACCGAATCTTATAAGTCCCAACGGAGATGGTGTTAACGATACCTGGGTGATTCCAACACAATATGTAAGCGGAACAAACACCAAAGTAGTGATTATGACAGCGCAAGGCAAGATAGTCCTTGAAACCGATAATTACCAAAACAACTGGCCGGAAAGCCAACTTGATTTTAAAAATGTTAACCCTGTATATTATTATATTATCACAGCACCCAATCAAGAACCAAAAAAAGGTTCGATAACTGTAGTGAAATGACATGAAACCAAAATTTCTGATAGCGGCATTGGTAATCTGTTTAACACAGACGTTCTACTCTCAAGAAGAAGATGGAGTGGTTTCGCTTGCGCTGCCGGTAAGAAATTCGTTGATGTTTAACCAATATGCCATCAATCCCACATTCAGTTTTGTAAGACAGCAACATAAGTATTTAAGTATCACCAACAAAAGAGAATGGGTACAGTTTGAAGACGCACCGCAAACCTATCTGGTAAGTTATTCGGGAAGATTCAGAGAAAATATTGGTATCGGTATTGGTGCTTTTCAGCAAAATTATGGTGTGCTGACAACCTTTGGCGGATTGCTGAATTTTGCTTACAACGCCCGTTTGGACACAGACAGCAATTTGACATTCGGTCTTAATCTCGGAGCGTATAAAAGTGGTGTCAACAGTGGTAATGTGGTCACAAATTTTCCCGACCCGTCATTAAATAATATTCCTTCAAATTTTCTGCTTACTGCAAGTCCGGGCATTAATTACGGTACGGCATTTTTTGATTTAGGATTGTCTGTAAATAATTTGGCATTATATAATATTACCACATCACAACTTATTGAAGACAATCCGCAGCAAAGCATTCAGGCACACGTTATGTACACGGGTTACATACAAAATAATGGCTTTTTTGACGAAAGCAGATTTACCACCTTAATAAAATCAGAGTTTAGAAAAGACCGGACAGTTGTGTCGGGAACAGCCATGCTGATGGTTCCAAAAGGCATCTGGGCACAGGTTGGCTACAATAATCTGTATGGCGCATCGGGCGGACTGGGACTTAATATTACCAAAGAAATTTCTATCGAATACAATTTTGAAAAAGCACTTGGCGATTTGACCGATTTTGGTCCGTCACATGAAGTCACATTGGCTTACAAATTCAAAAACCGCGAGCGTTATGATTATAGTCGTGAAGATGATGTAAGTGCACTTATTTCTACCGATAAGAAAAAGAAACCTGTTGTAAGAAAACCTAATACAACCACTAAAGTAGCGACTGTCAAAACAACACCTCAAAAACCGGTTCCGGCAGCTGCTGCAAAAACGGAAGAACAAACGGTAGTTGCAGATGCTGCTAAAGCTCAGGAAGAAGCGAGAATAAAAGCCGATGCCGCAGCAGCCGAGCAGGCAAGATTAGCAGAAGAAGCGAGATTAAGAGTTGAAGCGGAAACCAAAGCACGATTGGATGCCGAAGCTAAAGCTAAAGCCGATGCCGCAGCAGCCGA
>CAYVUB010000061.1:0-5347 GCA_964454675.1 uncultured Flavobacteriaceae bacterium | reverse complement strand
CGTTTTTTTCATTTTTACACGTTGTTTTGTGTAAACCTATTTCAGGACAAGTCAAGAAGTACAAATGTTCAATTTACCACGTCAACCCCCATTGCGGCAAACGCCTGTTATCTGCTGCCCTTTTTATTCGTCTTTTGATTTTTTCTTGTCTATTTGTTTGGGATTGTCTTTTCCTTTTAGTGCTGTCTTAGCGTTTAACGATGTAACTACTTTTTTACCTGTTTGCGTTTCCAATGCTTTTCGGGCATCGCCTGCAATTTTACCGCCTCGTTCAGCAACTTTTGCACTTTCTTCAAAGGTTTCGGGATTTGTAGATTGTGAAATGTCTTTGGTAGAAGCCTCTGCAAGCATATTTAAAATCAGTTCGGTGTTGGTCATATTGTCCCGAAGATTTTCCTTTTTCAGTCCTTTGAGAATTTTATATTCTTTGGTCGTCTTGCCTGCCCACGCTTTGGTAATGATGTCGGTTAGTGTAGCGAATTGTACGCCTTCTTTTAGTCCTCGTTTTTTCCACTCGTCCGTAAGTTCTTTTCGAATTTCAATGCTTTTCAGGCGTTGGTTAATCCAATTTTCAGAATAGCCCAATTTCAAGTATTGTTCCAAAGCTCTGTCAATGGTAATTTCAGGGTCTTGCATTTCGTCCAAGCGTTCAGATGCTACTTGTGCCAACCATACTTTAAAAGGCTCTGCCTTTGGTGACGGAATAGACTGAATTAAGCGAAAAAGCTGTTCAGTATCAGCAACATCGGTCACTCTCATTTTTCCGTCAGGTGCTTGCATTTTCAAACCGTTACAATTTGTAACGGTTTCATTTCCCTCGTCTTTCAGCCTTTTTTTCAATACACGCCAATACACTTGCGGATTGGGGCTGTCCGTTAAGGCTGCTACAACGTCCACTATGGCAAAATACCATTTTTCCTGTTCCTCGTCCCAATGGGTGCGGACTTGTTTTTGCTCAAATATCTTTATAGCGTTTTCTTTTTTCATCTATTACCAATTATGTGTAACAAAGTTAGCAAAAAAATGGTCTGCGTTCTGCTGCCCTTTGTCCGATATGTAATTATTGTTTCTTCCCTTTTTGTTGAACACCCCATTTGTAAATAATTTCAAAAGCAGGAATTAATTTCTTTGCATCATCTGTCAAGCTGTACTCAACTTTGGGTGGTATTTCAGGATAAATTTTTCGGGAAATAAGTCCATCAGCTTCTAATTCTCGCAGTTGTTGAGAGAGCATTTTGTCAGTGATAGACGGCATACGTTTTTTCAGCAGACTAAATCTGTTTTCTTTCTCGATGATGTATGCAAGAATTATAATCTTCCACTTGCCGTCAATTTTGCTCATTGCAATTTGCATTGGGCATTGACTTAAAAGTTTTCTGTCGTTGATTGATGCTGTCGAATTTTCTTTTCTCATTACATTACTTTCTTTTTGGAAAGTATCATACAATTCAGTATGTACTTCCACATTACAAAGATACTATTTAGTTTTGCATCGTCAAACAATTTTAAAAGCAAAAAAAATGGAAAAGAATACAAAGCAAAATTCCAATCTTTCGTATGCTGTAAAAACAGCAGTTCGCAAAGGCGTTACCCGTGATTTACCGCACGGACTGGAAAATTTACAATGGGTATCCAATTCTGCAACGCTCATTTATGGAGAAAAAGATGCTGTGCTTGTAGATACATTTACGTCAATTTCTTAAAATGAAGAGTTGGTAAAATGGGTAAAGTCGTTTAACCGCAATTTGACACATATCTATATTACGCACGGTCACGGTGACCATTGGTTTGGGATTGGTCAATTACTTAAAGCATTTCCTAATGCAGTAGCAGTTGGAACAACCGAAACTGTGGTAGATGCACCTATCAACGATTTATCTGCTTACAGAGAACATTTTTGGGAAAACTTTTCCCAAACGAAATCCCTGAAAGCGTTTATCCAACAGTATTGAAAGATAATTATTTTGAACTGGAAGGTCATCGTATTGAAGTTATTGATACAGGTCATACCGATACTGCACACTCTACAAGTCTTTGGATTGCTGATTTGCGTTTGGTTGTTGCAGGTGATGTAGTTTATAACCACACACATCCTTTTACGGCAGAAACTACAACCGTATCTCGTGAACATTGGGCAAAGTCAGCCGAAAAATTGGCGGCACTCAATCCGCTTGCGATTGTTTCGGGGCATAAGAACCCTGAACTTTCTGATGTTCCTGAAACAGCGATGCAAACAGCAGAATATCTTAGAAATTTCAATCGTATTGAAGTAGAAACTACTACCGCTTTGGAATTATACAATCGTATGCTGGAATTATATCCACGTTGGGTAAATCCGGGTTCGTTGTGGGGTGGTGCAAAAGTTGCTAAACAATAACAAATAATAAAACAAATGAAGACTACAAAAATCACCTATTACATTACGACAGGACTAATATCTGCCGCAATGTTATTTTCAACTTATGCATATTTGGCGTTACCTCAATTGAAAGTGGCATTTCAGCATTTAGGTTTTCCCGACTATTTCAGAATAGAATTAGCTGTTGCAAAATTCATTGCGGCAATTGCACTTTGGCTTCCCGTTCGGTTGCTCAAAGAAGTGTCTTACATAGGTCTGTCAATTAGTTTTATTTCTGCAATCATTGCCCGAACTGTGGTTGGCGATGATGCTTCCCATATTGTAGCAGCAATAGTTGTTTTGGTAATTTTAATAATTTCTTATATAACAGAGCAAAAGTTACGAAGCGGTAAAAACTTAGAACCGAATAGAAAGTAAAACAAAAAAATATATAAAATGAAAAATGAGAACAAATTAGGCGATTATGAGCGTTTTGTAAAACTGCATTGGTCAGCCGATGAATTGGAGAATTTGAAAGTTGTAACGGGCTTTCTGCAAACACTTAGGTCAAAGGATTTTGACAAGCTGCTTTCTGAATATGGCAATCATCCATACATACAGCATAATATCGGAATGGAAAACGGAGTGCAGGGTGTAGCGAAAGAAGGCAGAAAATCTGTAAAACAATTTCCCGAATTTGCTATTGATGCCAAACACGTATATGTAGATGATGAGTTTGTTATCATCCATTCGCATATGACCGCAAAAGCAACTCATCGGGGTAAAGACAACAAGGGACTTAATGTTATAGACATTTGGAAAGTTGTGGACGGAAAGATTGTAGAACATTGGGATTCCATTCAACCGATAGACTTTGGTGTTCGGCTATTTTCCTTGTTCACAGGAGGAGCGGTCAAAAACAGCAACGGAAGATTTTAATTATTCACAGTTTAAAAACAAAAAAATGAGCAAAGCAGCAAAAAGTGTATTCGTATTCGGTATTTATATTCTGGTCGTTGGGACTACTTTAATGATTATGCCCAACACTTTACTTGACCTTTCGGGTCTTGAACTCGCAACCGATGTGTGGGTTCGGATAACTGGTATGTTAATAGCAATATTAGGGTTTTATTATACCCTTTGTGCTAAACAAGAGATTACATATTTTTTCAAACTCTCTGTTATTGGTCGTATCGTGCCGTCTGTCGTGTTTACAATATTCGTATTGCTTGGATTTGCCAATTGGCAACTGATTTTATTCAGCACTATTGATATTTCGTGTGCTATATGGACGGCTATGGCTTTACGTTCGTCTAAGTAGTCAGCCTATTTTGGAACGCTACGTCTGTTAGGGTTGCAGATAACGGTTTGGGTATTGCCGAAGGCGGGGATTTTAGCACTAAAGTTCAATCGAAGCCGTTCAGCCCCGCTTTTGGCAATACCTTGTTAGCTGTTCGCCCTTATTTTTTGTTCGGTTTTAAGTTCAGTTCGGCAAGTAATAATTTATAAATTTCAGTCCAAGGTTTTTCGTAGAGTTTTGTTGTTTCGTCTATTAGAATATTGTATGTGTTGGACTGAAAATAAAGGTCAATGGCTTGTTGTTCGTTCAGTTCTAAATCAACGACAAGTGATTGTAAAATAGCTTCATCAATAGCAAATTCATTTAAGTCGATTTTGTTCCACGATTTTGTCAGCATTACCAATGATTTTTCGGTGCAAAATGCAATTTGATGTGAAACCGAATGTTTGAAACGTAAATCTTCAAGGAAATCTGTTTTTGAAATTCCACCTTTTAAGTACAAGATTATTCTTGTTGCAATAGCATCATCAGCAACAGGACCTTCTATAATATCGTAATCGTGAATGTTGTTTTGAGTATCATTTTTACGATTGAGAATGACAAAATCAAGCCATTCTTCCGTATAATCTTCAAATCGTAATGTTTTGTAATAATTTGTTGTAAAAGCACTTTCAAAAAAGATAAATTCAGTAATAAAACCACTTGTATTATTTCTGTTTCCTTTTCGTTCAGCCCAATATTCTGCTTGTTCTCGTAATTTGGTTACATAAAAAGCCTTACCAAAATCACGTTGCAATTCGCCTTTTGATAGGTCAATCTCTTCTATCTCGGTATAGCTTCCGTGAAATACTATCATTTTAAATAACCGCCATTTTGAGAGCAAACGTCAAACATATCACGCACAGCATACATTGGATTATCTGTATGCAATGCCCACCAATGTTTAAACAAAAAATCAAGTCCACCATACGTTTTTAAATATTGATAGGCTTTTTGTTTGTTCATTTTGTAGGCACGTGCAAATTCAGGAATGATAAAAGCAAAGAATTTTATTCTGTTGCGTTTTTCCTCATCTTTTATTATGTCAAGACCTGTTTCCATAACATTATTCTTTTTACAAAGATACTGAATTTTAAAAATCAAACATATCGTAATAGGTTAAATGTTTTTTGTTCGGGTTTTTCTTATTCATAACTTTTTTTAAGTGTTTTTGTTTTGATGTAGAAAATCGTAGATTTCATCTTTTCGGTTTTCTGCGATAAGTTTTTCAACGTGTTGAATAGTTTCTTTTTCAATCCAAATACTATACGAAGCATACGGAAAAAGAAATTCGCCTGTTTCCTGTGACATTAATAATAATATCCAAGAAGTAGTAAATTCCAAATTTTTATTAGAGTTATTCCAAATATCAGATGCAGATAAATCTTCTATAACCACAGCTTTTATAGTAAAATTTTCAGGGGTTGTTTCGATGTTGTCGGCTTTGATAAGACAACATCTTCCTCTGCTTTCGTAGATGAGCTTGTCTTCATATAAGTTTTTGAAAAATGGGGCAAACAATTGATGTTTTAAGTCCTTTGTTTCAGGTGCTATTGTTAAACCTTTCGCTTTCTCTTTTAGTTCTTTGAATGTCATTGTTTGTTTTGTTTACTGCTAACGTTTCGCGGCTATGCGCCGGGCGGGGCTTTTGCCCGGAAATGTTCTTTTGG
>CAYVUB010000060.1:0-5647 GCA_964454675.1 uncultured Flavobacteriaceae bacterium | reverse complement strand
CGTATTTCATTTTTGAATTGTTTGCGGCGCAAAGATAGTGGGATTTTTTGATTATAATAATTGTGGCGTTATCTTATAATTAGAAATATGTTTGATACGTGATTGGAAATGTGTATGTTTGAATAAACATTAAAGCTTGAGCATATCTTGCCAAAATGGCGGTATAGGCTGGTAAAAGTTTTGGATATAAACAAGTTAGCTACAATTTAACCAACCAGTTATTGAAAAAGAAATTAGCAGAATATATCATTTACAAATCAGCAGATGAATTCTATAAAACTGTCCGAACTGAATTAAATCAAAAGACATTCGGAAAGGAATTCAATCTATCAGGCGATTATCCAGATAATGGCGGAATTAATATTTATAGCACTATTTCGTTCGCAGTTTTTAAACCAAATCTTGGTCCATTAGTAAAACTGAATTTGACCTGTGTGAATACCAATCAAAACGGAACTCAAAGCAAACTGACTTTAAAGCGTGTAAATGGAGCAACATATAAGGTGCAGTTTTGGTTTATGATGTTCTTTGTAGCCTTGACTCTGATTATAGCATTGTATCAAATTATAGTTGGCAATGACATTGGATTTGAAATGCTAATGCTACCGCTTTTTGGACTAATATATATTCTGATTATCGAACTGTTTTCCGAATTTACAATCAGCAGTCTGAATAAAAAAGTGGAAAAAATGCTAAACTCTGAAAAACTAAAATATAAAAACTGTAGCTAACACCGGCTATAGTTTACTGCTTAGTAGTTTTTCCTTCGGAAAAACTACGCATCCGTGAATGGTTGGTGTTTATTTACTAAATTTATTGTTTAACCCAACGCAGCAAACCATAGCCAAAAAACGTTATAAAAATCCCAAAGTTTATAAATCCAAAACCTTCTACTCAAACCTAATCGCCTTTACCGGTGAAATCTTCGTAATAATCACAGAAGGAATCAACAACATCAACAGGCAGATGACAAAAGTTCCTAAATTCAGTAATAAAATATAAGTGATGCTGATATAAACCGGTGCTTCGGTAAGATACGCTTGCTAACGATATTTTGTAAGCTCTTGAGTAATTGCTACTCTCGGTATGTAATGAAATTATTAGTTTGTTATCACACTATCGGGTACCAAAACCGTATAATCGCCATTATTTCTAATTACATCGCGCACAATTGATGATGAAATATACGACGTTCTCGCGGCAGTCAATAAAAATACGGTTTCTATTTTTGATAATCGTCTGTTGGTATGGGCAATAGCTTTTTCAAATTCAAAATCTGCCGGATTGCGTAAGCCTCTTAAAATGAATTGTGCATCAATTTCTTTACAAAAATCAATGGTCAAGCCTTTGTAGGTTACTACTTTTACTTTAGGTTCATTTTTAAAGGCATTTTCAATAAAAGTTTTGCGCTGCTCAAGTGTGAACATATAATTTTTATCGGCATTGATACCAATAGCAACAACTACTTCATCAAACAGATTGATGCCTCGTTTAATAATGTCGTAATGTCCTAACGTAATCGGGTCAAACGATCCCGGAAATAATGCGCGTTTCATCTAAACTCTTTTGTCATTCCCATGAATCCCGATAGCTATCGGGAGGGAATCTCATATTAAACAAATATAATTATTAATTAACTATTCATCATTATTAATTGGTAATCGCTTCCTCAATAGCATTAGCAAACAATTCTTCTAAAGAAATTCCTGCTGCTGCTGCTTGCTGCGGTAAAATACTGGCTTTGGTCAATCCCGGAATGGTGTTAACTTCCAGTAAATGCGGTTCGCCATCTTTAAAAATGTATTCACTTCGGCTAAAACCTGTCATTTTAAGTGCTTCATATACTTTTTTTGCGGCAGCAGTGACTTTCTCTTCCTGTTCTTTAGTTAATCGTGCTGGCGTAATTTCTTTGGATTCGCCCAAATATTTCGCTTTATAATCAAAAAAATCGTTGTCGCTTATAATTTCGGTTATTGGCAACACTTTAACTTCACCTTTATAAGTAATTACACCAACCGATACTTCAGTGCCATCCAAAAACGATTCGATGATTACTTCGTCATCTTCTTTAAAAGCGACATCAAGAGCATTTTGCAATTCTTCTTTTTTATAAACTTTACTTACGCCAAAACTGCTTCCGGCTTTATTGGCTTTTACAAAACACGGCAAACCTACTTTTCTTACAATGGCATCTTCGTCAACAGCATCACCCAAATTTACAAAACAGGAAACAGCAGTTTTAATTCCGTAAGGTTTTAAGATACTCAGGCAATCGCGCTTGTTGAATGTCAATGCGGCCTGATACATCCCACAACTTGTATGCGGAATACTCAGCAATTCAAAGTAGCCCTGCATATAACCATCTTCGCCGGGTGTGCCGTGTATGGCATTAAATACGCAGTCGAATGTTATTTTTTTACCTGAAATACTTACCGAAAAATCATTCCTGTCAACAGGAAATTCATCATTGTTTATGTCAACATATACCCATTTGTCTTTAAAAATATGGATTTTGTAACCGGTATATTTGGTGCTGTCAAGCGCTTCAAAAACCACCTGGCCGCTTTTTAGGGAAATTTCATATTCACTTGAATATCCTCCCATGATGATGGCAATATTTTTTTTCATATTCATTTCCCGCGAAAGCAGGAATCTCATTAATTAGATTTCCTGATTGTTCTTTTTTTACGAATTTACAAATAATAATCAACTGTTTTAAAAGTTATATATTCGTGCACCTGCCAGTCGGCAGACAGGTTTGCCGAAAATATGCACTAACAAAAATATCACATATTAACTAAAAGAAAAAGCAATTGTATTTTTATATCTTTGCCTTGTAATAAAACATGTTGAATGAGCCTTATAAAATTTCTTAAAAGCAGACTATTTTTAAAACAATTGATTATTGCCGCTCTGGCAGTTATAGTATTATCCTTTGTAATATTGCAATGGCTCAAAATCACCACCAATCACGGCAGTTTTGTAGAAGTTCCCGATTTAAAAGGGAAATCAATCGAAACCGCGCAAATTGAACTGGATGATATAGATTTGGTCGTGGAAATTCAGGATTCTGCAAACTATAATCCAAAATACCCTAAATATTCTGTTATAGAGCAATACCCGCTGGCAGGCACACAGGTTAAAGAAGACCGCAAGATATATGTAACCATCAATCCGTCAGGATACAGAAAAGTTGCAGTCCCTGATATTGTAGGACGCACTTACCGTCAAGCAAAGCCAACACTCGAAGCTTTAGGATTTGAAGTTGGAAAAATCACTTATAAAGACGATATAGGAAAAGACGAAGTGCTGGCAGTAAGTTTTAAGGGCGAACCTTTAAAATCGGGCACAAAACTGCCTGTTACATCCAAAATAGATTTGGTACTTGGTAACGGAAAGCGTCCCGGAGAAGAATTATGATAAAAGATACAGAGCAACTTATTGATGACAACGACGATGAGTTGTATGAACATTATGCGTTTACAGCCGTAAAAGGACAAACGCCGCTTCGCATTGATAAATACCTCATGAATTTTATTGAAAATGCCACGCGAAATAAAATTCAGACAGCTGCAAAAAACGGAAGCATTTATGTAAATGATGTTCCTGTAAAATCCAATTACAAAGTCAAGCCTTTTGATAACATACGGGTACTTTTTGAACATCCGCCGTATGAATATTTACTTACGCCCGAAAATATTCCTCTGGATATTGTATATGAAGACGATGAACTTCTGGTCATTAATAAAGATGCCGGAATGGTGGTGCATCCGGGTCACGGCAACTATTCGGGCACGTTGATAAACGCACTTATTTACCACTTTGAAAATTTGCCGAACAATTCCAGTAACCGTCCGGGATTGGTGCATCGCATCGATAAAGATACCAGCGGATTGCTCGTAATTGCCAAAACGGAAAGCGCCATGACGCATCTGGCAAAACAGTTTTTTGACAAAAGCAGCGAGCGAGAATATATAGCACTGGTTTGGGGAAATGTGGAACAAGACGAAGGAACCATTGAAGGACACATAGGCCGCCATCCTAAAAACAGATTACAAAACACCGTTTTTTCAGGGGATGATGAAGACAAAGGCAAACCCGCTGTAACGCATTATAAAGTGATAGAGCGTTTGGGTTATGTTACTTTAGTAGCCTGCAAACTTGAAACAGGTAGAACGCACCAAATACGGGTGCACATGAAACACATAGGTCATACTTTGTTTAATGACGAGCGTTACGGTGGACATCAAATACTGAAAGGCACCACGTTTACCAAATACAAGCAGTTTGTAGATAACTGTTTTAAAATCTTGCCACGCCAGGCATTACATGCCAAAACACTTGGTTTTGAACATCCCAAAACAGGAAAAATGCTCAGTTTTGATTCTGAAATACCTCAGGATATGCAAGATTGTATCGAGAAATGGCGCCACTATGCCAAGCATCAGGAATTGGACGAAGCGTAGTTTTCAGTTTAGCTCTAAGCAATACGACAAATCTGATTTTTTTTTTAATAAATATCCTTTTTACTGTATAAATAGATATCGTTTGTCATTCTGAATGTAGCAAAGCGAAATGAAGAATCTCAAATCATTATGTCAAAGATTCCTCGTTCCTCAGAATGACACAATCAGCCACTGGTAACGATAACGGATATTTCATTTTTTTTAAAGTCTATTTTCTGATTAAAACCTTGAATTTTCACGAACCATTAATAAATTGGAATTTTTGATTTGGAATTTTACGACAGGTAATCGTAACTTTGAATAATTAAAAGCATTTATAATCCTTAAAAGAGATTTCCGCTTTCGCGGAAAATGAATATGAAACTCGTATTATCACCGGCAAAATCACTCAACTTTGAAAGCAAATTACCAACAGCAACAACTACCGAAGCGTGTTTTTTAAACGAAGCACAACGTATCAATTCGCTGTTAAAAAAGAAATCTGCCAAGAGCTTGTCAACATTAATGCATATTTCGGATGCTTTGGGACAGCTCAATTATGAGCGTAACCAAAACTGGCAACTGCCGTTTACCAAAGACAATGCACGGCAGGCAATTTATGCCTTTGACGGTGATGTGTATCGGGGCTTGGACGCTTACACCATTCCGAAAGAAAAAATCAACCAACTTCAAGATACCGTCAGAATAATTTCCGGGCTTTACGGTTTGTTGAAACCTTTGGATTTGATACAGCCTTACCGCTTGGAAATGGGCACAAAATTTCCCGTAGGCAAATCAAAAAACCTGTATGAGTTTTGGCGTAAGCAAGTCACAAAAGCATTGAATGATGAGTTAAAAGATGACGAATTGTTTCTGAATCTTGCAAGCAACGAGTATTTTAAAGCCATCGATACAAAAGCGCTGAAAGTACCGGTTATTGACATCGATTTTAAAGAGTTTAAAGGCGGTGAGTACAAAACCATCGGGATATTTGCCAAGCTGGCAAGAGGCTTGATGACACGCTACATTATTGACACCAACGCAAAAACTTTGGACGACATTAAAGGCTTTAACTACAAAGGTTATGCCTTAAGTGGTCAGTTGTCAAAAGAGAATACTTTAGTGTTTACAAGGTAGTTTTTAGGTTTTTGAAATGTATAATATGAACTCAACTTTATCTGAAAATAATTTTGACATAAAAT
>CAYVUB010000059.1:142-7163 GCA_964454675.1 uncultured Flavobacteriaceae bacterium | reverse complement strand
AGTAACTTCCAGTTAGTGCATAGTAACTTCCAGTTAGTGCATAGTAACTTCCAGTAAGCGCATAGTAACTTCCAGTAAGTCCATATACACTTCCAGTTAACGCATAAAATACCAAGCCACAAAATCCAAAAAATAATGACTACCTTTAATAAAAAAGAAAATCAACAACTAACAACCAATTGTTAATTACTTTCCCATACACCCGTTTTATGTTTTATTGTGAAATGCTATATTAGCATCCCGATGAAATTTTTACCCATTTATGTCTGAAGAAACCAAATATACCGAAGATAACATACGCTCGCTCGATTGGAAAGAACACATCCGGATGCGTCCCGGAATGTACATTGGTAAATTGGGCGATGGCTCGTCGCCGGATGACGGCATTTATATTCTTCTAAAAGAAGTTATTGACAATTCTATTGACGAGTATGTTATGGGTGCCGGCAAAACCATTGAAGTTTCCATTCAAACCAATAAAGTCATTGTACGTGATTTTGGCCGTGGTATTCCACTTGGGAAAGTCGTGGATGTGGTATCAAAAATGAATACCGGCGGAAAGTACGATTCCTTGGCGTTTAAAAAATCAGTTGGACTTAATGGTGTTGGAACTAAAGCCGTCAATGCCTTATCATCTTTTTTCAGGGTCGAATCTACACGCGATAATAAATCCGCTTCCGCAGAATTTGCTCAGGGTAATCTTACCAATCAGGATTTGTTAGATGACACATCGCGTAGAAAAGGTACAAAAGTATCGTTTATACCAGATGAGCTGATATTTAAAAACTACAAATTCAGAAACGAATATGTAGAAAAAATGCTCAAAAACTACGTCTATCTCAATCCGGGATTGACCATTATGTTTAATGGAGAAAAATATTACAGCGAAAACGGATTAAAAGATTTACTTCAGGAAAACATCAAAGATTCTGATACCGCTTACCCGATAATCCACCTTAAAGGCGATGATATTGAAGTAGCGTTAACCCATAGCAAAACGCAGTACAGTGAAGAATACCATTCATTTGTTAACGGGCAAAACACAACACAAGGTGGTACGCATCTGGCAGCTTTTCGTGAAGCACTGGTTAAAACCATTCGTGAGTTTTACGGGAAAAATTATGAAGCGTCCGATGTTAGGAAATCAATCGTTTCTGCCATTTCTATTAAAGTGATGGAGCCTGTTTTTGAAAGCCAGACCAAAACAAAACTCGGCTCGACCGATATGGGCGGCAATTTACCAACTGTACGTACCTATGTCAATGATTTTCTAAAAACACATTTAGATAATTACCTGCATAAAAACCCCGAAGCAGCCGATAGTATTCAGCGTAAAATATTACAGGCAGAACGCGAGCGCAAGGATTTGGCAGGTATCAGAAAATTAGCGAAAGACAGAGCAAAAAAAGCCAGTTTACATAATAAAAAGCTGCGGGATTGCCGTGCGCATCTTGGCGATTTAAAACACGACCGCCGTTTAGAAACTACCTTGTTCATTACTGAAGGTGATTCAGCATCGGGAAGTATCACAAAATCCCGGGATGTCAATACCCAAGCTGTGTTCAGTTTGCGCGGAAAACCGCTTAATTCCTACGGGATGAGCAAGAAAATCGTGTATGAAAACGAAGAATTCAACCTGCTTCAGGCGGCTTTAAATATTGAAGAATCTATTGAAGATTTACGTTACAACAACATCGTAATCGCTACCGATGCCGATGTTGACGGTATGCACATCCGGTTGTTGTTGATTACGTTTTTTCTGCAATTTTTCCCCGAAGTCATCAAAGAAGGGCATTTGTACATTCTGCAAACACCACTATTCAGGGTAAGAAATAAAAAAGAAACCATTTACTGCTATTCTGAACAGGAACGCCGTGATGCCATAGAAAAATTAAAGCCAAAACCCGAGATTACCCGGTTTAAAGGTTTGGGTGAAATTTCACCCGATGAGTTTAAGAATTTCATTGGCGAGAACATCCGTTTAGATCCTGTAATGCTTGACAGGGAAATGCCTATTGAAGATTTGCTTGAGTTTTACATGGGAAAAAATACACCCGACAGGCAGGAATTTATTATTGACAATCTCAAAGTTGAATTAGATATTGTGGAGGAAGCACATGAGAACTAATAATTATAAGGTTAAAAATGTTATCGTATCTGCTTACTTCATTTTGATAATACTCGCAATGTTATCGGCTACGGTTTTCAGCAGCTTTAAGCATTTACTACCCAATTCAACATTAACCGTTTTAATAGTTATTTTTATATTAATAGCGGCATTTGTACTTATTCATCAGGTGTCAAAATATTTTGAATATGACAGTGACGGCGTTAAAGTTGTGGTTATTAACAGAGGTTTATTACTGTCAGAATATTTAAACTATCGTGAGCATAAGCTGGAATTTGATAAAGACCGGCTGACGGGTTTTAAATTTAAAGATTATATTTTTTACAAAAGTTTGACTTTATATATAAAAAGCTCAAACGGCGGTACAAAAAAAGAAACGTTCAATGTAACTTTGGTTTCTAAAAGAAAACGGCGATACATCAGGCAGTCATTGAGTAAAATGGCAAAAAACAATATCAAAACAAACACAGATTCATAATGTCTTTGGATTCAGAACAAATACCTAACGGCAACGAACAGCACCAAGAACCGCAGGAAACCATTACCAGGGTATCCGGTATGTTTAAAGATTGGTTTTTGGATTATGCCTCGTATGTTATTTTAGAACGTGCCGTGCCGGCCATTGAAGATGGTTTTAAGCCTGTGCAACGCCGTATTATGCAGTCAATGAAAGATTTGGATGACGGTCGTTACAACAAGGTAGCGAATATTGTAGGACACACGATGCAGTATCATCCGCATGGCGATGCCAGTATTGGTGATGCTATGGTACAAATTGGCCAAAAGGATTTATTGATTGATATGCAAGGTAACTGGGGAAATATCCTTACCGGTGATGGTGCTGCAGCTTCAAGATATATTGAAGCACGTTTGTCAAAATTTGCTTTAGAAGTTGTTTACAATCCCAAAATTACCGAATGGCAATCGTCGTATGATGGCCGTCGTAAAGAGCCTGTCAATCTTCCGGTGATGTTTCCGTTGCTGCTGGCGCAAGGTGGCGAAGGTATTGCCGTAGGATTATCAACCAAGATTTTACCACATAACTTTATTGAGCTTATCGATGCATCTGTCAGCTATTTAAAAGGAAAGAAATTTACACTGTTTCCCGATTTTCCAACGGCCGGTATTATTGATGTAACCGATTATAAAGACGGTATGCGCGGTGGGAAAATTCGCGTTCGCGCAAAAATTTCGCAATTGGACAAAAGTACACTGGTTATTACCGAAATCCCGTTTGGAACCAATACCACAACGTTGATTGATTCTATTTTAAAGGCGAATGATAAAGGTAAAATCAAGATTCGTAAAATTGATGACAATACCGCATCCGAAGTTGAAATTCTGGTGCATTTACCATCGGGAATTTCACCCGATAAAACCATCGATGCTTTGTATGCATTTACAAGCTGCGAAAATTCCATTTCGCCGTTAGGCTGTATTATTGAAGACAACAAACCGTTATTCATAGGTGTTACAGAGATGCTTAAACGTTCAACAGACAGAACGGTTGAGCTATTAAAAAGCGATCTCGAAATCAAACTTAACGAGCTTGACGAACAATGGCATTTTGCATCGCTCGAACGTATTTTTATTGAAAACCGAATCTACCGTGATATAGAGGAAGAAGAAACATGGGAAGGCGTGATTGCTGCAATTGACAAAGGTTTGCAGCCTCATATCAAGCACTTAAAACGTGCCGTAACCGAAGATGATATTGTAAGACTGACAGAAATACGTATCAAACGCATATCAAAATTTGATATTGATAAAGCGCAGCAAAAAATTGATGCACTTGAAGAGCAAATAGCACAGGTAAAATACGATTTGGAACATTTGGTTGATTATGCCATAGCGTATTTTACACGACTAAAAAACGATTACGGCAAAGGCAGAGAACGCAAAACCGAAATTCGTTTATTTGACGATGTCGATGCCACAAAAGTAGTCATCAGAAATACCAAGCTGTATATCAACAGGGCAGAAGGCTTTGTAGGAACATCACTTAAAAAAGACGAATATGTATGTGATTGCAGTGATATTGATGATGTTATTGTGTTTACGCGCGAAGGAAAAATGATGGTCACAAAAGTCGATGCCAAAACTTTTGTAGGTAAAGACATTATAAACGTTGAAGTATTTGACAAAAAAGACCAGCGTACCATTTATAATATGATTTATCGCGATGGTGCAAAAGGTTCGTCGTTCATCAAGCGTTTTTCGGTTACAGGAATTACCCGCGATAAAGAGTACGATTTAACCAACGGCAGCAAAGGTTCGGAAGTGCTGTATTTTTCGGCAAATCCTAATGGCGAAGCCGAAGTTGTTACGGTATTACTACGTCAGGTAGGAAGCATCAAAAAACTGAAATGGGATATCGATTTTGCCGAGATTATGATAAAGGGCAGAAATTCTAAAGGAAATCTGGTCACTAAATACGCTGTCAAAAAAATTGAGCTCAAAGAAAAAGGTATTTCAACCTTAAAACCACGTAAAATTTGGTTTGATGATACCGTACAGCGGTTAAATGTCGATGGCAGAGGCGAATTGATAGGCGAATTTAGAGGCGAAGACAGGTTGTTGATTATCACACAATCAGGCACCGTTAAAACCATTTTGCCCGAACTTACCACACATTTTGATAACGATATGATTGTGCTTGAAAAATGGCTTCCTAAAAAACCCGTTTCGGCACTATATTATGACGGTGACAAAGAACGCTACTTTGTAAAACGTTTTTTGATTGAAAATGAAAACAAAGAAGAAGTATTTATTTCTGAACATGAACATTCAAAACTTGAAGTGGTTTCAACCGATTGGAAACCTGTAGCAGAAGTGGTTTTTGCAAAAGAACGCGGTAAAGACCAAAAAGATTCCATACAAGTTAATTTTGAAGAATTTATCGCCATAAAAGGCATTAAAGCATTAGGAAATCAATTAACAACCGAAAAAGTTAAACAGGTTAATTTGTTGGAGCCAATTCCGTTTGAAGCACCTGAGGAAATTCCTGCGCAAGATATGGAAGTTATTGACGAAGAAACCGTTGATAATGAAGTTGAAACTGAAAATGAAATAGAAGTTGAAAATAACCCCGACAACAACCGGGATGAGGCTGAATCAAAGCCGAAACCACCTTTAAATACTGATGTTAAACTGGAAATTACCAATTTGACAAACCAAAACAACGATGATGATTTTGAAGCCGGTTTGGATGAAAACGGACAGATTAAGCTGTTTTAAGTTTTATACTAAAAAAGCAAGGAACATTCAATAAATGCTTCTTGCTTTTTTGTTTTAATATATTGATAATTAAAAACCTCTTTTGTTGTATCCTTGGGTTGAAAAACTAAAGTTGTTTTCTTTTATGAGTGTGCATTCCACAAATCCGGTGATATCATTTTTACCTTTACCTTTTTTGTCGGTAATTTCCATAGACATCATTAAAGATTTTGCAGAAAAGTATTTTTTGACAGATTCCGGAATCTGCTGGTCAGAGTTAAAAACGTTGGTCATGCTTACAGGCGCATCATTTGTATAATAAACAGTAGAACTATAATTATCATCTTCCATTTGAAGTCCTTTACAGTCATATCCTAAAATGGTTTTGTTAGGAAGCTCGGTTATTTTATAGTTACCGGTTCTAAACGATTCGTTGCCAAACTCGCTGTCTTTTGTATCTGTGGTTTGAACCATTTTCATTCCGCCCATATCCATAAAAACATGGCTTTGTTCATTTTCCATAATTATAAACATATCAAATCCTTCGGCATTCATTTTTGAACCCAAATAGCTGTCTTGATTTGGCTGAATATAATAATCCATTGTTACATTACCTTCTTTGGTTTTAATAGTAAGCTGGTACTGATAAGAAAACTCATACGATGACTTTAACAAAGCAGAAGATTTAGTTTTTCTATTGTTGCCTTTAGTTGTTTTTTCATCAGGCTCGAGAACCTTGTCCATTGTGTTTTCTGTTTCCTTTTCCGCTTTATTAGCTGCTTTTTCTATCACTTTTTCTTCAACTTTTTTTTCTACTTTCTGTGAAAGTTTTTTTAAAAATTGAGCTTCCGATTGCTGTACTCCAATAAAGAGAACAAAAGATAGAGTTATAAATAGTCTTATGATTTTCATAATTAATTGGTTTTTGTTAAATACAAATTTTAATATTATGCAATATATAAAATATTCATTTTTAAATAAGTACAGTTTATACAGTATATAATACCATTTATACAATAATATGCAGTCATTATACTGTGCTTAAGTTTAAGACAGATTTTATGCGTTTAAAACACATATTTTTTCATAATTCTGTGGTTATGAAACAAACAGCATACAGATACTTTGAATATTAAAAAAAAATAAAGAAATAGTTGTGTTCTTTGTAATGAAAAGTTACATTTGCATCCGCAATTTAGAGAATTATCTTTTGATTGTTTGGAGAGGTGCCAGAGTGGTAATGGAGCAGATTGCTAATCTGTCGACGCGTAAGTGTCGCCAGGGTTCGAGTCCCTGTCTCTCCGCAAGTTCGGTTAAACATTATGTGTTGCCAAACTTTTCCCGGGGTGTAGCCCCTCGACTTCGCTCGGGGTAAACTACACTACCAAATTTTAATGTTTTTCGGGGTGTAGCGTAGCCCGGTCATCGCGCCTGGTTTGGGACCAGGAGGTCGCAGGTTCGAATCCTGCCACCCCGACAAAAAACAAAGTTTTTTGTAATACAATTTCAAGATTAGTAAATCTTTGAAAGGTCGCGTAGCTCAGCTGGATAGAGCATTCCGATTTATAATCGGAACGGTCACAGGTTTTTCCGAATATTCGGGACTGCCGCCCAGATGAAGGCAAAGTTTTTTGTAATACAATTTCAAGATTAGTAAATCTTTGAAAGGTCGCGTAG
>CAYVUB010000058.1:0-7259 GCA_964454675.1 uncultured Flavobacteriaceae bacterium | reverse complement strand
TCGCTGGGTTTCCTCAACTTTGTTCCGTTGCACTGCACTTCGTTCGGAATGACAGGAAGATTCCTCAACTTCGTTCCGTTGCACTGCACTTCGTTCGGGCACGAGGCGACAGCCGAACTGGCGAAGCAATGACAGGAAGATTCCTCAACTTCGTTCCGTTGCACTGCACTTCGTTCGGAATGACAGGTTTCGTCTTCCATCTTCCGTCCAATAACAAATAACTAAGCATCTTAAATCAGCCCCAATACCACATCAGGATATAAACCAATTACCAGATTTAAGATGATTGCCACAACGCCTACCACGGTATAAACCAACGGGAAGTTGTTTTCTTGTGTATCACTTTCTTTGGTGTACATTGCCAGTATAAGCTTGAAGTAATAACCTATACTGATGATGGAATTAACAACTGCAAAAATTACCAGAGTGATGTGTCCTTCATTCAGCATTTGGTTAAATAAGAATACTTTGGCAAAAAATCCGGCAAGCACAGGAATTCCCGCCATAGACAATAAGGATAATGACAGTAAAGCAGCCAATACAGGATGGCGTTTGCCTAAACCGTTAAAGTTTGTGATATCTTCGTTTTCGCTATCGCGGCAAACAGAAATTACTACGGTAAATGCCGCAATACCCGCCAACGCGTAGGCAGTTGCATAATATAACAGCGCATTGCTTCCGTCAGGGATTGCCAATAAAGCCATCAACATAAAACCGGCATGTGAAATCCCCGAAAAGGCAAGCATTCTTTTTACGTTTGTTTGGCGCAACGCCATAATGTTTCCTACGGTCATTGACAGTATTGAAATGACAATGACTCCGGTTGCAAAACCTTCCGAAAAATTATTGACGTAGATGTTACCTATAAGTTTATAAAAACCCGCAATTGCAATTACTTTTGCCAGCGTACTCATTAATGCTGTTGTTAATACCGGCGAGCCTTCATATACATCGGGTGCCCATAAATGAAAAGGTACAGCCGCTATTTTAAAGAACATTGCCACGCTTATCATAATAATGCCTATATAAAACCAACCTACTGCTGTTTCGTTTGAAACGGCTTCCCGGATAATATTTATATCAAATGAACCAACGGCACCATAAACCAAGGCAATACCGAACAGTAAAAATCCTGAGGCAAAAGCACCCATTAAAAAATACTTCATTCCGGCTTCATTACTTTTTAAACTTTTAGGGTTGCTTGCTGCCAGAATGTATAACGAAACAGATAAAATTTCAATACCCATAAAGTATGTAGCCAGATTTCCGAAGCTTACCATTGCCACACCGCCAAAAAGTAAAAAGAGTTTTATAGAGATAAAATCGGATAGTTTTACAGGTTCTTTTTTATAAAAATCGCCACTCATCGCGACCAAAAATGCCGTCAATATGATAAACAATGCCGAAAATCCTCTTGAATAGCTGTTTTCAACAATCATATTATTGTAATGACTTATGGTTTCGCCATTTGAAGTACATAACGTCAGTCCTAAAATGGCAATTAACCCGGTAACGCTTATAGGAATAATGGTTTTTCTTGCGCCGAAAACTTCGAGCAATAACACTAAAATTCCAAGGGAACCAATAGCTATAAGTGTATTCATATTTCTTTTTATTTAGGATTTACCGTTCCGTCATTGCGAGGAACGAAGCAATCTTTTAATCAATTTTGTTCGTTTTAATGCTTTTTATTTTTTGTTTCGTTGACTAATTTATCAAAATCACTTTCATAAATTCTGTCCTGTATTACTCTGAATTTATCATATTCATTTTCGGCTTTTAGTTTGGCTTGGTGCATTGTTATTTTTCCTTTGTTGGTCAAAATCGGATAATTGGAAAGCTCTAAAAAACTGTCCAAAAATTTTGCCCACTGTTGCATATTAAAGGCAAAACCCCGTTGTGCATTGTTTTCTGCCAAATCCAAATAAGCGGACACAATTCTGTTCAACTCTGCAATATGTTCGTGCGACAGATAATTTTTAGCTGCCGAAACATCGCTTTTCTGAATTTTTCCGTCAGGTGCATCTTTCCACGTTTTTAATCCCATATATAACTTGGTCGCATCAGCCTCGGTATAAATAATTTCAGAAGCCGTTTTTCCCGTAATTGCCCAATGTAACTTGTTCTGAACCATTGCAAAAAAATCACGAGTTTGTAAACTTTTGTTGTCATAATCGGTACTCAAAGCATACAAATCGGTTATTTTCTGATAAAATCTGCGTTCGCTTGCACGGATTTCCCGTATGCGTTCCAAGAGTTCATCAAAATAATCCTGTCCAAAATTTTTACCTTGTTTCAATCGTTCATCGTCCATTACAAAACCTTTGATGATAAACTCATTCAAGGTTTGTGTTGCCCACTTTCTGAACTCGGTTGCCTGTATCGAATTGACCCTGTAACCAACTGCTAAAATGGCTTCTAATCTATAAAACTCGACATTTCTCGTAACGCTTCGCTCTCCTTCTTCCCGAACTATTTCCAAAATGGAAACAGTTGCCTCCTGTTTTAATTCTTCCGTTTCAAAAATATTTTTCAAATGTTTGCTTATCGCAGGAACACCTACTCCAAACAACTCTGCCATAGCTTTTTGCGTAAGCCAAAATGTTCCGTTTTGGAAATAAACCGATACATTGACCTTTTGGTCAGTAGTATTAAACAGTAAAATATCCTTTGGCTTCATTTTTTTATTTAGGATTTGAGATTTAGGAATTAGGATTTGCCTAAAAACCTACTCCGTTTATCAAACATTCTTTGTTCTTATTATTTCAAATCTATTTTAATTATTTTTTAAATTTCTAATTTTGTAATTCTTCTTTCAATAATTCCTAATTCGTAAATCCTAAATCCTTAATTAACAAATTTCAAAATTTCTTCCAATGCCGGTGTTACCAGTTCTATAAGTGGTTTAGGATACAATCCGAAGAACAACAATAACACAACAAGTATTACGAATACCAGTTTTTCATTGGGTGTAATTGTGGCAAATGGTTTTGGGTTTGTTTCACCAAGCATTGCGTTTTGGTATAATCTCAACATATAAAACGCACCAAGAATTATGGTTGTTCCGCCTATGATTGCCAGCCAGATGTCGATTTGCGATAATCCGTATAATAGCGCAAACTCTCCTACAAAACTGAAGGTTCCCGGCAATGCTACAGATGCCAGCATCAACAGCATAAATGCCGAAGCAAACCATGTTGCCCGGCTTCTTATACCTCCCATTTCCGATATTTTTTGTGTTCCGAAACGTCTTTCAATTACTTCTGCAACAAAGAAAAGGCCAACAATCACAAATCCGTGAGCCAGCATTTGTAATACTGCTCCTCTTAATCCGTCCAGAGTAAGCGTATAAGTTCCTGCTGCTATAAGTCCAACGTGAGCCAATGACGAATAAGCAAATAACCTTTTTATATTGTTTTGTTTTAATGCCAGAATTGAACCGTAAACAACCCCAGCCAAACTTATCAATATAAAGATATACAGATGGTCTTTGATTGCATCGGGGGCTATTGGCAGCTGCCATCTTATAATGCTGTAAAGTGCCATTTTGAGCATAATGCCCGATAGCAGCATTGTCCCGATAGCAGGTGCTTTTTTGTAGGTATCTGCCTGCCAGGTATGAAACGGTACTAAAGGAATTTTAATGGCATACGCCATAAAAAATGCCAGAAATATCCAGAATTGCTCATTGCCGGTCAGTTCTAAATTGTATAAATCCTGTAAAAGGAAACTTCCGGCTTTGCCGTATAAATAGATAAATGCAACAAGCATGAATATAGAACCGGCAAAGGTATAAATGAAGAATTTTACCATGGCTTTTTTTCTTGCTTCGGCATTGCCGTTACCCCATAAAAGCCCTATGAAATAGATAGGAATCAACGAAAGCTCCCAGAATATGTAGTACAAGAAACCATCGGCAGCAAGAAATGTTCCTGCCATGGCAAATGCCATAAACAACACCAGTGCGTAAAGCGTCTTCGGGTTTTCAAATTTGTTTCCGAAGGATGAAAAAATAATCAAAGGTGTCAGTAGCGTGGTAAGCAATAGTAATGCTAATGAAAGTCCGTCACCTTTAAGTGCAACAGCGATATTGGGCGAAGAAATCCATTGTGCAAAAAAGTCAATCGAAATGCCTGAGGTATGCCGGTTAATCAAAATTCCGGTTACGGTAACCGCAGTAAGACTAAAAAACAAAGCTACTTTTGAAGCCATTTTATCACCCGATGCATAGGTGGCAATCGCTCCAATTAGTAAAACAATAAGTAATAATGATACATTCATTAGTTTATATATTATGCTAAAAATAAAAAATACAGGATGGCACTAAACCCGATTACAAAAACAAACAGGTAAAGCCCTATACTTCCGTTGTGTAAATATCTTCCTTGTGACGCTGCCGAATGTGCCAGTTTTCCAAAACCAAAAACTACTGTTGAAATTGCAACTTCAATACTGTTTTTAAAGAAGCTTCCCAGCGCATAAAGTGGTTTTACAAACAATGCCGTGTAAATTTCGTCAACATAAAATTTGTTGTACAATACTTTGGCAAATCCTGTAATTTCGGAATCTTTTGCAGGAACTTCCTGCTTTTTGATGTATTTGGAATAAGCAATGAAAATTCCGATTAAAGCCCCAACCGTTGCAATTCCCATAAGGATAAATGCAGTTGAATCTAAATGATGGTGTTCTCTTGTTCCGATAAAAATCGGTTCTAAATAATGGTTCAGCCAACTTTTTTCAGGAATACTGATAAGCCCTCCGATTGCAGCCAAAACAGCCAAAACAATCAGTGGAAAAGTCATCAAACTCGGACTTTCGTGTAAATGGTGCTTTTGTTCTTCCGTTCCTCTGAATTTTCCGAAGAAAGTCAGAAACAACAAACGGAACATATAAAAAGCGGTCATTATTGAAGCGAGTGAAGCGATTATCCAAAGTGCTTTATTTTCGTGGAATGCAACCAATAAGATTTCATCTTTTGAGAAGAATCCCGAAAGTGGGAAAATTCCCGAAATAGCCAAAGTCGAAACTAAAAACGTGATGAAAGTTATTTTCATATGGCTTTTCAGTCCTCCCATATATCTCATATCCTGTTCTCCTCCCATTGCGTGGATGACCGAACCCGAACCCAAAAACAAACAAGCCTTAAAGAAAGCGTGAGTAATTACGTGGAAAACAGCAACTTCATAAGCTCCCAAGCCTAAAGCCAAAAACATTAATCCTAATTGTGATACGGTCGAATATGCCAATACTTTTTTGATGTCGTTTTGAACGAGTGCAATAAACGCTGCCACAAGCGCAGTTAAAGCACCAACAATAGCGATGATGTTCAATACGCTTGGCGTTAAATCGAACAGAAAGTTTAATCGTGTAATCATGAAAATTCCGGCAGTTACCATCGTCGCTGCGTGGATTAATGCCGATACGGGTGTTGGTCCTGCCATCGCATCGGGTAACCATGTATAAAGCGGTAACTGTGCCGATTTTCCTGTTGCTCCTATAAATAAGCAGAATGTGGCAAATGCCAGCCAAAAGGTGTTTACGTAGCTTCCGCTGATGATGGTTTCTTTAATTATAAGGTAATCCAATGAGTTGAACAAGTAGCCTATGATGAAGATTCCTATTAAAAATCCTAAATCCCCAATGCGGTTCATGATAAATGCTTTCTTTGCCGCATCATTGTAATTCTGGTTTTTGTACCAAAATCCTATCAGCAAATAAGAGCATAATCCAACGCCTTCCCAACCAATAAACATGATTAATAAGTTGCTGCCGCCAACCAAGGTTATCATGAAGAATACAAACAGGTTGAGGTAAGCAAAAAACTTATGAAAATTATCGTCATCGTGCATATAGCTTATGGAATACACATGTATCAGGGTTCCGATTCCTGTAACAAAAAGCAGCCACAATAATGATAACTGGTCTAATAAAAAGCTGAAACCAATAGTGAAATTTGAAACCGCCATCCAGTCAAAAAGATGGACGGTAATACCTTGTCCGGATTGTAACACCTGTGAGAAAAGCGTCAGTGATGCTATGAATGAAACAACTACCGATAAGGTTCCGATAATCCCGGAAACTGATTTCCGTAATTGTTTTCCGAAGAAAATATTGATTAAAAACCCTATAAAAGGCGATAGTATTAAGAGTAAAACTAAGGTTGTATTCATTGTTTTAATTATCCTTTTAAGTTTCGTAAATTATCAATATCAATAGATTGTATGTTTCGGTAGATGGCTACCAGTATTGCCAGTCCTATTGCTACTTCGGCTGCCGCTACGGTCATAGAGAAAAATACAAATACCTGTCCTGCCGTATCCTGATGCAGCGATGAAAAAGCCACCAAAAGAAGGTTGACCGCGTTAAGCATAATCTCGACAGACATAAACACGACGATGGCATTTCGTCTGTATAATACTCCAAAAACACCTATGCAAAACAAGAGTGTTGCAAGGGTTATGTAGTTTTGGATTCCGATTTCCTGTAAAATATTTTGTAACATATTCTGTAATTACATTTTTTATTCTTGCTTTTGATGAAATAATTGTGGCTTTCTAATATATGAAGCGAATATTGTCGCCATAAGTATTAGAATTACAACTTCAGATGATTTTCCTTTATACATATGAATTAATACAATGAAAATCATATACAAAACTAACATAGATGTTCCAATCAGTATAGTTTTGTTGTATAAGAAAAGAGCTACGGCAATTAATAGAAAAATTCCAGCTGTAATCATTACAGCACTGTTTTCTACAATTTTACCTGTTTGATTCGGTTCAAGTAATTTATTCAATGCATTAGGAATGTAGTACAAGATAATTACTAATGATGGTAGCCATATCAATATTCTGTTTAGAATTTCCCCTTTTTGTTTATCCATCATAACTTTATCTTTTTTCATATTATGATATTTTAACCTTCTTATCTTTTTTAGACAATAATACCGCTCCAATCATTGAAACAAGCAGAAGAATCGCAGCCATTTCAAACGGAATAACATAATCTTCAAGCAATACTTGTCCTAATACTTTGATAGATTGGTAATCTTCTCCCGAAACGAAGTAATCTCCACTTTCAATCATTGGTTGAGCTTTTAAGAATGTTGCAAACAAAATATACACTACCAGACATGACGCTATAACTGCTGCCAGTACCACGAGTTTCTTTTTGTTAAAATGAGATTCTTTGTTGAAATTCATCATCATAACGGTAAAGAGCATCAAAATCATAATCGCTCCCGAATACACAATAAG
>CAYVUB010000057.1:0-7349 GCA_964454675.1 uncultured Flavobacteriaceae bacterium | reverse complement strand
ACCCGTTAGTTTGTACGGCATTCAACGCCGATTTTGACGGTGACCAGATGGCGGTGCATTTACCATTAGGACCGGAAGCTATTTTGGAATCACAACTGTTAATGCTGGCATCACATAATATCTTGAATCCGGCAAATGGTTCGCCGGTAACAGTGCCTTCTCAAGACATGGTTCTTGGGCTTTACTATATGACTAAGCAGCGTAAATCTACCGATAGCGTAAAAGTTAAAGGTGAAGGTTTAACGTTCTATTCTGCTGAAGAGGTAAACATTGCTTACAATGAAAGAAAAGTAGATCTTAATGCAACTATCAAAGTAAGAACTTTAGATTTTAATGCTGATGGCGAGTTAGTTCCTCAAATTATTGAAACAACTGTTGGGCGTGTACTATTCAACGAAAAAGTACCTTCGGCAGCAGGATATATCAATCAGGTATTAACCAAAAAATCCTTAAGAGATATTATTGGTGATATTTTGAAAGCAACCAGCGTGCCTGAAACAGCCGAATTTTTAGATCAAATTAAAGACTTAGGTTTCAAATTTGCATTCCAGGGTGGTTTATCATTCAGTTTAGGTGATATCATTATTCCTGCCGAAAAACAAGGAATGATTGACAGAGCAAATACAGAGGTTGACGGTATTATGGCAAACTATAACATGGGTCTTATTACCAACAATGAACGTTACAACCAGGTAATTGATATTTGGACATCAACCAATGCAGAATTGACAGAGTTGTCCATGAAACGTATCCGTGAAGATCAGCAAGGTTTTAACTCTGTGTATATGATGCTTGATTCCGGAGCGCGTGGATCTAAGGAGCAGATACGTCAGCTTACCGGTATGCGTGGATTGATGGCAAAACCTAAAAAATCAAACGCAGGTGGTGGTGAGATTATCGAGAATCCTATTCTTTCAAACTTTAAAGAAGGACTTTCAATTTTAGAATATTTCATCTCAACACACGGTGCCCGTAAAGGTCTTGCCGATACAGCGTTAAAAACAGCCGATGCAGGGTATTTAACCCGTCGTTTGGTTGACGTTTCGCAAGATGTAATCATCTATAGCGAAGATTGTGGTACATTAAGAGGTATTGAAGTTTCTGCATTAAAAAAGAATGAAGAAATTATTGAAAACCTTGAAGACAGAATCGTAGGTAGAACGTCTTTAAATGATGTTTACAACCCATTAACAGAAGAAATTCTTGTGCATGCAGGTGAACATATTAACGAAACAATCGCAAAACGTATTGGCGAATCTCCAATAGAATCTATTGAAGTACGTTCAGCATTAACCTGTGAAGCACACCAAGGTATTTGTGCAAAATGTTACGGTCGTAACCTTGCAACAGGTAAAATGGTACAGCGCGGTGAAGCCGTTGGAGTTGTGGCAGCACAATCTATTGGTGAACCGGGTACACAGTTAACACTTCGTACATTCCACGTAGGAGGTATTGCAGGTAACATTTCAGAAGAAAATAAATTGACTGTTAAATTTGACGGTATTGCAGAAATTGAAGATTTAAAAGTTGTAAAAGGAACAGACAATGCAGGTAATGCAGTAGATGTCGTGATTTCAAGAACTTCAGAATTTAAACTTGTAGATGCAAAAACAGGAATAGCACTAAGTACCAGCAATATCCCTTATGGTTCATTCATTTATGTAAAACCGGGCGATAAAGTGAAACGCGGTGATGTTATTTGCCAGTGGGATCCATACAACGGTGTGATTATTTCTGAATTTGCAGGAAAAGTAGCTTATGAAAACATTGAGCAAGGTGTTACTTATCAGGTAGAAATTGATGAGCAAACAGGTTTCCAGGAAAAAGTAATTTCAGAATCAAGAAACAAAAAGCTGATACCTACCTTGCATATTGAAGATTCAAAAGGCAATATTATCCGTTCATACAACTTGCCTGTTGGTGCTCACTTGATGATTAATGATGGTGAGAAAATTAACGTAGGTAAAGTATTGGTTAAAATACCTCGTAAATCGGCAAAAGCCGGTGATATTACAGGAGGTTTACCACGTGTAACCGAGTTGTTCGAGGCTCGTAACCCTTCAAATCCTGCTGTAGTAAGTGAGATTGACGGTGTGGTATCTTTCGGAAAAATCAAAAGAGGTAACCGTGAGATTGTTATAGAATCAAAACTGGGTGAAGTTAAAAAATATCTGGTAAAACTATCAAATCAAATTCTTGTTCAGGAAAATGATTATGTTAAAGCAGGTATGCCTTTATCAGACGGTTCAATAACGCCAGATGATATCTTGAATATCAAAGGTCCTGCAGCGGTACAGCAATATCTGGTAAATGAAGTACAGGAAGTTTACCGTTTGCAAGGTGTGAAAATCAATGACAAGCACTTTGAAGTTGTTGTAAGACAAATGATGCGTAAAGTACAAATCATTGATTCCGGAGATACAATTTTCTTAGAGGATCAATTGGTTCACAAATCTGATTTCATTGAAGAGAATGATAAAATCTTCGGAATGAAAGTGGTTGAAGATGCGGGAGATTCTTCTACATTAAAACCTGGACAAATTGTAACTGTACGCGAGTTAAGAGATGAAAACTCAATCTTACGCAGAGAAGACAAACAATTAGTTACAGCCAGAGATGCACAACCGGCAACCGCAACGCCTATATTACAAGGTATTACAAGAGCGTCGTTGCAAACCAAATCGTTCATTTCTGCGGCATCGTTCCAGGAAACTACCAAAGTTCTTAACGAAGCAGCTGTAAGCGCTAAGATTGATGATCTTGAAGGCTTGAAAGAAAATGTTATTGTAGGTCATAGAATTCCTGCCGGAACCGGTATGAAACGTTATGAAACAATTATCGTTGGTTCTAAAGAGGAATTCAATGAAATGATGAAAGCCAAAGAAGAATTTAATTATAATTAAAACAAATCCCTGCGAAAGCGGGGATCTTTTAATTCATAAAAAATATTAACCTTAAAAATGTGAGATTCCTGCTTTCGCAGGGATAAAAAATTATGGCAGACGACATTAAAAAAAATCAAGGACAGATTAATATAGAAATTGATGAAAAAACAGCCGAAGGAATTTATTCAAATCTGGCAATCATCAATCATTCTGTATCAGAATTTGTGATAGATTATGTGAGTATAATGCCCGGCACGCCAAAAAGCAAAGTAAAATCACGTATCATTTTAACACCGCAACATGCCAAAAGATTGCTTAAAGCATTGGGCGAAAATGTAAAACGTTTTGAAAATGCTCATGGTGAAATTAAGGATTATGAGCAGCCGCCTATTCCATTAAATTTTGGACCTACGGGACAAGCATAAAAAAAATCCTCTGAAAATTTTCAGAGGATTTTTTTTATATTAATTATGAGAATGTTAACCGTTCATTGAAATTAAAAACTCATCATTGTTTCGGGTTTTCTTTACTCTGTCGTTTATAAATTCCATTGCTTCAACAGGATTCATATCTGCCAGATATTTACGCATTACCCACATACGTTGAATAGTATTTTCATCAAGCAATAAATCATCTCTACGTGTGCTTGACGAGGTCAAATCAATAGCAGGGAAAATACGTCGGTTAGATATTTTTCTGTCAAGTTGCAGTTCCATATTACCGGTTCCTTTAAATTCTTCAAAAATCACTTCATCCATTTTTGAGCCTGTTTCGGTAAGTGCGGTAGCTATGATGGTCAATGAACCACCGTTTTCAATATTACGTGCAGCACCAAAAAAGCGTTTTGGTTTGTGTAATGCATTGGCATCAACACCACCGCTTAATATTTTACCCGATGCAGGTTGTACCGTATTGTAAGCTCTTGCCAAACGTGTGATAGAGTCCAGTAATACAACTACATCGTGACCGCATTCTACCAGGCGTTTTGCTTTTTCAAGAACAATATCGGCAATTTTTACGTGTTCGTGGGCTTCTTTGTCAAATGTTGACGAAATTACTTCGCCACGCACACTTCGCTGCATATCTGTAACCTCTTCCGGACGCTCGTCAATCAGTAAAATCATTAAATATACTTCGGGATGATTGGCGGCAATGGCATTGGCAACATCTTTAAGTAACATGGTTTTACCTGTTTTTGGTTGCGATACTATCATGCCGCGCTGTCCTTTTCCTATTGGAGAAAACAAATCCATGATACGGGTAGAAACAGTGCTTTGTTTTTCGGCAATGTTGAATTTTTCCTTCGGAAATAAAGGTGTTAAATGCTCAAATGATACGCGGTCTCTAACCACATCAGGACTTTGGCCATTTATTTTGGTCACTTTTATTAATGGGAAATATTTCTCGCCTTCTTTTGGAGGACGCACATTTCCAAGAACGGTATCACCTTTTTTCAAACCGAATAAACGAATTTGCGATTGCGACACATAAATATCATCAGGTGATGATAAATAGTTATAATCTGATGATCGTAAAAATCCGTAACCATCCTGCATGATGTCCAGAACGCCTTCACTTTCAATAATAGCATCAAACTCAAAATCGGGCTCTCTGTAACGGTTACGGTTATCTTTGTTGCCGTTATTGCCTTTTGCCTGCTGGTTACCATCCTGAACGTTATGGCGGTTGCCGTTTGGTTCGTTATTGCGTTGCTGAGGTTTGTTGTTTTGATTTTGATTATCCCTGTGCTGTGGTTTGTGCTGGTTGGGATTTTCTTTTTGGGGCTGCGGATTGTTTTGTTTTTGTTCAGGTTGTTTGGGCGTTGTATTTTCTCGCGGTTCTACAACTTCGGCCTGTTGTTCTTTTGCAGGTTTTTCATCTTTTATTTCAGGCAATTCTATTTTTTGCTGAGATGTGTTTGCTGTTTGTTTTTTTTGAATACGCTCTCTTTTGGGTTTTGTATTTTTTTGAGGCGTTGAAGCAGCAGGTGCTTCGGTTTTGGGTAACTCGCTTTTTACAACATCAGGATTGGCAGCCTGCAAATCCAATATTTGATAAACGAGTTCCGATTTTTTTAGTGTACGATACTTGGGTACATCCAATTTTTGAGCAATATCCTGTAAATCGGACAGCTTAAGTTCTTTTAATTGAGAAATTTCAAACATGTATGTTTATGAGATAAAATAATATAATTTTAAAATTGAAATTGATTTGATCCGTACTTTTTAAAAATTAAATAAGCGGGAAATAAATCGAATAAAATTTTGAAGATTTAACAATCTATTAATCCGTGATTAACAGATTGCTTGTGCAATAATACAATTTTATTTTAAATTTTAATCATTGTTTTAAAAAGAAACTGCTAATTTTGTACAACAATTTACAAAAAATAAATGTTACAACGTATTCAAACCCTATATTTAATCATGGCAGCCATCATTTCTGCCGGTTTGATTTTTGTATTCCACTTATGGACAACAAATACCGATATGCCGTTTTTTGCTAAAGATAATGTCTCATATTTAGCTTTGTTTTTAGGTTCGGCTTTTTTATCTTTGGTGTCAATATTAAATTATAAAAACAGGAAGTTTCAATTTGTTTTGGGACGACTTAATATCATATTAAACTTTATTTTATTAGGATTATTTGTATATCAATCTCTAAATATATCTGGAGAAGCTGATGTTTCTGAGAAAGGTGTTGGGATTTTGTTACCTATTTTTTCTATCGTGTTTTTGGTGTTAGCCAATAAGGCCATAAAAAAGGACGAAGATCTCGTAAAATCTGTAGATAGATTACGATAAACCCTATTATCTTAATTGTATTAGTGCGTAAACCCAAGGTGAAGATCTTGGGTTTTTTTATGCAAAATCATCTAAATACTGATTAAAATCATATTTGTTGAAATGATGCAATTCGTACCTTTACAAAACTATTTATGTTCATAAAAATCATACAATAAATGATAAATTATATAACAAAAGAAGAAGCCGTATCTCATGTAAAATCAGGAAACAGAGTATTTTTTCAAGGAGCGGCAATGACCCCAAAATACCTTATTGAAGCCTTATGCAAAAACCACAACCAACTTCAGGATGTTGAGATTGTCCAGATGCATACAGAAGGTAATGCACTATATACACAAGAACCTTATAATAAAAGTTTTTTTACCAACAGTTGTTTTGTGGGCGGTAATGTGCGTAGCGTTGTAAATTCTGAACGCGGCGCGTATATTCCTATTTTTTTAAGTGAATTGCATCTGCTTTTTAAACGTAATATTTTACCGTTGGATGTGGCTTTTATTCAGGTATCACCACCGGATAAACATGGTTATTGCTCGTTGGGAACCTCTATTGATGTTACGGCAACTGCTATACAGGTTGCAAAAAAGGTAATTGCGCAGGTTAACCCGAATGTACCCAGAACACACGGTGACGGTATCATCCATATAAAAAATATTGATTCGGCGGTGTATATTGATACACCTATACATAGCGTTGAACCATCAGAACCTACCGAAATTGAAAAGAAAATAGGCCATCACGTAGCACAGTTGGTTGAAGATGGTGCTACGCTTCAAATGGGTATTGGCGGTATCCCGAATGTGGTGTTGAGCAACTTAACAAGCCACAAACGTTTGGGCATCCATACCGAAATGTTTTCTGACGGCATACTTCCGCTGGTCGAAAAAGGCATCATTACCGGAGAAGACAAAAAGATAAAACGAGGCAAGATTGTAACCTGCTTTGCCATTGGTTCAAGAAAGCTCTATGATTTTTTAGATGATAACCCTATTGTTCATTTTAAAGAAGCGGCATATACCAATGATACGGCAATTATTCGTCAAAACCCGAAAGTTACAGCCATAAACAGTGCCATAGAAATTGACCTTGCCGGGCAAGTATGTGCCGATACCATAGGGAAAATGCAGTACAGCGGCGTTGGCGGACAAATGGATTTTATAAGAGGCGCATCGCTGTCCGAAGGCGGAAAACCTATCATCGCCATGCCATCTGTAACCAATAAAGGTGTTTCCAAGATTGTACCTTTTTTAAAGGAAGGCGCAGGCGTAACCACTACAAGAGCGCACGTTCATTATATTTCAACAGAATACGGTGTGGTCAATTTATACGGAAAGAATTTAAAAGAAAGAGCCAAATTGTTGATTTCATTGGCGCACCCGGATCATAGAGAAATGCTGGAACGTGAAGCTTATGAACGGTATAATTCTTAGCAGATTGTGTGTGTAGGCACTACTTATACAATTACCATTGTCAAATGCATCCTGAACAGCCTGTTGCATAAGCATCAAATTTGTCATTCCGTTATATACTATATCTCTACCTACTTGATTATTGAATAAATCCTTTTCGGTTTCTTTATCCCTCTGCTACCGCACGAATCCATTCGTGTGACATTTGTATTTACTTTAACTTTTACCACACGATGCAATCGTGCGGTAGC
>CAYVUB010000056.1:0-7547 GCA_964454675.1 uncultured Flavobacteriaceae bacterium | reverse complement strand
GGTTGATAATTCCTTCGGCGGTCAGTGTTCCGCCACCGCTTAAAGTTCCGCTTGTCCAGTTTACCGTGGTATCAGGGTGAAATGTAGAGGCATCTGCAAATGACAAATTAGAGGAAATAGTAAGAGCAGAATTTCCCTGAAGCTCAATTGATTTAACAGTTGCAGCAACATTTACCGTTACCGCAAGCCCCGTAGGGATTACCACATCATGTGCGCTTGTGGGCACAATACCCAAACTCCATGTAGTGTTAACGTTCCAATTTCCTGATACAAGACGAGTGTTTGTTTGCGATTGCAGTGTTGTAAAAGAGAGAAACAACACTGTCAAAAAAAATAAAATTTGTTTCATGATTAATAGCTTTAGTGATTATAGCAGTACATCGAAACCATTTAATAATGTGAGCATCAAACTTAAAATATTTTAAAAAAAAGGTAGTTTTGGCTATTGTACATTATTATGATTTGTAATCATTATTTTTGTAACTATGGAATCTTCAAAGCATAGAATCACTTTAAAAGTTCTTTTTGGATATGTGGCTTTAGTTATATTAGCCGCTGTTTCCGGATGGCTGGTATTTACAGAACTGGAAACATTTACCGATATTCAAAAAGAAGGCATAAAAGACCAAAACAAAATTTTAAAAACAGGAAGTCTTATTGCCGATATCTATGAGAATGAAAGTTTGGCCCGTGCCGCTATCCAGATAGAATCGCCCGAAAAATTCAATGCGTATATTTCTGAAAACGGAAAGTTAATGATGCGCATAGATTCACTCAATATATTGATTAACAGCTCAACACAAGAAGAACTGTTAGACAGCATTAAGCTGGTATTTAACAGGAAACTGGACAACATTACCGATTTAAAACGTATTAAGCAAAGCAATACATCAGAAAAATCCATAAACCAGGCCATTAAAAAATTGGGTTCGGTATATTCCATTTTAGGAAAACTTACCGTTGAAGATTTTATTGAGGATCCTTTGACTTTGGATTCAAAAACCAGACGTAACCTGGAAGATTATGTAAGCCTTTTAAATAAACATGCACCCAATGATACTATAAGCAGAATTAACCAAAAACAAATAGACTCCATAGTAACCGTTTCACGCAATATGCTTGAAAACGTTCAGAGAGAAGAGTTGTTACAAAAAAGAAATTCGCAAAAAAAAGAGCAGGAACTTTTAAAAAATGATTCCATAACATCAAAGCAGCTTAAAAATTTGCTCGTGATGCTTGAAAATGAAATCAATTTATATTCAAAGAGCGTGAATGCCAAACATGAGCAAACTTTAAATAACAGCAAGAACATTATTTTTTTGGCGGCTATTATCAGCTTTATCATCATCATTATTTTTTCAATCATTATTTTAAATGACTTCAGGAAAAACCAGCGTTACCGCCAACAACTTGAAAAAGCCAACGCTTATACATCATCGCTATTAAAAAGCAGGGAACAGCTTATATCTATGGTAAGCCACGATTTACGAACACCATTAAGCACCATTACCGGATATAGCGAACTGCTTCAAAAATCGTCACAAAATTCCAAAGACGGTTATTACATTGACCACATTAAAAATGCATCAGGATACATGACGCAACTGGTTGAAGATTTGCTGGATTTTTCAAAGCTTGAAGACGGTAACATCACTATAGAGTTTGTGACATTCAGTTTGCAAGCCATAATTGATGAAGTGGTAAACAATGTTAAAAACATTTACAGCGACAAACCTATTCATATTATTGTAAATCATGACAATACGTTATCGAAACCGCTTATAAGCGACTCATTGCGTATCAAACAAATATTATACAACCTGATAGGTAATGCTTATAAGTTTACCCATGAAGGCACTATAACAATAACCACACAATTTGTTGATTACAAAGCCAAACCTTACTTTAAAATTAAAGTTAAAGACACCGGTATAGGTATCGATGAAGCACAGCAGGACAATATTTTTAAAGCGTTTACACAAGCCCATGACAAGACCGTAAATGCAGGCGGATTTGGATTAGGGCTTACCATATCAAAAAAACTGGCGCAACTGCTCGGGGGTTCATTAACGCTTAAAAGCAAGCCCGGTAAAGGCAGTACATTTATTTTGAGGCTTCCGGCAACATTTTCAACAATAGAGCTGAAAACACCATTAAAAACAACCAATACCACATCATTTAATTTAAAAGCCATTATAGTAGATGATGATATGTCTATACGCCAATTACTATCAGACTTATTAAAGCAGTATCATATTAAGGTTGAGGCATTTGACAATGCAAAAGATGCTCTTGAACACATTGACAAGCTTGCATTTGATTTGGTCATCACAGATATACAGTTGCCAAAAATGAACGGATTTCATTTTATGGAAACTTTAAAACAATCGGAATTTTATAAAAAGCAGCCAATCATTGCCATTACCGGACGCACAGACCTGGGTCGTGAAAATTATTTGGAAAGCGGATTTTCTGAAGTGATTTTCAAGCCTTTTCCACATGCAGCACTATTAACTGCTTTGCAACGGCTTTTTCCCGGGCAACAATTAAATCTGAAAGCAGTAAATGAAACCATTGTAAATATACATCAGGATACCTTTAGTATTAATGCGTTGAGTACGTTTTTAAATCACGATAACGCGGCTGTTAAATCAACCTTACAAGCCTTTGTTACAGACACAAAAACAAATATTTCCGACCTGAAAAATGCGGTAACCGGCAATGATATTGAAACCGTAAACAGCATTAGCCACAAAATGCTGAGTATGTTTAAACTGCTGAATGTCAACAAAGCTATCCCGTATTTGGAAACACTGGCACACAGCAGCACATTTCCCGAAACAACATTTGCAAGGCTTGAAACAGAAGTACAGCAACTACTTGAAGCCATAGATGATTTCCTTAGTTAAGGTCGTATTCTTTTATCTTATTATACAGCGTTTTACGGGTTATATTGAGTAGCTTTGCCGCAAGTGTTTTATTGTTTCCGGCTTCTTTCAAAGCACTTATAATGAGTTCTTTTTCATTGGCTTTTGTTGAAAAAGTAGCAGGCGAAGGATTTGTGTGATTATTTAAAACAGCTTCGGGTAATACGTTTTTTTCAATGATATTACCTTTGGTCAATAAGGCGGCCCGTTTGATAACATTTGATAGTTCACGCAAGTTTCCCGACCATGAATACTTTTGAAAAACGTTCAGCACATCGGCAGAAAACCCTATAATCGATTTATTGAGCTGTTTGTTTACATTGTTCAAAAAATAATCGGCATACAATACAATATCGTCAATCCTGTCTTTTAAGTCGGGAACTTTAATAGAAAATTCGTTAAGCCTGTGATACAAATCTTCCCTGAAAGTACCGTTCTCAACGGCTTTAAGCAAATCGTCATTGGTAGCGGTTATCAACCGTATATCGACCTCAACCTCTTTGCTGCTTCCTACGGGTTTTACACGCCGCTCCTGCAATGCGCGTAATAGCTGCACTTGATTTTCATACGATAAATTTCCTATTTCGTCCAGAAACAGTGTACCATTATTAGCGGCTTCAAAATGACCGATTTTATCATTGACCGCACCTGTAAACGAGCCTTTTTTGTGCCCGAAAAATTCGCTCGAAGCAATTTCGTTAGGGATAGAACCGCAATCTACGGCAATAAACGGTGCGTTACTGCGGTGACTTTTTAAATGAATGGATTTTGCGACAACCTCTTTACCGGTACCGCTGGCACCTGTTATTAAAACCGATAAATCTGTTGGCGCGACCAGATTAATGTATTCGTTAAGTGTTTTTGACGCTGCACTTATGCCGGTAACAAATTCGGCAGGTGTTTCGGATTCTTTTTTTACCGGTGTCGGATTTTCGGGTATAACTTCCAACGCATTTTTGATAACTTCCAGAACTTCATCGGGATTAAAAGGTTTTGAAATATAATCGAATGCACCGTGTTTCATGGCTTTTACCGCTGTTGAAACTTCGGCATAACCGGTCATTAACACCACAGGTGTTTCGGGATATTTGGCTCTTATATCGTTTAAAAGTGTAATGCCGTCACCGTCCGGAAGGCGCAAATCTGTAAATACCAAATCAAATTTTGAAGTGCTTAACTGCTGCCTGGCATTGGCAATGTTATAACTTGAAGCCACACGATAGTTACGTTCCAAAAAACGTTTTAACATTTCAGAAAAAGTAATATCGTCTTCTACTAAAAGAATAGATTTCATGCAAACCTCATTTCTACAAAAATATTAAGATTATCGGTATAACCTTTATAAAGAAAACATAAAAAAACTGTAATTCATTATGAATTACAGTTTGTATCTTAAAAAACAGGCTATATTGTTTATTCTTTCTTTCTTGCCAGTAAAGCGTCTTTTGAAATTTTTGCCAAGTTAAAATTAGGATCCATTGCCAGCGCATGTGTTAATGTAGCAATAGCTTTTTCAACATTGTTGGTTTGGTCTTCATTAAAAATCAAAATAGCTTTTAAATACGTAAGTGCCGCTTTTAATGATGTTTGATAGGGCTGTTGTGTTTCGTAATAGGTGCGTTTCATATCGTCTTTTACATTTGCCAGTCCGTATTCAACTTTTTCTTTTGCACCTGTAAGATCATTGGTTTGAAATTTCAAATCGGCTATTTCATAAGCCAAATATGCGTTAGGATTGCGCTGAAACAATACTTCATAAAATTCCAGTGCACGGGCAGGCTCGTTAAGTGCCGCCAAAGCAATGGCTTTAACTTCTGTGTTCATATCAGAGTCTGAATCGTTTTTTTCAATACCTATAGTGTTTAAGGCTTCCAGATTTCTGCCTTCGGATGCATAAATATAGGCGAGCGTATCTTTGCGTGCCTGCGACGGCAAAATAACATCCAGATGTGTCAAGGCATTAATCACACCCTGCACATCACCTTGCTGCTTCATCTGGGCATAATATTTTTCAAAATGCTTTTGCAGTTCGGTTTTTGTTTGGGCAACTGCCGAAAACGATATAAGCAACACTAAAGAGAATATTGTTTTTTTCATCTGTTAAAGTTTATTGTTTTTAAATTTTATGCGCCAAAACTATGAAAATAAAGACTAAAATCTCTTAAAAGACTGCTAATAATTACAGATTTTTTATGTGCTTGATAATTTAAACAACCTAATCAATACTAATTGTTTTCTTGATAATTACCGCATCGTTAATGACAAAAGGCTTCGGAATCATGGTTTCCGGACGTTTAGGATTGTCAAATAACGGATTATCATACATATCCAACGATACTTCATGCAGTTGAAAGGCTGTTTTTTGTCCTTTCGGCACGGTAAAAATAAGCTCCAGATGATTGTCATCGGGTACAAAAAAACTGAACAAACGGTTATTTACCCGGTTATTGAAAACGTAATCGTTGTGTTTGTGTTTTGGTACTTCCAGCCCGTTGATATTAAAACTTAAAAACTGTGTGTCATCACCTGCAAAAAATTCCATCCGGTTTACGGCACGTTGTGGCGAAATAAACAACTGAACATGGCGCACATTGCCAATAACCGTATCTTTCTGCTTGTCTATATAAGGCTGTTTTAATGGTTTGATATTGGCTTCTTTCATATACGAAAACGCTGTCCGGTATTTACTTCCAAAGGTAACTTTTGAAGCATCGGCATACACATCGGGGTTTTTGGTCAGGTATTTTTCTGTCCATGAATCCAATACATTGTCGTAGGTTGCCCAAATTGCCGAATTATTATCAGCATCCATAATATAAACCAGGCTATTCGGTTTTGGACGGTTTTCATTAAAACCGGATGTAAAATGTGCCCAGACAAAACAGGTTAAAGCACCCAAAAACAATATATAAGCCATACGTTTTTTATGCCTGTAAAATCCGAAAACACCTATGCACAATGCAAAAATTATGGATACCAGAATAGTGGCCGTAATGATGGTTTTTAAGCCCAGGCCAACGGGAAACATCACAATAAACGGCGATATAATGGTCAATAACGGAAAAAGCAAAAATGCCATTAATATAATATCGGGACGTTTTTGTCTTATCAATACAAACAAGCTCACCAAACTAAAAAACACCGGAATGATAAAGAAACTCGCTCCTCCAAGTTTCAGGGCGACAACGGCACATATCGCAAGCCACAGTAAAATGGGCGGCACAGTAAGGCTGGCGGTATTTTCGGGTTTGTAAACCTTGTCGTACAGCCACATACACACACCGGCAGACAGCAGCGCAAATGCCCAGATATACGCGTGCCCGTTGTAGGTAAACCCATGAAGCATTTCGTTGTACTGCGGATAAACGGCTGTCAGGATTTTCCAGCCGAAATATCCGATAAGCCCGTTGATAATCAGCGCGGCAATGCCCGGTAAAAATGACATTGCAATATGCTTTGAATCTAACGCCCGCTTTTTTATACCGTAAAATACCAGTGCGGCAAATATGGCAACCGCCAGTATGAGCATTGGCCAAATCCATGAAAACGGATAGCTTACGGTTTTAAAAACAGGAACGTTAAAGTAAACATTATCTTCACCGCTTTTAAGAGTGTTCAGGTTGGCACCGGCAAAGTAGTTGAGCAGCGGCATAAGGTATGAGCCTTGATGTTCCAGCGTATTTCTGTCCAGCCGCTCATAGGTATCCAAAGCGGTATGGTAATCAAAATGGTCGTCAATAAATGCAAAATTGAATCCGTCGATGTTGCCGTCTTCTCTAAAACGGGTTAAATCTGTATCATTGGGCAGCATTTTGTAAACGCTGTATGCCAGAGAATTTGCCGCCGGAAATTCCGGATTGGCTTTTACAAATGCTTCTATAAGTTTTTGGTTTCCGCCGTTGGTTTCTACCAGCATATAGCTTGGTCCGCCGCTGCCACGCGCTTCAAAGTTGAGCACCAAGCCTACATCTTTTGCCCACGGATGTTTATTGACAAAAATATCGGCACCGTTAAGTCCTAATTCTTCGGCATCACTAAAAAGGATGATGATGTCGTTTTTTGGTGTTTTGCCGGCATGAAGATACGCTCGCAAACCTTCCAGGATGGTCACAACTCCCGAACCGGCATCACTGGCTCCCGGCGACGAATGCGGGTTGCTGTCGTAATGCGCCAGCAGCATCAGGGCTTTAGAGTTGCCCGAACCTTTTATGCGGGCCAGAATGTTTTTCGGTTTTGTGATAGTACCCCAATCTGTTAGCGAATAGGCTTCCTGTACTTGGGTTTCCAGCCCCAGATTGTTCAGCGTTTTTATCAGGTAATCTCTTACGGCTTGATGATTTTTGGCACCCACATAATGTGGTTCTTTTGAAATTTCTTTGAGATGTACCAAAGCACGATGTGTCGAAAACTCATTTTTACCGGTTTCTAAATTGGAAATTTTTGACGGCAGCAATGCTGAAAAACTCCAGTAAACAGCGATGATAAGGAGCAATAAGGCAATTGATTTCTTTAACATTATTATTGCGGTATTGGTTGGTATATAAAAATACGAAATATTTTGTATTGTTTTTCAAAATACCGCAAACGGGGTTTTTAATAAATTTGAAGTTCTCTTTTTAA
>CAYVUB010000055.1:0-7911 GCA_964454675.1 uncultured Flavobacteriaceae bacterium | reverse complement strand
AAATTTAACACAAATTACGAATAAATTATGAGAGTTTCGTAAGTTTGGGTGTTGTATGCAATGCTGGAAAACAAAAAATGAATAAATTATGATGGGACATTTAATTAAGTTTTCCGACTTCTATGGTTCCGAAATTCCCGAAAATCCCATCGAAATCATTAAACTTTTACCGAAAGAGGAAATATTAGCTACTATAGCTGCTATTAATGCAAGATTAAAGCCAATCGACAAATCTTATTTTGATGATTCACGAGAAACTCAAATTGAATGTTTAAGAGTCCTTTTTCTTGACAATAATAATCATCCATCTCAATCAAACTGCCCACAGTTTATTTTAAAGTATTTAAGAACACCTGCAAACCACAATCTATTTTCAAGAGTAACTTGTCTTTATGCTTTTCAAGAAGTAATTGACACAGAAGGTTTTGTCGAGCAAACACCAGAATACACAATTGATTTAAGAGAGCGTATTTTAAAATATTTACTTTCAGTAAATGAAAACATATTACTTTTTGACCAAGAGTATAGTGGAGTTGACCACAAAACTTTAGGAAAAAACTTCTTTGAATATTTTATGTTTAAAGAATTACCTCATAATCAATATTATGCAACTTCAAATTCTATAAATTTATTTTTTAAAGCATTTAGTTTATTTAAAGCTATTGACCTTGATTACACTTTTGGCGACCATCTACGAGATTATTTAAAAGAAACTTTTGGTGTGGAATCAATGAATGATTTTTTCAAAAACCAGATGTATTCGTATTTCGTGAGCTATGATAAAAACTTAAAGTTCCAATATATTAATATAAAAAAGACAGAAAAAGATGCAATAAAAATTCTTGATAAATTAAGTGAAAATCAAGACATTCCTCTACCCGAAAAAACCGATTTAAAAATTTTTGAATTCTTGAATATCAAGAAAAGTCCTTTATATAAAAATTCTGGAAAAGACGGGAAAGATATTATTACATATTTGGTTCTTGACAATACATTACTAATCGAAAAAACATATTCTTTGTTTATTAATGATTTTTGGTTTGACTATTTAAAAGCTAAAAATATTTGTAATAGAACTGATTGGGGAAATTTCATTGGTTCTGTCTTTTTTGAGCCTTTTTTAGAAGAGATATTAAAGAATTCGTTTAAAAACAATAAAAGAACAGTATTAAGAGCAACCGATGATTTAAAATTTAAACTAAATGGACGTGATGAAGTTGAGTATGCGGATTTTTATGTGAGAGAGAGAAACAAAATAATAATAGCAGAAGCTAAGAGTAATTATCTTCCAGTAGTTAATGGCTATAAAACCGTTAAAACAATTGCTGATTATCAGGCTTTGAATCTTGATAAATTTTATAAAGATTATGGTTTAACCCAATTGACAATCAAAACAGTAAAGCTATTTCACAATTACAAAAAGTTTATTGATGATATGTCGTTCAACTTTAATCGCAAAGTAAAGTTATTTCCTGTACTAGTTGTAAATGACCCTATCTTTAGTTCTGGTTTAGCTTCTTTTGTTTTTAAACAAAAATTTGAACAAATTTTAATCGATGAAAATATCGAGATTGAAAATGAGATTCATAAAATTATGCCACTAACAATAATTAATGTTTCTGATTTTCAAGATATGGAACAATCTCTGCAAGATGGAGAAGAAAACATTTTTAATGTAATAAGATATTTTCATTCGATTTCGAGTAAAGAGAGAGTGTCTACTGAAGGAACAACTGTTGTGTTAAAAACAATTGAGCACGCAATAAATAAGAGAATTAAACACAAACTAATTGCGAATAGAATTAAGGATTTGACTTGGTTAGAATAAAGCACTGCATACAACACCGTGTATGAGCCATTGCTTGGTCAGTGTTTCTTTGGAAAATCCTCGCGGATTTTCCATCGGAGTTTTGTACTTTTAATGGTTCGTGACGAGCCACGCAACGGCTCATACACGAGAAACGTTAGTGGCAACCGTATGACGACACAGTAAACAATGACAGACGAAATAAAAAAGGAACTTTTAAGACTTGAACTTCAACACGACATCAAAATTTTGTATGCTGTTGAAAGTGGTAGTCGTGCTTGGGGTTTTGCTTCAACTGACAGCGACTGGGACGTAAGATATATTTACATTCATCGGCTTGACTGGTATTTAAAAATTGACGACAAGAAAGATAATCAAGAAGAAATTTTACCGAACGACATTGACCTTGCTGGCTGGGAGCTAAAAAAAGCATTACGACTTTTTAGGAAATCAAATCCGCCAATGTTAGAGTGGTTAAGAAGTCCAATTGTTTACTTACAGCAGTTTTCTACCGCAGACAAACTTCGTGACTTGACAAAGGAATTTTTTAACCCAAAATCTTGCCTCCATCATTATTTACATATGGCAGAAGGCAATTACAGAGAGTATTTACAAAAGGACAGCGTAAGAGTAAAAAAATACTTTTATGTGTTGCGACCAATACTTGCTTGCGACTGGATTATGCAGACAAACACTATGGCTCCAATGGAGTTTAGCAAACTTCTTGACAGCCAAGTAACAGACCCAAACGTTAAGACAGAAATACAAAACTTGCTGAAACGAAAAATGACAGGAGAAGAACTTAATGAAGAACCCAAAATTCAAATTCTTAATGACTTCCTTGAACAGAAAATTAAATTTTATAGCGACTATGTAAAATCATTGGGACAAATTACTCAACCAGACACAGCAAGACTTGACGAACTATTTAAACAGACAATTTATGAAGCGTGGGACAAGAACGGCAGCCACTAACAGCACATTTGCAATAGGCGGGGTTTCGTGCACCGCAGACAGTTTAGTGGTAGCCGAAAGTTTTGTGCTCCGAAATCCGCCACTGCGCCAAGCGCCAAAACGTTAGCGGCTATGATGAAAAAACGACTCTACATATTATTAATTTTCGGATTTTCGATTTCAGCGTTTGCTCAAGACAAACAATTGGATTTCGAAAAGAAACTTATTGAACATTTCCAAAAACAAACTTGAAGGGATGCTTTAATAACGAGAGATAGTCTATATTTAAGTCCATTCAAGGAAAAATTTAATGTTTCCGTTAGCGACAACTATATAGAGTTCGACACAACTCATCTAGTAATAAAAAATCCATATTTCGCTGACAAATATGAAGATGCTGAAGATAAAAAAGAATTCGTTAAAAATTTCCCTAAATCTTTTTCTGTCATATATGAAAACTCACTCGTTTCACTTTTTGAAAATGGAAAATTTACTTGTTTTAATCTTGACAATTTTGAACGTGATACAAAATTTGAAGAGAAATTAAACACTAAACAATTTAAATATCATTGGATAATTGACAATCAATTGACCGGTTTATCAGGTGATTCTATTTTCTTATGGAATGGAAGTAAATGGACTAAGTTCAAAGACAACTTTCCACTTAAAAATCAACCAAAACTATTTGAAGACGATAAATTCATAGTTTACGGTGATTGTTTCGGAGAATGGGGTGGAACAGTTTACTTTTTTGAAAAATCAACTTCAAAAACATATTTTACTGAATCTACTTGTGCCAATTCAATTATTAAAAATACAAACGGTTATAATGTATTAACTCACTTGGGACACGGTGGTGGTTCAACAGAAGTAAAAACTATATCTGACCCAACTAAATTAACCTTTGCAAAATCAAATGAAATTGGAAAAACAGTTAAAGGAGAGGCTTTAGGTTATACTGACAAATCAAATGCTTTCGAGAAAAAGTTTGACTTTTACGGTGTTCAAATATTTTCATCGTTTAATTACCAAGACAAAGTTTTATATATAGTTCATCTTTCTGACCTAACATTCATTGCAGAAATTAAGGATAATGAAATAGGAATTGTAAATCCTTTATTTTTTAACGATTTATATACTCACGACCCAATTACTAACAAGTATGGTAATTACACTTTAATGAACCTAGACCATTACGGAACAGGCTTGGACAGAGAAATATCTGTATTAATAATTGAAGAAAATAAAATCACAAAACTAGATTGGAATGAAAATCACAGCCGCTAACAAGGGTAACCGTTGCACAACCCTTATTTTTTCAAAATAAGATTCCAAAATCATAAAAACCAACTTCTTTAAAAGCGATTTTAGAGAGGTTTGTTTTTTAGCTAAACTTCAAAATTGTGAATTTCGGAAAGCTTAAAAACGAGTTTTTGAAGTCGTAAAAAAGGGTCTTTAGAAAAGTGTAGTTCTTTTCTTGTTTCAGGGATATTACTTGGGCTTGCACACCCTTTATTTTTTATCCAAAAAAAAATCCGGCCTGTTAGGACCGGATTTTTATAAGCGAAATGATGTTATTATTTTGGCGAAACGCCTATTTTTTTACTTTGTTTACTACCGCTTCAAAAGCTTCAGGGTTGTTCATAGCCAAATCTGCAAGAACTTTACGGTTCAATTCGATATTGTTGGCTTTTAATAATCCTATAAATTTTGAATACGATAATCCGTATTGTCTGGTTCCTGCGTTAATACGCTGAATCCATAATCCACGGAATGTTCTTTTTTTGTTTCTGCGGTCTCTGTATGAATAAACCATAGCTTTTTCCACCGCGTTTTTGGCAACTGTCCAAACGTTTTTACGTCTTCCAAAGAAGCCTTTTGCTTGCTTAAGAACCTTTTTTCTTCTGGCTCTTTTTGCAACTGAATTTACTGATCTTGGCATTTCTTAAAATTGTTTTTTTGTAGCAGGCGGTCAATAATTGACACTTTGTTTTCTTAAATCGTAAATCTACAATCGTAAATCTTAAATTTTTTAGCCTGACTCCAGGGTTTATAAATTATGTTAACCGGTTAAAACATGTTACTTTAAACGTAACATTATTTTAACATTATTCTCGTCTGACGGATGTACTGTTGTATCATGCGTCAAAGCAAGTTTACGCTTTTTTGATTTTTTAGTCAAAATATGACTTTTAAAAGCGTGCTTTCTTTTAATTTTACCAGTGCCCGTTAGTTTAAAACGTTTTTTGGCACTTGAATTAGTTTTCATTTTCGGCATTTCTCCTAAGTTTTAATTTTCGTTTCGCTTATTATCTTCATTCCTGCGAAAGCAGGAATCTTATTCTTTATATATCCGGATTGACATTGTACTACTCCGGGTTTATTATTTTACTTTTTTTGGTGATAGAAACATGGTCATTCGTTTTCCTTCCAGTTTTGGCATTTGTTCTACTTTTCCGTGTTCTTCAAGATCTTGGGCTAATTTTAGCAATAATATTTGACCTTGTTCTTTAAAGATGATAGAACGTCCTTTAAAAAACACGAAAGCTTTGAGCTTGGCACCTTCTTTCAGGAATTTTTCGGCATGTTTCTTTTTAAACTCATAATCGTGGTCATCGGTTTGCGGACCAAAACGAATTTCTTTAACGATTACTTTTGTTGCTTTAGCTTTTAAAACCTTATCGCGTTTCTTTTGTTCATAAAGAAACTTTTTGTAATCCATAACTTTGCATACAGGCGGGTCGGCATTTGGAGATATTTCAACAAGATCAACATCCTGCTCTTCTGCAAGTGCTAATGCTTCTCTTAATGAGTATATTCCGGGCTCAATGTTATCACCTACGAGTCTTACTCTTTCGGCTCTGATACTTGAATTGATTTTGTGAAGTTCCTCTTTTTCTGTTTTGCGAAAACTTCTTTTGTCTCTATTTAATGCTATGGCTTATTTGTTTTAGTTAAACTTAATTCTTATTTAAAGGTTTTTAAAGTCTTGTTTATTTCTGTTTTAATAATTTCGGTAAAAGATTCTACAGTAATCATGCCTAAATCTTCGCCACCGTGTTTACGCACGGTTATCTTATTTTCTTTCTCTTCATTTTCACCTATGATAATCATATAGGGGGTTTTGTCCATTTCTGCTTCGCGAATTTTACGACCTATGGTTTCGTTTCTGTTATCAACGAGGGCGCGAATTTCGTGATTTTCCAGCAAATTTAAAACTTTTTCGGCGTATTTTTCATATTTCTCACTAATTGATACTATAACTGCTTGTGTTGGCATGAGCCATAATGGGAAATTTCCGCCGGTATGTTCCAGTAAAATAGCAATAAATCGCTCCATACTTCCAAATGGCGCACGATGAATCATTACCGGTCGGTGTAATTCGTTATCACTTCCTTTATATGTTAAGTCAAAACGTTCAGGCAGGTTGTAATCTACCTGTATGGTTCCCAACTGCCAGCTTCTTCCAAGAACATCCTTAACCATAAAATCTAATTTCGGACCATAAAATGCTGCTTCGCCGGTTTCAATAACATAGTTTAAATTTTTATCTTTTGCCGCACTTATAATGGCTTGTTCTGCTTTTTCCCAGTTTTCAAGACTTCCTATATATTTTTCAGGATTGTCTGGATCTCTCAACGAAACCTGAGCCGTGAAGTTTTCAAATCCTAATGAACCAAAAACATACAATACTAAGTCTATAACATTTTTAAATTCTGCATCCAGTTGGTCTGGTGTACAAAATATATGGGCGTCATCTTGAGTAAAACCTCTTACACGAGTTAAACCATGCAGCTCGCCGCTTTGCTCATATCTATATACGGTGCCAAACTCGGCATAGCGTTTAGGCAATTCTTTATATGAAAATGGTTTTGTGTTATATATTTCGCAGTGATGCGGACAATTCATAGGTTTTAATAAAAATTCTTCGCCTTCAGCAGGTGTATGAATTGGTTGAAAACTATCGGCACCGTATTTGGCATAATGACCGGAAGTAACATACAGTTCTTTTTGACCAATATGAGGTGTTACTACCATTTCATATCCGGCTTTTTTTTGGGCCTTTTTCAGAAAATTTTCCAAGCGTTCACGCAATGCGGCACCTTTTGGCAGCCATAACGGCAACCCTTGCCCTACTTTTTGTGAAAATGTAAAGAGCTCAAGTTCTTTGCCTAAACGTCTGTGGTCACGTTTTTTTGCTTCCTCAAGCAGAGTTAAATATTCTGTAAGGTCTTTTTGCTTAGGGAATGAAATACCATATACACGGGTTAACTGTTTGTTTTTCTCGTCACCACGCCAGTAAGCACCGGCTACCGATAAAATTTTTATAGCTTTTATGATTTCTGTATTTGGAATATGCCCGCCGCGACATAAATCTGTAAAAGTAGAATGGTCACAAAATGTTATAGTACCGTCTTCAAGATTTTCTATCAATTCAACTTTATATTCGTTGTTCTGTGACTTATACAGTGATAGAGCATCGGCTTTTGAAACAGAACGCATTTTAAAATCGTACTTACCTCTTGCAATTTCAAGCATTCTGTCTTCAATGGCTTTAAAGTCTTTTTCAGAAATAGATTGGTCACCAAAATCAACATCATAATAAAATCCATTTTCAATTGCCGGACCAATAGACAGTTTGATTCCCGGGTATAATTCTTCGAGTGCCTGAGCCAATATGTGTGAAGTAGAGTGCCAAAACGCTTTTTTACCATCTTTATCATTCCATGTAAATAATATTAGAGAGCCATCGGTTGTAAGATTGGTGTTCGTTTCAATAGTTGTACCGTCAAAACTTGCCGAGATGACATTTCTTGCCAATCCTTCGCTGATACTTTTAGCAACATCCATGGGTGTTATACCTTTTTCAAATTGCTTTTTACTTCCGTCTGGTAGCGTAATAATTATCATAATACTGATTTAAATGAGGTGGCAAAGATAATAGGTTATGCGCATTCATACAATATATGCATAGGTTTTATCTTTTTAGATCAATTTGTAAGTTTCAAAAGCTGGTTTTGTTGAAAAAGCACACATAGATATAGATAAATTTTTTATTCAACATCCTTATAATAAGGTTTTAAAAAAAATCTTCAAAAAATACTTCAAAAAAGATTTGTAAGAAAAGAAAAAAGGTGATTATCTTTGCA
>CAYVUB010000054.1:0-8552 GCA_964454675.1 uncultured Flavobacteriaceae bacterium | reverse complement strand
TAACACCACATCTGAAACATTACCAGCGATGGGTTAGAAATTTAATTGTTAGGCAAAGGGTTGATTACCTCTGTTTTGGCATACTGAATATAGGACATTTTTTTTGTTAAAAAAAAATGTTTTTGGAAAGTTTCAACAATAGTATTTCTATCGTTTTAAAGTAAAATGATTTTTAAAAGTGCGGCCGTCTTCCAGAGTTACTGCAAACCAATAATCGCCGGTAGGCAGCAAGTGTCCGTTGTAAGTGCCGTCCCAACCAATGCTTAGCGGGTCTAACTCTTTTAACAGCTTGCCGTAACGGTCAAAGATATAAATAGTACTTTTTGACTGGAATTCTGAGGAAATGCCGTACACCTGCCAGTAATCGTTATAGCCGTCATTGTTTGGCGTGAAAAATTTTGGGAATCCTATGACAGAAATCTGAGTATTAACAACGCCGCAGTCATTTTTATCACGTACAAATACAGTATGTAATCCTGCCGGAATATTATCAAATACATTACTGTCTTGATATGGGCCGTTTACGTTGTTTAAAGCGTATTCGTAATTGCCTTCACCCGATACAATTACGGTAACGGTGTTGTTTTGAGACGCATCAACTACGTGAATATTGGTAATTGTGGCAATATTTGACGGCAAGACCGTAATGGTTCTGTCTTTGTAGCAACCATTGGTGTTAAAAACTCTTACGGTATAAGCTCCTACGGTATTTACTGCAATTTGTGATGTGCTTTCGCCTGTTGACCATAAGTAGTAATAATTACTTGGCAAATCATCAATAATACCGCTGTTTAAGGTAATGGTTTGAGGAAAAAAGTTTAAGCAGTAAAGTGCTTCATCATCTGTCACAATATTTGGCAATTCATGAACGGTTAGCGTAACTTCGCTTATGCCGTAGCAGGCATTATTGTCTTCTGCCCGCACGTAGATAATTTGTGAATATGGAGTGACGTTGGTATAATTTCCCGTCAAAGGATTGATTTCTAAAAGGGCATTTTCTTCTGTTTCATAAAATGCCAGGACGATGTTTTGAGGCAATTCTGAAAGTATTTCGGTTGCAATAGTATTCAAATTGAAAGTATTGATACCGTCTTCTGAGCCCAACTCGTCACAAACCGGTGTTATATTGTAATTTTCTAATTGTGTTACGCTTACCTGTAAAGTAACTTCGGCGGTACTTGTGCATCCTGAAACAGTGTTTGTTACGGCAGCGTATATGACCTGTGGATTGGTGATATTTTGATAAATTTCAGAAATAGTATTGTTGCCTGTTATTTGTGCTTCGGCAAGTGAAGTGTAGAATTTTACCGAAACATTTTGAGTATTTCCCGTAATGGTTTCTACTATTTGTTCAAGGTTAAATAAGGTTATGCCGTTAGGATTTCCGTCATCATCACATTGTATCAGAGTTGTATTATGTGCCGCAGGATAATCAAAATATTCCACGTATGCTTCGCCGTCTAAAGTATCGCAGCTATCCGGGTCAAGAGTGATATGAAGTTTATAAAGCCCGGGTTGTGTTACAAGTAAATCGTGGTCATTTTCGGCTAAAGTTTCACCGTTAAAAGTCCAGGTATAAATAGCTCCCGGGGTTGGATCGGTAGAAAGTGTGTAAGTCTGACCGGTACATAAATACAGTAATGTAGAATCAGGATTTCCGTTGCGTATAATATCAATTTTCTCATTAAAAAATGATTGTATAAACGGCGGAAGCCCTTGAGTAGATTTGCCAGACCCTAAATTTACCGCGTTATGCTGGTAATTAGCCGCCAATCCCGAAGCATTAGGATTGTGTATAACGCCGAGATAATTGGTGCCTATCGTGTAGGTAGCACTCAGTGCTCTGTAAATTTTTCCGTTGGGTGCCAGTTGGAGACCGCCACGGAATAGTGTCCTTTCGTCGATGATGACTCTGCTGGCGTTAATATCTTCAGCATTTAAATTAAATTGAAACAGTACAGATCTATGCAGGTCAGGGTTGTCGTTGCTAGAACTGCCAAACATATCGTTAGAGCAAGTAACATATAGTTTAGAATTATCAGGTGAAAATTCCACACCGTAAGCACTACTACTCAAAGAATGTGCGGTATTTAAAGTTAAAGGATTGGTAGCTATCCCGGTTTGCACGTCAAAATCAAAAAGAAACATGCCGGAACCTGCGTTTGCACAAGCAAGTTTTGTTCCGTCAGGAGAGAGCTTCAAATAGCCTCTGGCATCAGTTATGCCAAGTATGCTAAGTTGAAAAGATGAGGTTACAGGCGTATGATCTACACCCATGTCACTTATTGAATAGGCATAAAACGTATTTCCTTCGGAAAAACTTTGCTGGTTTACCAAGGTTACGACCCATATTTCTTCACTATGGCAGTCTTTTAATACTGCCGATATTTTTTCGGAACAACTTGGAAGAAGATTGATGTTTTTTTGAGTGATAGCCCCAAGTCCGCCATCTAATGTCATATCTACAACCGAATAATTTAATCCGGTTTGATTTTGGTTGGAACCTACCGTGAAAATATAATAGATGTTGGAATCTCTCGGTTTTGGCACTACTATGGCAGATTGTGTGCTGGACTCATCACCAAGTAAAAAACCGCCGTTTTGCATCATCACATGATTTTGGTTATAAACCGTAGTGCCATCGGTATAAAACAAAAGATTACCATTTATGTCAGATATGGAAGAACAACCTTCAATGGTGTTTAACTGACCGTCATTAAGAATTGTCAGTGCTCCTGAAGGGCTGAAATTTATCCCTGCATTTTCACCAAAATACCAATTGGCAGCTTGCTGTTGTGCATAGGAAATAAAGCAGACACAGAATGATACTAAAATTAATACCTTTTTCATAAACGATAGCAAATGCTATCAAATATACTTATAAATCCCGTTTTTTTAATAATCTATACGACAAAAAGACAAAAAGTGCAGTCCAGCCTATCACAATCAACAGCTCATACCAATGTACGGTATAGTCGTAATTGAGGTCGATATTATCAGGGTATTTTGCCATGATGATACGCTGAAAAGGCTGATTTATAAGATTGTACATGGATTCTAACGGAAGAAACCCTTTGACTTTCCAAGCGGTTTCCAAAGAAGCGTTTTTTGCTACAATCCCAAAAACAACCCATTCAACAATATAAAGAATGAATAGAAATGCCAAAGCAAATGCAGAGCGTTTTACCAGCATGGCAAAGAAAAGACACAAACTGAAAAACCCAACGAGCTTTACAAAATATGCGAGTAAAAATTCGGTTTCCCTAAAGATGATGGAGGTTTCGGTATAACTTGAATAGTATAAGCCTATAAAAAATGAAGCTACAGCCATAAGAACCGTTGCCGCCAATGAGAAAAACACGATGGTGTAAAATTTTGAAAGGATGAATTCTTTTTTACTCAAACCGTCAATGAGGTTTTGCTTGATGGTTTTATTACTGTATTCATTACCTATCATGCTCACAACTACGATGGCAAAGAAAAATTTAAAATAGGAAGCAAAAAATGTGGTAATGTGCCATATAACCGGGAAGTTGAAAATGCCTAACTCACCTAACTCTAAAGTGAAAAAACCAAAGAAATTTATTTTTATGGATGATAAAATCAACACTGTAAACGGCAGTATGAACGATACAAAAATAAGCACCTTACTAACCTTGCTTTGCAGTAGTTTTTGTAATTCTAAATCGATGAGTCGTAGCATTATGATTGGTTTTGTTGAGGTTAGTTGTTATCGGTTAATTTTAAGAATTGCTCTTCCAGGCTTTCTTTGCGTTTTACCAAATGTGAAAGAATGATGCCTTCTTCAAAAAGCAATTGGTTAAAACCGGCAGCATCCATTGGTTCTTTTAAAAATGCGGTAATGAGCTCGTTTTCAGTTTTAACAGAAGAAAAAGTAGGATGGCTGTTTAAAAATGTCATCAATTTTTCTTGTTGATTTGACTTTAATTCAAAAAAACCATGACTGTTTATCATTTCATCCACACGACCGGAATAAAGTTTTACACCTTTGCGTAATACCACTACGTGTGAGCATACTTTTTCTACTTCATCCAATAAATGTGATGCCAGTAAAATAGTGGTGCCTTGACTTGCAATAAGTTTTATTAACGACCGAATTTGATGAATTCCTTGAGGATCCAATCCGTTGGTGGGTTCATCAAGAATCAATATTTCCGGGTCGTTTAACAGGGCAGAAGCAATAGCAAGACGTTGTTTCATTCCCAGAGAAAAGTTTTGAAACTTGCTGTTTTTTCGGTCTAATAACCCTACAAGCTCAAGTTTTTCGTCAATTTTGGCATAATCAACATCTTTAATTTTGCATACCAGTTTTAAATTTTGGTAGGCAGACATGTATGGGTAAAAATTTGGACGTTCAATGATGGCTCCTACTTTTTTCAAAGCGTCATGTGTCGTTGTGTTGCCATCAAACCAACTGAAATCACCCGAAGTCTTGTTAACTACGTTAAGTACGATGCCAAGCGTGGTAGATTTTCCGCTCCCATTTGGTCCTAAGATGCCATAAACGTTCCCTTTATTGATGGTAAATGACAAATCGCTGACGGCTGTGAGATAGCCAAACTTTTTAGTAAGCTGATTGATTTTGAGAATTGTTTCCAAAATAAATTTGATTGATTGGTTAGTGGTATGACGAATACTATTAGGTTTTGTTACAGTCAAAAGTAAAAAAGCATTCCCTAAAAGAGAATGCTTTAACCAACTTTATTTATTGGTTCCAAATACAGTTCAAAACTATGCACTTTCAGTGCATCAACTTTAGTTTCTAAAAATTTTAAGCCACATAAGGCACGAATTTTCACAAAAAGTAATTCGGGTAAATTTGTGTAATTCGTGGCTACTTTAAAATCGGACTTTCAGTCCAAAACCAAACTATGGACTTTTAGTCCATTGTGGTTTATTATGAATAAAAACTAATTGGCAATGGTGTCAATCAATGCCGATAACTGATTTGTTGTACCAAAAATTACATCAATGTTAAAGGTTTCATCGCCTTCAACGGTAATAGGTAAGCTTCCAAATTTCAGGTAATTATTTTCATCAACAGCCATCGCTATCAATGTAGCATTTAATCCTACAGGAATAGAGCTTGTGTAAGTTGCCAGAGCGTCACTTGTGCCGTTCAATGACGAAATCATAATGACCGACGGGAAATCTTCAATAAACATCCATACAGTAGCACGGGAATAATCGGTAACTCCGGTAACTGTCACTTCAAACTGAGTAGGCAATTGGCTTGCCATATCGTACAGCACATCACAGTTGGAAAGTCCTTGTTGAACTCCTATAGTATTAAAAAAGCCATCTTCATCCATCCAAAATTCGGCCTGACCTTGTGTCCAGTTTACGGTTTCTTTACCGTCATTGGTAGTAACTTCACCTACAAAATAGGACATTTGGTCTTCATAACCTGTAATGTCTGTTGCGACAGGAATTCTTGAGGTAATGCTCCAAGGATTTGAAATAACACTATTGTCATTTTCATCTTTAAAAGTTAAATCAAAATTTCCACCGGTAACCAAAATCTGCCCGTTGGATTCCGTTTGAATATTACCCATAAACATTTGTTTAAGTGTTAGATATTCCTTTAAATAAATTGTAATGGGTGTTGTTATAGGATTGCCATCGCCATCAGTAAACGCATCCGGCAGTATTTCTATAGAAGTTCCGTGAGCACCGGTTATGGTACCACCGGTTGTAGGATCGAGTTCAAAAGTTTGTGCTTCGGGTTTTAGGTCGTTGACTAATGCAGAAAGTGACGTGTAAACATCTGCATTAGGTCCCGGAATGGTGTTGTCGTCATCAAGACAGCTTACAGATAATGAGCAAATGGCTACAACAGCGAGCCATTTGTTAAATGGTAAATTTTTCATAGTAATTTTGATTTGAGTTATAATATAAAGATGTAACCCAAGTAAAATGGTTGCGTGAAAAAATGTGTTAATTGAGGTTTTGAACTATAAGTTTTTGATTGTAAGAAGGATAATTTGCTTTTTTTGATCGCAGTTGGTAGGTAAAAAAAACAGGAATGTTAATTCCAGTTTTCGTCAAAGTCTAAATTATCGTAATCATCAATATCAAGGTCATCGTCAAACTCGTTAAAATCGTCAAAATCTTCATCGGCTTCAAACGCTTTTTGAGGTGCTTCGGCGGGTATTTGACCATGAGCATATATTAAACTCGGGTAGTCAATACCTTGGGTTTCTTCAACAATTTCGGCAAGTTCCACAAAAAATGTCCACATATTAAAAAAGTCGTAAATGTAAATAAGCTTTGTTTGCGCTTCATGAACCACATCATTAATAGAGGTTTCATTCATAAGTCTTGAAGCATCATCACCGGTATCAAACATCGAAATTTCTTCACCCTGATTCCATGTGTCGTCGCTTATATAAAACGATGCCATTTCAATACCGTCAAACCCAAAAGCCTGTGCGATACAATTGTGTAAATCTTCCAAATTGTCGGTTTCACGAATTTCTAAATCACGGAATACATCATCTTCGGTGTCGTTGTCAAGAATAACTCTAAATCTGTAAATCATAATACTAATGTGTTGAGCGGCAAAGATACTATCTGAATTTTAAATTGCTTTAGCATTTGCATTTTTTTTGGCATTATACCAAAGTTAGTTATATTTTAGGCTAACGATGCAGCGTTTGTGTTGAAAACGGAAAATCAAAATAATACATCAAAATACCGGTTTTTCACGTTTAATTAATACGGTATTTTCTGTGTTTATTTGCTTAATCTGTGTAAAACAAATGTCATCGCACTCAACAGGAAAAACGCCATGACTTGATGGGTCAGTCCTAACCAGAGCGGTACATGGAAAAGTAATGTGAAAACACCCAAGGCAAACTGTAAAAAAACAATAAGAACCAGAGATATAATTCCGTTTTTCTGTATTGTGGTCAGAACATATTTTTTACTTTGATAATAAAGATAAAGGATGATTGCGACAATGATATAAGCCATTGTTCTGTGTACAAATTGAATGCCGCTTTTGCTTTCGGTAAACCGCAACAGCCAGGAATCCTGTTCTACGAGAATGCTTTCGTGAAAAAACTGCCCGTCACTCATTAAAGGCCAATGATTATGAATGAGTCCGGCATTTAATCCTGCTACAAATCCGCCATAAATAATCTGGATGATGAGAATGATAAGAGCAATCCGGGCTGTTTTTTGTAATGGTTTTATTGCTTGATTTCGTTCAGGATACATCAAATCTAAAGCTACCCAAAGGGTATAGGCAAATGTGATAAAGGCAAATGTGAGATGTAATGATAAGCGATAATGGCTTACATCGGGGTTGTCTATCAGGCCGCTTTTTACCATAAACCAACCCAAAAATCCCTGAAAACCACCCATTGCCAGAAGAATAAGGCATTTTATTACGGTAGGTTTGTCTAATCGTTTTTTGACCAGAAAATACAGGAACGGAATGATAAAGACCAAACCGATAATCCTGCCGATAAAACGGTGAAACCATTCCCAGAAATAGATAAATTTATAATCATCAATTGTAAAACCGTCGTGTTTGTATTGGTTGATTTTCTGATATTCGGGATATTTCTTGTATTCTTCAAAGGCTTCGTTCCATTTTTCTTCGGTTAAAGGCGGGAAAGTATCCGTAATCAGATGCCAGTCGGTCATAGACAGACCCGAATTGGTCAATCGGGTAATTCCGCCCACTACGACCATTATAAAGAGCAATAAGCATCCGGTAAGCAGCCAGTAAACGACAGGTTTGTTTGTTTTCATCTGTTTATAATTATTGTTTTTATTGGTCAAATGTAATTACTCACATCGTTTTAATATTTTTATTCGAGTTCGTGAACCTTCGGTTTCGCCATTGAACACCCGTCTGTCCGGTAGGCAGGTTTCCGGTTGGTATCAACTTATTTTGTTATGGCTTATTTTTATAACGTTTTGAAGCTTGGCGATGGGCGAGATTTTTACCACTAATGTTTATGGGAGCACAAAACTTTCGGCTACCACTAAACTGTCTGCGGAGCACGAAACCCTGCCTATTGCAAATGTGTTGTTAGCGGCTGTTTTTCTTGTCATTCTGTCCAATGTATTTCTAATTGTTCCAATTTTGTTTTTTCTTTTAATCCGTGATTGTGTTGGTCAAAATGGTCTGTGTCGAAATTACAAACCAATGCTTCTACAACGGTTCTTCTGTTTTCAATACTACCGCCATTATGGTAAAAATGGTCTTTTGTAACCACATTAAATTTATTCCAAAACCTTTCAATCATTTCATTTTGTCGCCAATCGTTATGATGCCACGTTGAAAGAATAAATTTTGCTTTTGTTTCGCTCAATAAGTTGAATAGAAGTTCTTCGTCCTGTTCTGTCCAACCGTTAAAATAGTCAACGTGTCTGCCATAATATGGTGGGTCGCAATAAATAATATCGTTTTCAGTTGCCAATAGAATGATGTCGGCAAATGATTTGTTATGAAAAGTCCAATCGGGTTCAGACTGAATTATTTGAGAAACCGTTGCTACCTGATTTGTAATTTTTGT
>CAYVUB010000053.1:0-8607 GCA_964454675.1 uncultured Flavobacteriaceae bacterium | reverse complement strand
CAGCCACAGGAAGATCTTATGGCGCACCGGCAGCAGGAAGCTCAACACGTGCAAAACGCCGCCATCAGCAAATAATTGATTACGTGTTTGACAAAACAAAAAATAATCAGAGATAAAAATTTACAGATAACAAAAACCTAAAATATAGAATACAATGATTTTAGAAATGAAAGTGCCTTCACCGGGCGAGTCCATCACAGAAGTTGAAATTGCAACCTGGTTAGTAAAAGACGGCGATTATGTTGAAAAAGACCAGGCCATAGCCGAAGTTGACAGTGATAAAGCAACTTTAGAGTTACCGGCCGAAGCAAGCGGTATAATCACTTTAAAAGCTGAAGAAGGTGATGCAGTTGCCGTTGGCGAAGTAGTATGCTTAATTGATACAGACGCCCCCCAACCCCAAAAAGGGGAGCAAACCCATAAATCTGAAACCTCAAAAGTTGAAGATAAAAAAACGGAAGCACCTAAAGCTACACAAGTAGCTCAAACTCCCCTTGGAGGGCAGACCTACGCAACAGGAAGCGCAAGCCCTGCAGCTAAAAAGATATTATCAGAAAAAGGCATCGAAGCATCACAAATTAGCGGTACCGGCAAAGACGGTCGTGTAACAAAAGATGATGCCGTTAATGCAAAGCCGTCAATGGGAACACCTGCCGGTGGCACAAGAGGTGAGTCGCGCTCAAAACTATCAATGCTTCGCCGTAAAGTTGCAGAGCGTTTAGTTTCAGCAAAAAACGAAACAGCTATGCTCACAACCTTCAACGAAGCAAATATGACACCTATCAATAAGATTCGCAACGAATATAAAGATGTGTTCAAAAACAAACACGGGCTTGGTTTAGGCTTTATGAGCTTCTTTACGCTTGCCGTGGTAAGAGCATTAAAACTATATCCTGCCGTAAACTCAATGATTGACGGACAAGAAATGGTAAGTTATGATTTTTGCGATATAAGCATTGCAGTTTCCGGGCCAAAAGGATTAATGGTTCCTGTGATAAGAAATGCCGAAAATCTAAGTTTCAGAGGTGTTGAAGCCGAAGTAAAACGTTTGGCATTGCGTGCCCGCGACGGGCAAATAACGGTTGACGAAATGACCGGCGGCACCTTTACCATTTCAAACGGTGGCGTTTTTGGAAGCATGTTGTCAACACCTATTATCAATCCGCCGCAAAGTGGTATTTTGGGTATGCACAACATTATAGAGCGTCCCATAGCTGTAAACGGAAACGTAGAAATACACCCAATGATGTATGTAGCATTATCTTATGACCACAGGATTATTGACGGTCGCGAATCTGTAGGATTTTTGGTAGCCGTTAAAGAAGCTTTGGAAAATCCTGTAGAATTGTTGATGAATAATGATGTAAAAAAGGCTTTGGAATTGTAAATAGACCACAATAGACTAAAAGTCCATAGTTTGGTTTCGGACTGAAAGTCCGATTTTAAAGCAGCCAAGAATTACACAAATTACTTTTTGTGAAAATTCGTACCTTATGTGGCTTAAAATTTTTAGAAACTAAAGTTGATGCGCTAAAAGTGCATAGTTTTGAACTGTATTTGGAACCAATAAAACCAAAAAGGGCAGCTTATGTTTAAGCTGCCCTTTTTTCATTTACTAATAACTAACTAAAAAAAATTAACGAGAATATTGATAGATATAATAAGAATCACGCTGGTGATTAATGCAGCAACAAGCAACTTATTAAGAATATTTCTTTTTCCCATTGAGGCGTTTTTTAGATTAACAGATAGAAAACCCCGGAAAATACTTTCCGGAGTTTTTTGTACTCCCTAAATTAATAGCGTTAAAAGCTGAGTTAAGTACATTGTAAAATTCGGGATTAATGAAATACCAAACAATACGTAACATTACGTATATTTTGAGTAAAAAGCAGGCTTTTTTTATTTTGAACCAATAAAAAAGCTCTGAAGAAGATAACTTCAGAGCTTTTATGATAATTCCCCTCAGAATTATCATTGATTAATAGCAAGACAAATTTCGGTATTAATACAACATCAAACAATACGTAACATTACGTATATTTTACCTGAAAATCTTCTTTTTTTAAAAAATCACAGATTAACGATGATGTTTAAGACAATCACGAGTGTTGAACACGTGATTAAACTATATACTAAAAGTGTGTTGACAATACTGAATTTACTTTTCATAACGACAAGAATAAACTTTTAAAAGAGTAAAGCTCCGGTTACTAATAATCCGAAGCTTTAACTCCAATAAAAAAAATTGATTAATAGCATGGTAAAATTCGCTATTAATTCAATACCAAACAATACGTAACATTACGTATATTTATAAAATAAATTTTTGATGGTCTTTTACCCAAAAAACTAAACTGTTTTGATAAGCTTCAATATTTAACTTTCTTATAATATGGCTTTTATGTTTTTCAACAGTTCTTCTGGATATAAATAATTCTGAACCTATTTCCTTTGCGCTTTTATTTTGAGCAATAAGCTGAAGGATTTTTAATTCTGTTTCGGTAAGTAATTCCAATTCTTCCGGTGCTTCATCTATTTTAAGATGCTCAATTAATTCCGGGCTAAAATACGGCACATCCTTCATTACCGAAGCAATGCAGTTTTCTATTTCGGCAAGTGCAAACTCTTTTAAAACATATCCATAAATCTGAAAAGATTTCGCTTCATTATAAATGGCTTCATCTTTCTCAAAAGTGATAAGGATAATTTTTGTAGGATATTTTAGCTCCCGGCATTTCTTTGCAATCTCCAAACCTGTTAAAAACGGCATCTGGATATCCAAAATCGCAATATCGGGCTTTAAGGTTTCAATAAGTTGAAATGCATCTTTGCCGTTGACTGCACTTGCCAAAACGTCATACTCTTTTTCTAATAAAAAGTCATTGAGACCTTTAAGTATAAGCGGATGGTCGTCTGCTATGATAATCGAGACTTGCATAGATATTAATTCTGAGGGATTCATCTAATGTAATAACTATTTGGCAATACCGAAAATTTTTACATTATTAAATAAACATATTTTTTATCATAATCAATGACTGCTTTTGCCTTTTTTAAAACATCGGCACCTATAATACCGTCAACAGGCTGTGCGTTATGTGCTGTTAATGCTGTATTTACATGTGTAAGACTAAATAGAATTAAAGGCATTTTCTGCTGCTTCCACTTACCTATTTTAAGAGTATTCTTTTTTGATATTTGTGTAACCATATCAATGGCGCCGGCACCGGCTGCAGTAACTTTTGAATCTTTGGCTTTTATGTTGAATGTTTCAACGGCTTCAAAACCCACGCACGAATTTGACGCGCCGGTATCCAGGATAAACAACCCTTCAACTCCGTTAATAGTTGCCTTTATTTCAAAATGGTTGGTTTTTGTGAGCTTCAATTTTACCTTAGTGTAACCTCTTTCAAGCAAAAAATCCTGCAATGTATCCATATCATTTTTTTTTGTAAATATAAGAATTAGCTTTGCAACATGATAATTACCGATACGCATACGCATTTATACAGCAGTGCTTTTGACGAAGACAGAAGCAAAATGATACAGCGTGCCATTGATGCGAATGTTACCCGCTTTTTTATTCCGGCAATTGATGCTTCTTATACAAATGCTATGCTGCAACTTGAAAAAGATTTTCCCGAATATGTGTTTTTGATGACGGGCTTGCATCCTACGTCTGTGAAAGAAAATTATCAAGATGAATTGCGCCATGTTGAAGACATGCTCGCCAGCCGTTCGTTTTATGCCATTGGCGAAATAGGGATTGACCTGTACTGGGATACCTCAACACTAACAATTCAAAAACAAGCGTTTAAACATCAAATTCAACTTGCAAAAAAACACAAACTGCCTATCGTTATTCATTGCCGTGAAGCGTTTGATGAAATTTTTGAAGTTTTGGACAGCGAAAAAGACGATGCGCTTTTCGGGATTTTTCACTGCTTTACAGGAACGTTGCAACAAGCTCAAAAAGCCATTTCTTACAACATGAAACTTGGTATTGGTGGTGTAGTAACCTTTAAAAACGGCGGTATAGACCGGTTTTTAAATCAAATTGATTTACAACATATTGTTCTTGAAACCGACTCACCTTATTTAGCTCCAAAACCATACAGAGGCAAACGGAACGAAAGCTCTTACATCACCAATGTATTAGAAAAATTATCGGAATTATACGGGCTTCCGAAGGAAAAAATTGCCGAAATTACCACTCAAAATTCAAAAACCGTTTTCTCCATTTAAAAACAATGCATACAAAACCAAACATACTCCTTATTTATACCGGCGGAACCATTGGCATGATTAAAGATGCAAAAACAGGGGTTTTGAAAGCGTTTGACTTCAATAATTTATTGAAGAAAATTCCCGAACTGCAACTGCTTGAATGCCGTATAGAAACCGTTTCGTTCAGCAACCCTATAGATTCATCAAACATGAATCCCGAATACTGGGTTCAAATTGCCGAAATCATTGAGCACAACTATGACCGTTTTGACGGGTTTGTCGTGCTTCATGGCAGTGACACGATGAGTTATACGGCTTCTGCACTGAGTTTTATGCTCGAAAATCTGGCAAAACCTGTTATCTTAACAGGATCGCAACTGCCTATTGGCGATTTAAGAACCGATGCCAAAGAAAACCTTATCACATCTATACAAATGGCATCATTACAAGAAAACGGCAAGCCTGTAATTACCGAAGTAGGCTTGTATTTTGAGTATAAATTATACCGGGGCAACCGCACTACAAAAATTAATGCCGAACATTTTGAAGCTTTTGAATCATTAAACTATCCACAGCTTGCAGAGTCGGGCGTGCACTTAAAAGTATCTTACGAATATCTTTTTAAGCCAAATGCGAAGAAAAAATTAGTGGTACACAAAACATTTGACAACAACATCGCCTTGATAAAATTATTTCCGGGGATATCGCAAGCTGTTTTAGAAAGTATAGTGACCACGCCAAACCTTAAAGGTGTTATTATTGAAACCTATGGTGCAGGAAATACCACTACCGAAAAATGGTTTATAACCCTGCTTAAAACAACTATCAATAAAGGAATTCCTGTTGTAAATGTCACACAATGTTCGGGCGGAAGTGTCATTATGGGACAATACGAAACGAGTTCGCAGCTTAAAAGCATAGGTGTTATTTCGGGAAAAGACATCACTACCGAAACCGCCATTGCAAAACTGATGTATTTACTGGGCGAAAACATTTCGGCTAAAACATTCAAAACCATATTTGAAACGTCATTACGGGGCGAATTGTCTTAGAATCTGTTTTTAATTGACTCCCTTATAATGATTTTTGACTATAACGCCGTTAAATTTTGATACAATAGCTCTGCTATTCTATAAAAATTTGCCTTGTTTAGTTCATTAGTGTTTAGTAGTATTCACTAAACATTCATTTCGTTCAAAAATCCGTTAATACTAAATCTCAAAAATAAAATTTAAACAGGCTCTTAAAAATTACGCTTAAATTTTTAACTGTTTGATAAATTTTTCGTTATTTGGCGCATTGTTTCAAAAAAACAATCATCCTTATTAGAGAGGTGTCCGAGTGGTCGAAGGAGCACGCCTGGAAAGTGTGTATACCCCAAAAGGGTATCGAGGGTTCGAATCCCTTCCTCTCTGCCGATAAAAAATAAAACCTGCTGATTTTCAGTAGGTTTTTTGTTTTTAAAAAGGATTTAGAAATGTAGTTAAAAAACAAAAATTATCCTCTTTTTTCAGAATTATTCTTGTTTTAGCTGTAACAAACCCGGTAACACCATAGGCGCAATAGATTTTACCGGTTCGTAAAGCTTAGAGTCATCAATAGCTTTTTGGCTTACAAACGGAATGGTTTTATTGGCACTATCAAAAATAATGAGTACAATACTGGCAATCACCGCCCATTTTAAAACCCCGAAAACAGCCCCCAATATCTTATTTACAATTCCAAGCGAAGCAAAATCGGCTATTTTGGTCAAAGCCTTACCCAACAAAGAAATTACCAAGACAATAACAATGAACGTGATGGTAAATGCCGCAATATTTATGGTTTTTTCATCCCAATCTACACGGTTTTCTAAAAATGTCGCGGTATAACCGCTAAAATGAACAGCACCGTAAACACCGGCAACCAATGCCACAAGCGAAGCTACCTCAACAAAAAGCCCGTTAAAAAAACCTCGTGTAAGCCCAAAACCCAAAACAACCGCCAATGCAATATCTAAAACCGTCATAATTATCAATATTTTTGTAAATATAAAGTAACTTTGTGACTTTAGTACACAACAAAAATTTACTGTTTCTCATAGAGGTAAATTTAAATTTCTCGCAAAGTCGCCAAGACGCTAAGAGGAAATCGCTTTGCGACTCTGCTACTTTGCGAGAGAAAAAATGTAGCTTCTTAGATTGTAAATATCTATAATATGCTGTGATTTCAGTTAAATAATTTATAGATGTGATTTTTTGTCGTGTACTAAATTTTGTGACTTTAAAAATGGAATTAATTTAAAAGAGATTCCCGTTTTCACGGGAAATGCTATGTCAAGAGACGAACAATTAAAACAACGCTGGAATGTATTGGTAACAAAGCTATCCAAGCAATTTGCTGATGGCGACACGCTCGATTTGGATGCCATCATCTATCTTATTGGTGTGCAAGAACTGGGTCAACCACACCGGAAATTCAAAAAAGACCACAAGCTCGATTTGATGCACATTGCCATTTGCCGGCTTTTGGAACCTTACGGCTATTATGAGTTTGATTATTTTGATGATGACAAATGGCCACATTATAAAATAAAAGAAACCTTGCCGCATTTAAAAGCCGGCGAACAAAGCGTACTGATGAAAGAAGCGATTGTGAATTATTTTTTGGAAGCGGAATACATCGAATAAGATTTACTAAATTTGCCATTCATTTTTTTGAATTATGATAGATAAGATAAAAGAACTCATTGCTGAAGCCGAAGCTTTTAAAGCTCAATCAAGTGAAGATATTGAGGCATTCCGTATCAAATACCTTGGTAAAAAAGGATTGCTTAACGATTATTTTGCAGCGTTTAAAAATGTGGCCAACGACCAAAAAAAAGAGTTTGGACAAGTCATTAACAAACTAAAACAAACTGCCGAAGCCAAAGTAAATGCCTTAAAAGAAGAACTGGAAAGCAAAGAAGTTGCCAAAGGAATTTATGGTGATCTGTCACGTCCCGGTGAACCTGTACAAATTGGCTCTCGTCATCCTGTTTCTATCGTAAAAAATCAAATCACGGAAATTTTCTCGAACATCGGGTTCAATGTAAGTGAAGGTCCGGAAATTGAAGACGACTGGCATAATTTTACCGCGTTGAACTTACCGGAATATCATCCGGCGCGTGATATGCAGGATACGTTTTTTATCCAGACCAATCCCGATATTTTGTTGCGTACACACACAAGTTCTGTACAAGTACGCTATATGGAAAGTCATCAGCCACCTATCAGAACTATTTCGCCGGGAAGAGTGTATCGTAACGAAGCTATTTCGTCACGTTCCCACTGCTTTTTTCATCAGGTTGAAGGTTTGTACATTGATAAAGATGTGAGTTTTGCCGATTTAAAACAAACTTTACAATATTTTACTACGGAATTATTCGGAAAATCAAAAATCCGTTTGCGTCCGTCGTATTTTCCGTTTACCGAGCCAAGTGCCGAGATTGATGTGTACTGGGGATTGGAAACCGAATCTGATTACCGAATTACCAAAGGCACAGGTTGGTTGGAAATAGGCGGTTGCGGTATGGTTGACCCAAATGTTTTGGAAAACTGCAAGATTGATTCAAAAGTCTATTCCGGATTTGCATTTGGTGTTGGTATTGACCGTATTGCGATGCTTTTGCACCAAATAAGTGATATTCGTTTGTTAAGTGAAAATGATGTGCGCTTTTTAGAGCAGTTTAAATCGTCTATTTAATTTTGAAATGCCCATTAACGATTTTTAAAGTTTCCGAAATTATATTCTGGGCATTACATCGTTTCGCTAAAAAAACAAATATTAAAGTCAGATGAAAAAAGACATCCATATCCCAAAAGTTGAAGGTGTTTACATTGCCATCGTTTTTGAGTACAATGATATTTACAAAACTGATGATTGGAATGCCTACATTATCAACGATAAAACGGTTGATATAGATGTTGTGCTTATCGTAACCAGTGGTTATTCTGAAAAAAAGATGACCTCCGTCTTCAGAAAAAAATTAGACAAACTTCCTGCAAAAAGTTATGCTAAAATAGAATTGATGCAAGAGGAATTATTTGCTTTAAACAATGAGTTTAAAGTGAGTTTTTTTGAAGGCAATGTGATGTATGACAAAACGTATTTGTTTAGAAAAAATACGATTAATCCCAAAGCTTTGCAACCAATTCCTTTGATGAAAAATAAAGGGGTTTTGGTGAGGTAACACACAATTCCTGCGAAGGCAGGAATCTCGTCCTAATAAAAAGTAAAATTGGTACAATGAATTAATAGTAACCATTCAGTAATTCTCTCTCACATTTTCAATTATTTTAAAACGACCTCGGGAATTGGTTTTTAAGTGACGAAATTTTCATATAAGATTCCTGCCTT
>CAYVUB010000052.1:0-9562 GCA_964454675.1 uncultured Flavobacteriaceae bacterium | reverse complement strand
CCCTCAACAGGACATAGAAAAGAGTTTAAAGCCCATTTTACATTGAAAAGATAAACTCTTAAATGATAACAATTAAAAGCATCGGATAATTTCCGGTGCTTTTTTTGTTTTGTGTTAGGACAGAATATGAATAAGTGTACTAATCATTGGGTTTGTGTGCGTGAGGGATTACTCATCCATATTATTTATTTTCAAAGGTATTCGTGATATCGCTTCGCTAAGTTGTAGCGGAAAGCCCACAGCGTAGTGAAGCGATAGCGGAACATAGCGAGGACTTGTAGCGAATAGCCCGACCGTTTGTAGCCCAAGCCAAGGGCTGCAAAGGGTCACGCCCAAAAGCAATATACAGTTTAAGACATAAAAAAGCATCTCTTTTTGGGAGATGCTTTGTGGGTTTGTAAAAAAGGATTGTTTACAAATTAAAAACCAATGATAATGTTACGTTTGTTAATTTTGAATCAATAACTGCTGCGTCTGTAAGTCCTACGTTATACAGTTGGTGGTTGTAATCTCTGTTGGACTGGTCGAAAGCAACATCGAGTTTTATGTTTCCAAAATTGTATCCCAAACCTAAGGAATATCCTGTTAAATCTCCATAGAAATTATCGTCTTTGTAAGGACTTTCTTCAAGCCGGTAACCGCCTCTGAAGCTTAATTGCTTGTAACGGTATTCACCGCCTATACGGTAAGTGGATGCATCTGTAAGGATGTTGTTCATCAAGTTGTTTTGAAACGCAAAATAAGAATCGGATGTGGGTTTGAATTTTGTATTGCTGTAATCTTTACGGGAATAATCAAAGCTTATCAAGCCTTTATCTCCAAAAATATATGCTAAGCTTCCTGTAATTTTACCTGGTGTTTGCAGTCTGTAATCAGGAAACACGTTAACGGTTAACGGGTTAATGGTCTGTGTAATGTTTGAGCCTTCTTCGTTTCTTGTTGTGGACAGATATTGGGTGGTTTCTTCAGAGATTCTGAACCATGTAGGCGAATTGTAAGCTAAGCCTACTCTTAATTCTTCCGTTACTTTTGCAATGGCGCCCAATTGAAATGAAAATCCGGTACCTATTGTAGATAGACTGTTTTCAAACCGTACCTGGTTTACCACAGAACCTGCATTGTTGTTGCTTTCATTAAGGCTTGTGAATTTCTCATAATTGATAAAATGAGAATTAAGATTTAACCCGAAATAAAAATTGTCTTTGTACTGTGTTGCAATATTAAAACTGACTTTTCCGTTGTAGCCTTTGGCTGCATAAGTGTAATTTTGATTAAAATTTCCGTTAGCCATGTTTGAAAAGTAGGTCGTGTTATCATCAGTATTATTCTCTGGTTCAAGGATAAAAGATTCATAACCTAAAAACGCCTGTTGATTTCCAAAACCGTATATAGCGCCTATTTCAGAATAAGCCTGCCCCAGAGTTTCACCCGGAAGCGCAGAAATCTCGTCGAGTCTTAAGCCTTGTGCATACGCATAAAAGTAGCTGTCAATTGAATTTGTACTGACTCCCGATGAATTCCATCTGTCGTCATAATTACCCAATTTATCATAGGCAATGCTTAATACAAATTTTTTCCAGGGCGAATTTTGATTTGTACTTCCAAAAACAAATGCAGCACCTGCCTGGTTCAAATCTATTTTAGAGTCTGATGATGACTTAAAACTGTTATAATAATTTACATCATTTTTGATGTTTAAACTTGAAAGTGATACCGAGGCGTGACTTAATGTGAATATTGCTGCTCCGGCAGGATTAAGGCTAACGGCAGATAAATCTCCGCCTAAGGCTCCAAAAGCACCGCTCATGGCTCTAAAACGTGCGGTTCCCTGTATTTCATCGGAAGAATACCGTACCGCATCAGAAACATCTTGTGCCGAGATAATATTAGACATAGATAAAGCACCTATGAATAGTAACTGTAACTTTTTCATTTGTTATTTTTTAATTGATAAAATTTTAATAGCTATAAGTTTTCAAAAATCAACCGCCTCTTCTTCCGCCGCCTGAGCTGCCGCTGCTTCTTCCGCCGCCACTTGAACCGCTTGATGAACTACCGCTTGACCCTCTGCTTATGCTTGGTGAAGAGCCTCTGTTATCAGAATTTCTGGTGTTTGTATTTACATTATTTGTACGTCGGGTTGTGCTTGTATTGGTGTTTGTGCGAGCGTCAGTATTTCTCCGTGTAGTTGTATTAGTATTTACAGATGTGTTATTTGTTCCCTGGCTGTTTCTTCTTGATATGCTTGAATTTCTTGAGCTTGTAAAATCGCCGTTGCTGCCGCGTCTTGTAACCGTCGAATTTCTATTGGCGTTATAAGCGTTTACACTGCCGCGTCTTCCTGAATTGAAAGACACTTGATTTCTGTTGTAATTATTACCATAATAAGAGCCGTAAAACCCACCGTGAAATCCTCCGTAATAGCCACCGTAAAATCCATATCCGTAGTGAGGATACCATGGGTCGTAAAATCCGCCGTAACCCCAGTTATTCCAGCCCCAACCGGTATTCCAGCCCCATCTGTTCCATCCCCAGGGTCTGTATCCCCAACCGGCATAACCCCAGCCAAACGTGTTCCATCCCCAGACATCGTTATTATAAATATGAATGTTAACATCCTGATTATCTTGTCCCCAGCCGGCATAGCCTTCATATTGATTGGGTTCAACATCTGCTGAGTCATCATAATCACCGGAATAACTATCTATATCGGTAAAAATCGCATTGTTGCTCTGAGATATATTTTCAAATTGCTTTGATTTTTCTCCAAATAATTCTTTGTAATAAGAATTGTTTGGATTAGTAGTAGTTTGGGCAACAGAAGTTTCTTCAACAGGGACTTCCATAGAAGAATTGTAAATACCATCATTATCTGTACCAACATATTGGTAAGAACCACAAGAAGCTAAGACAAAAAGTAAGCTTAGTGCAACAAAAAATGGCAATTTTGCGCGTAAGTAAGTTATAAATTGCATATCTCTTTAATTTTATTGTTGAACAATACAAAAATAGTTAGTTTTGCTGAACTATTTTATTATTTAACATAAGCGCAACTTTTGTGCCAAATAACAGATATGAGTAAAAATCTTACAAGCAGAACAGAAGATTATTCGAAATGGTATAACGAATTGGTTGTAAAAGCCGATTTGGCTGAGAATTCGGCCGTAAGAGGCTGTATGGTAATTAAACCTTACGGCTATGCTATTTGGGAAAAAATGCAAGCAGAATTAGATAGAATGTTTAAAGAAACAGGGCATCAAAATGCGTATTTTCCATTATTCGTTCCTAAAAGTTTGTTTGAGGCCGAAGAAAAAAATGCCGAAGGTTTTGCAAAAGAATGTGCTGTAGTAACTCATTACAGACTTCAGAGTGACCCTGACAATCCGGGAAAATTACGAGTTGACCCTGAAGCTAAACTTGAAGAAGAATTGGTTGTGCGACCAACCAGTGAAGCGATTATCTGGAGCACTTATAAAGGTTGGATACAAAGCTATAGAGATTTACCGATACTTATTAACCAATGGGCAAATGTAGTACGCTGGGAAATGCGCACACGATTGTTTTTGCGTACTGCCGAATTTTTATGGCAGGAAGGGCACACAGCTCACGAAACCAAGCAAGAAGCACTGGAAGAAGCACAACAAATGAATGCTGTATATGCAGATTTTGCAGAGCGATTTATGGCAATGCCTGTTATTCAAGGTGTTAAAACAGAAGGCGAACGATTTGCCGGTGCTGATGAAACTTATTGTATTGAAGCATTGATGCAAGACGGCAAAGCATTACAAGCAGGGACATCACACTTTTTGGGGCAAAATTTTGCAAAAGCATTTGATGTGAAGTTTGTCAATAAAGAAGGTAGATTGGATTATGTATGGGCAACATCATGGGGAGTTTCCACACGATTAATGGGTGCCCTGATTATGACGCACAGTGATGATAACGGCTTGGTTTTACCACCTAACTTAGCTCCTTTGCAAGTAGTGATAGTTCCTATTTTTAAAGATGATGAACAATTGGATATTATTTCAAATCAGGCGAAAGATATTATAAGAGAACTCAAAGCGATAGGTATAAGCTGTAAATTTGATCACAGAACGACTGTTAGACCGGGTGCAAAGTTTGCACAATATGAATTGCAAGGTGTGCCTTTACGAATAGCTATCGGCCCTAAAGATATAGAAAACAGAACGGTAGAACTGGCGCGGCGTGATAACTTCACAAAAACAACTATTGGGCTTGATGCACTGGTACCTGCAATTCAAGGTTTATTAGAAGAAATCCAGGTAGCGTTATTCAATAAAGCATTAAAATTCAGAAATACACATATTACCAAAGTGGAAACCTTTGATGAGTTTAAAGATGTTCTGGAAACAAAAACCGGATTTATATCGGCACATTGGGACGGTACTGCCGAAACCGAACAAATCATCAAAGAATTGACAAAAGCTACCATACGTTGTATTCCTTTAGAAGAAGATAAAGAGTCCGGAAACTGTGTGTTTACAGGCAAACCTTCACAAAGACGAGTGCTGTTTGCAAAGGCGTATTAAAAATTTTTCAAAAAAAACTAATTTGGTATTGCAACATTTAAAAATAGTTGTATTTTTGCATCCGCAATGAAATATTGCCGCCTAATGGCCCGTTCGTCTATCGGTTAGGACGCCAGGTTTTCATCCTGGTAAGAGGGGTTCGATTCCCCTACGGGCTACAACTATTATAACAATAAGAGAAAAAACAAATGGCAAATCATAAGTCAGCATTAAAAAGAATCAGAAGTAACGAAGCTAAACGTTTGGTTAACAGGTATCAGCATAAAACAACACGTAATGCTATTAAAAAATTACGTGAAATGGATAATGCTAAAGAAGCTCAAGAATTATTACCTACAGTTGTTGGTATGATTGATAAACTTGCTAAAAAGAATATCATTCACAGCAATAAGGCTTCAAACCTTAAATCGGGGTTAACTAAATTTGTTGCTAAATTATAGTAAGCTACTTTGTTAAATATAACAAAGCCTATTCAATTACGAATAGGCTTTTTGTTTGACTCAAATGTTTGTTTTGTTTATAATTGTTTAAAAGGTTACTAAGCGACTTTTTTATTATAATGAAATTTTAATGCGCCCGACGGACATTTTTTCACTTGATTGATGATGTCTTTTATAGGAGCACCATCAACATCTATCCACGGAATTACAGCATTTCTAAATACATCAGAAAGTTCTTTTGCACAACGACCGGCATTGATGCAAACACAAGGTTCATAGGTAATCGTAATATCAGTATTACTGAAAACATTTGCATTGATTTCCATAAGTAGATCAAATTTGGGGTTAATCTATGAATGAATTTAAAACCTTAAAGGCCAACTCAACGATTAAATGTATTAAAAATACGACAAAGAGCAATGTGTATTTTCAAATATTCGATGAAATGCATATCAAATATTCTGTAAAATAGGATTCTATTTGAATTCTGAAGTGAAATGGAACGTTATGCTTGGGTATTTTTGCTGTGTCATTTGCAGTGAAAACATAGAATCTGCCAAAAATACCAATTGGTTTTGTTTGTCTTTTGCCAGATAGCGCTGCTTTACCTGCAAAAATTCCTGATATTCTGCATTTTTAGGGTCTTTCGGGTCAACCCAGCACGCCTTGTAAACATTCAGGTTTTCGTAAGTACATTTCGCACCATACTCATGCTCTAACCGGTATTGAATTACCTCATACTGAAGCGCGCCAACGGTTCCTATAACTTTTCGTCCGTTTAATTCGAGAGTAAAAAGCTGAGCAACACCTTCGTCCATTAGTTGGTCAATACCTTTAAAAAGCTGTTTTGATTTTAACGGGTCGGCATTATTGATGTATCTGAAATGTTCCGGAGAAAAACTCGGGATACCTTTGTAGTTGATAATTTCGCCTTCGGTTAATGTGTCGCCTATTTTAAAATTTCCGGTATCATGAAGCCCTACAATATCGCCGGGATATGAAATTTCTACAATTTCTTTCTTTTCGGCAAAAAACGCATTAGGACTCGAAAATTTTAATTTTTTGTCATGTCTTACGTGCAGATAGGGTGTATTTCGTTTGAATATTCCCGAAACGATTTTTATAAACGCCAGCCGGTCTCTGTGGTTTGGGTCCATATTGGCATGGATTTTAAATACAAATCCGGTAAAATTGTTTTCATCGGGTTGTACCAGTCGTTCTTCACTTTGTTTAGGTCTTGGTTTTGGAGCAATTTCTACAAAGCAATCCAGCAATTCGCGTACCCCGAAATTATTCAATGCCGAGCCAAAAAACACAGGTTGTAGTGTACCGTTCAGGTAAGCCTCTTTATCAAATTCGGGATAAATACCTTCAACAAGTTCCAGCTCTTCACGTAATTTTGTCGCAACAGCATCGCCTATAAGCGTGTTGAGTTCCTGTGATTGTATATCAGAAATTTCTATGGTTTCTTCAATATTTTTTCGGCTGTCACCGCTAAAAAGGTTGATATTCTTTTCCCAAATATTATAAATACCTTTAAAATCGTAGCCCATTCCTATGGGAAAACTAAGCGGCGATACTTTAAGGTTGAGTTTTAGCTCAATTTCATCCAGAAGGTCAAAAGCATCTTTTCCTTCTCTGTCCAGTTTGTTGATAAACACAATCATCGGGATGTTTCTCATCCGGCAAACTTCAACTAATTTTTCGGTTTGTTCTTCAACACCTTTTGCAACGTCAACTACCACAATAACACTGTCAACAGCTGTAAGCGTTCTAAACGTATCTTCGGCAAAATCCTTATGTCCGGGAGTGTCCAAGATATTGATTTTGTATCCGTTATATTCAAATGCCAACACCGATGTTGCTACCGATATACCACGCTGGCGTTCAATTTCCATAAAGTCACTCGTAGCGCCTTTTTTAATTTTGTTGCTTTTTACGGCACCGGCTTCTTGGATAGCACCGCCAAACAACAATAATTTTTCGGTTAAGGTCGTTTTACCGGCATCGGGATGCGATATGATGCCAAAAGTGCGTCGTCTGTTGATTTCTTTATGGAAACTCATAATTTTTATTACAATTGGAGTGCAAAGATACTTTATAATTTACGATTTCAGAATTACGATTTTCAGATTTTGCTTGCTTAATGTTGATATTACTTTTTTTGTTGGTATTTTTGTAAGCCATGAGTGAAGAATATGTCATTTTAGTTAACGAAAACGATGAGCAAACAGGTATTATGCCTAAGCTTGAAGCACACGAAAAAGCGTTGCTGCACCGGGCGTTTTCGGTATTTATATTTAATTCAAAAAATGAATTAATGTTACAGCAGCGGGCAGCACATAAATACCATTCGCCATTGTTGTGGACTAATACCTGTTGTAGTCATCAACGTCTTGGAGAAAGCAATATTGAAGCAGGAAAACGGCGTTTACGGGAAGAAATGGGGTTTGAAACCGAGCTGAAAGAATCGACCTCATTTATTTATATGGCACCGTTTGACAATGGCTTGACAGAACACGAATATGACCATATTTTGATTGGAAATTATAACAATTCGCCTGTGATTAATACTGATGAAGTGGCAGACTGGAAATGGATGCTGCTACAAGATGTTAAGCAGGATATGGCAAATCATCCTGAGATTTATACCGAATGGTTTAAGATAATTTTTGACAAATTTTACCAATATATCAACTTTCAAGATGCAGGCAACCGTAAGTAGAAAAGCACATTTTAATGCAGCTCACAGACTGTATAGGAATGATTGGACAGATGAAAAAAATTCAGAGGTTTTTGGTAAATGCAGTAATCCTAACTATCACGGGCATAATTATGAATTGATAGTGAATGTTACAGGTGCTATCAATCCCCAAACAGGATTTGTTATCGATATGAAAATTCTTAAAGACATCATCAAAGACGATATTGAAGATGCTTTTGACCATAAAAACCTGAATATTGAGGTCGAAGAATTTAAAACCCTCAATCCAACGGCAGAAAACATAGCTGTGGTTATTTACCAAAAAATAAAACCAAAATTGCATCCTGACTTTGAATTGGAAATCGTCCTGTACGAAACACCTCGTAACTTTGTAAGCTATTCCGGAAAGTAATCTATGAATACAACATTATATCCTATTAAGTTCAAACCCATTTTAAAAGATAAAATTTGGGGCGGACAAAAATTACAGACACTTTTAAACAAGCAGAGCAATTTGCCTAATGTAGGCGAAAGTTGGGAAATAAGCGATGTTGAAGGAGATACCTCAATTGTGGAAAATGGGTTTTTAAAAGGAACATCCTTAAAAGAACTGCTGCATACCTATAAAGATGCGTTAATAGGGAAGCATAATTTTGAAACTTTTGGAGAGAAATTTCCGTTGCTTATCAAGTTTATTGATGCCAAAGAAGATTTATCTATTCAATTGCATCCAAATGATGAATTGGCTTCAAAGCGTCACAATTCTTTCGGGAAAACTGAAATGTGGTATGTGATGCAAGCCGATAAAGACGCCAATTTAATCGTAGGGTTCAATCAAAAAGTAACGCCGCAACTATATCTTGAGCATTTAAAAAACAAAACGCTTACCAAAATTTTAAATTTTGATAAAGTTACTTCCGGCGATACGTGTTTTATTGAAGTTGGACGTGTTCACGCCATTGGCGCAGGTGTGATGCTGGCAGAAATTCAGCAAACCAGTGATATTACGTACAGAGTTTATGATTGGGATAGAGTAGATGATCAAGGCAATGAACGCGAGCTGCATAACGATTTGGCATTGGATGCCATAGGTTTTGATATGGAAGATGATTTTAGAGTGACTTATGATAAAACACTCAATCAGTCCAACCAAATGGTGCACTGTCCTTATTTTACGACCAATTATTTGCGTATTGATACCACGATAACTAAAGTAAATAATCACGACTCGTTTATGATTTATATATGTGTTGATGGTGAAACTGATATAAAAACAGACAAATATTCTGAAAAAATAGTCAAAGGTGAAACCATTTTGATACCTGCAAGTATTGATAGTTTTCAAATTACTTCCAAAAATGCTACGCTATTGGAAGTTTATGTGTAATTTTGCAGTCGAATTCATAAAAAAATTATTATGGCAAATGTTAGAAACCTAAAAAAAGACATCAATTATGTTTTAGGTGATATTATAGAAGCAGCCTACATCTGGCAATATACCAATACAGATAAGGATGTAAAGCAAAGTGAAGCTGTAGTTGATGAAGCAATTGATGCCTTTGATGCGTTAATTGCAAAAATCAACGAAAAATCTGTAAAAGACAAAAAAGCACATTTCAAAGCAATCAATGCAGAATTGGAAGAAAAAGGAAGAACGTTGATCGATAAAATCAACAACCTTAAATAATTTTATTTCAAAAGATTTGCAAATATGGTTTTCAAGATTATATTTGCATCTCTGTTTTGCCGATGTAGCTCAGCTGGCTAGAGCAGCTGATTTGTAATCAGCAGGTCGTGGGTTCGAGTCCCTCCATCGGCTCTAAGTAAAAACACTAATCTTAATTGATTGGTGTTTTTTTTGTTTT
>CAYVUB010000051.1:0-9798 GCA_964454675.1 uncultured Flavobacteriaceae bacterium | reverse complement strand
TATCTTTGCGCAAAACATAGTGCTTTGAGTACAGAACATCTCTCGCAAACTTATGCCCGGGCTTTGCAAACGCAAAATCTGCAGGTTGCTGTTGCCGTTTCGGGAAGTAAAACCCATTTAAAAGGGTTGGTCGGGTCGGCGTTTTCTTTTGTGGTTTCTGAAGTTTTTAAAGCTTCTGAAGTTCCTTTTCTGCTCATTTTTAATGATAAGGAAGAAGCTGCGTTTTATCTGAATGATATAGAAGCATTGGTTGGCGGTAAAAATGTGCTTTTTTACCCCGGAAGTTATAGGCGGCCATACCATTATGACGCGTCGGGTGAAGAAACAGACAATGCTAATGTCCTGTTGCGTGCCGAAGTTTTAAACCGCATTAGCTCAAGAAAAAAACCTGCTGTAATTGTTACCTATCCCGATGCTGTTTTTGAAAAAGTAGTGACAAGAAAAGAGCTGGAACGCAATACTCTAAAAATTTCGATAGGGGATAAGTTGTCTATTGATTTTGTAAACGAAGTATTGTTTGAATACCGGTTTAAACGTGTCGATTTTGTGACCGAACCCGGCGAATTTTCGGTACGGGGCGGTATTGTGGACGTGTTTTCGTTTTCGCATAACGAGCCTTACCGTATCGAGTTTTTTGGCGATGAGGTTGACAGCATCCGGACTTTTGACGTCGAGTCGCAGCTTTCAATCAATCAGATAAAAAAAATAAGCGTTATTCCCAATGTAGAGAATAAATTTTTACAGGAAGAACGGCAAACGTTTTTAAACTATATCCATCAAAATACGGTTGTTTTTGTTAAAGATGCCGATGTGTTATTCGGAAAAATCAACACTCTTTTTGCCAAAGCCGAAACAGCGTTCAACCAACTTTCAAAAGATATAAAGCACGCTGCACCCAAAGAATTATTCTGCAATTCAAAATTGCTAAAACGCCAATTACTCGATTTTACCACGGTTGAATTTGGCACTTCGACTGTCATGTCGGGCGTCAGCCTTACCGGCAGTCAGTCAGTCGAGACATCACACAATATTGTATTCAACACATCGCCGCAACCGTCATTCAACAAAAAATTTGAATTACTGATTGACGATTTGAATGCCAGCCATCACAACGGATATACCAATTATATAGCCTGTTCGGGCGAACAGCAAGCCAAACGGTTTCACGATATTTTTGAAGATATAAGCTTAGAAAACCCACAGCAGGACATTCATTATAAAACCATCGTATTATCACTTTATCAAGGGTTTATTGACCATGATTATAAAATAGCTTGTTATACCGATCATCAGATTTTTGAGCGTTACCACAAGTTTCATCTTAAAAACGGGTATGCAAAAAAACAAGCCATTACGCTCAAAGAACTGACCAATCTTGAAATTGGCGATTATGTAACACATATTGACCATGGTATCGGGAAATTTGGCGGACTTCAAAAAATAGATGTCGAAGGCAGCAAGCAGGAAGCGATTAAATTGATTTACGGCGAGCGCGACGTGTTGTACCTGAGTATTCACTCGCTGCATAAAATCACCAGGTTTAACGGTAAAGACGGTAAACCACCCAAAATCTACAAACTTGGCAGTAATGCGTGGAAAGTCCTTAAGCAGAAAACCAAATCGCGGGTTAAAGAAATCGCGTTTAATCTGATACAAGTTTACGCCAAACGAAAACTTGAAAAAGGCTATCAATACCATCCGGACAGTTACATGCAGCATGAGCTTGAAGCCTCGTTTTTGTATGAAGATACCCCCGATCAGATTACCGCAACTGCCGATATTAAAGCCGATATGGAAAGCGAACGCCCGATGGATCGTTTGGTTTGCGGCGATGTAGGTTTTGGTAAAACCGAAATTGCCATTCGTGCGGCATTCAAAGCAGTTGATAACGGTAAGCAGGTAGCGGTTTTGGTACCAACCACCATTTTGGCATATCAACATTCAAGAACCTTTTCTGAACGGTTAAAAGAATTTCCTGTAACCATCGATTATTTAAACAGATTCCGCACGGCAAAAGAAAAAAAGAATATTCTTGACGGACTTGAAAATGGTAAAATAGACATCATCATTGGCACGCATCAGTTGGTTAATAAAAATGTAAAATTTAAAGATTTGGGGCTTCTTATTGTTGACGAAGAACAGAAATTTGGTGTAGCCGTCAAAGAAAAACTCAAAACCATAAAAGAAAATGTCGATGTATTGACATTAACTGCCACGCCTATTCCGAGAACTTTGCAATTCAGTTTGATGGCAGCCCGGGATTTATCGGTCATAACAACGCCGCCACCAAACCGTTATCCTATTGAAAGTCAGGTAGTACGTTTTAACGAAGCCATAATACGGGATGCCATTAGTTATGAAATTCAGCGTGACGGCCAGGTATTCTTTATTCATAACCGAATAGAAAATATCAAGGAAGTTGCCGGAATGATCCAGCGGTTGGTACCCGATGCAAAAATACGTGTTGGCCACGGACAGATGGAAGGCAAAAAACTTGAAGAGCTGATGCTGGCGTTTATGAACGGCGAGTTTGATGTGTTGGTAAGTACCACCATTGTTGAAAACGGACTTGATGTGTCCAATGCCAATACTATTTTTATCAATAATGCCAATAATTTCGGGTTGAGCGATTTGCATCAAATGCGTGGTCGCGTGGGACGAAGCAATAAAAAAGCGTTTTGCTATTTTATAACACCCGAGTATTCTGAAATGACCGATGATGCCCGCAAACGCATCACCGCTTTAGAGCAGTTTACACAACTGGGCAGTGGCTTTAATATTGCCATGAAAGACCTTGAAATACGCGGTGCCGGCGATTTGCTTGGCGGTGAACAAAGCGGCTTTATCAACGATATAGGCTTTGACACCTACCAGAAAATACTCAATGAAGCCATTGAAGAACTAAAAGAAAATGAGTTTAAAGACTTGTATTATGATGAGTCTGTCGATAAAACTTACGTTAAAGACATTACTATCGATTCCGATTTTGAGCTGCTGTTTCCTGATGATTATATAAATAGTATTACCGAGCGTTTAAATCTCTACACACAGCTTAATGATGTTAAAGATGAAGAAAGTTTGCAAATTTTTGAAAACCAGCTTATTGATAGGTTTGGCGACTTGCCGGAACAGGTAAAAAACCTGATGAACAGTGTGCGCATCAAGTGGATAGCAGCCAAAATGGGTCTTGAGCGTGTTGTGATGAAGCAAGGAAAGCTGGTAGGATATTTTATCAACGACCAGCAAAGCGCATTTTATCAAAGTAAGGCATTTACAAGCGTGTTACAGCACATTCAATACAATCCGCAATCGGGAAAAATAAAAGAAAAACAAACCAGAAACGGCTTACGGCTTATCATCACTTTTGAACATATAACCTCTGTAAATAAAGCATTAGCTGTTTTGCAACCGTTTGTTAAATAAAAGATAAGAGGTGTTGAGTTGACAATCAAGCGAAAGATTTGTGAGGTAGCAGCCGGATTTTAATGGTCGTCTGTTTTTTGAAATAAAAGGGTTATTTGCCGGTTTTGTTTTTGCCGGACTTTTGATTTCCGGATTGGTTTGGTCCGGTAGTTATAAACGGACTTTTCATAAGGTACAGGAATGTTTGTTTTTCTTCGGGCTCAAACTCTTTTAGTCCGTATTTTACTTCTTCGGCGGGAATCAGCTTAAATGTGCCGAATATCCTGTCCCAGATAATCAGAATATCCGAAAAATTTGAATCTGTATAAAATTGTTCCTGATGATGGTGCACCCTGTGATGATTGGGCATCACAAAAACCAGTCCGAGCGTATTGTTCAGCCATTTCGGATATTTCAGGTTGGCGTGCTCAAAAAAGAAGAAAATATACAGGACGAAATAATATAATGCCATTGAAGTTACATCTGTACCAAATAGTCCTGCCGTCAGGATATTTCCGGTTTGATAAATAAGAATCAACTCTAACGGGTGAAACCGGAAGGTGGTTGATGAATCCATTGTTGTATCGCTGTGGTGTACTCTGTGCAGCCGCCATAAAAGCGGAATTTTGTGTGATGCCCTATGAATCCAATAGGTTGTAAAGTCATACAGCGCCACACTGATAAACAATTTTGTCCAAAACGGAAGTTCTATAAAATAGAGCAGTCCGGCGTGATTGGCATTTAACCACTCAATACAATAGACCTGTACCGATACAAAAACCACATTAAGGATGGTCAGTATGATATGAAAAAGAATATTCTGCAACAGATGGCTTCTTCTTTTTCTGAATGAAAAGGGAGTTCGGGAAACCTGTTCCAAAGTGAAGAAAACAGCAATCAGCCCGATGATATAATAATTAAGGTTTACGCTGAGAATTTTATCCAATATTTCCATATTATTTCTGTTTTTAGCAAAAAATAAATACCAAATAAGTTGTTTGATATAAAACAACACATAACAAAAGTCCGGTAAATTGTTGGCTTACCGGACTTTTTTTTAATTACTGTTTATTAGGAATATCATCTGTAGAAAACTCATACAGCTTGTTGGCTTCTTCTTCTTTCAGTTTTTGAACCAAATCTAAAGCATCAGGAATTACATCACTGCAAATAACAATAAGCGACCCTTTTTTTGCATTTTTTATAGCAAATGTAGCAGCTTCTTTTTCATTTGGAATGATGGTAATTTTCTTGTTTGGATTCCGTTTTTTAATACCGGCTTCAAGCATGGCAATGATTTCGGTGTCTGTTCGGCCTCTAAGGTGTTTGTCCTGGCGTATGATAATTTCATCAAACATATCGGCGGCAACGGCACCAACCTCGTTAGTATCTTCTTCACGGCGGTCGCCAACACCGGCAATGATTCCTACTTTAACGGTAGCATCGATGTTTTCAATGAATTTTTGCAGTGCACGCATTCCTGCAGGGTTGTGAGCGTAATCCAGTAATACCTGGAAATCTCTAAACTGGAACAAGTTTAATCTTCCCGGTGTTTGTGCCGCAGAAGGAATAAAGGTTTCCAGAGCTACTTTCATCTCATCGATTGTAAATCCTTTTATATAAGCGGTAATAACCGCCGGCAGGACGTTTTGTATCATGAACGGTGCACGGCCTCCAAAGGTAAGCGGTACATTTACGGCTTTGATAACTCTTAATTTCCATTCGCCGCGGCAAATAGTTATATAGCCGTTTTCATAAACTGCCGAGATGCCGCCGAGTTTTTGCATAGCTTTGATACGCGGATTGTTTTCGTCCATAGAAAACAATGCCACGTTGCAGTTTACGGTACGGCGCATTTCGTACACCAGATCGTCATCGGCATTTAAAATGGCATAACCGTCCTGCATCACTGTTTCGGGAATAACACCTTTTACCTTTGCCAGTTGTTCAATGGTATGAATTCCTTTAAGCCCTAAATGGTCTGATGCCACGTTGGTAACAATTCCTATATCAGATTTATGAAATCCGAGTCCGGCTCTCAGCAATCCACCACGGGCACATTCCAGAACGGCAAAATTGATAGTGGGGTCTTTAAGTACAAATTCGGCACTTGCGGGCCCTGTACAGTCGCCTTTCATGAGCATCCGGTTTTGGATATAGACACCGTCACTTGTGGTATAGCCTACTTTAAAGCCTTTCATTTTTGCCAGATGGGCAATTAACCGTGTGGTTGTGGTTTTTCCGTTGGTTCCTGTAACGGCTATAATAGGGATTCTTGCGGTAGAACCGTAAGGAAACAGCTTGTCTATTACAGGTGCGGCAACATTGCGCGGTAATCCCGATGTTGGTGCCAGGTGCATCCTGAATCCGGGACCGGCATTAACTTCCAGTACTGCTCCGCCGGTTTCTTCAAGTGGTTTGCTGATATCGGTTGTCATCACATCAATACCGCAGATGTCCAAATCAATGATTTTTGAAATGCGTTCTGCCATAAATACATTTGCCGGGTGTACAATATCTGTAACATCTTCGGCAGTTCCGCCGGTACTTAGGTTGGCAGTATCTTTAAGAATGAGTTTTTCATCTTTTTTCAAAACAGTATCAAGTGTGTAACCTTTGGCTTTGATGATGCCTTGCGTTAACTCATTTACAGTAATTTGTGTCAAAACATTTTCGTGACCAAAACCGCGTCTCGGGTCTTTATTAACCTCATCAATCAATTGCTGTATGGTTGATGTGCCGTTGCCAACAACATTTGCAGGTGAGCGCAGTGCTGCCGCAACCAGTTTGTGATTGATGACTAAAAGGCGGTAGTCTTGCCCTGTGATGTATTTTTCAATGATTATTGCTCCGCTTCGTGAGCTTTCTTTAGCACTGTTAAAAGCGGTTAAAGCATCATCGTAATTTTGAATATCAACGGTAATTCCTCTTCCGTGATTACCATCAACAGGCTTTACAACTAAAGGATAGCCAACATATCTGCAGGCTTCTTCAAGGCTGCTTTCTCTTCTTATGATTTCGCCTTTTGGTGTTTGTACTTCGGCTTGTTCAAGCAGGAATTTTGTATCTTCTTTATCACAGGCAATCTCAACGGCTATACTGCTGGTTTCGCTGGTTACGGTTGCCTGTATGCGTTTTTGATTGGCACCATAACCCAGCTGGCATAGTGAATATTTGTTGAGGCGTATCCACGGAATGCCTCTTGCCGCGGCTTCTTCTACGATAGAGCCGGTACTTGGGCCTAAACGTTCTGCTTCACGAAGCTCGCGCATTTCCTGAATATCGTCTGCCAGGGCATAATCGTCACCATTTATCAATGCTTCACAAATTTTTACGGCTGTTTTTGCCGCATAACGTCCTACGGATTCTTCCATATAGGCAAACACAACGTTGTAAACACCTTTTTCGCCATAGCTTCGTGTGCGTCCAAAACCTACTTCCATTCCAGCAAGTGTTTGAATTTCGAGAGCTATGTGTTCAATAATGTGTCCCATCCAGGTACCTTCTTCCACACGTTTAAAAAATCCGCCGGGCTCGCCTATAGAACACCTATGCCCATACATTGAAGGGAACATTGCTTCCAGCCGTTCCCGAAAACCTTCAATCGTATTGGACGGTCGCTCTTCCATATCTTCAAGATCAAGCACCATAACAATTAATTTGTGACGTCTTACAGACCAGTAGTTTGGTCCTCTCATTGCATTTATCTCTCTAATTTTCATATTTGCGGATATTTGTTAGTTATTTTAACGGGTTATTGTATATCATTTTTTTCAGTGTTTATAAAAATTTAACTTTAAAAACACAAAGAATTTCACAAAATACTGACGTTTTATTGGTCGGTAATGAATAATCATAAATATAGAATTATTTTTTAATAAATAAGTTTATTTTTGTTTTTTCAATTACAGAATTACAATTTGATGAGTATTACAGCTATAAAAGGCACGTTAATTCCCGTTGGCGGCAATGAAGACAAGGGTTTTGAAGATGATGAAATCCACAGATTAGACTATATAGAAGAAGGAATTTTATCTCATGTTGTGAGAGAAGCCGGCGGTGTAAATGCGAAAATTGTCGTAATTCCTACAGCATCCAGTATTCCTGTTCAAGTAGGTGAGAACTATTTGAAAGCGTTCTCAACCTTGGGATGCAAAGATGTCACGGTTTTAAATATCAAGTCTAAAAAAGAATCTGAACATCCCGGTGCCATAAGCCTTATTAAAAATGCCGATTGCATTATGTTTTCTGGTGGTGACCAATCCAAAATTTCGAGATACATTGGCGGCACGGCTATTCACAAAATTTTGAGTGACCGTTATAAAAATGATGAAGGTTTTGTGATAGCAGGCACCAGCGCAGGTGCTATGGCTATGGCAAATGAAATGATTGCCGGCGGCAGCAGTACCAAAGCTTTTGTAAAAGGCGCCGTAATTATGCGTAAAGGGTTGAGCCTGATACCTCAGTTGATTATTGACACACATTTTATACAGCGTGGCCGTTTTGGGAGAATTTCGGAGGCTGTTGCAAAGTTCCCTAACCTGATAGGAGTAGGGCTTGCCGAAGATACCGGAATGATTATCAAAAACGGTAACGACTGTACTGTAATAGGTTCGGGAATGGCAATTATTTTTGACGGTACAGCATTATTACACAATAATGAGAAAATCCTGAAAGACGGCACACCGATGACGATGACCAATTTGCGAATCCATGTTTTGGCAAACGGAGACCAGTTCAACATAAAAGCACGGCAAATTAACGTGCTTCCTGTTGAGTCGCCGTTTATTTAAAACGTATGCAAATTTTTACTGTGATTACAGTTGTGCCAAGTGCCATAGTATCCAAAAAACCGATACGCACAAACTTACAATCAGTGAGTTAAACACCGTTTTAGGTTTCATTTGCGCCAGTACCGCCGCATTATATATCATTGCCACGGAAACGACCAGAAACAACTGAATCATTTCAAAAATTCCTATTCCGCTCATCAATATCAGCATTGCTGCCACAGAACCTACGCAGCCTGAGGCAATAATACCCAAGGTAGCGTTTACATAGAACATTCCTTCAAAATCAGTAAGGTATTTTTTATAAAAGCCCATAACAATCCTGTTTTTTAATTTCGGATAAAGTTATAAGGCTTATGAGTGATACTTTATGATTCAAATCATAAATGAATATTTGTTCAAAACACTTTTACGCTTGAAGCCTCACTGTCCCGAAGTGCCGGGATTAACTGCCTAAGGGCAATAGTGTTATCAGCTAAAAAATAAAAACTTGAATTATTGAACTCATTTATAAATCGCTACCTCTTCCATACCATTTGAAGATTTACATGCCCGGTACATGCCTTCGGTATTAAACGGCATAGCGATATTGCCTTTGGCATCTACAGCTACCAGTCCGCCGTCACCGCCAATGGCAAGCACACGGTTATTAATCACTTCTTCTGCTGCGGCTTCCAGCGGTAATCCTTTGTATTCCATTAAACAAGAGACATCATAGGCTACAACACCGCGAATAAAATACTCGCCGCTGCCCGTACAGCTCACGGCACAAGTGTTGTTATTGGCATAAGTGCCTGCGCCAATCATAGGCGAATCGCCCACACGCCCAAACTTTTTGTTGGTCATGCCACCGGTAGAAGTAGCGGCGGCAATAGTCCCGTATTGGTCACAAGCTACGGCACCAACCGTCCCGAATTTTGAATCTTTTTTTACAGAATGGTCTAACTGAAAGGTATCAGAATCTTTGATATCCAGCCATTGCTGGTGACGAAATTCATCATAAAAATATGATGCATCTTCAAGCGTATAGCCCAGTTGCTTTGCCAGCTGTATGGCACCTTCACCGGCGAGAAATACGTGTTCGGTTTTTTCCATCACATCACGAGCCAGGCTTACGGGGTTTTTAATGCCGGTTATCAAGCTTACAGCACCGGCTTTCAGCGTTTTGCCATCCATAATGCCGGCATCCATTTCGTGGGTTTCACCGGCTGTAAATACGCTGCCTTTACCGGCATTAAAAAGCGGCGTGTCTTCAAGATGTTTTACGGCAATTTCAACCGCATCCAGTGATGTTCCGCCGTTTTTCAAAATATCGTAACCTGCATCCAAAGCCGTTTGCAGGGCATTTTTGTAAGCGGCTTCTTTTTCAGGGGTCATCATGCCTTTTACCAAAGTGCCTGCGCCACCGTGTATGGCTATAGAAAACGTATTCATTTTTGTGTATTTGGTTTCAAAAATACATCATTTACCGGGATTGTGAAAACGTAAAATAGTCTCAGTTTTCAGTAGGGTGGTGGTTTTTGTGGTTAATGGACAAACTGAAAATTCAATTTCAATTTCAATTTCAACTTCAATTTCAACTTCAATTTCTTCAAACTGAAGATTC
>CAYVUB010000050.1:0-11205 GCA_964454675.1 uncultured Flavobacteriaceae bacterium | reverse complement strand
AGGACCCTCTGATTAACAGTCAGATGCTCTAACCAACTGAGCTAAGGAGGAAGGTATATTACCTTTTTTGAGGTGGCAAATATAGGCTATTTTTTATTTTCAACAAATATTTTTTAAAAAATTATTACTTTGAAAATGCCTTAAAGATATCGTTGCCGTTTGCAAACAAAACCAACGCTATAAGTATGAAGAACCCTATCATTTGAGCACGCTCTAAAAACTTCTCGCTTGGTTTGCGTCCGGAAATCATTTCGTACAGTAAAAACATGACATGACCACCGTCAAGCGCCGGTATAGGCAGTAAGTTTAAAACCCCAAGCATGATTGATAAAAACGCGGTTATTCCCCAAAAGAATTCCCAGCTCCAAACATCGGGAAAAATACTGTAAATAGCATAAAAACCACCTACACCTTCATAGGCTTTTGTGCTTGGCGTAAAAATAAGTTTTAACTGTTCGCCGTATTTAACAAACTGCTTAATAAATTTATCTGTTCCTGCGCCAAAACTTTCGGCAAAACTGTAGTTTTTCTTTACAACATTAAAATATCCCAATTGGGCAAATATATCCAGCGAACCTCCTCTTTGAACTCCCAGCTTACCATCTTTATCAATATTTAAAGCAATGCTGATGGTGTCTTTATCCCTAAGGATTTTTGCGTTGACCTTTTGGTTTTTATGATTTTCCAATACTTCCGTAAATTCATCAAAATAGCGTAATTGCTTGTCATTTATACCTATAATGACATCGCCTTTTTTAAGCCCCGAATTTGAATTGTGTAATGAATCGGGCACTTTTCCAATATAAAAAGGTGTTCTAATGCCTATGTGCGGTGTTTCAGATTTTGTAAGCTTGCCGGCAAAATCAACAGGAAAATCAATGGTTATTTGTTTTCCGTCCCGTTCAATAACCGCTTCTTTTGCGGTTATAAAACTGTAACTTAAATCGGCAAGGTTATTGTATGTTTTGCCATTGACAGAAACAATTTTGTCTCCGGTTTTAAATCCCATGCCGTTAAGCAGATCGTTTTCTATCAAATAACCATCTTTCATGCTGCTTGTTTCAACGGTAGTATCGCCATAAAAACCTGCCATAAAAACAAATATTGCCCATGCCAGTATGAAGTTGACCGTCACACCGCCAAGCATAATGATTAAGCGTTGCCAAGCCGGTTTTGAACGAAATTCCCATGGTTGCGGCGGTTGTGCCATTTGCTCCTTGTCCATGCTTTCGTCAATCATTCCGGCAATTTTTACATAACCGCCGAGCGGCAACCAGCCTATACCATAGACGGTCTCGCCTATTTTCTTTTTAAATAAAGAAAACTTTATATCAAAAAACAGATAAAATTTTTCAACTCGGGTTTTAAACAGTTTTGCCGGAATATAGTGTCCTAACTCATGCAACACTATCAATAGCGAAAGGCTTAATAAAAACTGGGATATCTTAATTACAAACTCCATCAACGGTTTTTCAAAAATTTACAAGGGACAAAAATACTCTTTTAATAGTATTTTGAAAATAATTACTTGGTATCCTTTAATTTTTTAACAGTGATTTAGTAATTGCGCCTTTACCGGTTTGAAACCTGACAATAAATACGCCTGCCGGAAGCGATGATACATCAATGGTATTTGACCACGCTGTTGTTTGAACCAATTGCCCTAACGCATTGAAAATATCCACACTGCTTACGCTTATATGCCCGGGTTTTTGAAGCGCTACTGTTTGCCGTGCCGGATTGGGATACATTAAAAACCGGTTGTCAAAATCAACGTCGTCCATGCCTAAAGATACGGTGCTGTCTCTGGAAATCAAATCGGCTTCGGGGTCAAATACTATTTCTGTGACTTCAAATGTTACCGGAACGTCAAAATTCTGATTGTTTTGGCTATTATCTAATGTTATATCCAGCGTTTGTCCTGATGTTCCCAAAAACCGAAGCGGTACGCCTGCTTCAAAAAACGACACCGACGCATGGCTTTGTGTTTGATTAATTGTAATATTAACCTGATTGGCATTGGGCTGAAACCAACCTATATTATATGTTGGATATCCCTGATTATACAGCCAGTCTGAAAAAAATTCTGTTAAATCTTCACCGCTTACAGCTTCTATAATTGGGATAAAATCTTCTGTTTTTGCATAACCATAAGCAAGATTTGGTGCTGCTAAATAGTTGCGCAATCCCTGATAAAACATTTCATCACCCAGTTTTTTACGCAACATGTGCAGTACCATCGCACCTTTATTGTAACTCAACCGGTTATTGAAAATACGGTTTACATTTGTGGTATCGGCATCTGTTAAATATACGGCACCGTCAACTGCCGATGTGATATTGGTAGTGCGCTGCTGCTTCCAGGTTCTAAAAGCATCATTACCGTCTAAATCTTCAATAACCAACCCCGATAAGTACGTGGCAAAACCTTCATTCAACCATATATCTTTCCAGCTTCCGCAGGTTATTTTGTTACCAAACCATTGGTGCGCCAGCTCATGTGCAATAAGATTTCGGGAAAAACTACCCATAAAAGACACCGTAGTATGTTCCATACCGCCGCCCCAGCCAAACTGTGCATGACCATATTTTTCATTTGCAAACGGATATTCTTCAAACAGCTCTGTAAACAAATTCATAATATCGACCGTTACAGGTGTGCTTGCCTGTGCCGATACCAGATTTTCGGGATATACATAGTTGACAATCTCAAACGGATTGCCGTTATTTTCAACCTCATCAACATACACGGCATAATTTGTTACCGCAATGGCAATCAAATACGCAGGTATAGGATAACGGTGTTTAAAATGGGTGGTTTTGCTGCCTCCGCTGATGCTCTGGCTTTGTTCTAAACCGTTGGCAACAGCAATATACTCATCCCCTGCAGGATTAAATTGCGGCGTGGTGATATAGACATCCAGTGAGTCGATTTTATCAATTAAATCCTGCTTGCACGGCCACCAGCCTTTTGCTCCGTAAGGTTCAGAAAGCGTCCAGAGTATCGGTTTTCCGTTATGCGTGTTTACTTCAAACGAACCAAACCCCGAACTCACAGGATTACCGGAATAGGTTACGGTTAAAGAATCCAAAACGCCTGTGTTAAGTGTTTCGGCAAGAGTGATAACAAGCTCTTCATTGGTATTTTGAACAAAGGTAAGAGGATTTCCGCGTTGCAGCACTTGTGTTACCGTCATATTACCGGCAAGGTCAAAGGTAATTTCGTCCATAGCGGCTTTCGCTTCATAATAGGCGGTAACATTGCCCGATATAAATGCGGCTGACGGGTCAACATTAAACTCAAGACGGTTGTATTTTATATCATAGTTACCGGTATTCATGCTGGCTCTGTACTGCATTCTGCTAAGTGCCGCTCTGGCTTCGGCAACTCTTACGCCATTAAGAATACCGTCAAAATCCTGAGCGTTAAGTGGCATAACCATCAAAAGCAAAATGATAAACAACAATCTTTTCATAATAGGTTGATTTTTCTTTTTAAACATGTTAAAAATAACCAATTAATGGGATTCTGTTGTATTTTTGCATCTAAATTGATACAAACTTCTCAAACCTTTTTGCGATGCTTTCATTTTATAAAGACTATAAATATTTTGCCATAGTCTTTGCCGTGATTTCTGCCATTATCATCTTTATTATATATAATACGCTTAACGTGTACAAACCGCTGCCTGTGTACCAGCCGGCAATGGTCAATGAAGAAATGGTTGACAGCACCATCCGGTACCAGAGGAAATTTCACAAAATAGCCGATTTTAAACTGATAAATCAAAATGGCCAAACCATCACGCAAAACGATTATGACAATAAAATTTATGTTGCCGATTTCTTCTTTACAACCTGCCAGACTATTTGCCCGATCATGACAGACCACATGTATCAAATTCAAAAGGAAATTTTGAATGATGGCGAAGTGATGTTGTTATCTCATACCGTAACGCCCGAAATTGATACCGTTGCACAATTAAAACGCTATGCAAAGCTCAAAGGCGTTAATGATGCCAAATGGAATCTGGTTACAGGCAATAAAAAAGAAATTTACGATTTGGCACGCAAAAGCTACCTTGCCGTAAAAAATGACGGTAACGGCGATGCTTTTGATATGATACATACCGAAAATTTTATGCTTATTGACAAAAAACGTCAGATACGCGGGTTTTATGACGGCACAAATCCCGATGATATTGAGCGTTTGTTGAACGATATAAAAATTCTGAAAAAAGAAAAACCGTAATGAGTATAGCACTTAAATTTTCAATAATCACCTTGTTTTTGTTCAGTTGTCATTCTCCTAAAACAACTCAAAATAATAACACCATTGTTTACAAATCTGATGATTTAATAATTACGCAATTAACCAAGAACACTTACCTGCATACATCTTTTCTTCAAACGGAAACTTTCGGAAATGTTCCTTGTAATGGAATGATTGTTATTGATAACAATGAAGCTATAGTGGTTGATACACCAGTCAATAATATAATTTCTTATGAACTTATAAACTGGATAACAAAAGATTTGAACCGTAAAATAATTGCCGTAGTTGCTACGCATTTTCACAATGATTGCCTTGGCGGATTAATGGCTTTTGAAAAAAATAATGTTCCATCTTTTGCAAATAATAAAACCATTGAACTTGCAAAAGCAAATGAGATGAATATTCCTGAAAATGGATTTAATAACACCTTGACCTTACCTGTTGGAACTATTAAAATTGACCTTACTTTTTTTGGCGAAGGTCATACGCGTGATAATATTGTTGCGTATATTGAAAGTGATGAGATATTGTTTGGTGGTTGTCTGGTAAAGGAACTTAATGCCGGAAAAGGCTATCTTGGAGACGCTAACGTTGATGAATGGTCAAAAACAATTGAAAAAATCAGTGATTACTATCCAAACGTGCGAATTGTAATTCCCGGACACGGCAATACGGGAAGCAAAGAATTACTAAACTATACATCTCATTTATTTAAAAATTAAAATTCAAAAAAAAGTGACGTGTAAATCTTTAAAATCTCAAATTAACATCTTACAACTTCCCAACTTTTTCATAACACATTTTCACACCAAAATTATTTACAGTATTTTTGTTCTTTAAACTCAATCTAAATAAGCGTGACCGTAGCGAATTTAAAAAAAGGCGAACAAGCCGTTATTGTTGATATATCTTCAAAAGAAATTCCTTTAAAATTAATTGAAATGGGATGTCTTCCCGGATGTATTGTTGAACTGATACAGATTGCGCCATTTTCAGATCCGCTTTATTTGGATATTAACGGTACACACCTTGCCATACGTAAAGACACTGCAAAGCATATCATTGTAGAAAAACAAAACCTGTAAACTATTATGAATAACCCAATATATGTTGCGCTTGCAGGCAATCCTAACACCGGAAAAACATCTATATTTAATACCCTTACGGGACTTAAACAAAAAGTAGGAAACTATCCGGGGATTACCGTCGAAAAAAAGCAAGGGACGTTTCATCTGGAAAATCATACAAAAGTAAACGTTATCGATTTGCCGGGCACTTACAGCCTTAATCCTACATCACTTGATGAAAGCGTTACCACAAAATACCTGCTTGACACCGGTAACAACACGTTTCCGGATGTGATAATTGTAGTTGCCGAAGTCGAAAACTTAAAACGCAACCTTTTACTGTTTACACAAATTAAAGACTTGGGGCTTCCGGCAATTTTGGTCATCAACATGGCAGACCGGATGGCTCTTAAAGGAATTACCATAGATATCGATGCGTTGCAGCAACAACTCGACACAAAAATAATTATTACCAGCACCCGAAACAATACCGGAATTGCCGAACTCAAAAATGCCATCCGGGATTTTGAAACACCATCACAAAAACCTCTTTTTTCAAAAGACGTTTCTACCTATAAAAATTGGCTGGAAACAACCTATCAAGCCGGTTTTCAAGACATAGAAGATAAAGAAAAACAAGCTGCCGCAAAAAAAGAACAACACCGGGAAACTATAAAACGCTACCAGTTTATTAACAGCATTTTAAAAGATACTGTTACCGTTGATAAATTAAAAGCCTCCGGTTTTGACTCGCGGTTAGATAAAATTCTCATACACAAAGTTTTTGGTTATGTCATTTTTGCCGCATTATTACTGTTGATGTTTCAGGCAATTTTTACATGGTCTGGTCCCTTTATGGATTTTATAGATGAAAGTTTTGCCTGGCTTGCAGAAAAAACAACCGGATTATTACCCGAAGGAAAGCTCAATGATTTGATAAGCCAGGGAATCATTCCCGGTATTGGTGGTATTGTGATATTCATTCCACAAATTGCCTTTTTGTTTCTGTTTATTTCCATTTTAGAAGAAACCGGTTATATGAGCCGTGTGGTTTTTTTGATGGATAAAATTATGCGGAAATTTGGATTAAGCGGTAAAAGCGTTGTACCGCTTATTTCCGGAAATGCTTGTGCGATTCCGGCTATTATGGCAACCCGAAATATTGAAGATTGGAAAGAACGCCTGATTACCATTCTGGTAACGCCTTTTTCGGTGTGTTCTGCGCGTTTGCCTGTTTATACAATATTAATTTCCTTAATTATTCCAAAAACTTCAGTTTTTGGGTTTATCGATGCGCAAGCTTTGGCATTGCTCGGCATGTATCTTTTAGGGATTGTTCTGGCAATAAGTGCTGCCATGATTCTTAACAAAATCATCAGGATTAAGAGCAAATCATATTTTGTTATCGAAATGCCGTCTTATAAAATGCCCTTGTTCAGGAATGTATTTTATACGGTGGTCGAAAAAACCAAAGCATTTGTACTGAATGCCGGAAAAATCATTTTGGCGGTTTCAATCATCTTATGGTTTCTGGCTTCTCATGGTGGAGAAACTTTCAGTAATGCCGAAGATATTGTAAGTAACAGATTAGAAAACCAAGAACTATCAGAAAGCGAATTGAACACAAAAATTGCATCGTTCCAGATAGAAAATTCGTATATAGGTATGATGGGGAAAACTATTGAACCGGTTATTAAACCTCTTGGTTACGACTGGAAAATAGGAATCGCTATTATTACATCGTTTGCCGCCCGTGAGGTGTTTGTAGGAACGCTGGCAACTATTTATAGTGTTGAAGAATCTGATAATGAAGACGCTTACAATGCAACTATACGCTCACGTATGGAAGCAGCTACTTTTGCCGGTACAGGCGAAAAAGTATTTACGTTTGCAACGGGAATATCGCTGTTGTTGTTTTATGCGATTGCGATGCAGTGTGCCGCTACGGTTGCTATCGTAAAACGTGAAACCAACTCATGGAAATGGACGCTTATTCAGCTGGTTGGCATGGGTGTTATGGCATACATATTTGCATTTATAGGTTACACGATTTTTAAATAATTGTTTTATGGACATCCAAGACATCATCATATATCTGGCACTGGCACTGGCAGTGTTGTTTTTGACCCGCAAATTCTTTTGGAAAAAAAAGAACTCAAAAAAATCCTGTGGCAGTGATGACTGCGGGTGTAGTTAGCCATCTCCTTTTTTTATTTATAATATTGATAAAAACCATATATTTGGTTAAATCCCGTTTTAAACTCAAAAACTTATGAAAAAAATCTCGCTTTTAATCACTCTTCTTGCCTTCTTCAGCAGCTATTGTCAAGTCATTTTTGAAAAAGGTTATTATATTACAAACACCAACGAAAAAGTAGAGTGTTTCATTAAAAATGAAGATTGGGTAAATGCCCCAAAGCAAATCACATACAAGCTCTCTGAAGATGGGTCTTCCGAAACAAAAGATCTTAATGAGCTAAATTCATTTCAAATTTATAATACATCTCAATACTATATAAAGCATAATATTACTGTTGATTACACCAAAGAAGGAGATTTCAGCCCAAAACCCGAAACCGCCTTTTTAAAGGTTTTAATTTCCGGAGAAGCAAGTCTATACTCTCATAAAAGTATATTTTTTTACCAAAAACAAAATGGAGAAATAAAACAGCTTGTCTATAAAAGATATACTGTTGATAATTCCAAAATAGTCGAAAACAACTCATACCGCACAGAACTTTACAATGAACTTACCTGCGAAAAAAATTTGACGGAAATACGTAACCTTAAATACCTTGAAAAAAATTTAATCTCATTTTTTGAAGATTATAACACCTGTCAAAAAATAGAATATGAAGTATTCGCCTCAAAAAAAACAAAAACCATATTTAATTTTAACGCTTTAGCAGGTGTTCATTTTACTAAAAGCAGCTTTCCTGTTTCAATTGAATACCCGGCGCCACCTTCTTCAGGTAGTTCAGAACTTTTTAAGTTGATAATAGTATTGAATCTGGTATGCAGCCCGGTTTAATTGTTGGTATTGAACTTGAAGCGTTATTACCATTTAATAAAAATAAATGGGCTCTTTTTACTGCGCCTACCTATCAACAATTAAAATTTAATGAATCTCAAGGTATCAAACCATCAGGGACAGCACATATTAAAGGTAAATATACCTTTATAGATTTGCCTATAGGTATTAGACATTATTTTTATTTAAATGAAAAATCAAAACTATTCATAGACGGGGCTTTTAGTGCAATCATATTTATCAAAAAAGATGAAAGCAAGCGTGTAGAAGCCACATACAATCATAATTTTATAAAATATGAATCAAATTCGGAATCTTTAAGTGCGATTCGTTTAGGGTTAGGATATAAATTTGATGATAAATATGCCTTATCCTTTAACTACTATCCAAAGAAACAGTTGTCGCAAACCGAAACAAACACATTTGCAATACTCGCATCATATAAACTGTTTTAAAAATCATCTTAAACTCATATTTTAATTGTTATAGTTATTAAATGTAACTCATAATTTCATTTTTATATTTGTTTAATTATTTTTTTAGTCTTATCTAAATATATTTTTATATGTTTATAAAAATATATTTACGTGAGACTATTAATTACATTCTTATTTTTTACAGCAACCATAAACGCACAAACCATTACAGGCAAAGTCACTTGGCAAGGCGATGCATTGCCTTTTGTCAATATTTATATTGAAGAACTACAAAAAAGAACCGTAAGTGACGCAGGCGGAAATTACACCATTACAGGTGTAGCACCGGGAAGCTACAAAATAACAGCATCATTTACGGGCTATAAACCACAAGAGCAAACCATCACAATTTACGGCAGCGATATAATTGTGGATTTTGAAATGGGAGATTCCGAAACTTTGGACGAAATTGTCATTACCGGAACCCTAAAAGCGGTTTCCCGCTTGGAAAGCCCTGTTCCCGTTGAAGTATATTCGCCGGCATTTTTCAAAAAAAACCCAACATCCAATATCTTTGAATCTCTGGAAATCGTTAACGGAGTTCGCCCCCAAATCAACTGTAACGTCTGCAATACGGGAGATATTCATATCAACGGACTGGAAGGCCCATATACCTTAGTGCTCATTGACGGCATGCCCATTGTAAGCGGCTTGTCAACCGTTTACGGATTATCGGGCATACCCAATTCGCTCATTGAGCAAGTAGAAATCGTTAAAGGTCCGGCATCATCTTTATACGGCAGCGAAGCCGTAGGCGGGCTTATCAATATCATCACCAAACTTCCTGAAAATGCCGCAAAATTTTCGGCAGACGGCTTTGTAACCGGCTGGGGCGAAGCCAATATCGATTTAGGATTTAAAGCCAATCTGAGAAAAACCTCGGTACTTACAGGCGTTAATTATTACAATTATTCAAACCCGACAGATAATAACAACGATAATTTTACAGACGTCACTCTGCAAAACCGAATTTCTGTGTTTCAAAAATGGGATTTTAAACGCAACAGCGGTAAGGCCTTTTCTCTTGCCGGGCGCTATTTTTATGAAGACCGCTGGGGTGGCGAAATGCAGTGGACTAAAAACCATCGCGGCGGCAGCGAGGTGTATGGAGAGAGTATTTACACATCCCGGTTTGAGCTCATGGGAAACTACCGGCTGCCGGTTTCAGAAAAAATGAACTTTCAGTTTTCATATACCGGTCATGACCAAAATTCGGTTTATGGAAATGTGTCTTACTTAGCACAGCAACGCATAGGCTTTGGGCAACTGGTATGGGACAAGCCTCTTAAAAACCACGACTTATTAATGGGTGTTGCCGCACGCTACAATTATTATAATGACAATACTACCGCCACCGTCACGGCAGATGAAGTGACCATTCCGTCCGTATTTGTACAGGATGAAATAGCTTTGGCTTCCAAACAAAAAGTGCTGCTGGGCTTGCGTTATGATTATGACAAGCGCCACGGCTCTATCCTTACACCACGATTAGCGTATAGGTACAAACCCACCGGTGAAGATATTATACGTATTAATGCAGGAACCGGTTTTAGGGTTGTCAATTTATTTACCGAAGACCACGCTGCTTTAACCGGAGCAAGAGATGTGATTATTGAAGAAGCACTAAAACCCGAACGCTCTTACAACATCAATGTTAATTACCTTAAAAAATTCTATACCAAAGGCTCTACAATGCTTACACTCGATGCATCGGCCTGGTACACGTATTTTACAAATGCCATCTTGCCCGATTATGATACCAATCCTAACCAGATTATATACAGCAATCTTAACGGTCATGCCGTATCTTCGGGAGCAAGTTTTAATATCGATGCACATTTTGTAAATGGTATAAAGGCTACTGCAGGTGTGACATATCAAGATGTGACACAAACAGAAAACGGGACTACCACAAGACAAATGCTTACCGAAAAATTTTCGGGCAGCTGGGCAATCACATACAAACATCACAAAACCAATCTTACTTTTGATTACACCGGAAGCATTTACGGGCCAATGCGCCTGCCGTTACTTGGCGAACTCGACCCAAGACGAGAGTATTCGCCGGTTTGGAGCATTCAAAACATACAAATTACTTACAACGGCCGGAACAACTTTGAGCTTTACGGTGGCGTAAAAAACATCCTTAACTGGACACCAAACCGGGGCAATCCGTTTATTATTGCAAGAGCTCACGACCCGTTTGATGAAAATGTAGTATTTGATGCCGGTGGAAATGCCATGGTAACGCCCGAAAATCCTTACGCACTTACCTTTGATCCTGCGTATGTATTTGCACCCAACCAAGGCAGGCGCTTGTTTTTTGGAATACGCTATACACTTAAATAGTTAATG
>CAYVUB010000049.1:0-11320 GCA_964454675.1 uncultured Flavobacteriaceae bacterium | reverse complement strand
AAAAGTATTATAATCTTAGATGTCTCGACAGGCAGGCTCGACATGACAAACGAAACATGCTGTCATTCCGAACGGACTCTGAGCTTGTCGAAGAGGTAGTTGAGGAATCTTTCTGTCATTGCTTCGCCGGTTCGGCTATCGCCTCGTGCCCGATTGTAGTGCAGTGCAACGAAACGAAACAGAGGAAATCTAACGAAGTGGTTCAGCGAAGCTAATCTGTCCTGAACGGATGGGCAGGTATAAAATTCACGTTAAAATATTAAAATAAAGTCCTGTATTTCAAGTAGATTCTTCGTTCCTCGGAATGACTAACAACAGTACGGTTGATATATCCGGTTTACAAACTGTTGCTTACTTAGTAAAAGTAACGGTTAATGTGTAGGTACAAAAACTATGTGTATTATTAAAAATTAAAGAATAATAATCATTAATTATACTATTCGCAAAAAAAATAAGATAAATGTAATATTGTTTGATTTTTTTATGAAAAACAAGCGGGTTTGTAGTATTGTAAGTGATTTTTTTGTACATTGTGTGTTAATTAATCTTAAAAACACTTTATTTATGAAAAAAATTACATTATTTCTTTTTTCTATGTGTCTTGCTGTCTTTACCTGGCAAGGTAATGCACAGTTTACGTTTCCACCGGCAGGCCCTGTAAATGTGCCGGGTGGTGTAGCAGGAACGCAAACCGTCAGTATAAATGATGCAGCAAATTCTGCCGGTGTGCCAGCGGGTACCTATCCAAACTTTATCATAACCGTAAGCTGGAGTGACACAGGTTTTGGTGATACCGCTTGGTCAATTGAAGCAGGAGTTGACGTAGTTACAGCAGAAGGGACTGTGCTTGTTGGACCTCCACCAACGTCCGGAGGTGCAAATAGTTCAGCTTCGACTACACTCACATTTTCCGGAAATTTTGCCGGTAGTGGTTATGACCCCACTGTAGATGGTACATTTGACTTGGTATTATATCAAGATTATACAAATTCAGAAGCAATATGGGACAATATTACGGTACAGATTATACCTTCAATGGAAGCACCTGAATGTGCTACTGCTCCTATAACTCCTGCGGATGCCGAGACCGGTGTTGATGCAGATGGATTTACTTTAAGCTGGACAGCTCCGGCATCAGGACCTGCTCCTACGTCCTACAATATATATGTAGGAACGGATCCCGGAACACTTGAATTGGTATTTGAAGGAGTGGAAGAAACAGAAATAGAAGTTACAGCCGGTTATGATACAACATATTACTGGCAGGTAAGGCCTGTAAATATAAACACAGAGGCAACAGGTTGCCCTGTATGGAGTTTTACAACAGATATATGTACCATCTGTCCGGCAAATGATGATTGTGGCAATGCAACAAGTATTGTACAAGAAACAGGTATAGTAACTGCAGCGGAAGCTACTCCAACAGCAGGGACAATTGAAAATGCAACGAACTCTGGTTTGCCTGCCGAGACATGTGCTGGTTGGACTGGTACTGCTAATGATGATGTTTGGTATTCATTTGTAGCATTAACTGAAACGGTTAATATTACTTATGAAGCAACCGGAACAGCTTTTGATATGGTTATTCAGTTATATTCCGGTGTATGTGGTTCGTTAGTTGTTGAAGACTGTGCGGATGCTACTGTAACAACACCACCAATTGTTGAAGAAATTCAAGCAACAGGTCTAACAGTAGGGGATACTTATTATACAAGAATATATCAGTATGGCACGGCCACAACTACCGGTAAATCTTTTAATGTGAAAATATGGTCGCCTGAGATATTATCTGTTGATGATTTTAACAACAATGGGTTTACATATTTCCCTAACCCTGTTAAAAACACATTACAGTTAAATGCACAAAGCAACATACAGAATGTGTCTGTCTTTAACATATTAGGTCAGGAGGTTTTAAGAACCGCTCCTAATAGAATAGATAGCGAACTTGATATGTCAAGCTTACAAACCGGTGCTTACTTTGTAAAAGTAACCATCAATGACAGAACAGAAACTGTAAGAGTAATTAAACAATAAAATATTCTATTTAGAATTTTCAAAAGCCGCTCCCGAGACTTCGGGAGTGGCTTTTGTCTTTTATTTAATTACCTTTGCTTTATATGGAAACATTGTACTTTTCTTTTGTTATCCCCGTGTTCAACAGACCCGATGAGGTTGGTGAGCTCTTGTATAGTTTTACAAAGCTTGAAGGTGATTTTCAATATGAGATTGTAATTATAGAAGACGGCTCAACCATAGCATCAAAAGATATAGTTGATGGTTATTCGGGAAAATTAAATATTAGTTATCATTACAAGAAAAACACAGGTCCCGGAGATTCCAGAAACTACGGAATGACAAAAGCGCAAGGCAATTATTTTATCATTTTGGATTCTGATTGTTTGCTGCCGCCACAGTATTTGACAGAAGTAAACAATAGACTGCAAACTCACTATGTTGATTGTTATGGTGGCCCCGATGCGGCGCATTCATCGTTTACAAATATTCAAAAAGCTATCAATTTTTCGATGACGTCGTTTATTACCACCGGTGGTATTCGGGGCGGAAGACAATCAGATGATAAGTTTCAACCCAGAAGTTTTAATATGGGATTGTCAAAGGCGGCTTTTGAAACTTCGGGCGGCTTTGGGGTTATTCATCCCGGCGAAGACCCCGATTTATCCATAAGGCTGCATAAACTGGGCTTTAAAACAATGCTTTTCAACAACGCATTTGTATATCATAAACGCCGCGTTTCGTGGGAAAAATTTTACCAACAGGTACATAAATTTGGCTTGGTACGACCAATCATCAATAGTTGGCATCCCGAAACCGAACGCTTCCTGTTTTGGTTTCCGGCGTTATTCTTTTTAGGATTTATGACAGCCGTGTGTTTGTCGCTTTTTGGGTGGTATTTACCAATAATGGTGTATGCCGTTTATTTTGTTATTGCATTTTTTATGGCGTTTTGGCAATCAAAAAGCGTAATTGTTGCAGTATTGTCCATAGCTGCTGTGTGTATCCAGTTTTTTGGATATGGCTATGGATTTTTAAAATCTACATTTTATATTAAACTGCTGAAACGCCAACCGGAAAAACAGTTTCCAAAACTATTTTTTAAGAACTGATGAATGTTATAAAATCAAAAATCATAAAATCAATTAAGAACAAGAAACTCAATGTATTTGTTTTCTTTTTCTTGCTGGCATTCTTTTTTTTAATTATAGTTAAATTATCAAATAGTTATACAGAAACGGTTCAGCTGCGTGTGGTAATAAAAAACCTTCCTCAGGAGCATAAAGTATTTGTTGACAGTAATCAAACAATAGCTGTGAAAATCAAAGCACACGGTTTCAAACTACTGTCTTTAAGTGTTTTTAAGCCTCGCCTTGTCATCGATTTTAAAACAGATATTGTACTGAATAACAACAGTTATGTGTGGTCGTCAAACCACTCGATGCAAAACATTGTCACGGCTTTGGGTAATGTTAGCGAAATCGTTTTGGTACAACCCGATTCGCTTGTGTTTTCATTTGAAACTATGACCGTAAAAAAAATCCCTGTAATTTTTAATAGTGATATAAAAATGCTTCCGGGATATGATATATCGGGCGATATTGCGGTAAGCCCCGATTCTGTAATTGTTGTAGGTTCAAGCAGGCACGTATCAGAAATTAATGACATTTCAACCCGGATTTTAAAATTAAAGGATGTACATTCAGATTTTAAATATGTAATAGGCATACATCCATCTGAAAATTTACGGCAATTGGATTTGTCCCATGAACATGTGGAAATATCTGCAAAAGTGGAAAAATATACCGAAGGTATTTTTGATATTCCCGTAACGGTTACAAATTTGCCCGATACCTTACGTATCAGTGTTTTTCCAAAAACAATTTCTGTAGCATATTATGTAAGCCTTGAAAATTACAAATACATCAAGCCTTCCGGTTTTAAGATAGAGTGTGATTATAACACCATTTTAAATACAGAGCAAACATTTTTGATACCGGAACTTGTTCAATATCCCGAACAGGTGAAACGCACAAGGCTTAAAAACAGTAAGGTAGAATTTATTTTAATACGGTAACATGGCAAAAGTAATAGGACTTACAGGCGGAATAGGCAGCGGAAAATCTACGGTAGCCAAGATGTTTGAAAATCTGGGCGTTCCGGTTTATATTGCAGACGAGCGTGCAAAATTGCTGATGGATACTTCTGCCGAAATAAAACAGCAGCTCATAGCGCTATTTGGTGACAGTGCATACACGGTTCAGGGACTTGACAGGGCTTTTATTGCTTCAAAAATATTCAGTAATAAAGAACTTTTGACAAAGATGAATGCTATTGTGCACCCTAAAGTTGGCGAAGATTTTAATGACTGGCTTACACAACAAAAAACACCATATATTATAAAAGAAGCCGCCATAATTTTTGAAAACAATCAACAAGCATACTACGATTATATTATAACGGTAACATCTCCGGTAAACGAGCGTATAAAACGGGTTGTAAAACGCGATAAAAAATCGGAAGAGCAAATAAAAGCAATCGTAAACAACCAGCTTACGGATGAAGAAAAAATTAAACTATCTGATTTTGTTATTGTTAACAAGCGGCTTGATGATACCCGAAAGAAGGTAGTAAAACTTCATAAAAAACTTTTAAAACTTATAGAGTCTGTCTAAATTTTATTTATTGGCTTTCTTATGATGATTTTTGGCTGCGACTTTGTTAAATTTTAATACAATAGCTCTGCTATTCTATAAAAATTTGTCTTGTCTCGCTCAAAAACCCTTTAATAATAAATCTCAAAAACAAAACTTAGATAAACTCTGATAAAACCTGAATTTTAACATTTTTGTTAATGTAAGGTTAAAGCAGACGACTGCTAAATGTTAAAATGTTAAATTTGAACGATGGGTAAAAAGCTATTCATTATGTTGGTGGTTTTGATGAGTTTGTCACTCATCGGGATTATTTTCGTTCAGGTTTACTTTATTGATAAAAGTTTGACCAACGAAGAAAAACAGTTCACATTGAACGTTAAACGTTCTATAAGTTATGTGTCCAATACCATACAAAATGACGAAATAGACAGGTACTACAATGCCGGGATGTACAAACTGAGCCAACACATTGAGGAAGGCGGAAAACCTGATACAACCTTTATAAAACAACTGTCTATTAACCGTCAGGATGATACCGCCAACCAAACCATTGTATATAGTAATGGGATTCTGGAAGAAAGCTTTAAAGTGCCGTCAATGTTCTTTGATATTAGTTTAGACAGTATAAGCTTAAACCTTATTTCGAGTCAAAAATCAATTAAAATTTATGAAACAAAATCTATTGACGGAAGCATAAATTTAAGCCCGGAGCAAGAGTTTGTAACCTTCTCAAATCTTGATGATATTTCAAAAAAGATGTTTAAGGAAGGTATAAAATTTCAATTGGATTACCTGCCTATATACAAACGCATAACAGCCGATGAAATTAAAAGACGGTTGGCGTTGAAGCTCAATAATGAAGGCATAGACATCGATTTTGAATTTGCGGTTTATGACAATGATATGGCAACCAAAGTGCAGTCAAGTAATTTTGAATTTGATAATGAAACCACTTACGGAATCCCCATATTTACAAGTGAAAACAATGCCAGCAGATACAAGCTGTATGTAAATTTTCCTGAGAGAAACAAATTTTTGTTTTCGTCCTTATTGGGTATGACCATGTTATCTGTTTTATTTACGCTTATCATCATCCTGGCATACACAAGTGCTATATACCAGTTGATAAAGCAACGTCAGATTTCTCAAATCAAGACAGACTTTATCAACAATATGACACACGAGTTTAAGACACCCATAGCAACTATAAACCTTGCTCTGGATGCCATAAAGAACCCTAAAATAGTTGGCGATCAGGAAAAAGTAGCACGCTACCTGAAGATGATTAAAGATGAAAACAAACGTATGCACGCACAGGTTGAAAACGTACTTAGAATATCTAAACTTGAAAAAAACGAATTAAATATAGGTAAAGAACGGGTAAAACTACATGATTTAATTGAAGATGCCATAACGCATGTAGAATTAATGGTCGAAGATCGCCGGGGCTATGTAAAATGTCATTTTAACGCTCAAAAATCATCGGTGCTGGCAAATGAAACTCACTTTACCAATGTAATTGTAAATATATTGGACAATGCCATTAAGTATTCTGATGATGTGCCAAAAATTGATGTTATCACAGAAAACGCAGGCAATAACATCCTGTTGAAAGTTACAGATCAAGGTAACGGAATGTCAAAACAAGTACAAAAGCGCATTTTTGAAAAGTTTTACAGAGAACATACAGGAAACGTACATAACGTTAAAGGTCACGGCTTAGGCTTGGCTTACGTTAAGCGAATAGTAGAAGACCATCAAGGTCACATATCAGTAGAAAGTGAAAAAGGAAAAGGCAGCACTTTTATAATTAAGCTGCCATTAATATCATAAAATTATGGAAGAAACAAATAAAAAAATTCTGTTAGTAGAAGATGATCCGAATTTTGGAACCGTATTAAAAGACTATTTGACCATGAATGACTATGACGTTGTTCATGCAAAAAACGGTATGGAAGGTTTTGAAAAGTTTAAAAAAGGCGATTATGATTTATGTATTCTGGATGTGATGATGCCTTATAAGGACGGATTTACCCTTGCTAAAGAAATACGCGAGAAAAATACCGAAGTGCCTATAATTTTCTTAACCGCAAAAGCCATGAAAGAAGACGTGCTTAAAGGTTATAAAGTAGGAGCAGACGACTATCTTAACAAGCCTTTTGACAGCGAAGTCTTACTGATGAAAATTAAAGCCATCATGCAGCGTAAAGCTACCGAAACAGTAGCAGACAGCAAGCAGTTTGAATTTAAAATAGGAAATTTTGAATTAAACTCAAAACTTCGTTTTTTAAGATATAAAGGCGAAGAACCGGTAAAGTTATCACCAAAAGAAAACGAACTGCTGCGTATGCTGGCGTTACACGAAAACGATTTGATGCCGCGTGAGTTAGCGTTAACCAAAATTTGGAGAGACGATAATTACTTTACATCACGAAGTATGGATGTATATATCGCCAAGCTGCGTAAATACTTAAAACTTGACGAGAATGTTGAAATTTTAAACATTCACGGCGAAGGTTTCAGGCTGGTAGTCAATCAAGGCGTATAACTGCCTGAGTTTATCATACAAAAAAAGCCTATCAATTTGATAGGCTTTTCTTTTCTCTAAAAATATTGAAATATTAGATAACTTTTACGTTTACTGCGTTCAATCCTTTTTTTCCGTCTTGTAAATCGAATTCAACTGCATCACCTTCACGAACTTCATCGATTAAACCTGAAACATGCACAAAATGTTCTTTGTTGTTTCCATCTTCTGTAATGAATCCAAAACCTTTTGAATCATTGAAGAATTTTACTGTACCTTTATTCATAATAAATATTAATGTTAATTAAGGTGCAAATGTACTGTTAATTAATTGAAATACAGGTTATTTTATTTTTTTATTTTATTTTTATTTCAAAAACGTCTTTCAATGCCTTTGTGTTCAATGTGTTGAATAATATTTTCAACCGGGTCAAGATAATCAAACCAGGTAATATTTGGGTCTTTTTTAAACCAGGTAAGCTGCCGTTTTGCAAATCGGCGTGTATTTTTCTTTATTTCTGATACGGCAAAATCCAAAGTCCATTCGCCATTTAAATACTTAAAAAGTTCGCTGTAACCAACGGTGTTTAACGCATTCAAATGCTGATGATGTTGTAATGACGTTACTTCATCAAGCAATTCGTCGCTCACCATTTGGTCAACACGTTTGTTAATCCGGTCGTAAATAACGGTTCTGCCGGCAGTTAAACCAATGCTTACGGTGTTAAAAAAACGTTTTGGTTTTTCCTTATTCAAAAAACCAGAATAGGGTAGCTGCGTGCCAATACAAATTTCCAAAGCTCTGATAACTCTGTGCGGATTGTCAATGGCAATGGTTTGGTACGATTGTAAATCCAGCTGTTTTAACTGTTCTTGTAAGGATTCTAAACCTTCAGATACTAATCGTGCATTTAAATCTTCACGAATGGTAGCATCTACATTGGGAAAATCATCCAAACCTTTGGTTACGGCATCCACATACAATCCCGAGCCGCCAACCATTACCACCACATCATTTTTCTTAAAAAGAACCTCCAAAAGATGAAGCGCATCTTTTTCAAAAGCACCTACATTGTAGGATTCCTGTATGGATTTATGATGAATAAAATGATGCTTTGCCTGTGATAATTCTTCCGCTGTTGGCACCGCTGTGCCAATATGCATTTCTTTAAAGAACTGTCTGGAATCGGCAGAAATAATTTCGGTGTTATAATGGTTTGCCAGTTTAATTGCTAAAGCCGTTTTCCCGATGGCCGTTGGTCCAATAACAGAAATAAGTGTTTTAGTTGTCATCTTCAAGTTTATGTCCGCATTTTCTGCAATATTTGGAATCGTTCATGATGATATCTGTACCACAATTGCCACATGAACTATCGGTTTCGTTAAACTTTCGTTTACTTGCATACGAGTATTCGGCAGTTACAATTCCTGTAGGTACCGCAATAATGCCGTAACCTATAATCATAATAACGGTTGCTATCATTTGCCCCAATGGGGTTTGCGGTGTAATATCGCCAAAACCGACGGTGGTAAGCGTTACAATACACCAGTAAATGCTTTTCGGGATGCTTTCAAATCCATTTTGATGACCTTCAACAAGATACATGATGGTGCCTAAGATTATGGAAATGATAAATACAAAAAAGATGAAAATAAAAATCTTTGAACGGCTGTTTTTTAAAGCCCGTAACAGATTGTTGGATTCGCCTACAAACCTGATAAGTTTTAAAATTCTGAAAATACGCAGTAAACGCAAGGCTCTGAAAACCGATAAAAATTGTGAGTCTAAAATAAAGAATGACAGGTATTTGGGTAGTGTGGAAAGCAAATCGACAATACCGTAAAAACTGAAAACATACTTTTTGGGCTGGTTAACGCTTATGATTCTCAGGATATACTCTATGCTGAATAATATGGTGATAACCCATTCAGAAACATTAAAAAACGAGTGGTATTTTTGGTCGTAAGACTGCACACTTTCGAGCATAATGATGATAATACTGTAAAGAATAGCAACCAGTAAAATAATGTCAAAAAGCTTTCCTGCCGGTGTGTGCGTACCATAAATAATTTCGTGGATTTTTGCTCTCCAGCCGGTTATTTTGCTCGTTTGTTTCATAAATCCAAATGTAGTAAAGATTTGGTTACTTTTTTAATCACTTCAATTCTACAATTTTCAGATTTTTATTACGGCGCATATAACTTTGAATAATATGCTGTACATCTCTGTTGTTTTCCATAGGAGTGATAAGGGATTGCAATACTTCGACAGTATTAATCTGGTAGTTTAGGTTAAAAAAACCTAAGCCTTTAAAAACGCCGTTTTCAATAAGAAGTACACTGCGTTCATCAATATCGCGACCTTTGTCAATAATTATCATGTTTTTGTTTTCGTAGCTTAATTTTTCAATGAGCTTTAAAACACGATTGTTATAGCTTTCGGGGATTTCTTCTTCAATACAGGCTCCGTAACACTCTTTAATGTCATATTTAAAACAACTGGTTTTTGTGTTGTAAATACCTGTAAGTTTCTGGCATAATTGGTAATCATCAACGGCTTTTAGCATAAAACTTTTACCGCTTTGTCTGTTGGCAAAAGTTGTTATCGGGCTTTTACGACCGTCGGCTTTATCTATTTTAAGGTTGATGTAGCCTTTAGTATCTGTAAAGCTATACAGGGCATGTGTAAAAATATGTTGGCGTAAAGCTCTGTTGTGTATTGGTTTATGGCGTTTTACTTCATCGCTTTCTTTTAATAGTGCAACCAGCTCGCTGCCGCATGCTTCGTAGGTTACGGCTGCTACTTGTATCTGTAATTTTTTAGATTTTGAATCTGTTCCTGTAAAATGCTGGTTGACACGGCTTTTTATATTCCGGCTTTTGCCTATATAAATGATATTGCCATAAGTATTATGAATGTAATAAACTCCGGTAATTTCCGGAAGTTCCTCGACTATAGTTTTAAGGTTTGGTGCTATTTGAAATCTTGGCTCGGCTTTGACAGAGTCCTGTAAAATAAGTTTATCAACATCTTTTTCAAGCAGTATTTTAAAGAGCTTTACGGTAGCCATAGCATCGCCGTTGGCACGATGCCTGTCGCTTACAGGAATGCCCAACGAGCGAGTGAGTTTTCCTAAACTGTAGGAATCCTGGTCAGGGATTAACCGTTTTGCAAGCTCTACGGTGCACAGCGTTTTTCGTTTGTATTCAAAGCCCAGGCGTTTAAATTCGGTTCTCAAAATGCGGTAGTCAAACTCTGCATTGTGTGCAACGATAATGCAGTCTTCGGTAATTTCTACAAGACGTTTTGCAACTTCATAAAATTTTGGCGCATTGCGAAGCATCTGGTTGTTGATACCGGTAAGATTGACTACAAACGGCTGGATTTCTTTTTCGGGGTTGACAAGTGTAATGAATTGGTCAATAACTTTATGCCCGTCAAATTTATAGATGGCAATTTCTGTAATGCCTTCTTCATTATACTTTCCGCCGGTGGTTTCTATGTCGAGTATTGTGTACATTTTCAATGGCAATCTCAATATCAAAAATCAATCTCAATATCAAAAATCAATCGTTGAATTTTGTAATTGAGATTGTAATTGTCATTGAAAATTACTTTTTGTTGATTATCATTTTTGATGCAATTGCTATTAATTCTTCTATTTCTTTTAGAAGTAAGGTTCTAATATTTTCGTCACCTTCTTTTATGTAGTTTAATATTTTTAATGAATTGCGTGATTCCTTTAATTCTTTAACGGCTAAGCCAACTTTAAAAATGAAATCTTTATCACTAATTGTTCCTTGAGCTTCACCAAAATTTAAAGAAGCACTGCCTGAAGATCTAATTAATTGATTTTTATAATATTCATTTTCAAATGTTTTATTTAAATTTCTTGTAAAGAAAATACATTCACCGGCAAAACGAACTAATCTATCTTCAAAATTGAATATTTTCTCGCTAAAAATATTGCTTTCTTCCATTTACATTAATTTTTGAATTTGCTATTGCTATTGCTATTGATTTTTGCTATTGCTATTGATTTTTGATATTGCTATTGCTATTGCTTTTTGAATTTGCTATTGCTATTGCTATTGATTTTTGCTATTGCTATTGATTTTT
>CAYVUB010000048.1:0-11409 GCA_964454675.1 uncultured Flavobacteriaceae bacterium | reverse complement strand
TTGGTGTATTTTGACAATGCCGCAACCTCACAAACACCACTACAAGTCATTAACAGTATTGTAGATTACTATTCAAATTACAACGCCAATATCCATCGAGGTGTCCATACGCTAAGCCAGGAAGCAACTGATAAATATGAACAAGCACGTTTAAAAATCCAAGAGCATTTCAATGCCAAGCACGCTTATGAAATCATCTTAACATCGGGCACAACACACGGTATTAATTTGGTAGCAAACGGATTTTCATCCATCTTGAAAAAAGGCGATGAAATTATCGTATCGGCTTTAGAGCATCACAGCAATATTGTGCCTTGGCAAATGCTTTGTGAACGTACAGGCGCAACATTGAAAGTTATCCCGATGAACCACGAAGGCGAACTCATACTTTCAGAATATGACAAACTGCTTTCAGAACGCACAAAACTCGTTTTTGTCAACCATATATCCAATGCCCTTGGCACCATAAATCCTATAAAAACCATCATTGACAAAGCACATCAGGTTGGTGCCGCGGTTTTGATTGACGGGGCACAAGCTTGCCCCCATTTACAACCGGATGTACAAGCTTTAGACGCTGATTTTTATGTGGCATCGGCACACAAAATGTGTGGTCCGACAGGTGTAGGAATGTTATATGGTAAAGAAGTTTGGCTCAGAAAATTACCGCCATATCAAGGCGGTGGCGAAATGATATCCGAAGTCACATTTGAGAAAACCACCTATGCCGATTTGCCACACAAATTTGAAGCCGGCACACCAAATATTTGTGGAGGCATTGCTTTTGGTGCCGCTATTGATTATATGACCGCTATTGGTTTTGAGGCTATTGCTGATTATGAACACGAACTTTTAGAGTACGCCACAAAAAAACTTTTGGAAATACAAGGTTTAAAAATTTACGGAACATCAGCACAAAAAACCTCGGTTATTTCATTTAATTTAGAAGGCATACATCCGTATGATGTTGGGACTATTTTAGACAAAATGGGCATTGCCGTTAGAACCGGTCATCATTGTGCGCAACCTATTATGGACTTTTATAAAATTCCGGGTACTGTAAGAGCTTCCTTTGCGTTTTATAATACCAAAGCCGAAATCGATATTTTGGTTGAAGGTGTCAAAAAAGCAAAAATGATGCTCTCTTAAAAATTTAATACTTTTACATATATTAAAAAATTCAACTTATGAAATTCAACTATTTTACAGCTGTTTTATGTGTATTGGTAATAGTGTCGTGTTCCAAAAACGAGAAAACGATTTATGTCTCAGATGCTAAAGCAGATTGCACAGGTGTTGCTCCTCAAAAATGTTTACAAATCAAGGAAAAACAATCGGACGAATGGACATATTATTATGATGCTATTGAAGGATTTGATTATGAAGAAGGTTATAACTACAAGATAAAAGTTGAGGTTTCAAAAATTGATAATCCTCCGGCAGACGCATCATCAGAAAAATACACACTTGTAGAAATCATAGAAAAAGTAAAAGCACCGCGAAGCCTTGTAAAAGGTTCATGGAAAATTACAAAAATCCTGGATTTTGACACGTTTGACAGAGAGCCGTTTTTTACGATAGCACCGGAAACCCGTAACATAACAGGGAGCACAGGTTGTAACCGTTTTTTTGGAACTATATATATTGAAGAGCAAAACATAAAGATTACCAATATTGGCGCTACCAAAATGATGTGCCCTAATATGGATGCCGAAAATGCATTTTTAAAGGCAATAAATGAAGTTGCGGGTTATACCATAAATAATGACATTCTAAAATTACTTTCGGAAAATAAAGAAGTTCTCATGGAATGTACTTTTCTTAACGAGTAAATTTTTGGCTTCTTTTTTGCATTAGTTCAGTAATTAAAAGTTCAAAACCAATGAAAATTTTATTTAGTTTGATAACCTTGTTAATGCTTAACAAAGAATGTAACCAAAAGCAAAGTGACAGCCAAGAAACATTAGCGTTAAAAGAAACCTTGTCAAATCAGCAAACAAGCGGTTTAAAGATTACTTATAAAGTAAACACACGAGGTTTTTTTGAAATATTATGGATTGATAAAAATTCCATAACACTTTCAAAAGACAGAAACCTGATTAAGACTTCCACCTATAAATATCCGGAAAAAGACTGGCAGGAATTGACAGAACTTTTAAGCACTGTTGATATTAAAAACCTGCCAAACCTTGAGGCGCCAAGCCAAAAATTTCAATGGGACGGAGCGGCAATGACCACGTTAAAAATTTCGGTTGATGATGAAGATTATGAAACACCCATTTTTGACAATGGTAATCCGCCAAAAGCCATAGAATCTATTGTTAACAAACTTTTGACTATTAAAAAATCGGTAGAATAGTAAGTAAATTGTACTTTTGCACAAACAAAAGCGATGACAATTAAAGAGATACAGGAAGATATTATTGATGAATTTTCAATGTTTGACGATTGGGAAGAACGCTATCAATACATGATTGATTTGGGTAAAACCCTGCCGTTAATTGATGAACAGTTCAAAACAGAAGAAAATATCATAAAAGGCTGTCAAAGCAAAGTTTGGGTACACGCCGAAATGAAAAACGGTAACGTTATTTTTACGGCAGACAGCGATGCCGTTATTACCAAAGGCATTATTGCTATTTTAATAAGAGTGTTTTCAAACCAAGAACCACAAGCCATTATTGATGCCGATACAGGTTTTATTGACACCATCGGATTAAAAGAACATTTGTCACCCACAAGAGCCAATGGTCTTGTGAGCATGATTAAACAGTTAAAGATGTATGCCATTGCATATCAAACGCAAATGAGTTAAGAGTTTAAAGTTCATAGTTATTAATGAACCACAAACAATAAATTAGAAATCAAAATGGAGAACACAATAGATATTGATGCTTTAGGTGAAAAAATAGTAAGAGTTTTAAAAACTGTCTATGACCCCGAAATTCCTGTTGATATATATGAATTAGGATTAATTTATGACGTATTTGTCAATGAAGATTATGATGTGAAAATCCTTATGACATTAACCACACCTAATTGCCCGGTTGCAGAAACACTTCCTATGGAAGTTGAAGAAAAAATAAAATCACTCAATGAAGTTAAAAGTGCTGAGGTTGAAATCACGTTTGACCCGCCTTGGAGTCAGGATCTTATGAGTGAAGAAGCAAAGTTAGAACTCGGAATGCTTTAATTAGTATTAAAATGACAGAAGAAATTATCAATAGAGTTACCAATAGCAGTCTTGTGGTTGTTGACCTTGAAGATTATTATCCAAAAGGACAGCGCACAGTCATCGATATTAAAGACTGGCTTTGGGAAGGCTTGATACTCCGCGAAAAAGAATTCAGAAATCATTTGAATGCTCACGACTGGTCACACTATCAAGACCACTATGTAGCATTAACCTGCTCTACCGATGCCATTATTCCGGCATGGGCATATATGCTTATAACAATGCATCTGGAGCCTTATGCAAAGTATGTTGTTGCGGGCAACCTCGAGCAACTGGAAACCGTTATTTATCAAGATATTATATCCAATTTGAACATTGAAGATTATAAAGACAAGCCGCTAATAATCAAAGGCTGCTCAAACAAGCCAGTGCCACCAAATGCTTATATTTTATTATCAAAAAAACTGAAACCGGTTGCCAAATCCATTATGTATGGTGAGGCTTGCTCATCGGTTCCCTTGTTCAAAAAAAAATAAAAAAACATGTGACTTTACGTCTAAAAATGTTTCTAAAAACGTAATTTGTAATACCTTTAAAATAGTAATTAATTAAATCAATTAAAATGAATAGAAAACTGTTATTATCTATAGGACTTATGCTTGCCGTTACCTACGGATTTTCGCAAACAAAAGAAGAACTTGAAGCTCAAAAAGCCGAAAAACAAGCCGTTGCAGATGCTGCTCAGGCAGAGGCAAACGCCATACAGGCACAGATAGATGCATTGCCGGGATGGCGCATAGGAGCTTTTGGTACTATTGGCGGTAGTTTGTCAAACTTTAGTAAATGGTATGCGCAAGGAGCACCAAACAATGCGTCAGGAAACATTGGGGTTACTGCAAATGTTTATGCCAACTTGATTGAAGAAAAATTTTTCTGGAGAAATGCGTTGACCGCCAATCTTAACTGGGTAAAATTAGACAACAAAGACACTGATACAGACAGCGATAAGTTTAACCCAACCACAGATGTATTCAACCTATCGTCTTTGTATGGCAGAAACATTACAAAAACCATAGCGGCATCGGCATTATTAGAATACAGAACAACCATTTTAAATAACTTTAATGATCCGGGATATTTAGATTTGGGTATTGGTGCTACATGGACACCTATAGAAAACTTGATTGTAGTAGTACACCCGCTTAACTACAACTTTGTGTTTGCAGATAATGATGCTGTTTTTCAATCATCACTTGGAGCAAAAATTGTAGCCGATTATACAAGACAAATTGGCGCTATCAATTTTAAAACCAATATGTCTATGTTTCAAAGCTATAAATCATCAGATTTATCAAACTGGACCTGGACAAACTCTTTTAGCTACACACTGTGGAAAATGATAGGTGTTGGTTTTGATTTCGGATTAAGAAGCAATAAGCAAGAAGCACTGGCGTATGCATTAGGGCAATATGACCCAACAGCCGTACCGGCTCAAACAGAACCTACATTTGGCAACGTGGATAACGATTTACAAACATTTTATACCATTGGTTTAAGCTATAAGTTTTAATTACCAATAGTTTTAAAAAAGAAGCTGTCTCAAAAATGTCATTTTGAGCGTTCCGATAGCTGTCGGAACGAAGTGAAGTCAAAAAATCTATTCCTTATTAATAGATTCCTTTGTTTCGTTCCGTTTCACTACACTACAATCGGAATGACAAAAAAATGAATTATTTTGATTTTTGAGACAGCTTCTTTTTTATTCTTCTTCACCGTTATAATCGGGATACAGGAAATGATTGTACGGAAATCGTGTAATGTGAATACGGCGTACTTCGTCATAGACACGTTTACGGAAACTTTCAAGATTTTCTTTGCTCAATGCCGATATAAAAATGGCATCGCTCTTGTTCATCCATGTTTTTTTCCATTCTTCCAGTGTGTAGTTAGCTTTGGTGCGTTCGGTTATTAAATCGTCGTCATCAAACGGCTCGGGCTTGTAGGCATCAATTTTATTAAAAATCATGATAGTAGGTTTGTCCATGCTATCAATTTCATCCAGAATTTTATTGACAGATTCTATATGCTCTTCAAAATTGGAATGTGAAATATCCACTACGTGCAACAGCAAATCGGCTTCGCGAACTTCATCCAAAGTGCTTTTGAATGATTCTACCAGTTGTGTTGGCAATTTTCTGATAAATCCAACGGTATCACTCATCAAAAAGGGCAAATTGCCAATCACCACTTTTCTAACGGTAGTATCGAGTGTTGCAAAAAGCTTATTTTCAGCAAAGACTTCACTTTTACTTATCACATTCATCAAAGTCGATTTTCCCACATTGGTATAACCTACCAAGGCAACACGCACCATTTGTCCGCGGTTACTGCGTTGCACAGCCATTTGCCGGTCAATGGTTTTTATCTTGTCTTTAAGCAAGGAGATTCTGTCACGTACAATACGGCGGTCGGTTTCAATTTCGGTTTCACCGGGACCACGCATCCCGATACCACCTTTTTGACGTTCAAGGTGTGTCCACATCCCTTTAAGTCGAGGCAGTAAATATTCACATTGTGCCAATTCTACTTGTGTACGGGCATAACTTGTTTGTGCGCGTTGGGCAAAAATATCCAGTATCAGATTGGTGCGGTCAAGCACTTTACATTCCAGTATTTTACTGATATTTCGTTCTTGAGCCGGTGATAATTCGTCATCAAATATAGCCGTACCAATATTATTGTCTTTAATGAATTGCTGTACATCTTCCATTTTACCGGTACCGATAAAGGTTTTAGGGTTGGGCATTTCCATTTTCTGGGTAAAACGTTTTACAACTTCGCCGCCGGCAGTATAGGTCAAAAATTCAAGTTCGTCCAAATATTCTTTTGATTTAGCTTCATCTTGTAATTTTGTAACAACTCCAATTAAAACCGCTTTTTCAAGTTCTATGTCTTTCTTTTCTATCATATATCAAATTAAATGTACAAAGTTACATAATTGAAAGGTTGTTTTGTATTTTTAAAAATTAAAACAGATACTTTGAAAACCCCTCAAAATAAAACCATTCGGCATACCATTGCTTTTTATAATACAGAAAATTTGTTTGATGCATACGATGATGCTCTTACAAATGACAATGATTTTTTGGAAAAGTCTGCCAAGCGGTGGAACAAAGAGCGTTATGAAAGGAAAGTTTACAAAACCGGATTGGCAATTTCCAGAATTGGGTTGGATGAAACTCAGAAACCACCAACAATTATAGGTCTTGCCGAGGTAGAAAACAGCCGTGTTTTATCAGATTTGATTGACAGCAAAGAACTCAGAGATTACAATTACGGGTATATTCATTATAATTCATCAGATGAACGAGGCATTGATGTGGCTTTGCTGTATTGTAAAGAGTATTTTACCATAGAACATTCTGAAGCATTTTCGGTTTATATAGAAAATGACTTTGGAGTTATTGATTATACCAGAGATATTTTACTGGTTTCAGGACTATTGGAAGGCGAAGAAATACATATTATTGTTAACCACTGGCCATCAAGACATGAAGGAGCAGACCAAACCGAATATAAACGGCTTCTCGCAGCACAAAAAGTAGTGTACATTATAAATGAAATAAGAAAGAGCAATCAAAACGCCAAAATTATTGTTATGGGCGACTTTAATGATAACCCCAACAGCAAAAGCATCTTGTACTTAAAGAATACTGCGGCACTCTATAACCCGATGGAAACATTATGGTCATATAGCCGCGGCAGCGTTAATCATAATTTTACATGGAACTTATTTGACCAGATTCTCTTTTCCGAAACCTTTATTAAACATAGAGGCACAGAGTTGTCTTTTGATAAAGCCGATATTTTTGATGAAGAATTTTTAACGCAATATACAGGCAAATTTAGAGGACAACCTTATCGAACGTATGTAGGTAATAAATATAAAGGCGGTTTTAGCGATCATTTTCCTGTTTATATTCAATTAAAAAAATAACACTTTCTCTGCGTTGTTAAATAGTGTTTCGTTTTGCCGATAAAAAATGCATTTAATCTATTATCGCTATTGTTAATACTATGTTAACTATCATTTTTTTTATCTTCGGAGCTTATACAATATTCTCGCAGTATTGTTAGGCTAACAAAAAATTACATTCTTTAAAAATCGAATTTTCACAAGGTATTTGTAATCAATATATTGCAATTATCTTGAAAATAATTTTAATTTAATTAATAACTACCAATGAAAAAAATTACTTTTTTGCTGTCATTTGTGTTTGCTACAGTTATGACATTTGGTCAAGCCATAGACATAGATTGTGCAGCAGGCCCACAAAATTTCACATATTGTTACGGTGTTAATGACAATACTACATGGCTGTTTCAGACTAATGACGGCAGTCCTGTACGATTAACATTCAATAGCGGAAACATAGAAGGTGGTTGGGATTTTGTCCGTATCTATGATGGAGAAAACAATGGAGGTACATTGTTGTTTCAAAGCCCGACTGCTTTTGGCGCTTTTAATTTAAGTGGTATCCAGTTAAACTCTACTTCTAATTCGTTATACATGGAGTTAGATACAGACGGGAGTGTTAGTTGTCAGTCCTCGACAACATATACAGAATGGAATTTCACAGTAAGCTGTGCAACCTGTGTAAATCCAGTAGCAGCATATTCTGTAAGACAGGACTGTATCAACGGTCCACAATTTTATGTAGATGTTGACCTGACCGATTTGGGCTCGGCGACCTCTATCACGGTTTCAGACAACCAGGGCAGCGCACCGCAGACCACCACGGCGACAGGCCTGTTTTCATTCGGGCCGTTTGCCAACAACACGGGAGTTGTCATTACCGTGGCCAATGATGATGATGTCAATTGTACATTGACGAGCACGAGCTTAACCCAGGACCAATGTGTCCTCAACTTGGTTGACTGTGAAGAAGGGCCATTGAACCTTAACTATTGCTATGGCAACAATGATAGCACAAGCTGGTTGTTCCAATCGACAGACGGTAGCCCCGTGAGATTGACTTTTAATGCCGGTGGCATGGAAAGTTGTTGCGATGATATTTTGATATACGATGGTACAGACAATACGGGAACATTATTGTACGTAGGAAACAACGGAGGCAACCTGGCAGGTTTGCAGTTTGACTCTACCGGCGATTCACTGTTCATGGAGATCGATTCAGATTTTTCAGTAAGTTGCCAGGCAGGAAGCGGATGCTGTACTACAGAGTGGGACTTTACCGTATCATGCGCCACGTGCGTTAACCCGGTAGCAAGTTATTCTGTAAGACAGGACTGTATCAACGGTCCACAATTTTATGTAGATGTTGACCTGACCGATTTGGGCTCGGCGACCTCTATCACGGTTTCAGACAACCAGGGCAGCGCACCGCAGACCACCACGGCGACAGGCCTGTTTTCATTCGGGCCGTTTGCCAACAACACGGGAGTTGTCATCACTGTAGCCAATGATGATGATGTCAATTGTACATTGACAAGTACAAGTTTAACCCAGGATCAGTGTGTTTTAAACATAGTTGACTGTGAAGAAGGACCTTTAAGCCTTAACTATTGCTATGATTCAAATGACACGACAACGTGGTTGTTTCAATCTACAGACGGGAGTCCGGTGCGGTTGACATTTAATGCCGGAAATATAGAAGGCGGTTGGGATTTTGTGCGTTTATACGATGGCACAGATAATACGGGAACATTATTATTTGCAAGTCCTGCTGCTTTTGGCGCCTTTGATTTATCCGGACTTCAAATAAACTCTGTTTCAAATGCCTTGTTTATGGAATTAGATACTGATGGAAGTGTCAGCTGTCAATCGTCCACAACCTATACAGAATGGGATTTTACAGTTTCCTGCGCTACCTGTATCAACCCATCGGCAACGTATGCGGTTGTTGATGACTGTGATAATGGCAACCAATTTTTGATAGATGTAAATATTACCAGCTTAGGTGATGCAGATTCGTTGACCATATCAAATAATATAGATGCAAATACCGTTGCTGTGACAGAAACAGGAATTTATCAAGTAGGTCCATTCCCGTTTTTACAAAATATTATTATTACAACAAGCAACGACCAGGATGTTAATTGTATTATTAATAGTACACCTATACAACTTTTAGCTTGCCCTCCGGAAAATGACAATCCGTGTAATGCTACCATAGCGTCTGTTAATACAGATGACTCCTGTGATTTGATTACTCCCGGGACTATCGTGGCAGCAACACCATCAGGCGTTCCAACAGGTTCGTGTGCCGGTAACCCTAATGATGATGTATGGTTTCAGTTTACGGCATTAAATAACGTACAGCTAATATCTATTATTAATATTACAGGAGGCACAACCAACCTTGACCATGCGGTATATGAAGGTTCTTGTGGGACATTGACGGAATTATATTGCTCTCCTAATGCAGCAAGCATAACACCACAATTGGTAGTTGGTAACACTTACTTTATCAGAGTTTTCTCTTTTGATTCTGTTGCTGAAACAAGTAGCTTTAATTTATGTATCAGAAAAGCCCCTGAAAACACAGTTTGTGAAAATGCTGTTAATTTCTGTGGTTCAGCAGGAGGCTTAGTTACACAAAGCGTCATAGGAATTCCAAGTGCCGGAGCGGTTGCGTGTTTAACTTCTGTACAAAATCCGGCATGGAATATTATCCAAATAGGTCAATCTGGTACCATTAATTTGCAGATTGTACAAAATACTCAATTTGATGCAAATGGAAATCCTGTTGGTACAGGACTTGATGTCGATTATGCTTTATGGGGACCATTCACCTCACTTTCGGATGCTTGTGGCAATTTAACTTTAGGATGCCCGCTGCCTGCTAATTGCCCGGGTATTCCTTATAATCCCGGATTTTGGCCTTATGAAAATATTGTAGATTGTAGTTGGTCAGCAGCTTCAATTGAGGTAGCCTCAATAGACAATGCAATTGCAGGAGAGATTTATATACTTTTGACTTCAAATTTTGCTAACCAACCCGGTACAGTTCAAATAACTCAAACCAATGCCGGAGATCCGGGAGCAGGTTCAACAGTAGCAGAAATAGAAGTTGATTTAGGAGGTAGTCAAGACTTATGCGGGTATGAGGATTATGAATTAGTTGCAGATTCACCTTTTGCAGACAGATACGAATGGTATGAAGACGGATTTTTAATGGAAGGAGAAACGGGGTCAACATTGACAATTACTCAGTCTAATATATATACCGTTATAGCTTATGATGATAACTGTGAAGCCATGGCAATGGATGAAGTAGCTATCAGATTCTTCTTAGAACCGGTTGCCAATGCGGTTGCAGATATAGTAACCTGTGATGACGCATCGGGGGATAATGTTGAAAGCTTTGATTTAGAGATACAAACAGCAACTATTTTAGGAGCATTAAATCCTGAAAATTTTTCGGTTACTTACCACACATCTTTATCCGATGCCCAAGCTGGTATTGGAGCATTAGTATCCCCTTATAATAATACATCAAACCCGCAAACCATATTTGTAAGAGTTGAAGATGTTAATGCTGTTAACTCTAATTCCGGATGTTTTGCAACAACCAGTTTTAATTTGGTAATATCCGGGCCAACACCAAACGCAGCAAGTGTTAATATGGAATTATGTGACGATATTTCAAGAGATGGTTTTGAAAGCTTTACATTAACAGATAACGATGTAAATGTTTTAGATGGTCAAGACGAGACTCTGTTTACAGTTACCTATCATGTTTCAGAAGCAGATGCTAATGCCGGGGCAAACCCTTTAGCTTCGCCATATACAAACACCGTAGCAGGTGCTCAAACCGTATGGGCAAGAGTAGAAAGCAATACTGCTTATGATTGTTATTCGGTAGTAGATTTTAACTTAATTGTTTTAGACGTGCCGTATGCAACATTTGATACAGATGTTGTCGATTATGAAGTTTGTCCTAACGCAACTGTTCCAATCCATATTTCTTTAGTGCCTAACGGATACACTGAGGCAGATGTTACAGTTCAATGGGAACAGGATAATGCCACAATCCCTAATCAAAGCGGATTAACCATACCCGTACTTACTCAAGGTATATATACGGCAATAATAACTTTTAATGATACCCAATGTTCATACGAAGTTTCTGCGACCGTCATCGAATTACCTACCTGCGTCATCCCTCAGGGTATTTCGCCAAACAATGATGGTTTGAATGATGTATTTG
>CAYVUB010000047.1:0-12846 GCA_964454675.1 uncultured Flavobacteriaceae bacterium | reverse complement strand
TAAATTTCGTAATACATTTTCAGTCCGTTCACTTCGGAATATCCGCTGTCAAAAGCTAATTTGTCTGTCGTTTCTGTTGTCATTGTTTTAGTTTCTGTTTTGTTCTCGTTGCACGATGTCAATACGAAAAGTGTCAAGCCGAAAATTACAATTATTCTTTTCATTTTTTGTTGTCCGTTTGTTGTTTGTGATGTCGTCCGTTACAATAACTGCCAACGTTTTGCCGCTTTGCGAAGGCGGGGATTTTTAGCACTAAACTTCATTAGAAGCACAAAGCTTGAATTTAGCACTTCACTGTCATCGAAGCACGAAACCCCCGCTTTTGCAAAACGGCTGTTGTGCGTTCGGTTTTTTAGGTTAAAATATCATAAGTTTTTTGTGCAATTATTCGCCATCCTTTTGAGTCAAACATTACAACTTCTAAAACATGTTCAAAAATAATAGCAGTCCCAACAAATAAAAGGACTGGGTGAATTTTCCCATTTGCTATTTTATCCCAAAGCCAAGAAATGATAATCAAACTGTCTGCTAATACGACAGCAAACCAAATATCAGGTCTTTCAATTGACGGAAAATAATGTCTAAATCTGAACCATGCTGGCCATAAGAGAACTATGGTTGACAAAAGAATTAGTCTTTTATGGATGTTTGGTTTTTTTCTGTAATATATACCTGCAAAAACCAATGAGCCAAACATTACGGCAGTAGTACAATTGCCAATGATACCAGAAATGGCTGTTTCTCCAAGTCCGATTTTCAATTCCTTTTCCACTGCATAAAGTCCAACAGGAACAATAGTAATAGCGGCTCCACTTGCAATAATAACACCTAAATAACCTAATGTTTTATGTGTTTTATATCTCTTTGTTAGAATGAAATTTGATTGAATTGTAAAAAGTAGAACCCACAGAAAAGCAATGATACCATGAATATAAACTATTGTAGGTGCATTAAAACTCCCTTCACTTAATGGGATAATAAATGGTTTTAAAAAACCAATTAGGATTGCCAATAATCCGATGAATCCTATAATCAGAAAGAATGATACTTTTCTTTTCAATTTTCCTCAATGATTTTAATGAGTAATTATCTCCTAATTCAAATGACGCACAACTCTCGGATTGCCGAAAGTTTACTGTTTTTACTTGTTTGTAAATGTTGGTTTTAATTCTCTTTTTCAATTATGGCTAAATTATAAAAAATGGTAATTGATTTTATTTTTTGTTTTGTTTGCCGATGTTGGGTGCTGGTGTTTTGTTATCAGTAAAATGAATGAACGAAAAGATATGTCATTCCGCTTTCTGGATTTGCCCAAAGATAATATTCACTAAATGATTTTTCTTCAATAAAATCTTTCTTGAAATAAATCTGTTTAGTACTACTGTTGGGTAATTCTAACCATTTCGGATTATGTACACTTTTCTTTATATTTTCTGTGATTTCTTTAAATTCAGAAGTATTATTTAAAGCTATATTTAATGGTTGGTCGTGAGCAATTATTTTTTCCATTACTGAAGAATCATAGGTAAATGCCATCCAATGTACATCTGTATCATATAGTCCCCAATTTTTTAGTTTAATTTTTTCGACAGAGTTTGGGGGTTGAAATCCAAAATTATCTTCAAATGAAGAAATGAGTTTATCTCTATTTTCTGACTCATATGACCCTCCACAGCTTTCAAAAGAAAATGTTAGAATCAAAATTACTAAAGTGATAATGATATTTTTACGATGTTTCATAAAATATTACAGCTCTCGGATTTCCGAAAGTTTACCGTTTTTAATTGCTTGTAAATGTTTGTTTTACCTCTCTTTTTCAATTATGGCTAAATTATAAAAAAATGGTAATTGATTTTATTTTTTATTGTTTTCGGCTGCAAGTGCCACTTGCACTTCTGCCTTAATTATGACAAAGTCTAAAACCGTTAAAACGAGCCCGTATAAAATGATATGCCGAAAGTCTTTTAAAAGTGTCATTGGTTGTTTTAGCTGTGTTGTTGTAGCTTGACCGCTAAACCCAAACTTACGAAAGTCCTTCAAATTATTCGAAAAATACCCCAATTTATTTTTATATTTGGCGCATGAAAATTAAATGGTACTTAAGTACTTTAATTATTGTACTTACTTTACTCGGTATAAAAAACAATACTATCTCACAACCCAACCAGGAGATTATTGTACAATTTAATGCAAGTGAAGTCACCGCACGCCAATCTCAAGAGGCAATAGCTGTTATAATTCAGCAATTGTCCGATATTGGTATTAATAACATTCAAATACATAAAGAAAGTAACGGCAAATATAAAATAGCCTACTACAGTTTTGTTACGGCGTCACAAATCAAAAAATCGCTGCTGAGCAATCAGAATTTAGCATTTGATACAGCTTCTTTTGGAACAACACAGCAAAATGGCGGGCTGCCTTCAAAAGAAAACCATAAAGAAATAGATTTACTCGTTTATGACATTCAAAGTTACGACAAGCATTTTGGTTTGTTAGGAACTACTGTTGTCAATCAAAAGAATGATTTAAGCAACAACACCTGTTTTACTGTTAGTGATAGCTATGCCACAAGTGCGGATGACGGTTTTTTAAAACCGATATGCCTCGCAAGCCGCAATACTACCACTGTAATAAGCAATACTTTACATACGATTCCCGAAGTGCGGGCAGGACCTCAAAATTCTTGATAAACGGGTTCTAATAATAATCAAATAAATTAATTGTCAAATCATACGGGAAATTCTATATTTGCCTCCCGAAAATTCGGAACGAAAATTCGGGATAAAATTTGACATAAAACAATAAAATAATGCAAAACAAAGGATTAGTAAAACTGTTTGCGATACTATTTGGGTTGGTAAGTATCTACCAGATTTCATTTACGTTCAAAGCCAATCAAATCGAGAAACAAGCAGAAAAAGCAGCGGCTCTTAAATTTCAGGATCCGGCAGATATTAATGACGAAGTAATACGTTACTTGGATTCATTGTCATTATCAAATGAAAGTGTATATAACCTTGGTATTGCCAAGCATACTTATAGTGAAGTAAGAGATAAAACCTTAAATCTTGGTCTTGACCTTAAAGGTGGTATCAACGTTATCCTTGAAATTTCGGTTAAAGAAATTTTAAGCGGACTGGCAAACTATACCAAAGATCCGGTATTTAACAAAGCATTGGAAGATGCTACCGAAATCCAGAAAAACAGTCAAAACTCTTATGTTGAGGATTTCTTTACAGCGTTTGATAAGATAAAAGGCGACAAAAGATTGGCATCACCGGAGATTTTCGGGAACAGGTCTTTAAGTGAAGAGGTTACATTAGATATGACCGATGCTCAGGTAAAATCGGTTATTTCCAGAAAAGTTGACGAGTCTGTCATATCGGCTTATGAAGTATTAAAGAAAAGGATTGACGAGTTTGGGGTAACACAACCTAACGTACAAAGATTAGGAAATACCGGGCGTATATTAGTTGAACTACCGGGCATTAAAGATATTGAGCGTGCAACGTCATTATTACAAAGTACCGCACAATTGGAATTTTGGGATGCTTACAGAGGCGAGCAGTTTTTACCGTTTTTGGCACAGGCAAATGAAACCTTAAAAACACTTGTAAGCAAGTCAACCAAAGAAACTTCAGATGCCGTAACAGAAAAAGACAGCATATCCGAAGCAGAAGATAAAATCAAACAACTTACGGGTGTTATAGAAACCGATTCTACTCAAGCAGGCGAAAACCCAATATTAGATTTATTGAGAGGTTATGGTACAGGCGGTCCTGTAGTAGCAACTTTTGAAGCAAAACACAAAGATCTTATCACATCCTATTTAAACAAACCCGAAGTAAGAGCGTTACTACCGGCAGACCAGCGTTATGTGAAGTTTGCATGGGGTGTTAAAGCAAAAAGCAGTGAGTTTATAGACTTATATGCTTTGGCAGGTAACCGTGAGAATATCCCGGAATTAAGTGGTGCCGTAGTTGTTGATGCACGTCAATCTTACAACCAGCTTAACAGGCCGTCTGTAAGTATGCAGATGAACGGTAAAGGCGCGAAGATTTGGGAAGAAATGACAGGAAGAGCTTATGCGCAGCAAAGCCAGATAGCTATTGTGCTTGATGGTGTTGTATATTCTGCACCGGGAGTTACCTCAGGACCAATATCGGGGGGAAGTTCGGAAATTTCAGGAGCTTTTACACTTAACGAAGCGATAGATTTGGCAAACGTTTTAAGAGCAGGAAAATTACCGGCAAAAGCCGAAATCATCCAAAGTGAAGTTGTAGGGCCGTCATTAGGTCAGGAAGCTATCAACAGCGGTACAATATCGTCCATAGTGTCGTTGTTTTTGGTATTTGTATTTGTACTTCTTTATTATGGTAAAGGAGGTATTTCTGCAGTTATAGCGTTGGTGGCAAACTTGTTGTTAATCTTTGGCGTATTGGCGGGAATAGGTGCCGTATTAACCTTACCGGGTATTGCGGGTATCGTGCTAACCATTGCCATGGCGGTTGATGCCAACGTACTTATTTTTGAGCGTATTAAAGAAGAGCAGGCAAAAGGCAAGGGACTTAAAGAAGCTGTAAAAGATGGTTTTACAAATGCCTTATCGGCAATTTTAGATTCAAATATCACTACCGCACTTATAGGTGTCGTGTTATTATTGTTTGGTTCGGGACCTGTCAAAGGGTTTGCAACAACTTTATTAATAGGTATTGCGACCTCATTATTTACGGCATTGTTTGTAACAAGCGTTGTGATTGATTGGTATGTGTCAAGAAAAACACCATTAACATTTGTAACAAACATTAGCAAAAATCTCTTTAAAAATCCAAATTATGATTTCCTTACAAAACGAAGAATCCCTTACCTTATCTCAGGAATTATATTTGTAGTAGGTATAGGATCTTTATTTACTCAAGGATTAAACCAGGGAGTTGACTTTGTGGGAGGACGTACATTTACCGTGCGTTTTGACAAACCTATAAGCGCAAGTAAGGTTCATGAGGAGCTTGCAGATGTTTTTAACAGTGTTGAGGTTAAAACTTTTGGTGGTGCAAATCAATTAAAGATTACTACAAAATATAAAATTGAAGAAACAGGAACCGAAGTTGATGAAGAAATCAAACAAATGCTTTTTGACGGATTAAAGCCTAATCTTCCTAATGATTTGACGTATGACGATTTTACAAAAGTTAATGAAATTAAAGATATTGGAATCCTTCAATCTGTAAAAGTAGGACCTACCATTGCCGATGATATTAAGAAAAATGCAGTATGGGCAATTTTGGGAGCACTTGTATTGATGTTCTTGTACATATTGATGCGTTTTAGAAACTGGCAGTATGGTTTTGGTGCTACAGCAGCATTATTCCACGATGCATTTTTGGTAGTTGCGGTGTATTCATTAGCATACAAATTTATGCCGTTTTCATTAGAAATCGACCAGGCGTTTATTGCGGCAATTCTTACGGTTATCGGGTACTCGTTAAATGACACGGTGGTTATTTTTGACCGTATCAGAGAGTACAATGCCGAATATCCGGGATGGTCATTAGAAAAGAAAATCAATGACTCTGTAAACAGTACTTTAGGACGTACATTTATTACTTCGGCATCTACATTGCTGGTGCTATTGGCAATATTCATTTTTGGAGGCGAGTCAATGAAGAGCTTTATGTTTGCAATGATTATCGGGGTTGTTTCCGGAGTTTATTCAACACTTTTTATAGCAACACCATTGTATTATGATACGATGAAAAACAAAACGATTGAAGAAGAAGTAAAAGCATAAAACTTAGATATTTAAGGTAAAAAACCGTTAGTCTTGATGATTAACGGTTTTTTTATTGGTCTCAAAAATAGTTTAAAACTGTGCACTTTTTTTAGGTTCTAAAAATTTTAAGCCACGGATTGTACTGATTAAACGGCTTAATCTGTGGAAATTTGTGTAATCTGCGGCAAAAAAACATTCAACAGTGCAGACTTTCTGTGCATAGTGGTTTAGTTTGAATATCTGTTATTAACGAGAGTTCCATATAAGTTTTTCAACAAGCACAGTAAACTTTCATTTTTCAGGTAACTGACTCAGTAATGAGATTTTTTACTTCACTACGTTACGTTCAAAATGACAAAAAAGATATTTTGTTATTCCGAAGAGCGAGTAATCTGTTTGAAATACAGAAATTTATATATTTAATTCACGTTTATTATTAAAAAGCGGACATTAAATTTCAATTTGTAAAGTAATCTATTTTATCTCCCGGTTGTAAATTCCATTGGTCAGATAATCCTGCATTAATTTCCAAAACATATTTTGCAGGAACACCGGATGGAAGCGACGTTTCGTCATGCGGAACAGCATTTTTTTGAAAGCTCACAATTTTTTTATCGGCATCAATATATATGATATCCAGAGGTATTCTTGTATTTTTCATATAGAATGCCTTGTAGTCTTCTTTGTCAAAAACAAACAACATTCCCTGTAATGTTTCCATCGAATTGCGATACATCAATCCGGTTTGTGTTTGATAATCGTCATCGGCAATTTCAATATCAATGGTTTTAATGATGGAATCGTTTTCGGCTTTTCGTAAAAATAAAACGCCTTCTTTTTTAAACGGAATTTCAACAGGTGCAGTATCTTTCTTTTTGCTATCATCTTTACAGGACAAAAGACCTAATGACAGTGTGCTTACTGTAGTTAATAGGATGATATGGGGAATTTTTTTCATCATAATCAGGCTTTTTTCGGTTTATAAAAAAACATAAAATACAGTCCTATTATTACAAATGGAATACTGAGCATTTGTCCTGTGTTAAGCCCTAAAATCCAGTTTTCTTCTCCCGGATTTTGCGGTTCTTTGACAAATTCCACAAAAAACCGTACGGTCATCAGTAACGCTAAAAACAATCCGAATAAAAACCCTTCCTGTTCACGTTTTTTGGTTTTCCAGTAAAAATAGAATAGAATTAAAAATACAAACACATAAAAAAATGCTTCGTAAAGTTGTCCCGGATGTCTTGCAAAGTCTTCTCCGTTTTGAACAAACACCACGCCAAGAGTCGAATCGGTAGGTTTGCCGACAATTTCAGAATTTATAAAATTTCCGATGCGTATGAATACAGCTCCCAATGCTACGGGAACTACCACACGGTCTAAAATCCATAACAAACTTTTATGCAATATTTTTTTATTGTAAAAATACATGGCGGTAATCATCCCGATAGCGGCACCGTGGCTGGCAAGCCCTTGAAATCCGGTGAATTGAAACTCGGGATTGAATCTGAAAGGTAAGAAAATGCTTAAAAAATCCTGATGTATTAATTCTGATTGATAAAACAGCACGTGTCCCAATCGTGCGCCGAGCATAATCCCGATAACCGAATATATAAACAGCGAATCCAAAGATTCGTTGGTTTGGTTTTCATTTTTGTAGATGCGTTTCATGATTTGCAGCCCAAGAATGAAAGCGACAATCCACATCATGCTGTAATAATGAATTGTCATAAAACCTAAATCAATCCCTTTTGAAGGATCCCAAACTGTTTGTAGTGCGTACATGCTGATTTTTTTTTAGATATGTAAATATAGTATATTGAAAAGTATTAAAAATACTACATCCAAAATTTTACAAAAGGTTTAAGGAAGTTTTAGCTTTAATCGTTATTTGTAAACGTTCCCGATGTTTTTGGATAGTAGATTAATTTGTGATAATTAGTGTAATTCGTGTCTGTTATTTTTCTTTTTCGGCACAGGGTCAAATCCTGATTTTCCCCAGGGATGACAACTAAAAATCCGTTTTACAGCCAAGTATCCGCCTTTAAACAAGCCGTGTACCTGCAAGGCTTCTTTTGCATAATGCGAACATGTAGGCTGAAACCGGCATGTTGATGGAAATAACGGCGAAATTAACGTTTGATAAAACTTTATCAGCAGCAAAAACGGATATATGAGGATTTTTTTCAATTTGTTGTTTAGGTGTTAAGTCGTGAGTTGTTAAGTTGAAAGCCAATAACCATTAACCATTAACATTTTTACAATTCCTCACCTTACGACTCCACGGCTCCCTAATTGGTTGTAAACGTTGTACCGTCTTTTCCGTCTTGTAAAAAGATGCCAACAGCGGCAAGCTCATCTCTGATTTTGTCAGACATGGCAAAATCTTTATTGGCTCTGGCTTCTTGTCTTAATTGGATTAAAAGCTCCACAGCACTTGATAATTTATCGGTTGAGGTATCTGCTTTAGTAACATTCACAAGCCCCAAAATATCAAACACAAAAGCGTTGATGGTTTGTTTCAGCAATTCTAAATCATCAGCAGTTACGGTGGCGTTACCCTCTTTTATTTGGTTGATGAATTTTACGGCATCAAACAAATTGGCGATAACAATAGGCGTATTAAAATCATCGTTCATAGCATCGTAACATTTTTGTGTCCATTCGGTTACATTAAATGTAGAGGTGCTTGAAGGTTGCAGTTCATTTAGTGTGTTTACAGCATCCATTAAACGGTAAAACCCTTTTTCACTTGCCAGAAGTCCGTTGTCGGTAAAATCCAGAATGCTTCTGTAATGTGCTTGCAGCATAAAAAAGCGTGCCACGCTTGGATGGTATGCTTTGCTTATATGAGGATTATCGCCGGTAAATATTTCGTTAGGCAAAATATAATTTCCTGTAGATTTTGCCATTTTTTTGCCGTTCATAATAAGCATATTGGCATGCATCCAGTAGTTTACGGGTGCTTGATTGTTGCAGGCTTCGGCTTGGGCAATTTCACACTCATGATGCGGAAATTTTAAATCCATACCACCACCGTGAATATCAAAATGTTCACCCAGATATTTGGTGCTCATGGCTGTACATTCCAAATGCCATCCAGGGAAACCGTCACTCCATGGCGAAGGCCAGCGCATGATGTGTTGTGGTTCGGCTTTTTTCCAAAGAGCAAAATCCTGCGGATTTTTCTTATCGCTTTGCCCGTCGAGTTCGCGGGTATTATGGATTAAATCTTCAACATTACGTTTGCTTAAAATTCCGTATTGCTTGGTTTCGTTATATTTTAAAACATCAAAATATACTGAGCCGTTCACGACATACGCCAACCCTTTGTCTATTATGGATTTGATGATTTCTATTTGCTCGATGATATGACCTGTTGCCGTTGGCTCGATGCTTGGCGGTAAAAAATGGAATTTATTCAGGATATTATGAAAATCTACGGTATAACGCTGTACGACTTCCATAGGTTCTATTTGTTCCAAACGGGCTTTTTTGGCAATCCGGTCTTCACCGGCATCGGCATCGTTTTCAAGATGTCCGGCATCGGTAATATTTCTTACAAATCGTACTTTATACCCCAAATGCTTCAAATAACGGAAAATAACATCAAATGACATAAACGTGCGCACATTTCCTAAGTGTACATTGCTGTAAACCGTTGGGCCGCACACGTACATCCCGACATGACCTTCATTGATAGGTGTAAAGACTTCTTTTTCTGCTGTAAGCGAGTTGTAGAGTTTTATTTGCTGTTGTCTGTATAATTGCATTGGTGTGAGTTGTTAAGCCGTGTTTTGTTAAGTTGTTTGTTGTTAAGTTGTCAACTGCTTAGTTGTTATAATAAATTTCACGACTCCACAACTCACGACTTAACGACAAACAAACAAACTAAAAAGTTGTATCCATTTTAATATAATCCAAAAACTCTCTTCGGGTTTCAATATTTTTGAATTTTCCGCCAAATTCTGAGGTGATGGTGCTGCTTTCAATATCTTTAATCCCTCTCGAATTGACACATAAATGCTTGGCATCAATCACGCAGGCAACATCCTGGGTATTCAGCACTTTTTGTAATTCTTTTACAATCTGGATGGTTAATCGTTCCTGTACCTGAGGGCGCTTGGCATAATAATCTACAATACGGTTCATTTTTGATAAACCTACCACAGTACCGTTAGAGATGTAAGCCACATGTGCTTTTCCTACAATTGGTAGCAAATGATGCTCACAGGTAGAGTAGAGGGTAATGTTTTTTTCTACCAGCATTTCGCCGTATTTGTATTTGTTTTCAAAAGTGGAAGCGCTGGGTTTTTTATCGGGACTCAATCCGCCAAAAAGTTCTTTAACAAACATCTTTGCCACTCGTATAGGTGTGCCTTTCAGGCTATCATCTGTAAGATCCAGTCCAAGGGTTTCCATGATATGACGAACATCATCTTTAATGATGTCAATTTTTTCTTCGTTAGACAGCTTGAACGCATCGTTTCGCAGCGGCGTATCTGCCGAAGTCCCTATATGGTTGTTGCCCAAGGCATCAAAATCTTCTGTGTTTTTTTCTGTGTGCATTATAAATCCTGACTTGTAAATAGGATGCAAAGATAAACAATTAAAAAATTCAGAAACTGTTTAAATTTGTTTTGTATGGAATTTTATAGGCTATTTTTGAGCGAAACGAGGCAAATTTTTAAAGGATGGCAGAGTCATCGTTTAAAAATTTAACGAAGTTGCAGCCAAAAAAAGGCATAAAAAACATATCTCAAACAATTTTAAACAGTTTCTCAGAACACAGGTAGGATTTTTTTAATTTGAAATGTTATATGAGTGTTAACAGAAGGTTTTAATTTCATTATTATATTAACAGATTAGTTATTAAAATTTTCTTAAATTTCACGACTTAAAATTAATCCGTCAGCAATGAAAATACAATCAAAATTAGTATTCCTCTTCATTATAAGTGTGTTAGCTTATAATATAGGATTTTCCCAAAACAAAATAGCCAAACAGCCGCTTCCGTTGGTAAAATATAAGCCCAATGTTGATGCGCCGTTAACTGCCAAAGAGTTGGCTCAGATTACCGAAGTTTACGGCATCCATGCAGAGAAAGAAATTTTAAGCCGTCCGCAGCGTGTTAAAGACATCAAACATTTGTTGCGAAACAGGATAGAAATCAAACAATTTTCAGGTAATGATATGAAACCTTGCCCTATGCTTTCTGAAATTTCATTGTTTGATGCTTATGTTAAGGATTTAAAAAGAGATACAAATTTTAACCCCGATGACTTCAACCCATTAAAATACAATTTTGTATTTTTTTCAAGAGCAGCGGCTATGTACAAGGTCGATAATACCAACTATTACATCATTATAAAATCACAACATCAATAATATATAATCATTATTTATGAAAAAAATTACCTTATTACTTACATTCATATTAAGTTCAGTTGTTTATGCACAGGATGTTGTGATGCACACCGGTACAGTAAATCAGTGTTTGGGCACATTATATGATTCGGGAGGTCCCGGCGGGAATTACAGCAGTAATGAAAATTATGTGTTGACGATATGTCCTGAAAATCCCGGGCAGCGGGTTCAGTTAGACTTTACAGAGTTTGCTACGCAGCTTAATCAGGATATTTTGACCATTTATAACGGTGATTCTACCGCTGCTGATGCGTTTGGAGAGTTTTCCGGTGCGTTTAGTCCGGCATTTGTAAGTGCAACTGAGGACAACACATCCGGGTGTATTACACTTGAGTTTATATCGAATGCATCTGGAGTTACTTCCGGTTGGGTTGCTGCCATATCCTGTATGACACCTTGCCAAATCATAAATTCTCAAGTTGATAGTTCAGTTCCGGCTCCTAATGCTTTAGGATATATACGGGTTTGTCCTGATGAAGATATTACTCTGAATGGTAGCGGTACATTTTCTGTTGATGGTGCAGGTGCAAGCTATGAATGGGATTTAGGCGATGGTAATACAGCATCGGGGCAGTCGGTGACATTTTCATATCCCAATCCCGGTGTGTATATTGTGAATTTGAATATACGTGACACAAACACTTCTATAGACCCTAACGGATGTACCAATAATAATCTTATCAACCAGGTAATACAAGTAGCCACAGAACCCGATTTTACAGGCACTCAAGCCGCACAGCCGGTAATATGTTTTGGAGAATCGACCACCATACCCGGAATCGTAACCCCTGTAGAGTTTATCAATGATTGTACGCCACCGGTTAGTGGCACCACATTTTTACCCGATGGCAGTGGTGTGTCGTATGAAACCTCGGTTACTGTAGATTGTTATGATTCTGCTCAAACTCTTTCTGATATTAGTCAGTTAGTAAGTATTTGTATTACGATGGAACATTCGTATTTAGGAGATTTAAATATTTCTATTATTAGCCCTAATGGACAACAGGTAACACTACATAATTATCCAAGTGGAGGATCTGCTAACTTAGGGATTCCATGGGCAACAAATCCTGTTGATGGACAAAGTGGGAATACCACGCCGGGAGTTGGATATCAATATTGTTTTATTCCGGGTAATACCTATCCTACTTTAGTTGGTGGTATTCAGTCGGGAGGTGTATTCCCGAGCGGGAATGGTCCAGGAACATATACGGACAGTTATGTTCCTGCAGGAAATTACTCATCGTATGCGTCTTTAAACGGGCTTTTAGGATCGCCTTTAAATGGTAATTGGACGATTAGAATTGTTGATAATCTTGGTGCAGATAATGGGTATATTTTTGAATGGAGCATCACGTTTGACCCTAATTTACAACCACCGGAGTTATCATTTACTCCTGTGATTGTCGATGAAGGCTGGGATCCCGATCCATCCATCATAAACACTACTGGTACTACTATAACTGTTCAACCGGCAACAGCGGGTACGCACTGCTATACTTATAGAGCAACAGATGATTTTGGTTGTGACTATTTTGAAGAGGTATGTATTCAGGTTCAGCCGGAGATTATTTATAGTCAGCCCAACAACCTCTACCTATGTAATCCCGGTGCGCCGCCATATATTTTTGATTTAGAAT
>CAYVUB010000046.1:0-12873 GCA_964454675.1 uncultured Flavobacteriaceae bacterium | reverse complement strand
AATTTGTGTTAAATTTCTTTTGATATACGAAGTTTTTGTTGCTATTGCGTATAACTTTTAAGCTAAAAGCCAGTTTCAATTGCTTTTAGCGGCTGTTACCTGTCTGCCGACAGGCAGGAACGAAGTTAGCTTTTTTATTTGACAAAATCAACGTTCACATTTAAAACCACTTTTTTATTTTATCTCACTATCTTTGCGAAAAATAAAATAATGCAACTCCATCTTACCAGACCTATCTGTTTTTTTGACCTTGAAACCACAGGAATCAACATTACCAACGACCGCATTGTAGAGATTTCTGTGTTGAAAGTACATCCCAACGGTAAAGAAGAACGCCATACGTGGCTCGTAAATCCAACCATCCCGATTCCGCCGGAAGTGACTTTGGTTCACGGGATTTCAGATGCCGATGTGGCAGACAAACCTACATTTAAAGAGTTGGCAAAAGAGATTTACAACCTTATTAAAGATTCCGATTTGGGCGGCTTCAATTCCAACCGTTTTGATATTCCGCTGCTGGCAGAAGAAATGTTGCGTGCCGAGGTTGATTTTGATATGAAAAACCGTGTAGCCATTGACGTGCAGAACATTTTTCATAAAATGGAGCAGCGCACCTTGTCGGCAGCGTATAAATTTTATTGCGATAAAAGTTTGGAAAACGCCCACAGTGCCGAAGCCGATACCGTGGCAACCTACGAAGTATTGAAAGCACAAATAGCCAGATATGACGACTTGGAAAACGACGTGAAGTTTTTGGCAGAGTTCAGTTCGCGTAAAGAATTTGCCGACTTTGCCGGATTTATTTCCTATAATAAAGAAGGCGAAGAATGTTTCGCCTTTGGCAAGCATAAAGGTAAGCGGGTAGAAGATGTGCTACAGGAAGAACCGGGTTATTTCGGGTGGCTGCTCAATGCCGATTTTCCATTATACACCAAAAAAGTGCTTACAGGAATTAAGTTAAGAGGATTTAATAAGTAAATGAGTTTTCAGTCGCAGTCACAGTTTTCAGTAAATGCGTTAAGCTTTGCGCCTTAGCGACTTTGCGTGAGAATTAAAAGAAAGTATAAAGCATAATATTTTATAATTTCCCTAACTTTATCCAACTAAACTTATTTAAGCAATAATACATCAAATCAGCGAATCAACGAACCCACGACTTAACAACAAACAACTCAACACCTCACAACAATGAAACTCATCTGCATAGGGCGTAACTACACAGAGCATATCAAAGAATTGGCAAACGAAAAACCTACCGAACCCGTTGTGTTCTTAAAGCCGGATACCGCCATTTTATTAAAAAACCAACCCTTTTTTATCCCCGAATTTTCCAATGATGTGCATCACGAAGTGGAAATTTTGGTCAAAATTACCAGAGTAGGGAAGTATATCGATAAAAAATTCGCCCATAAATATTATGATGAAATAGGTCTCGGTATCGACTTCACGGCACGTGATTTGCAAGAACAGTTAAAAGCAAAAGGATTGCCTTGGGAAAAAGCCAAAGCCTTTGATGGTGCTGCCGTTATTGGCAATTGGTTTCCTAAATCAAACTTCAAAAATATAGATGACATTAATTTCTCACTTCATAAAAATAATATAGAAGTCCAAAAAGGCAATACCAGCCACATGATGTGGAAAATTGATGACATTATCGAATATGTGTCAAAATATTTTACTTTAAAGATTGGAGATATTATCTTTACGGGAACGCCTGCCGGTGTGAGCAAAGTAGAACCCAACGACCAACTTAAGGGTTTTATTGAAAACCGGGAGGTATTAACCCTAACAATTAAATAATGGAACAACATTACAAACTATTCAGAGTTCGTGAATTGGCCGATAATGACGAAGATTTTGTCATGGCTTTAGCGGCCGCTTTTCTTGAAGAAGTGCCCGAAGATGCCGAAAGACTTAAAGCCGCAGTTGCCGTAAACGATTATTATACCGCTTATCAGGCGGCACACAAGATGAAGCCTACAATAGATTTGTTTGAGCTTGGTGTGCTGCAAGATTTAATTGTCGTACAAGATTGGGGAAAATTTGAAAAACGCGGCGAAGATATTTCAAAAGAACTCGAACTCGTTCTTGCCGCTGTCGAAAAAGCCACCGAAGAAATTAAAACCGATTTTAATCTTTAATATATAATGCAAGCTGAAATTATTACCATTGGCGATGAGATTCTCATAGGTCAGGTTGTCGATACCAATTCAGCATTTATAGCCCAACAGCTCAATAAAGCAGGCGTATCGGTATATCAGATAACATCGGTGCAGGATGACAAGCAGCATATTATCAAATCATTAAAAGAAGCCGAAGATAATGCCGATATTATTATCATTACCGGTGGTTTGGGTCCAACCAAAGACGATCTTACCAAGCTTACGCTGTGCGAATACTTCGGGGATATTATGATAAGAGATAAAGATGTTTTAAAAAACATCGAAAGCCTTTTTGAAAAGTATGTTAACCAACCCATTTCCCAAATCAATAAAGATCAAGCCTTAGTACCGTCAAAAGCCTTGGTACTCATGAATACCTACGGAACCGCACCCGGAATGTGGTTTCATGAAAATGGCAAAATTTTCATTTCGCTTCCGGGCGTGCCTTTTGAAATGAAAGCCTTGGTTACTACCGAAGTCATCCCGAGACTGCGCCGGCAATTCCAATTTCCGTATATATTACATCAAACGCTGTTAACTTATGGTTTGGGCGAAAGTGCCTTGGCAGAACGTATCGAAATTTGGGAAGACAATCTGCCGCCGTTTATAAAACTCGCTTATCTGCCGAGTCCGGGACGTGTAAGGCTGCGTTTGTCAGCCAAAGCCATGGACAAGCAACTGGTAGAAACCGAAATGAAAAAGCAGGTAGCATTGTTGCTTCCTCAGATTGCCGATATTTTTGTGGGTTTTGAAACCGATGAATCTATAGAAGCCGTAATAGGGCAGCAGTTGGCAAACTCAGGAAAAACAGTTGCCACTGCCGAAAGCTGCACCGGAGGCAAAATAGCCGAAATGTTTACAGCCAATGCAGGCGCGTCGGCATATTTTAAAGGCAGTATTGTAAGTTATGCTACTCAGGCAAAAATAGATTTGCTGCATATTCCTAAGGAAATTATCAATACACATTCTGTGGTAAGCCACCAAGTGGCACAAGCTATGGCAGCATCGGTGTTGCATCAGTTTGATACAGATTATGCCATTGCTACAACCGGTAATGCAGGGCCCGCAAAAGGCGATGCCGATGCAGATATAGGTACGGTAGTTATTGCCATTGCTACAAAAAACGGTGTGTATTCGGAAGAATTTAACTTTGGTAATCATCGTGTTAAAGTCATAAACAGAGCGGCAAACAAAGCATTTGAAATGCTTCAAAAAGAAATTTTAAAAAAGTAACAAGATTAGTTTGCTGGTATTGTAAAGTTTTATTAAATTTGCAGCCTGTTTTAAAATAACATATTTAAAGTTAGAAAAGAATGTCAAGAGTTTGTGAACTTACCGGAAAAAAAGCGATGGTTGGAAACAATGTATCGCATGCGATGAATAAAACAAAACGTAAATTTGATGCCAATTTAATCAAAAAACGTTTTTATATTCCTGAAGAAGATAAATGGGTAACTTTAAAAGTTTCTACATCTGCATTAAAAACTATCAATAAAATTGGTATTACTGCAGCAATCAAAGATGCAAAATCTAAAGGATTTTTAAAATAATAGCGCAACACCTATGAGATTTCTACTTTCGTGGAAATTGACAAATAATATATTTTACAATGGCAAAGAAAGGTAACAGAATACAGGTAATTTTAGAGTGTACAGAGCATAAAGAATCCGGTATGCCGGGAACTTCTCGTTACATCACGACTAAAAACAAAAAGAATACGCCGGACAGAATGGAGATTAAAAAATTTAATCCTATCCTTAAGCGTATGACAGTTCATAAAGAAATTAAATAATTTTAGATACGTTTTTATAACTATCATAATACATAATACGTCATGGCAAAGAAAACCGTTGCATCATTACAAACATCTTCAAAGAGATTGACCAAAGCTATAAAAATGGTAAAATCTCCTAAAACAGGCGCATATACATTTGTAGAATCTGTTATGGCACCGGAATTTGTAGATGATTTTTTAAAAAGTAAATAAGACATAGTTTCTATATCTTTTACAACTGCTTTCATTATGAAAGCAGTTTTTTTATGTCTATATTTGAACTTTTCCTGCCAAAATTTCAGTAAACAAATTAGGCAGGAAAATTGTAATAGTGGTTTTGGGCGACCGGCTTTTCAGCAGGCAGCTTAACAACAAAACAACCAACACCAAACAACAATGAGCTTTTTTAAAAAACTATTCTCTTCAGAAAAAAAGGAAACTTTAGACAAAGGTTTAGAAACTTCAAAAACATCCTTTTTTACAAAACTCAATAAAATTGTTGCCGGAAAATCAAAAGTTGATGACGATGTTCTTGACGATCTTGAAGAAGTACTTGTATCAAGTGATGTAGGTGTTAACACAACCCTCAAAATTATTGAGCGCATTGAAGCACGGGTTGCAAAAGACAAATATCTCGGTACTTCAGAGCTTAACCAGATTCTTCGTGAAGAAATAGCCGGCTTGCTTTCCGAAACCAAAAGCGGTGAAGCAACAGAGTTTACGGTTGCAAATGATAAAAAACCTTATGTTATTATGGTTGTGGGTGTTAATGGTGTTGGAAAAACAACCACAATTGGCAAACTCGCACACCAATTTAAAAAGCAAGGTTACAACGTCGTTTTAGGTGCTGCTGACACCTTTAGAGCTGCCGCTATCGACCAACTCCAAGTTTGGGCAGACAGAGTAGATGTGCCGCTCGTTAAGCAATCTATGGGTAGCGACCCGGCATCAGTAGCGTTTGATACGTTGCAAAGCGCTGTAACCAATAATGCCGATGTGGTGATTATCGATACTGCAGGACGATTGCACAATAAAGTCAATCTTATGAACGAGTTGACCAAAGTAAAACGCGTGATGCAAAAAGTAGTCCCGGATGCGCCTCATGAAGTATTATTGGTACTCGACGGCTCAACAGGGCAAAATGCTTTTGAGCAAGCCAAACAATTTACCGCAGCTACCGATGTTACCTCATTAGCCATCACAAAACTTGACGGAACTGCCAAAGGTGGCGTCGTGATTGGCATAAGTGACCAGTTTCAAATTCCGGTAAAATACATTGGTGTTGGCGAAGGTATAGAACATCTTCAGGTATTCAATAAATACGAGTTTGTAGATTCGTTTTTTAAGTAAAGATTTCTCAATAGGCAGAAAATCTATTGATTTGGAATTGTGAAGCATATTTCATTTCCAACAATCGTAAATCGTTAATTCACAAAACTAAGCACCCAACACCTAATACCTAATTGTAATTCGTAAATCATTCTGTATCTTTGCACACTTAAAATTAGAATTTCGCATAAACTTAAAAAGATTTCCACGAGTTTATCTTGAGCGGAGTCGAAAGATGGGAAATAAATATGAGAACCAAATCACTAAAGAAAAACAAAATCAACGTTGTTACCTTAGGTTGCAGCAAAAATGTCTATGACAGCGAAGTGTTGATGGGACAATTAAAAGCCGGTGGGAAAGATGTAGTGCATGAAGAAGACGGCAATATTGTAGTGATTAATACCTGCGGATTTATCAACAATGCCAAAGAAGAAAGCATCAATACCATTTTGGAATTTATGCAAAAGAAAGAAGATGGCGAAGTAGATAAAGTGTTCGTTACCGGATGCTTGAGTGAGCGTTACAAACCGGATTTACAAAAGGAAATTCCGAATGTGGATGCCTATTTTGGCACTACCGAGCTGCCAAGTTTGCTGAAAGCCTTGGGAGCCGATTATAAGCACGAACTCATTGGCGAACGTTTAACCACCACACCAAAAAATTACGCTTACCTAAAAATCGCCGAAGGTTGCGACCGTCCGTGTAGTTTTTGTGCTATTCCGTTGATGCGGGGCAAACATAAAAGCACACCTATTGAACATTTGGTCACCGAAGCCGAAAAACTGGCGGCCAATGGCGTGAAAGAGTTGATATTGATTGCTCAGGATTTAACCTATTACGGACTCGATTTATACAAAAAGCGTAACCTTGCCGAATTGTTAGAAGCCTTGGTAAAAGTAGATGGCATTGAATGGATACGTTTGCATTACGCATTCCCGACAGGTTTCCCGATGGATGTGCTTGATGTGATGAACAGAGAAGCAAAAATCTGTAATTATCTGGATATTCCGTTGCAGCATATTTCCGATAGTATTTTGAAAAGTATGCGTCGTGGTACAACGAAAGAAAAAACAACCAGACTTATTCAGGAATTTAGAAATATAGTACCCAATATGACCATCCGTACCACCTTGATTGTTGGGTATCCTGGCGAAACGGAAGATGATTTTCAAACCCTGAAAGAATGGGTTCGTGAGATGCGTTTTGAACGTTTGGGATGTTTTACTTATAGCCACGAAGAAAATACGCACGCTTATAATTTGGAAGATGATGTGCCGGAAGATGTGAAGCAGCAACGTGCCAATGAGATTATGGAACTGCAATCGCAAATTTCGTGGGAGTTGAACCAAGAGAAAATTGGTAAAACCTTTAAAGTGGTTATCGACAGAAAAGAAGGAGCTTACTTTGTGGGTCGTACCGAGTTTGACTCGCCCGATGTGGACAATGAAGTATTAATTGATGCAACAAAAGTGTATTTAAAAACGGGCGAATTTACCACAGTTAAAATCACAGAAGCGGCAGATTTTGATTTGTATGCTGAGGTTGTTTAGCTTACAAAATAAACTCTTAACGTATTTTTTAGATTCTGAAAATAGGAATAGCTGTATATTTACATTCCAATTTGAATTCTAACTATGCCATCAGACTGTATTCCATTTAGAGATACAAACTATTTTTCATCAATGATCTGCGATTATTTGGATGAAAACCAAAGCTTAAAACCCTTTTATCATCGGTTTCCAAAGTTGGAGAACTTTAAATTGCAAGTGGAAGAAAAACAGCTGTCAGTTCGAGCGCAGTCGAGAACTATTCTGGTAACAGCTTTGAAAAACCAATACCAGGGCATTAAAATATCAAAGTTTACTTCAGATAATATCAACGCCTTACAACACGATACAACCTTTACGGTAACCACAGGGCACCAGCTCAATTTGTTTACCGGGCCGTTGTATTTTTTCTACAAAATTGTGTCCACCATCAATTTGTGTAAGGAGTTAAAAACCAGCTATCCAGAATATAATTTTGTGCCCATCTATTGGATGGCAACCGAAGACCACGATTTTGAAGAAATCAATTATTTCAATTTTAATGGAAAAAAAATCCAATGGAACCGGCCAAGTTCCGGAGCCGTTGGCGAACTGGATTTACAAGGTTTGGATGATGTTTTTAAAGTATTTGCAATGCAACTTGGACTTAGTGCCAATGCCAAAGAATTAAAGCAACTATTTCAAGAAGCGTATTTGGAACAATCTTCATTGACCAATGCAACCCGCGTTTTGGTAAATGCCTTATTTTCTGAAACCGGTTTGGTGATTGTTGATGGCAATGACGCTCATTTGAAACGCCTGTTCATTCCATATATCAAAAATGAATTGGTCAATCAAACGTCTTTCAAAGAAGTAGCGACAACTTCTCAACAACTTAACAGCTTGACGGCTAACTACAAAGTACAAGTCAACCCACGAGAGATAAATTTGTTTTACCTCAATAAAAATCTACGCGAACGCATTGTTGAGGTTGATGGTGTGTATTCTGTTTACGGGACAAATATTACTTGGACTAAAGAAACGATTTTAAAAGAGGTTGATGAATTTCCAGAACGTTTTAGCCCAAATGTGATTCTTCGTCCGTTATATCAGGAAGTCATTTTGCCAAATATCTGTTATATTGGCGGTGGTGGCGAAATTGCCTATTGGCTGCAATTGAAGTCTAATTTTGAAGCACAACAAGTACCATTCCCAATAGTGTTGTTGCGTAATTCAGCACTTATTGTCACTGAAAAACAAAAAGAAAAACTTCAAAAACTCAATGTATCTGTTACTGATTTGTTTTTAAATCAACAGGATTTGATAACCAAAGTCACGAAGCAAATTTCAAGTATTAACATAGATTTTTCTGAGGAAAAAACACATCTCAAAAAACAATTTGAACATTTACACAGTTTAGCAGAACACACCGATAAATCGTTTAAAAGTGCTGTGTCTGCTCAGGAAGTCAAACAAATAAAAGGGCTTGAAAATCTTGAAAAGCGTTTGCTTAAAGCTCAAAAACGCAAATTGGAAGATGTGTTGGAACGTGTTCGGCAAATTCAGGATGAGCTTTTTCCGGGCCAAAGCCTGCAAGAACGAAATGCTAATTTTTCTCAGTTTTATTTAGAATACGGTTCGCATTTTACACAAGTATTATTGCAAAATCTGCAACCGCTCAAAGCCGAGTTTTTGATATTGACGGTTTAGTTTTCTTTCCCAGTTTACAGTCGCAGTCGCAGTTTTCAGTTGCAGGAATTCTCTATGAAATTCTGTGCTTCTTTGTGTAACTCTATGAAACAACAATAGTATTTTATAAAAATGCATTCGTGTATTCGTGGCTAAAAAATTTATTCAAGGATTGAAGTCAAAAAATCGTAATTCGTAAATCATAATTCCCAAATCCTTTCTATTTTTGCACATGCAACACAACAAAGTCCTAATATTAGATTTCGGGTCACAATACACACAGCTTATTGCCCGCAGAGTCAGAGAACTCAATATTTATTGCGAAATTCATCCGTACAATAAATTACCAAACGATATCGATGCTTTTAAAGCCGTTATTCTCTCAGGAAGCCCGTTTTCCGTCAGAGGAAATGATGCGCCACATCCCGATTTGTCAGCTATAAGAGGCAAAAAACCGCTTTTGGCTGTTTGTTATGGTGCACAATATTTAGCGCATTTTTCGGGTGGCGAAGTTGCGCCTTCAAGCACAAGAGAATATGGCAGAGCTAATTTGTCGTATATAAAAGATGATACGTTTTTCAATAACATTTTCCAAGGCAGCCAGGTGTGGATGAGCCATAGCGATACCATCAAACATTTGCCAACCAATGGTGTGTTGCTGGCAAGTACGCACGATGTGAAAAATGCTGCTTATAAAATTGAAGGCGAAACAACGTATGCCATTCAGTTTCATCCGGAAGTGTATCACACAACCGATGGAAAACAGTTGTTGGAAAACTTTTTAGTACACATTGCCAAAGTAGAACAAGACTGGACGCCACAATCGTTTGTGGAAGAAACCGTTGAAGCTTTGAAAGAGAAAATTGGAAACGACAAAGTGGTTCTTGGGTTGTCCGGTGGTGTGGATTCGTCGGTTGCGGCAATGTTATTGCACAAAGCTATTGGCAAAAATCTGTACTGTATTTTTGTAAATAATGGACTGTTGCGTAAAAACGAATTTCAAAATGTATTGAACCAATACGAAGGTATGGGACTCAATGTGAAAGGCGTTGATGCTTCGGCACGTTTTTTGGATGCTTTGGCAGGATTGAGCGACCCGGAACTGAAACGTAAAGCCATAGGTCGCGTGTTCATTGAGGTTTTTGATGATGAATCGCACCAAATTACCGGTGTTACCTGGCTGGCGCAAGGCACCATTTATCCGGATGTGATAGAAAGTGTTTCGGCAACGGGAGGTCCGAGTGCGACGATTAAAAGTCATCATAATGTAGGTGGTTTGCCCGATTTTATGAAACTGAAAATTGTCGAGCCGTTACGTATGTTGTTTAAAGATGAAGTACGCCGTGTGGGTGCATCTATGGGAATGAGTGCCGAGCTTTTAGGACGCCATCCGTTTCCGGGACCGGGATTGGCCATTCGTATTTTGGGTGATATTACGGCAGAAAAAGTTCGTATCTTGCAAGATGTTGATGCCATTTTTATTGATAATTTAAAATCTTGGGGCTTGTATGACAAAGTGTGGCAGGCAGGTGCCATTTTATTACCGGTAAATAGCGTTGGTGTGATGGGCGATGAGCGAACATACGAAAAATGTGTTGCGCTTAGAGCTGTTGAAAGTACCGATGGGATGACGGCAGATTGGGTAAATTTACCCTATGAATTTTTACAAAAAACCTCAAACGAAATAATAAATAAGGTAAAAGGCGTTAATAGAGTAGTGTATGACATTAGTTCAAAACCACCGGCAACTATTGAATGGGAATAATTTCCGCGCTTGTACTGAGCGTAGTCGAAGTAAAGGCGGAAATCCCGTACCAAAAAAGTTATATTTTAGGGAAAAACAAAACCGAATGACAAAGCAACTTTTAATCATCATATTAGTTTTTAGCTTTAGTGTTAATGCTTTAGCTCAAACCTTCAAAAAGCACACCGTTAAGCAAGGCGAAACCATTGAGTCTATTACCAAACAATACTTGGTTTCGGCAGATGATTTGTATGCACTTAATCCCGATGCCAAGAAAAAACTGGAAAAAGGTATGGTATTGGTTATTCCCGAATCGAAAAAAAATGGTGTTCCGGGTGAAGAAACCAAAGAACTTATTGGTTATAGCACTCATAAAGTAAAACGTAAGGAAACCTTATTCAGCTTATCCCGGGAATATAAAATTTCTATTGAAGACATAAAAAAACACAACAAACAACTTTATACCGAGAACTTAAAAAAAGGCGATAAAATAAGAATTCCGAAGTACAAAACAATTGCATCTCAGGTAACGCCTTCCAATACCTTAAAAACCTATACGGTATTGCCTAAAGAAGGCAAATGGCGTGTGGCTTACAAATACGGCATTACCGTTGAAGAACTCGAAGCACTTAACCCGGATATGAACGAAGTGCTGCAACCCGGTGATGTGATTAACGTTCCTAATATTGACGTAAAAGACGAAAAACCTGTTGATGACAATTATAACTATTACACCGTATTGCCCAAAGAAGGTTTTTACCGTTTGAAAGTCAAATTAGGATTAACTCAAGAGCAATTAGAAGCTCTTAATCCCGAATTAAAAGGCAATGAGCTCAAAGCCGGTATGGTGCTCAAAGTACCTTTAAATACTAAGGTTGACAGCTATGAAGGTGCTGTGCAAAGTACAAACTTATCTTCAAAGCTTAAAAATTCAAAAACCAAAAAACTGGCGGTAATGCTGCCGTTTCGTTTGAATATTATCAATGTAGATTCTGCTGCCGCTGCAAAAGATGCCATACGCAGGAACAAGCTTTTGGATATTTCCCTGGATTTTCATTCGGGGATATTGATGGCGCTCGATTCTGCAAAACAGCTGGGTATTTCTACGCATTTAAAAGTATTTGACACCCAAAACCAACTGTCGGAAGTATCAAGTATTCTGGCAGAAAACGATTTTACAAACTATGATGCCGTTATCGGTCCGTTAATGGCAAATACCTTTGACCGTGTGGCTTCTACCTTAAAACGTGACAACGTGCCGGTAATTTCGCCATTGGTAAAACCCGAAAATCTTTACAGCAACGTATTTCAAACTATTCCTTCAGAAGATATGCTGGTTGATAAAATGATCCGGTTTGTTAAAAATGACGCTTCAAAATCGAGTGTTATCATCATTGCCGATTCAAAAAACAAAGCTGTAAGCGACCGTATCAAAAGCGAAATTCCTAACGCACATCAGGTGTTTTCAAGAAAAAATAAAGAAGGCACCAGAGATGCCAATTATATAAATGCTGCCGATATTCAGAGCCTTTTTGGCAGCGGAAAAAACTATGTGTTTCTGGAATCGGCAAACGGCGGTTTTGTCGATAATGTGACAGGAATTTTAAACAGTCAGGCAAGCAGTAAAAATATCGTGCTGGTAACGACCAATAAAACCGATGCTTTTGACTATAAGGAAGTGTCCAATTTTCATCTGGCAAAATTACAGTTTCACTATCCGTCAATCCATAAATCGTTTGATGCGCAAAAGCCCAACAGTTTCATAAAACGCTACACAAAAACTTATGGGATTGAACCCAATAAGTACGCCATACGTGGTTTTGATCTCACCTTGGATGTCTTATTGCGATTGGCATCAGAAGATAATCTGTACAAAGCTTCAGGCAATGATATTGAAACCGAATATACCGAAAACAAGTTCCGATATGCCAAAAAATTGTTGGGCGGTTATTACAACGAATCGGTATATATTGTAAAGTATAACAGCGATTTAATCATAGAAGAAGCAAAACAATGACGTCCAAAGTAACTTATACAGGTGATTTACGCACCGAAAATGTCCACTTACAGTCGGGACATACCTTTATTACCGATGCGCCTTTGGACAACAACGGTAAAGGCGAAGCATTTTCGCCAACCGATACCGTAGCCACAGGTCTGGCAAACTGTATGCTGACGGTTATGGGCATCAAAGCCCGTGATATGGGTGTGGATATGTCCGGTACAACGGCGCACGTCAATAAAATTATGGCGACCGACCCGAGACGTATTTCAAGAATAGAAATTGCCCTGCATTTTCCGTTTGAAGCCGATGATAAGACCAAAACCATTTTGGAACGTGTAGCGACAACGTGCCCGGTATATTACAGCCTGCATCCCGATATTGAAAAGATTATCACTTTCACTTGGAACTAACGCCCGACAAAGAGTTTCTCATTAAGCTGGCGCATACCAAAATGCCTTTTGGCAAATACGAAGGTCGTTACCTCATTGACTTACCAGAATATTACGTGGTTTGGTACCACAACAAAGGCTTCCCAAAAGGACAACTTGGGCAAATGCTACAAACCGTTTACGAACTCAAATTAAACGGCTTGGAAGAATTGATACGGAATATTAAGAGGCAGTTTCCGGGGTAGGTTTTTTTTT
>CAYVUB010000045.1:0-14213 GCA_964454675.1 uncultured Flavobacteriaceae bacterium | reverse complement strand
ATGATTTATGAACACAAACGCTTTGCTTTCCGTCGAAAATTTATCCATTTCGTTCTTGTCTGACGGTATTGAAAAAACCGTCATTAACGACAGTTCGTTTCAGCTTTATAAAAACGAAATCTTAGGCATTGTAGGCGAATCGGGTTCGGGAAAATCAATATCGACACTCGCAATACTCGGATTACTGCCCAAACGTATTTCAAAAATAATCAACGGGCATATTTATTTTGAAAACCAAGATGTAACCCAATTATCCTCAAAAGCATTTCAACACATACGAGGTAATGCTATCGCCATGATTTTTCAGGAACCCATGAGTTCTTTAAATCCGTCGATGACCTGCGGAAAGCAAGTGCGTGAAATTATATTGCAGCATACAAAACTCTCAAAATCAGAAGCAAAATCAGAAACCTTATCCCTTTTTGAAAAAGTAAAACTGCCTTTGCCTGAGCGTATTTTTGACGCGTATCCACATGAAATTTCGGGCGGACAAAAACAGCGTGTCATGATTGCCATGGCAATAGCCTGCAAACCCAAAATCCTTATTGCCGACGAGCCTACAACCGCATTGGATGTTACCGTTCAAAAAGAAATTATCCTGCTCTTAAAACAATTACAGGCAGATGAAGGCATGAGCATCATTTTTATTTCGCACGACCTTGCGCTCGTTTCAGAAATTGCTCACAGAGTTTTGGTCATGTACAAAGGCGATATTGTAGAACAAGGTAATACAACCGATATTTTCAACCACCCGAAACATATTTATACCAAAGCACTGCTCAGCTCAAAACCTTCGTTGAATGAGCGTCTTAAACGGCTGCCAACCATCAAGGATTATATGGAAAACCGTCCTGAAGCAGACGTAATTACAGATAACGACCGACAAGAAAAACACGCGGTTTTGTATGCACAACCACCATTATTGGAAGTAAAAAATGTTGAAAAAGCATACATTTCAAAATTAGGGTGGTTTGGTAAAACTAAAGTTTTTAAAGCTGTTGATGATGTGAGTTTCAAATTGTATAAAGGCGAAACGCTGGGACTTGTGGGCGAATCGGGCTGCGGAAAATCGACATTGGCAAATGCTATTTTGCAATTGGACAAAGCCACATCGGGCGAAATCATATACAACGGTGTCGATATTACAACACTTTCAAAAAATGAAGTAAGAGCCTTGCGCAAAGACATCCAAATCATTTTCCAGGATCCTTACGCCTCGTTAAACCCGAGAATCACGGTAGGCAATGCCATCATGGAGCCTATGAAAGTGCACGGCATTGGCGTAAATGACAAAGAACGAAAAGAGATTGTCTTGGATATTTTACAAAAAGTAGGATTGTCAACTGAATTTTTTAATCGCTATCCGCATGAGTTTTCCGGAGGTCAACGCCAGCGCATTGGTATTGCCCGTGCCATTGCATTACAACCTCAATTGATTATCTGTGACGAATCGGTCTCGGCACTTGATATTTCGGTACAGGCGCAGGTGCTTAATTTGCTGAATGATTTAAAAGAGAATTTTAATTTCACGTATATATTTATTTCGCACGATCTGGCTGTGGTAAAATACATGTCAGACCAGCTAATAGTAATGAACAAAGGCAAAATAGAAGAAATGGCCGATGCCGACAGCATTTATCAAAACCCAAAACAGGCATACACCCAAAAACTTATTCATGCTATCCCGAAAGGGTTATAGCATGAATACTTTTTTTGTTAGGGCTAAAAGGTTTTTAACTAATCTTGTTGTGTTGCGAAAGTTTGTGATTAGGGTACTTTCGGTTAAAGTAGGTTTAGGTAGATTTGGGGCTGCATTCATAAGTCAAAAAATTAATGGCAGATTTGGGGCTGCATTTACTTTAGACTAAATTTATGATAGATTTGGGGCAAATCATAAATTAAGGTTATGGTAAATATTGGTTAATTGGTTACTTAGATTTGGTTTAACAAATATGGGATTTATTTTGAATAAATCAGTTTAAATACATATTTATTCGATGAAATACATTAAATTTTAACATTTACCCATATAATCTTAGATTTTTCTTACAAAAAATCCTTAAAATCTCAACATCGGTTGAAACTTTAAGGATGATGATAAAGTTTATACGGTCTTAAATATTCATTTCCGGAATATCACCTTCTACAATGAGTGTTCCTTCGGTAGCTTTTATAATATCTTCTACAGAAACTCCGGGTGCACGTTCTAAAAGTTTAAAACCTTTATCGGTTACTTCAATAACCGCAAGATTGCTTACTATTTTTTTAACACAGCCTACACCGGTTAAAGGAAGTGTGCATTGTTTTAATACTTTTGATTCGCCTTCTTTGTTGGTATGCATCATGGCTACAATGATGTTTTCGGCACTTGCCACCAAATCCATCGCACCACCCATGCCTTTTACCATTTTACCGGGAATTTTCCAGTTGGCAATATCACCTTTTTCTGAAACTTCCATGGCGCCAAGAATAGTCAAATCTACGTGTTTGCCCCGTATCATTGAAAAACTCATTGCCGAGTCAAAAAAACTTGCTCCGGGCAACGTGGTTATGGTTTGCTTTCCGGCATTGATAATATCGGCATCTTCTTCGCCTTCAAAAGGAAACGGACCCATACCGAGAACGCCGTTTTCACTTTGAAATTCTACTTCTATATCGTCACGCACATAATTGGCAACCAAGGTTGGGATACCTATACCCAGATTTACATAATAGCCGTCCTTAACTTCTTTTGCAATGCGTTTTGCTATTCCTATTTTATCTAACATGGTTTATCTTGTTCTTACTGTTCGTTGTTCTATACGTTTTTCATAATGTTCGCCCTGGAAAATACGCTGTACAAATATGCCCGGAATATGAATATGGTTTGGGTCTAAACTACCCACAGGCACTAATTCTTCAACCTCGGCAACCGTAATTTTTGCCGCACCGCACATGGCCGGATTAAAATTTCTGGCGGTTCCTTTAAAAACCAAATTACCGGCGGCATCACCTTTCCAGGCTTTTACAAAGGCAAAATCGGCTTTAAAGGCTTCTTCAAGTACATACATTTTACCATTAAATTCTCTTGTTTCTTTACCGTGGGCAACTTCTGTCCCATAACCCGCAGGTGTATAAAATGCAGGAAACCCTGATTGTGCCGCCCTGCAGCGTTCAGCGAGTGTTCCCTGCGGAATCAACTCAACATCAAGTTCGCCGCTGAGCATTTGGCGTTCAAATTCATCATTTTCACCAACATAGGATGAAATCATTTTTTTAATCTGACGTTTTTGAAGCAATAATCCTAAACCAAAATCATCAACTCCGGCATTATTTGAAATGCAGGTTAATTTGTTTACACCCATTTTCACCAATGCTGCAATGGCATTTTCCGGAATACCGCAAAGCCCAAAACCACCTAACATTAAGGTCATGCCATTAGTAACGCCCTGAAGTGCTTCATTGACATTTGCTGCTTTTTTATTAATCATTATATCTATAAATTTTACTTTTGAAAAATACGAAATAAAAAAACCAATCTAAAATGAAAATCTACTTTAGATTGGTTTTTTGCCGTTTTAATACTGAAAAAATGACTAACAGATTTTAAAAATCCGTGAAATTTGCTTCATACCTGTTAAAAATCAATAAAACCTTCAAAACCTTCGGTATCGGAAGTGTTTTGTCTTCTAAATTCAGAGCAGTTAACGGTTATGGATAAATTTTCGGGTGCTTCAAAATTACCTTTTGATACATCAAGGTCTTTATCGGCATAACAGCTTTTCATATACACTCCCCAAATTGGCAATGCCATGGCTGCACCCTGACCATACGTAATGTTTCTAAAATGTGCCGCTCTATCTTCGGCACCTACCCAAACGCCTGTGACCAAATTAGGCACCATACCCATAAACCAACCGTCACTTTGATTTTGAGTTGTTCCGGTTTTTCCGGCAATCGGGTTTGCAAATTCGTAAGGATAGCCTGTAATAACTTCTCTATAATCTGCGCGATAAGCATCTGCGCCTTTTGTTCGCAATCGCGTTCCCGAGCCGCCTTCGGTCACACCTTCTAACAATTTGGTGGTTACATACGCTACTTCTTCACTTAAGACATCTTTGGTTTCGGGTGTAAACTGAAATAATATAGTACCGTTTTTGTCTTCAATTCTGGTAATCATAACAGGCTTAGTATAAACGCCTTTATTGGCAAATGTGGAATATGCCGCCACCATTTCATAAACACTTAAGTCGGGCGTGCCTAATGCTATTGCCGGAACTTCCGGAATGTCTGATTCGATGCCCAACCGTCTTGCCATATCAACTACGGGCTGTGGTCCTACCTGGTCCATCAAACGTGCTGTAATGGTATTGGTTGAGTTTGCCAATGCAAATTTTAAGGTTTGGAAGCCACCATATTTATCATCAGAATTATCAGGACTCCATGGTTGCGGATTGCCAAATTTTCCTGCTTCAATAACAACTTTGGTATTAGGAAGCGTATCACATGGCGATAAATGCAGCTGGTCAATAGCTGTTGCATACACAAACGGCTTGAATGTTGAGCCAACCTGGCGTTTGCCTTGTTTAACGTGATCGTATTTAAAGTGGCGCATATTAATGCCGCCAACCCACGCTTTTACATGACCGGTCTGCGGTTCCATTGACATGACTCCTGTACGTAAAAACGATTTGTAATAACGCATGGAATCACTTGGTTTCATAATAGTATCTATATCGCCATTCCATGAAAAGATGGTCATAGGTGTTGGCGTATCAAAAGCCGCTATAATTTCTTTGTCGCTTTTGCCATTGGCTTTCATGATTCGCCAACGTTCTGACTGGCGCATACTTCTATTTAACAAGCTCGTTATTTCATCCTGTTTCAGACCCAAAAACGGTGCTGTTTTGTTGCGCTCGGGTGTGTTTTGCTTAAAAAATTCTGCTTGAAGTCTTGGCATGTGCTGGTAAACGGCATCTTCGGCATACGCCTGCATACGGGAATCTATAGTAGTATAAATTTTTAAACCACTGTTATAAAGATTGTATTTTGTGCCATCGGGTTTTGGGTTTTCATCAATCCATTTACGCATAAAATCTCTCAAATATTCCCTGAAATACGTGGCAGTTCCTTCGCTGTGAGATTCCGGTGTGTAACGAAGTCCCAACTCCAATTTTTGAATAGAATCTTTAATTTCCGAAGTAATATAATCGTATTTGTCCATTTGGCTCAACACCACATTGCGGCGGTTTTTTGTGCCTTCGGGATTGCGGTGCGGTCTTGGGTTGTATAACGATGAATTTTTAAACATCCCTACCAGCATTGCAGATTCTTTAAGGTCGAGCTCGTTGGGTTCTTTACCAAAATAGATACGTGCCGCACTTCGGATACCATCGGCATTGTTGCCAAAATCATAAATATTGAAGTACATGGCGATGATTTCTTCTTTGGTATATTGACGTTCCAAACGAATGGCAATAATCCATTCTCTCATTTTTTGGGACAATTTTTCGATAAAATTGGCCTTTTCCCTGTTATGAAATAACTGTTTTGCCAATTGTTGCGAGATGGTACTTGCTCCACCTCTTTTGCCTAAAAAAACAGCAGCCCTCAAAGTACCAATAGCATCTACGCCCGAATGGCTATGAAAGCGTGCGTCTTCGGTGGCTATCAAGGCATCCACCAAATGTTTGGGAAGCTCTTTGTAATCAACAGGGGTTCTGTTATCATCAAAATAAAATTTTCCTAATGTTTTTCCGTCAGAAGAAATAATTTCTGTTGCCAGATTGGTACTCGGATTTTCTAAAACGGTATGATCCGGCATTTCGCCAAAAACACCCCAAGATGCGAGCAAAAACAGGAATATTATAAATGCTATGCCTCCAAAAAACAGTTTCCAAAACCATTTGATGTATTTTGAAAACTCTTGCGTTGCTGTTTTTTTATTTGCCATAATAGTGCTAATTGGTTGCAGGTTCAATTCTGAACCCTATGTCTGTGATACCTTCAAGATTATCAACGCCGTAAACTTCGCCGTTGTTACGCATGGCGTGTTGGATATTTACTTTGTAAATGCCAGATTCGTTAAACGTAATATGTTCTTTATACCACAACTTATTTTCTTTTATGTCTGAAAATCCTGTGCCTAAAAGTTTCCCGCTTGGTTCTGCCATTTTATATTCTAAAGTATCTGTAATGGTTTTTCCGTGCGGAAAATTCATTTCAACTATTAAAAACAGATTATCATATTTGTAAGAATTTGTATTTCTGATGTTTACAAATAAATTATAGACGTTTACAGAATCGGGCGGAGTGACATCAAAGGTTATGATATTGTTTTTGTTCCATTGGTTTGGCACCGATTTGTAAGCATCAAAAACCTGTTTGGAATCGCATGCGGAAAATCCCAAACAGATTAAAAAAATTATCAAAAAAGACCTACTTGACATTATTTTGATTGGTTTTGTTTTGAGGTTTTTTTCCAAACTTCTTTTTATTTCTACGTTTGCTTTTGCTTTTTGGATTATCAAAACGCGTTAAACTGTCTTGTCCTACAACATTTTCAAAATCGGCTTTAACGTCTTCAGTCAATTCTGATGCATAGTCTTCAAGGCTTGCTACTTTTTGCTTTTTCTTGTTAAGTTCAATAATTTCATTGGCTTGTGCTGTGGTAAGTTTGTGCCAGTTCATCCATTCGCCTTCATAGGCATACCATAAAAAGCCTTTGAAAATATCGGTTTTTTGGCAAATGGCGACACCTTTTTCGGTTTGTAGTTTGATTTCGGTTTTTGGAAAATCTTTAATGGCATCCATGTATGCATCTAACTCGTAGTTTAAGCAGCATTTGAGTTTGCCGCATTGCCCTGCAAGTTTTAAAGGGTTGAGTGATAACTGCTGGTATCTTGCGGCAGAGGTGCTAACCGACCGGAAATCCGTAAGCCATGTCGAACAGCACAATTCGCGTCCGCAAGAGCCAATACCGCCAAGACGTGCGGCTTCCTGGCGAAAACCAACTTGTTTCATCTCGATGCGTGTTTTAAATTCTTTGGCAAACAGCTTGATTAATTCTCTAAAATCAACACGTTCTTCGGCAGTGTAATAAAATGTTGCTTTGCTGGCATCACCTTGAAATTCAATGTCCGAAATTTTCATTTGCAGCTTTAAATCTATTGCAAACTGACGTGCTTTGACCTTCATCGGTTCTTCTTTGTCACGTGCTTCAGACCATATATCAATATCTTTTTGAGATGCTTTGCGGTAAATTTTCAAAACATTTTCTTCATCATTGATGCTAATGTTTTTGCGTTTCATCTGGATACGCACCAGCTCTCCCGTAAGTGTAACCATACCTATATCATGACCTGCCGCTGCTTGTGTAGCAACAATATCGCCAATACTTAAAGTGAGATTTTCAGTGTTTTTATAAAATTCTTTCCTTCCGTTTTTAAACCGCACTTCGACCCCAAAAAAGGGCTCTTGTCCCTGAGGCAAAGACATGTTGGAAAGCCAGTCAAAAACAGTAAGCTTGTTACAGCTGTCTGTGCCGCAAGTTCCATTGTTTTTGCAACCCTTAGGTTGTCCGTCTTTACCGGTTGAGCAACTGTTACAACTCATAATATTTTCTTGTATATGTAAAATTCATTAAACTTTTTGGTTAATGAACAGAAGATTAGTATTAATTTTTTTAAAACGTAAAGATATGATTATTCTTATGAGATTAAAACCAAAATTTAATGCTCACGTTTTTTATCTGCCCGATAAAATAATTATCAACCTTGAAAATTTATCCAATGGTCTTTATTTTTTGACTGTTGAAGGCGAATATGGTCAAAAGAAAACCACAAAACTCATAAAAGAGTAAGCATCAATTTAAATCAATATCGTAATTTAACCGGTTGGATAACGACTTTAACTCGTTTTTAGATTTAAAAATATTAGCGAAGAGTTGATTGCTCCAACCAATTTTCTTTGAAAACGTGTTAAAACTTTCGGTTCTCCAATCAAAATTTGGTTTCCAAAAAGTGTTAGGCGAGATATAGCAAAAAGTGTAATTGAAAATTAAACTTGATTCATTTGTTTTATTGCTTTCGGGTAATTTTTCCGAAGCTAAAAGCGTGATGTTATGCTGCTGGCAATGTTGTTTGATTTGCTGAATTAATGACGGATAATCATTGCGTATAGATTCTAAATCAAAATCGTGATATTCTGTGTTCCCGATTTTTTGAATAGGGCGAATTTGAAGAACATCAAAACTATTCCCATTAAAATACTTGAAAAAATCCTTGAGCTCATAAAAATTATCTTTGTTAAAGGTATAATTGATACGAACGGTAAAATCATAGTTTAACTTTAATCTTGCAAAGGTTTGAAATACTTCTTGAAATTTTTCATAATTCGCTTTTTTCATGAAATTTTCATAGCTTTCTTTTGTGATACCGTGCAATGAAATGGTAAATTCATTAAGTCCGGCTTTTAAAAGCTCTTCTATTTTCTCTTCTGTTAAAAGGTTGGCATTTGTAGTTATTGAAATGTAAGGTACTTTATGCTGTTTGCCCAGTTCAACTATTTTTGGGAGGTTTTTAAATAACGTAGGCTCGGTTCCACAACCAATTTGAAGTTTTAAGGCTCTATTGAATATCGTTTGAGCAACCAAATTCAAATCTTCATCTTTAAATTGTCCTTTTAACGTTTTTACATAGTCTGCATCTGTAAAATAGCACATTTTACAACGCAAATTGCACGCCATAACAGGGTCTAAATTAACCGCCAGATACCGCTTATTAAATTTGTGTAATAGAAAAAGTGCCAAGAATTTTATTCTGTGGCTTTTAATTTTTCTGTTGAGTTTTAATAGCTTGTATATATTCATTTATGGCTTTTGGGCTAAGGTATCAAAAATATTCCTCAAGTCTTTTTTATAAAGTAAATGGTCTGCTCTTCCTTTTTTGAAAATATCATTGCTGTTGCCTTGTCCTTTGCGCAAAGTTTTTTGCTCTTCATAAGGTAAATGAATAATTTCCTGACAGGTTGACGAACAGCAGTTTTCCATCTTTTCTTTACAATCGTCACATTGAATAAACAACAAATGACAGGCTTCATTGGCGCAATTGGTATGCAAATCGGCAGGGTTACCGCATTGATGGCAATGTGCAATCACATCATCAGAAATACGTTCTGAACGACGCTCGTCAAACACAAAGTTTTTGCCTATAAACTTGTTTTTCAAACCTTTTTCATTCACTTGGCGCACATAATTGATAATACCTCCATCTAACTGAAATACGTTTTTAAATCCCTTATGTTTGTAATAGGCACTGGCTTTTTCACATCGTATGCCGCCCGTACAATACATCACTAAATTTTTATCTTCTTTATGGTCTTTTAAATCTTCTTCAATAATGTCCAAAGATTCTCTAAAGGTATCAACATCGGGTGTAATGGCATTTATAAAATGTCCTATTTCACTTTCATAATGGTTGCGCATATCAACCAAAATGGTGTTTGGATCTTCAATCAACTCATTAAATCTTTCGGCATTTACATGAACACCTTTGTTTGTAACATCAAAGGTATCGTCGTTTAATCCATCGGCAACAATCTTATCGCGTACTTTTACTTTTAGTTTTAAAAAAGCATAATTATCGTGTTCAACGGCAATATTTAAACGTACATTTTCCAGAAAAGTAATACTGTCCAAATGGTCTTTAAATTTGTTAAAGTTATCTGCCGGAACAGATAATTGGGCGTTAATACCTTCTTTGGCAATGTAAATCCTGCCCAGAACATCAAGTTCGTTCCAGACTAAAAACATGTGGTTTCTGAAAATTTCGGTAGCGCCTATTTTGGCATATTGGTAGAAAGAGATGGTCAAGCGGTCTTTACCTGCTTGTTCAATAAGTGCTGCTCTTTCTTTAGCACTTAAGTTATTGTACAGTTGCATGCTATACTAATTTTTTAAGGTTAAAGATTTATTTTTACAAAGGTATAAAAAAGTTGCAGCAATCTATAATTGATGTTTGCGAAATAAAAAAAGCACTTCATAATAATTGTGAAGTGCTTTCTTGAGGACTAACTCGTTGTTAATATTCTTTTTAAATTATGTAATTCAAAAAATATTAAAACGAGCTAACCTCCATCGGCTTTACAACTGCCATTAACACAAACGGCAATTGAAACGCCCAATACGTTGTTAAAAATAAGCTTTTTAAAAAATTTCATCTGTTACTCTATTTAAATTGTTAGAACTCCAGATGGGAACTTTCTTAGGCTAAAACGGGGTTTTCATAGCAAGATTTCCCAATCTTATATTATAGATGCAAAAATTGTAAAAAGGTTGCGTCATAAGATTGTTAAGAATAAAAAGAAGTAGTATTTTAGCCTTAATTTAATCATAGAAAATGTACGAAAATGAGTAGTGAAAAAGAAGCCAAACTTAAAGCCTTACAGCTTACTTTAGATAAACTGGACAAGACTTACGGCAAAGGTACCGTTATGAAAATGAGCGATCAGGCGGTTGTAGATGTAGATTCTATTTCATCAGGGTCACTGGGTCTTGATATTGCATTGGGTGTAGGCGGTTATCCAAGAGGTCGGGTTATTGAAATTTACGGTCCGGAATCATCGGGTAAAACAACCTTAACCTTACATGCCATTGCCGAAGCACAAAAAAAAGGCGGTATTGCCGCTTTTATTGATGCCGAACATGCATTTGACAGAAGTTATGCCGAAAAATTAGGTATTGACTTAGATAACCTTATTATTTCACAACCTGATAATGGTGAACAAGCCTTAGAAATTGCCGACAACCTGATACGTTCCGGTGCTATTGATATTGTAGTGATTGACTCGGTTGCAGCATTAACACCAAAAAGTGAGATTGAAGGTGAAATGGGCGATTCAAAAATGGGATTACACGCCCGATTGATGTCGCAAGCGCTTAGAAAACTTACCGCATCTATAAGCAGAACCAATTGTACCGTAATATTTATTAACCAGTTGCGTGAAAAAATAGGCGTTATGTTTGGAAACCCCGAAACCACCACAGGAGGAAACGCTTTGAAATTTTATGCCTCTGTGCGTTTGGATATACGCCGTTCAACACAAATAAAAGAAACAGACGGTAATGTAACCGGAAACAAAACCAGAGTTAAAGTGGTTAAAAACAAAGTGGCACCGCCATTTAAAACCGCTGAATTTGACATCATGTACGGCGAAGGGATTTCGAAAGTTGGCGAAATACTGGATATTGCTGTAGAAAACGATATTATCAAAAAAAGCGGTTCTTGGTTTAGTTATGAAGATACTAAGCTGGGACAAGGCCGTGATGCCGTTAAAGCCCTGATAAAAGACAATCCTGAACTGATGGATGAGCTTGAAGAAAAGGTTAGAAAAGTAGCCAAAGCAGCTTCGGCAAGCGACTAAAAAAATCTAAATCCCGAAAATTTCGGGATTTTTTTTATTCAACACGCAACCTTTTTCCCAACTTTGCATCTATACTATGTTAGATTTCAATATATATCTAAAATTTTTCAATATGAAAAAAATTGTTTTATTATTATTAGTTGCCGCTTCATTTGTTTCATGCAGCCTGAATGATGATTACGGGAATAATTTCCATCATGAAATTTTACCGGTTGAAAGTGTTACCATGCCGGAAGAATTTGTTCTGGGAGAAACTTATGAAATAACCGTAACCTATTTACGCCCTTCAACATGTCATGAGTTTAATAATTTTTATTACGTTCCGGAATTAAATCAAAGAACAGTAGCTGTTGTTACTACCGTTTACGAAAACAATGATTGCTTACCGTTAGAAAATCAGGAAGTTGAAGTCTCTTTTAACTTTATGGTTAACAGTAACGGCACTTATGTCTTTAAATTTTGGCAAGGCGAAGACACAAGTGGCAACGATACTTATTACATAGTAGAAGTGCCGGTTGTAGAGTAAACATACGAAATAATTTAACTAACACATATAACATGTGAGTTTAGAACAACTCATCATAAATTGTAAAAAAAATGATGCTCAGGCACAAAGTCAATTATACAGGCTGTACGCAAATAAGCTGTTTTCATTGTGCTTAAAGTATTCAAGAAACCATGCGGAAGCGCAAGATAATTTGCAGGACGCATTTGTGACTATTTTTAATAAAATAGCACAATATAATAACAAAGGTTCTTTGGAAGGTTGGATGAAACGCATAGCTGTTAATACCGCATTACAGCGTTATAGAAATGTTGTTTTTTTTGAAACAGTTAATGAAAATCATGTTGATGACACTCCTGTTGAAATTGATGATGACAACCTGAGTATGGATTACCTGCTCAGTATTATTCAGGAACTGCCGGACAGATACCGGCTGGTTTTTAACCTGTATGCATTAGATGATTATTCGCATAAAGAAATAGCAAAAATGCTGAACATAACAACCGGAACTTCAAAATCAAATCTTGCCAGAGCACGATTGATTTTAAAGGAAAAAATAGAACAACACAAAACGCAATTAAACTCAGAAAATTTATAATGAGTAAAAAAAAACATATAGACCACATTTTTAAGGAAAAGCTCAAAAACTTTGAAGCTATGCCCGATGATGCCGTGTGGGAAAACATTCAAAACCGTCTGCATAAAGATAAGCGCAAACGCAAAGTGATTCCTATATGGTGGCAAGCCGCAGGAGTCGCCGCATTGCTTGCTCTGCTGTTTACCGTAGGAACAACACTATTCAATAATTCTGAAGAAACAAATACCAACGTTGTAAATACCGGAAAAAATGCTTCAGAACAACCCAATGAAACCATCAATCACAACAATCAAAATACTAATGTGGTTGAAACCGGCACACATTCTGAAGGACTAATAAACAATTCCAACGAAAAAAAGACCAATGTTGATAAAACAAAAACCAATACCAATGTAGCGTCATCAACAAACCGTCAAAACAAATCAAATGGTATTGAAACGGCTCAAAGCGAAAGTTTTCAGAATAAAAAATCTGTCAATAACCCAACAAATGAAGCATTGGCTCAAAACACTTCAAATCTACCTGAACCTAACCAAAATAAATCACCGGATAACACTTCGGGAAAAGTTAATGAAGCCGAAACACGTGCAAACCAGAACAAAGACAACACAAATTCCGCAGGAGCAACTGTAGCGGCAAATGCAGCATTAAATAAAACAGATAACGCAGAAAACACCATAACAGAAGATTCTAAAACCATCATAGAAGACAAAAAAAGTATAGAAGACGCAATAGCCGAAGCTAACAGTATTAATGAAGAAGAAAAGGAAAAACGATTAAACAGGTGGAGCATTTCACCAAATGTGGCGCCTGTTTATTTCAACAGCTTAAGAAAAGGATCAACCATACACAGCCAGTTTATTGAAAACGGGAAAAGTAACGAAGTAAACATGAGCTACGGTATAGGTGGAAGTTATGCAATCAATGAAAAGATCAAAGTTCGCGCAGGAATCAATAAAGTTGATTTAAGCTATACTACCACAAATGTCGTTGCATTTAATGATGCCGGTATTGCTGTTTCCAACGGACTTAGAAATATCAGTTTTAATTCCCAAAGCCAACAAAACAGTATGTATATGAGTGCACAAAGCATCGACTTTGCTTCTGCCCCCGAAATATTTAAGACAACCCTTAAAGGAAGTTTGGATCAGCAATTTGGTTATATTGAAATTCCTCTTGAAGTAGAATATAGTGTTGTCAATAAAAAATTGGGAATTAATATTATAGGTGGTTTTAGCACCTTATTTTTGAATAGTAATAATATTTATTCAATTGTTGAAGGCAACCGAACTCTTTTGGGCGAATCAAACAATATAAATGATATGAGTTATAGTGCCAATCTTGGATTGGGGATTAGCTACCATATATCGGACAAATTAAAATTGAATGTTGAACCTATGTTCAAATATCAAATCAATACATTCAATAATACTTCGGGAGATTTTCAGCCTTATTTTATTGGTGTATATAGTGGCTTTAGTTTTAAGTTTTAAGTTAGTAGATTATTATGACAAAAAAGCTGTTCAGTGCCAAGAACAGCTTTTTTTATGGGTTTTACTTACCTGCATCAAATCAATATTATAAAAAAACGCTACCCAAATTTATGGATAGCGAATTTTCCGGTTGATTTAGTTAATTTGCTATTAAATCGTTTTTCACTAATTCCCAGGCGCACCTTTAGTAATTTTAAATTCGGAGCGTCTGTTAAGC
>CAYVUB010000044.1:0-14419 GCA_964454675.1 uncultured Flavobacteriaceae bacterium | reverse complement strand
AAGTATTTTTTTGTTAAAGATTATCGGCATTCATTTTTAGCTGCTTAGGGTTTTTCTATAACATAAAATTAACATTTTAACGATTGGTTTAAGGCATTAGGGATAGTAGCGAAAATCCTTTTGTGAGGCACGAAACAAAAGATTGTAGTGGATAGCCCGACCTTTTTGTAGTTTTTACGAAAAAAAGGGAATGCTATTATTATAAAAAGAAATTCCATTCGAGACCGAATCTTACGATGAAGTCCCGGTATGGGACGTTGGGCGCGGAGAAGTAGTTGTAGCCTGTGAAATGTGAATTGAAGTGTTCGGCTTTTAAATAGATGCGGGTTTGGCGGATTTTTGCATTGATAAAGAAGTCTAATCGTGGAAAGCCTCCTAATTTGGTTTGGTTTTGAGTGTAAAACTCGGCTAACAGGGGGTCGTAGCCGTTCATATTATACTCTGTAAAGTAATTGAATACAATTCCTGTTTGCAGGTACATTGCTTTTTTGAACACGTGGTCGTGAAAATATAGTGTGTTTCTGGTGATGATTTGCGGAACATTGAGTATGCCTTCGCCGTTTAGAACGTTTTGGTACATGACGGTATTGTCTAATGCAAATTTGCCATACGTGATTTCCTTATTGAGTTTTACTCTTAGATAATTGATGGTTTCCGGACTTTGACCAGATTTTACGACATTGTCTGTATTCTTGAAAAAATATGCATAGTTATCTATATTGGTATAGTCAAACCGGATGTTTGCTATTTTATCGGATTGGATATGAAAAGCCAATTGCCGTGTTTGAACATTTTTATAATTGTTGCTGTTATCCCAATTGTAATTTAAATAATCGCTTTGATAAAGCAGATGATTGTAGTTGGGCTGGGTTGAATGCATATTGGCTAATGCAGTTACTTTTATATCGTCTGTTACTTGGTAGTGTGCTTGTGCATCTAAGAAATTACCGTTAAAATCTCCTGAAATATTAACACCTATTTCTCCATTGAGCAAGAATGCTCCTATTTGCTTTTTGTACGAGCCGCCTACCGCAACAGTACTTCCTTTAATTCTGTTTTTGATGGTTTGCCCGTTAAGGATTGTTATTGCATTGTACCCATAGTTATAGTTAGTGTAATCTACATTAAATTTTATGTTTCCTAATATAGGGTTATTATAGTTCAACAATATCCGATTGTAGAAGTTTTCTAATTTTACCTTATCACTTAATCTTGAATTCACAAAAGATGCGCCAAAAAAATCATTGCGTGATGCTTGTTTAAAGTGGTAATATTTATCTTCAAAGAAAATTATATTACCAAAGCTTAGACTGTGATTTATACTATCTGTACTTTTTATTATGTTATATTGATGGTCTAAAAAATAGCGTCTGCCTTCTAATATACTTTGTGCGTTTTCAAAAACAGGGCTAAAAACTCCTCTGTCCATAAACTCGGGGTTGCCCGACTGGAAGTTTATGATATCTTCGTCTGTTAGACCGCCGTTTTCTTGATTCATGAGATCTTGTGTTACCATGTGGGCACGTGCTTGATAACGATTGTTTTTGGTGGTATAATTGGCTGTAAATCGAAAATTACCTGTACTGGTTAATATGTGTTGGTATTTACCAAGTGAGCGGAGTCCTTTATATGCTATCGAAAAATTGAATTGCTTGGACATATTGGTAGTAAAAAATGCATCTAATACCTGACCCTGCTGAAATGCGGTTTTGTAAAATAATTCTGTAAGCGGTGTAGGCACCTGGTAGTAATCAATATCTTCAGCTTCCATATAATTGAAGTGTCTTGCTCTTGCGCCTAAAACAGGAAGTGTTCTATTACTATGGAAATCATAACTCAAGGTGTTATAAGTTTGCCCCATATTTGAAAAAGAGATTAATTCAAAATTGTCTTTTCTCAAGTAATTGAACTTATACTCTTTTTTTATAGACAGTGTTGTATCAAGATGTGTTGTGTCTCTATTATGAGATATGATTTTATAGAGATCTATGGTGGCATCGGCATTTTTATTTATGGTTCTTGATTTATCACCTCCTATGCTTCTTGTATTTATTGTATCGACAGGTGGTTTATCGGGTCTGGCTCCGCCTGCATCTGAACCTTCCCTCTTTAACTCCTGTGAAAAGGCGTTAAACCCTAAAAACAAAATCACAATTATTTGAAAAAAAAACTTCATTTAGTATATAATGGTTTGTGCTGAAAAAAAAATTAGACCACAAAAATAACGATAAAAGCGAATAATTAGTTTATAAACAAAAAAGTAGTAAGAAAACTTACTACTTTTTTGTTATATAATATCTAAACTTAATGATTAATTGATAACAATCTTTTTATTAAGAACTTGGTTACCGCTGTTTATTGTCAACGTATAAACTCCGTTTGCCAAACTTTCGACATTGATATTTGCGCTACTGTTATAAACATTTTTGAATACCTGATTATAAACTATTCTTCCCTGAATATCATATAATTTTACTATGGCATCATTAACAAGATTACCAAAATTAATATTCAACTTATCTTTTGCAGGATTTGGCCAGATTTTAACGTTATCGTATTCTAAATCCGGAGTATTCAAATTAAGATCTGATCCTGTAACAATCAATGAATACGTCTGTGAAAGTCCTAATAAAAAGCCTTTATGACTTACAACAATAGTATAGGATCCTGAAGGTGCTTCAACATCAACTCTCTCTATATTATCTACAATATTATCGCCTTTAATGGCTAAATCTGAAGCATTAGGAACCTGTAGTTTCCATGGGAAAAATTCATTGCCTTCAGAATCAAAAACTCTTAAATCCAAATCATTTACCAGTACCGGTGTTGTACTGTTAACCTGCCCATCCCTGGCTGATCCTGCCGGGTCTGTCCAGCAAATTGTCGCTTTAAGTGTTTCTAAACCGGAAACATTAACCGTATATGTATGTTCTGCTCCAATGCTTAAAACTTGTTCAGTTATAATAGCTTCATCATCAAAAGCCTTAGTAATGGTTTGTGCTGCAAACCGGGCATCCATTAATCCCCATCCAAAATATGGGTCGGGACCCGGACGCAAATTATCGTCCAATGCCGTATGACAAACTAATCCTCTTGCTGTTGAAGATAACATAAAATCTCCGTGTAAACTATTATAATACTCCTGTAATAGCAACAATGTACCGGCAACACTTGGTGACGCCATAGATGTACCCGTGGCGTTTGCATAAGATGTTGTGGATTGGTCTGATGCAGATAATACCTGAGTACCATCTCCTGTAATATCGGGCTTAATTCTTCCATCATCTGTAGGCCCTTGGCTACTGCTTGAATTAATTGCCACTGAATTGATAACTCCTGTTATTGGGTGAAGCGATACATCTGCATTAGCTACTACCAAATTATTTTTTGAATTGGCATTACCGGTCAATTTATCAAAACCGGCTGCAAATCCTCCGGTATAAGCTACCTGTCCGGAGTTTCCGCCCGAAGTCACCATTAAATAATAGGAATTAGTAAATGCTATCTGATCCCAAGCTCTTGCATCTGAACTATAACAACCCATATACCAAGTAGGAGCAACTTGGTTACCTTGACTAAAGATAGGAACCCCATAAGAATGATTGGATATAAGCATCGCTGTATTAACATGTGCCGTTACCACCTCAATATCATCACCGGTGGCACTGTATGCTAAAAGGTCTGATTTTGGTGCCATTCCTTTTGCGTTACTATTAACACCTTTTGCGCCAACAGTCCCTACAACGTGGGTAGAGTGAAAACTAACTACTGGATTAGGATTGCCCGTATCAGGTGTTGTTACACGAGAAACGCCGCCATCCATAAATTCAACATGGTTTTTAAGAGGATAGTGACCACCATTATCATCTGCCGCCTCCCAAATACCAATTGTCATGCCTTCTCCTTCCAGACTAAGTCCTAAAGAACCTCCGGGATATAAAGTATTTGTTCTGATTGCCCGTCCGCTAATTGCATTGTCTGATGCAATATACAAAGGTTTACCATCTACAATATCCTTTATTTGATATGTCTTACCATCATCATAAATGCTCTCTTTTGCCTCAGGGTTAAGCCTTAAATAGTCTTCTATCCTTGTGTTTCTTTCTTCTTGTGCTAATTGTAACTCTGCTACCAAAGATGCTATTTGGGCTTTGTCATATCTACTGATTATTTTATCTCTTTCTTCAAGAGTTTGGGCACCTACAAAGCCCACAGTAGAAAATAATAGTAAAAAAAGTAGTTTTATTCTAATCATAAATTGAACTTTAAAAAATTTTAGATTTCAAATATACATTTATTATTTTATAAATCCATTCTACAATAGTTAATTCCTATATTTAGAAACTAATTTAGCTTTGAATGTTCAACCTCTGTTTTCAGTAAATCAAGAGAACAGGATAGCTAACAAGCTATACATTACAACTTGAGATTTACACACAAAAAAACCGGTATTTAAAAATACCGGCTTTTTTATTATTAAGAAAATCATATTTCTTATGGCATGCTGAATTCTACTATATCAAACTGGCCAAAAACACCATTTTGGGCAATTACTGTATCTATATCATCAATAGTTTTTGTCAAGCGGTAGTATCCTGCGCCATATCCTGAATTCATACCATCCCCATAGGCATCGTATATAACAAAGGTATAGTTGCCATCACTTAAACACTGTATTACCACAGGCTGTGGATAAGCCGCGTTAGCACCTTGATTTGCATAAGGACCTCCTGTTGCAATAACATTGAAACTTGCGTCATATAGTTCCCAGTCTGTTTCTGCACCGTATTGGTCTGTTACAATTAGTATGCTTAACGGATTTAGACCCTCAGGGCAAACCTCACGTGCGGTAATAGTAAGCCTGTTAGCGACTGCAGTAGCAAAAGTACCTTCTGCCTGACTTCCTGAATGTGTCATGGCGATATTGATACCCTCTTGAGGAACAAGACTGAAAATGATGGTTTTTCCGCCAAATCCTAAGTTACTCTCTGTCACATTTACATCAAATGACGCTTCTGTAGCTCCGGCAGGAATTGTTACCGAAGAAGGTGCAGAAAATTGATCGGAAGTTGCAGTACCTGCTACTTCAAGCTGTAATGTTCTTGCAGAACTTGATGCCTTAGAAGCAAATACTTTTACTTCAACAACACCACTTGCGCCTGATTCAAGACCTATTCTTTTAGGTGCTGTTTCTATAGACACATAGTCTCCACTCAACAGGTTATCTCCCGCTGAATCATCCTCACAACTCAATAATAAACCAAATGAGAGTATCACTAAAGTTGAAAAGGACATTATTAACTTATTAAATTTCATATCGTTTACCTTTTTATGTTATACATTAGTTTTGCTCCGTAATACCCGGATTGTTGTTTATTTCATTTGCCGGAATCTGGAATGATAAACGGTCGTCATCATAAGGAATCGAAACACCCGGTAAAAACACGTGGTTAGTACCTCTGGTAACCGTAGCCTGATTACGTTTCATTGCAAAATAGCTTTTTCCTTCACCCCACAACTCAAGTCTTGTTTGTAAGTAGATTGCATCTCTTAAAGCAGCACCCGATAATGGGTTAACATAAGCAGTTGCATTGGGTTCACCGCCTAAACGGCTTGAAAGCATCTCTACCAATCTTGTTTTGGCTGCAGCTTCATTACCTGTTTTAGCAGCAGCTTCTGCGCTTAATAAGTAAAACTCTTCAATACGCATATAAAGGTAATCTGTTTCAACAACTTGCTGACCTCCTACTGCTCTTCCCGGATGGAAAAACTTATTGTAAGGTAACAGTGTAGAACCATCATAAGAACCAAACTGTGTTCTTCTTACGTCATTGTCAGGCATTTGATTGAATAATGCATTATCCATTGATTTTCTGTCACCTGCCCACTGGTAGCTATAAGTAAAGACACACATTTGACCCCACCAGGAAACAAGATTATAACCTAAATCTGTTGTAAGATCATAACCCCACATCCAAGAAGGCGTATTGACATCGTTAAATCCTGAACCTGCTCCAGGGAAAGCCAACTGACCGGTAGTGGTCAAAGAAAAACCTCCTGTTGCTATAATATCATCTGCCAATGTTTTAACTTGGTCGTACTGACCCATAGCAGCATAGGTATAAGCCAACAATCCTTGTGCAACAGATTTGTTAATCTGATGCTTGTATTGACGTTGAAAACCATCCAGCAAGCTAATAGAGTGATTCAAATCACTTATAATAAGTGCGTAAATATCGGCTGCCGGTTGTTTGGTTGTCAATGACTGAACACCATCGTACAGAGGTAATATTTCCTGTGCCGGGTTATACCCTCTTTGGAATAACTGAGTAAGGTAAAAATACCCATAAGCACGTAATGCTTTTGCCTGTCCCATCATGGCACGTGCCTCAGATGTTTCCGGCTCTATGTCATTACCTCCTAAGTTCTCAATAACTATATTTGACAGGCTTACTACTCTGTACAAATAGTTCCATATTATGGTGTTCTCTTCTCGTGTAAAATCTACCGTGGCAAGCAGGTTTGAAGTAGCACCGTACCAGTTATAAGCATTACCGGATAATGCCATATTTCCCGACACCATGTCTGACCATATATCCAGACCTTTGTGTCCTATGTCATAATGACGTGCTCCGCCTACTGCTCCAAACGGTTGGGTCATAAAGGTATAAATACCGTTAAGCGTACCTTCTACAAGCGCAGGATTAATTTCCGCATTATTTGCAAAATCTTCGTTGGTAAGCGTTTGCGTATTTCTTACCGGCTCTAAATAATCTTCACTACAGCCTACCGTACCTAACAGTAGGAATGCAGCTCCAAAATAAATTAAACTTTTTTTCATATTTCTTTTTTTTTTAAAATTCAACTTTTGCTCCTAAGCTAAACGTAGAAAGCGGGTTATATCTGTAGATATTTGATGCGCCACTCTCTGCAGTTGATGGGTTAAATCCATCTCTTGCACTAAGGAACATTAAATTATCACCGGCAACGTATATATTAAGTTTAGAGATTCCTATGCCTTTAATAAATTGATCCGGAAGTGTATAACCTAATCTCACGTTGTTTAAAGACAAGTAATCTGCTTTGGTAAGGAAACGTGTAGATGTAGCGTTATTATTTACATCTGCAGCAAGGTTGTTGGTCATTCTTGGCACATTGGTCACATCACCAGGTTGTTGCCATCTGTTTCTGATATCTGTATGCCAGTTATCACTACCTATTAATGAAGCACTATCCATTAACCATACATAGTAATTGTCATAAGCATGACCACCTATGCTATATCCAAACTGGGCTGTTAAATCAAACCCTTTGTAAGCTGCATTAATACGGAAAGCTCCTCTAACTTTTGGTATGGCCGATTTACCAACATACTTTTGTGTTGCATTAGCATATATATTGGTAGTGGTTTTTTGTACATTAGCATCCGGATTTTCATGAAGATACAACACCATATTTGCAATATGCTCGTCTGCTGCATCATAAATTCCGTTGTTATTCACATCGTTATAATACAAGTTCCAAAGTCCCATACCATTTGCCGGGTCAACACCTGCCCACTCACGCATATAGAAATCATAAATAGAATGACCTTCTGATAAAGCACCGTCAATTATTTTTTTCTCACCTGTTAAACGGTCAATTGGCATTTCAGTTACTTTGTTAGTTAACACCTCTCCGTTAACAGCAAGAGATAATCTGAAATCATCTCTGGTGTTCGCTTTGAATATATGTGCTGCAACATCAAACTCTAAGCCGCTGTTACGTAATTGACCATCATTGATAAATGTGGATACAAAACCGCTTGATGGTGGAAGTGACTGGTTAAAGAATAAGTTATCTGTATTTTTCACATAGTAATCCACATTAAGATCCAATGTGTTATTAAACCATGTACTTTCAAAACCTACCTGAGCAATTTTAGATGTTTCCCAAGTTAAATCAGGGTTAGCCAATTCTGAACTCGGCGTAAATGAATACTCATCTGTACCACCGATTGAAGAAATTTGCCATCCGTAACGAAGACGAGTACCTTGGTCACCAATCACACCATAACTTGCTTTCAATTTCAAGAAATCAATAGTGCTTGAGCTGGCAAGGAAGTCTTCTCTTGAAACTACCCAACCTGCACCTACAGACCAGAATGTACCCCATTTATCATTGATGAAACGGGAAGAACCATCACGTCTTACAGATCCTGTCAAGAAATATTTTTGTGAAAGGTTATAGTTTAACTGACCAAAATAACTTTCAAGTGTAGTACCTTGTGAATACGATGTTGGTTTTCCAATCACCTCGGTATAAAGGCTTAAATCTGTTGCACCAAATATAATAGCGTTTTGTTTAGCCGCACTAAAATACTTACCTCTCCACTCTGTAGTTTCGTGCGCTGCAAAAACTTCTAAGCTGTGGTCGCCAAAAGTTTTGCTGTAACGTAACAATTGTAAGAAGTTTTGATTGGTAGTCGTAGAAACCGTTTTTCCAAGGTATCCTTTAGGGTTACCAGGGTTTCCTGATATCTGCTCCACATTATCCATACGGATGATATCCCAGTTTTCATACTGAGCACCATAACGCGCTTCAAATGTCAAATCTTTGGTAATGTTAATATCAAAAGAGAAATTACCCATTAACGTATGAGCGTCATCTCTGTCCAAATTGTAAATAGCATCTGCAATACCATTTGTCAACGGAGAAAAACGTCTTCCGTATGTAGGTCCAAAATCATAAAAATAATGTCCTGTATTAGGATTTACAACTCTGTTACCATCCTCATCTCTCATAAATATTGAGTAAATAGGAGGTGCATTATTAGCCATTAAGAAGATACTTCCTGTATCTGAACTTTGACCGTTTTGGGTATATCTTGAACCTGAATAGGCCATATTACCACCTACTTTTAACCAATCTTTTGGCTTGTGCTCAAGATTTAATCTTGTTGAATAACGACGATAGTCTGAGTTAATACCGTAACCTTCATCATCTACAAAACCAAATGACGATGCGTAACGTGTTTTATCGTTACCACCGCTAAACTGGATGTTTGCTTCTTGTCTGTAACCTGTACGAAACGCATAATCTGCCCAATTTTCAGGAGTATATCTACGAGAAATACCTTGGTTGAATTTTCCTGTAGCAGGATTGATAAGTTGAGCACCCGGCACATTCCATATATTATAGTGTGCGTTAATACCGTCTGTACCTCCAAACAAGTTTCCACTTGCATAAGCATCAGGATTTCCAACACCTTCAAAAACTCCTCTGTTACGATAAGATTCCCAAGAAAGCTCTATATACTCTTCCGGTGATTTGATAACATCGTAGGTAGGTAAAAATATTTCGTTAATACTTGTTCTGAAATCTACAGACACAAGTGAAGTTCCCGATTTACCTTGTTTAGTGGTAATTAAAATTACCCCATTGGCACCTCTTGAACCATAAACAGAAGTAGCAGCAGCATCTTTCAAAATAGTCATACCTTCAATATCCGCAGGATTGATGGCACTTATGTCGCTACTGTACGGAACACCGTCCACTACATATAGAGGATCTCTGTTACCATTAACCGAACCAAAACCACGGATACGGATAGTAGCATCTCTACCTGGCTGACCACTTGTAGTGATAACGTTCACACCCGCAACCTCGCCTCTAAGTGCTTGAGAAACGTTTGATACCGTCTTAGCCTCTATGTTTTCAACATTAATTTTTGCGGCAGTACCCGTAAAGGATTCCTTTGTGGTAGTACCATATCCGATGACAACAACCTCTTGTAAGATACTATCATCAGCTAAAGCCACATTGTATGTGTTGCTTGCTCCAATGATAACTTCGGTTGTTTTCATACCTACAGACGAAAATACTAATACCTCGCCCTGAGAAACAGAAATGGAATACTTCCCGTCAAAATCTGTTTGAACTCCTCTATTAGTAGTTCCTTTTACAATTACGTTTACCCCCGGTAACGGCAAGCCATCCGGAGCGGTAACTGTTCCTGTTACAGTTTTCCCCTGTGCGTAAGAAAACTGCATTGTAAACGCCATAAAAAGCGTCATTAACCATGTTAACTTTAATTTCATAAAACAATTATTTGAGTTAGTCTAGCGCAAACATCTTAATAATATATTAAATATACAAGTATTTTTATTAAAAAAATGTTAACGGAAGTATTGTAGAGCCTGTTGGTTCATCAATTTTAACATTTAGTTTCATTATTTGACATAGATATATTAAGTTTAACCTAATTTTTTTCTCTAAAAACTACTCTTATTTTGAAATTGGAATCACATTTTTCTTCATTTGACCTTGAATGCGGCACCGATGAAGCCGGAAGAGGATGCCTTGCCGGACCTGTAACTGCTGCTGCGGTTATACTCCCTGAAAATTTTGACAATATATATATTAAGGATTCAAAACAACTTAGTGAAATTAACCGGAATACACTAAAAATCTTAATTGAAAATGAAGCCGTTTGTTTTGCGCATCACCATATATGGCAAGACGAGATTGACAACATCAATATTTTGAATGCATCGATACTTGCAATGCACAAAGCCATAGACCAATTAAAACCAGTCCCTGAGTTTATCATCATTGACGGTAACAGGTTTAAACCCTATAAAAATATTCCATACCAAACCATTGTTAAAGGCGACAGCAAATTTTTGAGTATTGCTGCTGCATCCATTCTGGCAAAAACCTGCCGGGATGCATACATGCAGCAAATTCACGAGGAATATCCCATGTATAACTGGAAACAAAACAAAGGTTACCCTACAAAAGAACACAGAGATGCCATTTTAAAATACGGCATTACCAAATATCACAGAAAATCATTCAGATTATTGCCCGAACAATTAAAATTAGACTTGTAACTTTTATCTTTGCAAAAAAACCTCTCAATGCGCACGCTTTATTTCATCTTAATTTCTTTTTTATTATATAGTTGCAAAAACGACAAAGCTTACACGTTTAACGAGCTTGGCTTAGTCCCTGAAAATACGTCGGTAATCGTGAAAACCAAATCTGTTGAAAGTTTAAAAAGCAACCTGAAAAATAACGACTTGTTAAAAGAACTTTCTGCATATACCGATGTTAAAAACTTTGAAATAACGCTCTCTTTATTTGATTATCTCAATTTAAAAGAAACTATTTTGATATGCTTGGGTAAAGATGAAAACAACACTATGCAACTATCTGTCATTACCAAAGCTTCCGATAGTATCATTAACACAAAAAAAGTTGCAAATTTTATTTCTGAAACGATAACAAACAGCGAAAAATCCTATACCAAAACAACCATTGAAAATCAAACATATTACAGCACAACCGTTGACGGATTTTTCTTCATTACCAATACACTTTCGTACATTAATGCTATAGGTAAAACTACCAAAGCCGACTTGGAACTGGAAAAAATATACCAAACAGCAGGCAATGACAAATCGCTTTCAATAATTGTAAATACCAAAAACAAACGATTAATTCCTTCTTTTTTTGATACTAACGACTTGAACAACACTGCTTTTTCCGACTATGTGTCATTTGATATTGATGTATCACAAAAACAGCTACTTATAAGTGGAATTGCCAAAGCAGCCGATTCATCAAAAAACCTGATTAATGCATTTAAACACACCATTCCGCAGGAAAATCTTACAGGAAAAGTTGCCCCGTTTGATGCCGATTATTTTTTAAGCTTCACATTTGACAATTTCAAAACGTTTTCTGATAATCTGAATCTTATAAAAGAGCGCGACTCAATCATTGAAACTTCGGTTTTTGACAATGTTTCAGAAATAGGTATTATCAAAAAAAACAATCAACAAGCCGTCGCATTGTATTCCATTGACGATACTGCTACGCATGACGCTATAAGCTACCAAAATGCTGTTGAAACTTTCAGAGACATCAACATCAACAGTTTTGGCGAGCCCGAACTTTTCCGGCAAACATTTTTTCCGCTTATAAACTTCAAAACAGCCTCTTTCTACATTCATATTGATGCGTTTTTTGTGTTTTCAGATTCTGTGGCGTTTTTAAAAGACATTATTTCTTCGTATCAAAACAACAGTAATATCTATGAAAGCAAAGCCTATAAAACTATTTTTCAGGATTTAAGTGACGAATCGTCATTATTGGTGTATGTTAATGCTTCCGGTTTAAATGCTGTTTTAAACGAAAATTTCTCTGAAAACGCCAATTTGAAGCTTTCCGGATTTAACGCTTCTGCCATTCAGTTTGTTTATGATACCGGTTTTGCACATATCAATGCCGTAGTGAAAAAACACGGTAGCGGCACGGTGGTTTCCAATACGGTTTCCGAGCTTGCAACTATTACTCTTGATGCCAATTTACTTACCGAACCTCAACTTATCACTAACTTCAGCAACAATGAAAAAGATATTGTAGTTCAGGATGTTAATCATAATTTATATCAAATTTCCAACGATGGTGAAATTTTATTTAAAAAAGCTGTTGAAGGTGAAATTCTGGGCAGCATCCAGCAAATCGACATATACAAAAACGGACGCTTGCAACTGGTTTTTGCCACATCAAAACGAGTTTATGTCATTGACCGGAACGGTAAAGATGTCACACCGTTTCCTTTGAAGTTCAGCTACCCGATTACACAGCCGCTTTCGGTGTTTGATTATGATAATAAAAAGGATTACAGATTGCTAATCACACAAGGAAAATCGTTGTTGATGTATGATGCAGGCGGAAAAATCGTAAAAGGATTTACGTACAAACCTGCACCGGATGCTATCATCAAACAACCTAAACATTTTAGAGTTGGCAAAAAAGACTATATAATTTTTGCTCATGGTAACAAAATGGAAATCATAGACCGAACAGGCAAAACAAGAATAGATATCAAAGAAAAAATCGATTTTTCGGGTAATGATATTTACTTGTATGACAATAAATTTACCACTACAACAATAACCGGCGAGTTAATTCAAATTAGCGACAATGGTCAGGTTTCAAAAGAAAAATTGAATCTTGCCGAAAATCATCACACCACTACAACAAGTAAAACTCTGGTAACACTTTCAGAAAACATACTCACTATCAAATCCAAAAAAATCGAATTGAATTTTGGCGATTATACTGCTCCGAAAATATATTATCTCAAAGATAAAATTTACGTGGCTACTACTGATTTACAAACCAATAAAGCATACTTATTTGACAGCCAGGGCAACATCATCACCAACTTCCCTGTGTATGGCAACTCAACATTATTACCGGATAACATCAATAAAGACAATGCTTTGGAAGCTGTAACCAAAGGAAGCGATAACAGTATTATAATTTATCAATTTTAATAACCAATGATAAAACGCACCAAAGCCTCGATATCCAAATGCATTCTGCATAAAGTCGGCAATAAGTTTAATAGTTCAAAAAACGCTTTTTCCGAAAAAGCGCTCGACTTTGACGAAGTGAGCTATGACCTGATGTTGTCTTATTTGCTGCGCCCGTTTACAAGTGTGGTGGAAAGCTATCGGTTCAATCATCATTCCAATATAAACCTCAACGAAATCAATACCTACGCCGCACAATTATTTGCCAATCCAAACGAGTTTATCGAGATTTCAAAACACATTGTCAATCATTTGTTTGAACAGTCAAATTCGGCACAAATCAAAACCGGCGATGTATTGGTTTGCCTGTTTGAAGACATTCAATATGACGAAATGTTTGTCAATGCCGTCGGTATTTTTAAGATTGAAAACAAAAGCGATTTTTTCCAGACCTATCTTGAAAATAACAGTTATGACATTATCACACAAAAAGGGATTCCCACCAAAAAAGTAGATAAGGGTTGCCTGATTTTGAACACATCCGATACCGAAGGCAACATCGTTTTGAGCGTGGACAACAACTCTTACAACACCCAATACTGGATAAAAAGTTTTTTGAACATCAAATATCCCGATGATGCCAATCAGCATACCAAAAACTATATCGAGCTTTGCAAAGAATTCAGCACCGACGTGCTTAAAACCCAGTTTGGCGGACAAGAACAAAGCACCTTTTTGGCAAAAACCATTGACTTTTTCAAAGAAAACGAAGTCATCAACGTAGAAAGTTTTAAAGACGATATTTTTGAAGATGACCAACACAAAACCCTTTTTGACGACTTTAAAAAAGACTTTGAAACCGACAGGGCTGTCTTGATTCGCAATCAATTTGACGTATCAGAAATCGTCCTGAAAAAGCAAAAACAAAAGCTCAAAACCGAAATCAAGCTCGATACCAATATCCAGATAAAACTGGACGTGGATGCGCCCGACGCTTCCGCAGAATATTTAGAACGCGGTTATGACGATATTAAAAAAATGCATTTTTATAAAGTGTTTTTTAATGAAGAAAACTAAAGATTTATCATTTGAATAATGCTATCTAAGCA
>CAYVUB010000043.1:0-16401 GCA_964454675.1 uncultured Flavobacteriaceae bacterium | reverse complement strand
GGTCGCGTAGCTCAGCTGGATAGAGCATCTGCCTTCTAAGCAGACGGTCACAGGTTCGAATCCTGTCGCGATCACAAAAAGCCAATTCATTAATATTGAATTGGCTTTTTTTATTATATTCAACCATGATGTTTGTTGTTTACATACTTTATAGTGATGGTTTAAATAAATATTACGTTGGTCATACGCAAGATATAACTGATAGATTACAGCGTCATAATCAAGGTAGAAGTAAAGCTACAAAATCAGGTATTCCATGGAAGGTGGTTTATAAAGAAGTTTGTAAAACTAAATCAGAAGCCTATAATCGGGAATTGTACATAAAAAAGCAAAAATCGAGAGTTTATATAGAAAATCTTATTAAAAAAACAGCTTAAAACAGGTATTTGTTAAATAATGTGGATTTTCATTAAAAAGACTCTGCAATCTTGTGGTAATATATAGCACTAAATTCATTAATAACCTTATTTGCTTTTGTATAATCCTGATTAATGGAATGAGGGCTTTTGAATCCTACACAAAAAACACCCGCAGCATTTGCAGCTTCGATTCCGTTGGTCGAATCTTCGATAACAATACATTCTTCTTTTTTAAAGCCGGTAAGCTCAACAGCTTTATTGAAAATTTCGGGATGCGGTTTTGATGCCTTCAAATCGGCGCCGCTTATTTTGGCGGCAAAAAATTTATCGAGGTCAAAACGTTTAAAAATACGGTTAATATTAGGCATAGAAGCAGATGATGCCAGCACCAGTTTTAACCGGTGCTCGTAGTAGTTGTTTATCAATTCTCCAACTCCGTCAATAAGCATTAAGCTTTTGTCAGTGTTAAATAAAAACTCAAAATGCTTGCGTTTTATGGCAACAAGTTCTTCGGGTTGGATGCCAAGTTGAAATTGTGTACATAACATACGGCATATTTCAATGGTTGATTTTCCTGTAAAAGTTTTATATAAACTATCGGGAACCTCTATTGAAACCTCGTCAAACATTTGATGATACGATTTATAGTGTAACGGTTCGGTATCTACAATTACGCCATCCATATCAAAAATGACCCCTTTAAGCATATTTTTTTTACTGCTAAGATACAATTGTAATGCATATAATGGGCTTTGACGAACATTGTTTTTATGCTGCTTAAAATAAAATAGTTAGTATTTATTTGTTGATATATTACTGAATTTCAATCAATTATAAATCCGATAAACTGTTTATTTTTGTAGGATAATTCAATTATTAATCTTTTTATCGGATAAATAATGCTTTTTATCGAATTTTTATTGTGAAACTTCAATTTAAAATTATACATTTGCCTCATAATTTCATTTAAACCCAAATCAAATGAAAACAAACCTACTTAAATGCGCTGCTTGTGCAGTGTTGATACTTTCTGTATTTAACTGTTCTGTTGAGCCAATCCAGCAGATTGAACAATTCACTGTAAACACTGAATCGATTGATGAAACTACCTGCGTAGGCTCACAACCTATTGCAAGAATCGTAAACAGTGGTACTGTAACTGTTAATTTTGAAATTTACAACAGTAATCTTGAGTTATTAAACTCTGAAACCAATGTCGCCTCTGAAGACACATCATCATGGTTAAGTTTTGAAGAAGGCAACAACACTTTATTTGTGGTAACCTTTATTGATATGAAAGGTGAAAAAATTCAACAGGAAACAGAACTTTGTACATCTATCGAGTTTTTTGTCAACTCTGATAATGAACTATCTGTGAATGATGTTATAAATTTATAATACCGCTTAAATGTCTTAAAAACAACTCTATAAGGGTTGTTTTTTTATGCCTTTTTACAAACTATGCATAGCTTTTCATTAAGCATGTCTGTTGTAAAAAACAGATAATCATCGCCACCGTCTTTAATTCCCGTTTTTTTTCGGATGGTTTCTACATTTTCAGGAAAATTACGTATAGTTATATTGGCTTTTTTAAGATTTAAATTTTTTAAACCTTGTTTATTATAAGGTGAAATACTGATGATTTTAAATACTCTTCCGGGGAAATGCATCAAAGCATTACCGGTGTATAAATGTGAATGTTTATGCAGTTTTTCTAATTGATAATGGTGCGCAACGCTGTTGAATCCGCCCGATTTCATCACGGCCGCATTGGGTTCATACAAATAGGTGAGGGGCAAGCTGTATGAGGTCTCAGCCTGCGGTTCGTTTTGCAGGATAAACTCAAAATACTCTGTATGTTTTGTTTTAAGATTGCTTGTTTTTATTTTGACAGTTCCCGAATAACCGTGTTCTAAAACCCAAAGCAGTTCTTTTACGTCATTGTTTACAGCTACAATATGAATGGTTTTTACGTGTTGTAATTCATTCAATCCTATAGAAATATCAAGTAAAGGTGATGTTTTTATCAGTATATTTTTTGAATAATTCCAAAGTAATTGAATGTTTTCGGGAACATTGGGTAAACAGTCTGCCAGCATAAATACTTTACCTTTGCTGTCGTGCCGTCTTGACGGGTCAATATAAATCCAGTCAAAAGTTGTACGGGTTGTTTGTAAATATTCCAGTCCGTCCAAAGCTATTGTTTGAATGTTTTTTGCATTCAGCATCTTAAAATTGTGTGCGGCAATTTCAGATAAATCTTTATTAAGTTCGCAATGTGTTACCTGCTTAAACCGTTTTGAAAAGTAAAAACAATCCACGCCAAAACCACCGGTAAGGTCAATAATACTGTTTCCTTGCAGTAATTGGGATTTGTAATCTGCAGTAATTTCTGATGAGGTTTGCTCGATATTCAGTTTATTGGGATAATAAATTTGTGCGTGTTTAAACCATGCAGGTAGTTTTGACCGGCATCTTTTTTTAGCTTCAATCTGCTCTGCAATGTCTTTTATGGAAACACCATTAAATACCGAATGTTTTAACAATAACGTATTAATATCTGAAAATAAATTATTATCAATAAATAACTGTATATCACTATTTAAAATGTGTTTATTCAAAGTATAAGTTTAATATTATAATCAAAAGAGGAATGTCAATTCTCAAATACGTATTTTATAATATTGGCACCCATTTTCAGGGCTTTTTCTCTTACTTCAAAAGGGTCGTTGTGTACTTCTTCATCTTCCCAGCCATCACCTAAATCACTTTCTAAGGTAAGCAATACTATCAATCTGCCGTCGTGAAACAACCCCAATGCTTTGGGTGGTTTGCCGTCGTGTTCGTGGATTTTGGGCAAACCTTCAGGAAACTTGTAAACTATTGAAAAAACAGGATGATTTTTTGGAAGTTCCAGCAAGGTTTTATCAGGAAATACCTTTTTAAGCTCTTTAACAACATAAGGTTCCATGCCGTAGTTATCATCAATATGTAAAAATCCACCGGACAACAGATAGCTTCTAAGGTTTTCAATATCTCTTTCGCCAAAAAACACATTGCCGTGACCTGTCATGTGCACAAACGGATATTGAAATATATCACTGCTTTCGGCTTCTACGGTTTGAGGTTTTGGGTTGATTTTTGTATTGATATTAAGATTGCAATAGCTTATTAAATTTGGTAGTGACGTAGGATTTCCATACCAGTCGCCACCGCCTTTATATTTTAAAACCGCAATATCCTGAGCGGCAATATGCCACGCACACATAAACAATGTTATATTTAAAAAAAATAGTGTTTTAAGATTCATCTGTTTAAAGTTCGTTTGCAAATGCTACGCTGTGGCAGGCTACTACGGCAGCGGTCTCGGTACGCAATCGGGTTGTACCCAAAGTTACGGGAATAAACCGGCTTTTGACGGCTGTTTCAATTTCTTTAACACTAAAATCGCCTTCGGGACCAATTAATATCAATACATCATTTTGTGCTTGCAATGCATTTTTTAAGGTTGTTTTTTGTGAATCTTCGCAATGCGCGATAAATTTTTGCCCTGCAAAATCCTGTTTTACAAACTCCATAAATGGTATTTGTGCATTCAATTTTGGTAAATAATATTGAGCCGATTGTTTCATGGCTGACAGCAGTATTTTTTCAAAACGTTCAGTATTAATGGTTTTACGTTCGCTGTGATGGCAAATAATGGGAGTAATGCTGTCAATGCCTATTTCGGTCGCTTTTTCTAAAAACCATTCATAACGGTCGTTCATTTTTGTTGGCGCTACTGCCAAATGTAAGCGGTAATTTTTCCTGCCGAAAAACGTTTTTGAAGTGATTTGGGCAACACAGTGTTTTATATCAGAATTTATAATTTTTGATGCGAATAACCAACCGTTACCGTTGGTGCTATGCAAGTCGTCGCCAACTGATTTTCGTAAGACTTTGACAATATGCTTGCTTTCCTCTTTTGAAAAGGCAACTTGAGTTGAATGTTCGTTAAGTTCAGGATTATAAAAAAGCTGCATTAATTTAGGGATTCAGTGACTTTTAAAACTTTAATTTCTTCAATCATTTTGGTGTCGTGTGTTTTTAAAATCACATAAAACCATTGTTTCTCAAGTATATCTACTTCAAAAATATCATCTGTAGTATATGTGTTATTGATAATGGCATTCTCAAATTCAGGATGCAGATCACCTGAACGAAACCATCCTAAATCACCACCACGATTGGCATTATCATCCATAGAATAATGTTTTGCCAAGTCTTTAAACCTAAAGCCTTCGTTGTATTTTTTGATAATATCTTTACGTGTTTTTTGAATGTCTTCTATAGATTTTTTGTTACCATCCAGAAAGATATAGCTTACTCTGTAATGTGGTACATCATTTTTTTGAATGACTTTGTAATAAGTTTGTTCTATATCGGTTTTGAACACTTTCTTACCGCCGTTACCCAATTTAAACAAGTCTTTAGCAAGTGTTGTGTTGTGTTTTTCTTTGTTGAAAATAATGAGTTGCCCTTTGTTTGACTTGTTTGATTCAATAAATGATGTTGCCTGGGCTTCATCTTGGATGGAATCTAATTGGGCTTCAAAATCTGTTTGGGCAGAAAGCGTTGAAATTATTGATAGTGCAAAAATGAGACTCGTAATTTTAAACATAAGAAGAAGATTTCATGTGATGTTTCAAATTTAAAAGAATCCTTTATTAAATCGTCTAAAATATTAACTAATTTCTATTTCATTTTTTCTAAAAGTTCTTTTTTAACCACTTGCAAGGAATCATATTGCCGGTCATACTTTCGTTTATTATAAGAATTTGAATACGACTGAAACGATTTTTTGGCAAGTTCTACCAGTTCTTTATCAATTTCTTTTAACCGGGCTTCATTGGTAATTTTATCGGCATCACGACCCTTTGGTGCCGTTTTTTTCAAGATAACCGCTACTTCATTTGGCAATTTTTTCCAGAAATAATTATCCTTATCGGCGTACATTTGTTGGTAAGCTGCATAATCTCCGGCAGAGACATCAGCTTTGTTATCTAATAAAAGCATCACGATTTCGGGCTGTTTCCAGTAAATGGCAGAAGCCAGCGGATACGTGCCACGGCTTATACCCATTGACCCGAATGTTTCATAAGGATTTGATATGTTAACTTTACGTTTTAATAAGGCTTTTACCAGTTTTACATTGCCACGTTCAATGGCGCTCCCTAATAAAGTGGCTTTCATATTTCCAAAAGCTCCATATTGTTCATATACATAATTGATGTCCAATTTATAATCCAATAGTAAATCGAGCATTTCATCGGGATTGAATGTGTTTAATGCCAGCATAATAGGCAAGGTTCTTCCTTCAGATTTTGCGGTTTCAGAGCGCATTCCGGCTTGCAAAAACAGAACTGCAACCCGTTTATCACCATCTTTGACAGCATTTAAAAAGTTTTCACCATTCCACGATACCCCAATATTTTGTAGCTCTTTACGGGCATCATCACTGGTTTCTTTTTTGACATTATCAAGCTTGTTGCTAATATCATCAAGCTTTTTGTCCATACTCAAAAGCGTATTTTGCAACGGCTGTAATTCCGGCACTATTGAAGCAATAGCACCATTACCGGTATTTCCGGTTGCCATTTGAAATACTATGAACGCTGTTGAAATCAAAACTCCAAAAGTAGAAAGCGCCATGCCTTTGGTAATGGATTCGCTTAAGCCTTGCTGTTTGTCAAAAATTAATTCGGGCGATGCCAGTTCTTCTTTTTTTTGTTTATGCCATTGATAAATCTTGTAAATGCAAAACCCTAAAACAATAAGAAAAATAAAAAATATGGCGCGGATAATATTGTATTTAGGCTCCATAAAATCGCCTATGAAAGCAACAATAAATTCCAGAATAACGGGAACAGAAATTTCTTTCCACTTGGTTTTGTAAATCGTTTTTAAAACGGTGCTGAGCTGAATAGTGTTTGCCATGTGCTTGATAATAAAAATGTAAAACAGCATGGTAGAAATGAGCGATTAAATTTACAGTTTTTGTCAATACAAACTGTATTTTTAAACTAAATTTTCAATCGGGATGATGCTGTGACAGATGCATCGGCAAAATTTCCTTCTTTATATTTTAAAAAACCCACAATGGCAATCATTGCGGCGTTATCGGTCGTAAATTCAAATTTAGGAATATATGTAGTCCATCCGAATTTATTTTCACCGTCTTTAAGAGCCTTTCTAATGCCCGAATTTGCCGAAACGCCACCACCAATAGCAATGTGTTTAATACCTGTTTGCAGGACAGCTAATTTCAATTTATCAATCAGAATACCAATAATAGTGTATTGAATGGATGCGCAAATATCATTTAAATTTTGTTCAATAAAATTTGGATTTGCATTTACTTCTTTCTGAATAAAATATAACACCGCTGTTTTTAATCCCGAAAAACTAAAATTAAGTCCGTCAACTTTGGGTTTGGTAAATTTAAACGCTTTTGGGTTTCCCAATTGCGCACGTTTGTCAATTTCCGGTCCGGCAGGATAGCCCAATCCTAAAATTTTTCCGCTTTTATCAAAAGCTTCGCCTACGGCATCATCAATGGTTTCACCTATAACTTCCATATCAAAATAGGAGTTGACCTTTACTATTTGGGTATGTCCGCCCGAAATTGTCATTGCCAGAAACGGAAACGGCGGTTTGTCAAAACCTTCTTCATCAATAAAATGTGCCAAAATATGAGCTTGCATGTGGTTTACATCAATCAACGGAATATTCAAACCGTATGCCAACGATTTTGCAAACGATGTGCCAACCAGTAACGAGCCCATCAATCCCGGACCACGCGTAAAAGCAATGGCACTGAGTTGTGATTTATCAACACCTGCATTTTTAAGTGATTGATATACAACAGGAACAATATTTTGCTGATGCGCTCTTGAAGCCAGTTCGGGTACAACGCCTCCATAGGCTTCGTGCACACTTTGCCCTGCAATAACATTGCTCAATATTTTGCCGTTAAGCATCACAGAAGCGGCTGTATCATCACAAGAAGATTCAATTGCAAGAATATATGTATTTTGTGAACGCATAAGTGTAAATTGGGCACAATAATTGTTAATTTTGACCTCAAAGTTATAACTTTAAATACGTATCAAAAAATTTTTAAAAATACTATCAAAAATCATAGCAGTCATAGTGCTGTTGTTCATCATTTTGATGTTGATACTATCTATTCCCGCAGTTCAAACCTATTTAGGAAAAAAAGCCACTACAAAAATCAATGAAGAGTTTGGTACCAATATTTCTATTGGAAAAATCGGACTGCAAATTAATGGCGATGTCGAGCTTAAAAGTATTTACATTGAAGATTATAAAAAAGACACGTTGATTAATATAGGCGAACTTAACACGTCTATACTGAAATTCAGGAATTTAATTAATGGAAAATTAACATTTGGAGATATTGATATTCAAGATTTGACTTTTAATATACACACTTACAAAGATGCGCCACAATCAAATCTCGATGTGTTTATTGCAAAGTTTGAAGAAGACAATCCGTCAAAAAGCGACAGTGAATTTTTGATGTCTTCAAGTGATGTATCAATTTATGACGGAACTTTCAGAATGATTGATGATAATCTGAACACCCCAAAAATCATCGAATTTACAAACCTTAATCTCAACACCTCAAACTTTTTGATAAAAGGCAGTGATATCAGTATGCGTATCAACACGTTTGCTTTTAAAGACAGTCGCGGTCTGGAAGTGAAAAACTTATCGGCAAATTTTGAATATACCCCAATACACATCGTCTTGAATGGGTTGTCTGTCAAAACACCGCAGTCCAACCTTCAGGGAAATTTACGTTTTAATAGTAATCAAGGTAGTTTTTTAGATTTTACGAATAAGGTAACTATCAAAGCAAATTTTCAGGATTCTGAAGTGTTTTTGGATGAGCTCAATGTGTTTTACAATGAATTTGGGGTCAATCAAAAAGCCTTTTTAAACGTCGATTTATCGGGAACATTAAATGATTTGCAGTTAGATAACCTGGTGCTTAGTGCTAACGGACAAACCAAAGTAGAAGGCGATATCAACTTTAAAAACCTTTTCAGTAAAGAAGATAATAACTTTATTATGCACGGGCGTTTTGATAATTTATCGTCCAATTACGGTTCGTTAAAAGCACTATTGCCTAATGTTCTGGGCGCGACTATTCCGGCAGTATTTTCTAAAGTCGGTAATTTTCACATCACTGGGACAACCTTGGTAACCAACAGTACCATTGACGCCGATTTACTTATTAATACCAGTATAGGCAAAGCAGATGCCAACCTGAGTATGCAGCAAATAGACGATATTGATAATGCATCCTATACCGGTAATGTTGTGTTTGAAAACTTTGATATAGGCAGGCTTTTAAACGACCCGTCATTTAAAAACACCTCTTTTGATGTAGATGTTAATGGTAAAGGATTTACGCTTCAGAATTTAAAAACCAACATTAAAGGAAAAGTTTTCTCTTTGAATTTTAATGATTATGATTATACCGATATTGAAGTTTCCGGGCAATTTGGCAACAATATGTTCAACGGATTGCTGGTTTCTCAAGATGAAAATTTAAAGTTGACCTTTGATGGTCTTGCCGATTTGTCAAAGGACATTAAAGCTTTCGATTTTAATGCCAATGTTGATTATGCAAATTTAAGAGCGCTCAATTTTGTTCAAAAAGACAGCATATCGGTGTTTAAAGGCAACGTTACAATGTCTATGAAAGGTACCGGTGTTGATGATGCGTTTGGTACCTTATCATTTAATAATACAACTTATATCAACGAGCATGACGAGTATTATTTTGAAGATTTTCAAATCACGTCAGCATTTGAAGGCAAAAACCGTTTGATAGAGGTCAATTCGCCTGATATTGTTGAAGGAAGTGTTAACGGTATTTTCAAATTTAAAGATATAGGCAAGCTGGTTGAAAACTCTGTCGGCAGTATTTACAGTAATTACAAGCCACACAAAGTAGATGCAAATCAGCATATTGATTTTAATTTTACCATTTACAATAAAATAGTGGAAGTCTTTTATCCTGAAATTGAATTGAGTGCCAACACCTTTGTAAAAGGACGCATTGAAACCGATGAAAAAGGTTTTAAACTCAATTTTAAATCGCCACAAATTAAATTACTCGATTATTTTGCCAATGACATCCAGGTAAATGTTGACAACAGCAATCCATTGTTTAACACGTATGTACAAATAGATTCGATAGGAACAGGATTCTATAACATTTCAGATTTTGATTTTATCAACGTTACTGCAAGAGATACACTTTTTATCAAAACCGAATTTAAAGGCGGAAAGCAAAACAGCGATAATTTTAATTTAAGCCTGTTTTACACTATAGATGAAAAAAATCAATCGGTAGTAGGATTTAAACGGTCGGATGTGACTTACAAAGATACCAGCTGGCTGATAAACAAAGATAGGGACACACTTAATAAAGTTACTTTTGACAGGGATTTTAAAACCTTTGATATTTCGACATTTCTTGTAAGTCATGAAGACGAAGAAATCGAGTTTGAAGGCATTGTCAGGGATTCGTCATACAAAGAATTTAAGATGAACTTTAAAGATGTCGATTTGTATAAAATAACACCGGCAATGGACAGCGTAAACCTGCAGGGTGTTGTAAACGGCAAGCTCGATATTTTACAGGAAAATGGTGTGTATTTACCCAATTCCAATATAACTGTAGATAATTTGAGATTCAACAGTCATTATCTGGGAGATTTAACAGCCGATATTGTCGGGAACAGTTCATTAACTAACTATCAGGTAGATTTATTATTGCAGAATGATAATTTAAAATCATTGGTTGCACGAGGAAATATTGATGTAAGTGAAGCTAATTCCAATTTAAGCCTCGATGTTAAGTTTGATGAATTTTTGATTAGCCCGCTTAACATCTTTTTAGAAGGCGTTTTATCAAACATACGAGGTTACGTATCCGGTGCGGCAAAAGTCACAGGAAGCCTTAAAAACCCTAATATTGACGGCACATTACTTTTGGATAACGCCGGTATGACCATACCGTATTTGAATGTGGATTATGCGTTTGATTTTGATTCAGAAATTATTCTGGAAAACCAGCGGTTTATTTTCAATAATATCATGCTTACAGATTCCAAATACTTCTCAAAAGCCAATTTAAACGGATACATTTCGCATCATAATTTTTCCGACTGGCGTTTGGGGATAGATATCGATACCAACCGTTTATTGGTATTAAACACTCAAGACTCTGAAGAATCTCTATATTACGGTACCGCATTTATAAACGGTAGGGCAAGCGTTTACGGCCCTACAGACGATCTGGTGGTAAATGTTACCGGAAGCACGGGCGAAGGTACGGTATTTAAAATTCCGTTGAATGATATGGAAAATTTTGGGGATAATTCCTATATCAAGTATTTAAGCCCCGAAGAAAAAGAAGCACGTTTAAAAGGCGAAATTATCAAGGAAACCGAAATAAAAGGTTTAGAGCTTAATTTTAATTTATACATCAACCAATATGCCGATATTGAGATTGTTATAGACCGTAAATCGGGCAGTACCATACACGGCAGAGGCGACGGTAACCTGCTTATTGCCATCAATACCAACGGTAAATTTGAAATGTACGGCGACTTTGTGGTCAACAGAGGAATCTACAAATTTGTTTATGGCGTGATAGAAAAAGATTTGGAAGTGCAGCAAGGCGGAAACATCCGTTGGAATGGCGACCCCTTAAAAGCCCAGATAGATTTAAAAGCCATTTATAAAACTGATGCCAACCCTTCGGTATTGCTCGACAGCCCTATTAACAGAAGTATTCCCGTAGAAGTCGAAATTAATCTTACAGGACAATTGGAACAGCCCGAACCCGATTTTACCTTTAATTTCCCAAATGTGAGTTCTACCATAAAATCTGAATTGGAATACCGTTTGGAAACCAAAGAGCGAAGAGAAAACCAAGCCTTATTTTTATTGGCAACAGGGTCATTTTCCAGTGAGTTAGGTTTGGGGCAGCAGGCTTACGGTACTATTTCAGACCGTGTTAACAGTTTATTTAACAGTTTGTTATCAACAGGTGATGACAAATTAAAACTGGGCGTTAATTTCCAGTCTGGAGAGCAAACCCCCGAATATACCACAGATGACAGATTGGGCTTAACATTAAGTACCAGGATAAGCGACCGTATTCTTTTTAACGGCAAAGTAGGTGTGCCTATCGGTGGTGTTAATGAAACCGTCATTGCCGGAGATGTTGAGATACAATTGCTGCTTAACGAAGACGGCAGTTTATCGGCAAAATTCTTCAACAGAGAAAACAGCATCCGCAACTTTGGTGAAGAAATAGGTTATACACAAGGTATTGGCTTGTCTTACAGTGTTGAGTTTGATACGTTTAAAGAATTACTTCAGATTATTTTTTCGGGCAAAAAGAAGAACGAAAAAGACCAGAAAAAAGTTAATGACCAAGCGGTGAAAGAAGACGAATCCGGACTTCAGGATTACGTAAAAATCAAATCCAAAACCGGCGAAAAAGAAAATTAAAAGTTCATTTTTTTAAGTATTTATCAATTACTTATTAACGAAAACGTTTGAATTTCTTATAGCTTGCTAAATAATCTCAAATCCTCTTAGAATTGTAATTTTTGTTTGTTAGCTTTACTAAATCAAACAAAATTATATGTCAAAAAACATAAAAAAAATAGGCGTTATGACTTCGGGAGGTGACTCACCCGGAATGAATGCCGCAATACGTGCCGTAGTAAGAACCTGTGCTTACCACAATATTGAATGTATGGGGATTTACCGCGGTTATGAAGGCATGATTGAAGGCGATTTTAAAGAAATGAATGCCCGAAGCGTAAAGGGAATTATCAATAAAGGCGGAACGATTCTTAAATCGGCACGTTCCATAGAATTCAGAACACCCGAAGGACGAAAAGTTGCACACAACAAACTTAAAGAAGCCGGTATCGATGCATTGGTAGTGATAGGCGGCGATGGCTCATTTACGGGAGCTTTGGTATTTAATCAGGAATTTGACTTTCCGGTAATAGGTATTCCCGGCACGATAGACAACGATATTGTAGGTACGACACACACATTAGGCTATGATACCGCTTGTAATACCGTAGTGGATGTTATTGATAAAATACGTGATACGGCAAGCTCGCACAACCGCTTGTTTTTTGTAGAAGTTATGGGGCGTGATGTTGGTCATATAGCTTTAAATGTTGGTGTTGGAGCAGGAGCCGAAGAGATTCTGATTCCCGAAGAAGATTTGGGTCTTGATCGTTTGCTCGAATCGTTGCGGCGCAGTAAGCAATCGGGAAAATCTTCAAGTATCGTAGTCGTTGCCGAAGGTGATAAGATTGGTAAAAACGTATTCGAGCTTAAAGATTATGTAGAATCTCACATGACAGAATATGAAGTACGTGTTTCTGTTTTAGGCCACATGCAGCGCGGAGGTTCACCATCGTGTTTTGACCGTGTGCTGGCTTCCAGAATGGGTGTTAAAGCTGTTGAAAGTCTGCTGGAAGGCAAAACCAATTTAATGGTAGGATTAATACACGATAAAATGGCGCTCACACCATTGGAACAAGCCGTAAAAGGAAAATCAAAAATAGATACAGAGCTGTTAAGAGTGTCTGATATAATGACCACATAATGATTAACGGTTGAAGATTGTTGATTGCAGAGTAACGATTTTTGATTTGAAACCTGAAATAAAAACAAACAAATAACAAAACAAGTAAAACAATAAATAAAAATGTCAAAATTAAAATTAGGAATTAACGGATTTGGTAGAATAGGCAGAATCGTATTCAGAAGTACCATACTCCGTTCAGATGTTGAAGTAGTAGCCATTAACGATTTGCTGGATGTTGAGCATTTGGCATATCTTTTAAAATATGATTCCGTTCATGGACGCTTTAACGGTAAAGTAGAGGTAAAAGACGGTAAATTGTATGTCAATGACAAATTCATAAGAGTCACTGCTGAAAGAGACCCAAAATTAATTAAGTGGGATGACAAAGATGTAGATGTTGATGTAGTGGCGGAATGTACCGGTATTTTTACAACCAAAGAAACAGCACAGGCACATATTGACGGCGGTGCAAAAAAAGTAGTGATTTCGGCACCATCGGCAGATGCGCCCATGTTTGTCATGGGGGTAAACCATGATAAAGTAACTGCTGCAGATACCATTGTATCAAATGCGTCTTGCACCACCAACTGTCTGGCTCCTTTAGCGAAGGTAATAAATGATAATTTCGGGATTGTCGAAGGTTTGATGACAACCGTTCATGCAACCACGGCTACACAATTAACCGTTGATGGTCCTTCACGTAAAGATTTCCGTGGCGGCCGTTCAGCATTATTAAACATTATTCCGGCATCAACAGGTGCTGCAAAAGCCGTAGGTAAAGTAATCCCTGAATTGAACGGGAAATTAACCGGTATGTCAATGCGTGTTCCTACTGCCGATGTGTCTTGTGTAGATTTAACTGTAAAAGTAGCCAAAGAAACCACGTATGATGAGATTATGGCGGTATTCAAAAAAGCTTCAGAAAACGACCTAAAAGGTATTCTCGGCTATACGGAAGATGACGTAGTATCACAAGATTTTGTGTCTGATGCACGTACATCAATTGTAGATGCAAAAGCAGGTATCGGTTTAAATTCAACCTTTTTCAAAATTGTATCGTGGTACGATAATGAATACGGCTACTCAAGCAAACTGGTAGATTTGGCCGTGCATATTCACAACATATAATTTAAACACTAACTAAAAATTCCGTAAACTTGCCAACTTATGTTTACGGAATTTTTTTAATAACCAAACTATGATTTTAATTGTCGATAGCGGCTCCACAAAATGTGACTGGATTGCCGTTGATAGTACAGGAAAACAACTTTTAGAAAAAATAAGAACACTTGGACTTAATCCCGAAATTTTAAAAGAAAACAAACTTAGTAAAATCATCAAATCCAGTACAGAGTTGATGACACACAAAGACAATGTTACTCATATTTTCTTTTATGGTGCAGGTTGTGGTACAGAAACCCCAAGATTAATGCTCAAAAGATTATTGGAAGAAATTTTTACCAATGCCAAAGTAGAAGTGCAAGAAGATACCTGGGCAGCCGTAAGAGCCACCTTAAATAGTGATGATGAAGCAGCAGTTGTATGCATCATGGGTACCGGTTCAAATTGCAGTTATTACGATGGTAACAAACTGCATCAACGTGTTACATCATTAGGATATACGCTAATGGACGATGCTTCGGGTAATCATTTTGGAAAAGAATTAATACGCGATTACTACTTTAACCACATGCCTCCACACCTAAAAGTATCTTTTGCAGAAAAGTACAATATGGATGCCGATTATATAAAAGGTAATTTATACAAAAAACCAAATCCTAATGCCTATCTGGCAAGTTTTGCAGAGTTTGTGTTTTTAAATAAAGATTCAGAATATATCAAAAATTTGATAAAATCATGTTTCCGTACGTTTACCCGAAATATGATTCTACAATTCAAAAACGAATTAAAAACCGCTCCTGTACATTTTGCAGGTTCGATAGCATTTTTCTCTCAGGACGAAATAAGAGAAGTAGCTAAAGAGTTTGGCTTTAAGGTAGGCAACGTTGTGCGGCGTCCTATTGAAGGTTTGGTAGCATACCATATAAGTAAGTTGTAAATTTCTTACTTAAAAGATAAAAAAGCTGTCTCTAAACTGTGGAATGGCAAAAGTGCTGGTTTTAGTGCTTTTGAGACAGCTTTTTTTCATTTTTACCAAATGTAGCATTTTATTTTATTCATTATAAACCCTGTTTTCCTGTTCCTCAACACGAATAAAGGTAGTTCGCTTGGTTAATTCTTTTAAACGCTGTGCGCCTACATACGTACAGGTACTTCGCACACCACCCAGAATATCATGCAGTGTATCTTCAACATTGCCTTTGTATGGAACTTCCACTGTTTTACCTTCACTGGCTCTGTAATCGGCAACGCCGCCTACGTACTTATCCATAGCCGTTGTTGAGCTCATGCCGTAAAACTGCTTATATTTTTTACCGTTGCGTTCTATCAATTCGCCACCACTTTCATTATGACCGGCAAGCATACCGCCCAACATCACAAAATCGGCACCGGCGCCAAAAGCTTTGGCAACATCGCCCGGTGTTGTGCAACCTCCATCGCTAATGATGTGTCCGCCCAGTCCGTGAGCGGCATCGGCACATTCAATAATGGCAGACAGTTGCGGATAACCAACTCCTGTTTTAACACGTGTAGTGCAGACGCTTCCGGGGCCAATGCCTACTTTAATAATATCGGCACCGGCAAGCAGCAGTTCTTCAACCATTTCTCCTGTAACCACATTACCGGCAATAATTACTTTATCGGGGTATTGGCGTCGTGTGAGTTTTACAAAATCCACAAAATGCTCAGAGTAGCCGTTGGCAACATCAATACAAATAAATTTTAAATCTGGATGTGACTCTATAAGCGTAGCAAGTTTTTGAGAATCCTGTTTTCCTGTACCTGTGCTTACGGCTATAAAATCTTGAATAGATTGTGGTGCAGTATTCATAAAAATTTTCCATTGGTCAATAGAATAATGCTTGTGTATGGCAGTAAAAAGCTGTTTTCCTGATAATGCCCGTGCCATTTCAAAAGTACCTACGGTATCCATATTGGCAGCCATAACCGGAATGCCTTTAAAAGTCTGTTTGCTGTTGCGAAAGGTAAATTCGCGTTCTAACTCTACTTGTGCACGGCTTTTTAAGGTGGAACGCTTCGGGCGAATCATCACATCTTTAAACCCTAATTTTATATCATATTCTATACGCATGGAATGGAACTTTTTAAAAACTTAAATGTACGGGTTCGCGTAAATATAACAAGGAGTATTCTTTGAGATTTATTAACAGGTGTTGATTGCTTTTATGGCTTTAAACTTTATACTATTACCAA
>CAYVUB010000042.1:0-18806 GCA_964454675.1 uncultured Flavobacteriaceae bacterium | reverse complement strand
ACCGCCATCTGGTCACCGTCAAAATCGGCGTTGAATGCCGTACAAACTAACGGGTGTAACTGGATAGCTTTACCTTCTATCAATTTAGGCTGGAATGCCTGAATACCCAAACGGTGTAACGTAGGAGCACGGTTTAATAATACCGGATGTCCTTTAAGAACATTCTCCAAGATATCCCATACTACAGGCTCTTTTCTATCTATAATTTTCTTTGCAGATTTTACGGTTTTTACAATACCTCTTTCTATCAGCTTACGGATAACAAATGGTTTGTAAAGTTCTGCTGCCATATTTTTTGGCAATCCGCACTCGTATAATTTTAATTCCGGCCCAACGACAATTACCGAACGTGCAGAGTAATCAACACGTTTTCCTAATAAGTTTTGACGGAAACGTCCTTGTTTTCCTTTTAATGAATCTGATAATGATTTTAAAGGTCTGTTAGAATCGGTTTTTACTGCCGATGCTTTACGTGTGTTATCAAACAATGAATCAACAGATTCCTGCAACATACGTTTTTCATTACGTAAGATTACTTCCGGTGCTTTGATTTCTACAAGCCGTTTTAATCGGTTGTTACGGATAATAACTCTTCTGTATAAATCATTCAAATCTGAAGTAGCAAAACGACCACCATCAAGCGGCACTAACGGACGTAACTCCGGTGGAATGACAGGAATCACTTTCATAATCATCCATTCAGGAAGATTCTCACGATTAGCATTTGAATCGCGGAAAGCTTCAACAACCTGTAAGCGTTTTAAGGCTTCTGTTTTACGTTGTTTAGATGTTTCACTGTTTGCTTTATGACGTAAATCGTAAGATAATTCGTCCAAATCAATTCTTGCAAGCAGGTCTATCAAGCACTCAGCTCCCATTTTTGCGATAAATTTATTTGGGTCTGTATCTTCCAGATATTGATTTTCCTGCGGAAGCGAATCTAATATGTTTAGGTATTCTTCTTCTGTCAAGAAATCCATTTTTTGAATAGGCTCGCCATCCGGACCTTTTGCATTACCTGGTTGGATAACTACGTAACGTTCGTAGTAGATTATCATATCCAGCTTTTTGGATGGTAATCCTAATAAGTAACCAATTTTGTTAGGCAACGAACGGAAATACCAAATGTGAGCAATTGGCACCACTAAATTGATGTGTCCAACGCGGTCACGACGTACTTTCTTTTCAGTAACTTCAACACCACAACGGTCACAAACAATACCCTTGTAGCGAATTCTTTTATATTTACCGCAAGCACATTCAAAGTCCTTTACAGGCCCAAAAATACGCTCACAGAACAAACCGTCACGTTCCGGTTTGTGTGTTCGATAATTAATAGTTTCAGGTTTTAATACTTCACCTCGTGATGCTGCCAAAACAGATTCAGGCGACGCTAAACCTATAGAGATTTTGTTGAATCTCTGTACTGTATTTTTATCTTGTCTTTTTGCCATAATTCTTTATAGTCTTCAGTCTCAGTCTCAGTATTCAGTCTCTCATTTGGAAACTGAATACTGCGGCTGCATACTATATTTTTATTCTTCTAATCTAATATCTAATCCTAAACCTTTAAGTTCGTGCATTAACACGTTAAATGATTCAGGTAGTCCGGGTTCTGGCATAGGCTCGCCTTTTACGATTGCTTCGTAGGTTTTTGCTCTACCAATAACGTCATCAGATTTTACTGTTAAAATTTCACGTAAGGTTGCAGAAGCTCCATAAGCTTCAAGCGCCCAAACCTCCATTTCACCAAAACGCTGACCACCAAATTGTGCTTTACCACCAAGCGGCTGCTGCGTAATTAATGAGTATGGCCCTATAGAACGTGAGTGCATCTTATCATCAACCATGTGTCCGAGTTTCAACATATAGATAACTCCTACTGTTGCCGGTTGGTCAAAGCGGTCTCCTGATCCACCGTCGTATAAATAGGTATGACCAAATAGAGGTATTCCTGCTTCATTAGTCAATTCATTGATTTGTTCTAAGGTTGCACCGTCAAAAATAGGGGTTGCATACGTGCGTCCTAATTTTTGTCCTGCCCATCCTAAAACGGTTTCATAAATCTGACCGATGTTCATACGTGATGGTACACCAAGCGGGTTCAATACTATATCAACCGGTGTTCCGTCTTCAAGGAACGGCATATCTTCCTGACGAACGATACGGGCAACAATACCTTTGTTACCGTGACGGCCTGCCATTTTATCACCTACCTTTAGTTTACGCTTTTTAGCGATGTAAACTTTAGCCAATTTGATGATTCCTGCCGGTAATTCATCTCCTACAGAAATGGTAAACTTCTCACGACGCAATGAGCCTTGAAGGTCATTTTCTTTGATTTTATAATTGTGAATCAAATCTGCTATAAGCGCATTTGTATGGTCGTCTGTTGTCCATGTTCCTGATGTTAAATGTGTATAGTCATCGACTGCATTTAACATTTTTAAGGTGTATTTTTTACCTTTAGGGATGATTTCTTCTCCTAAGTCGTTGAAAATACCTTGTGCTGTTTTACCGTTAACTATATTGAATAATTTATCAACCAAAACAGCTTTTAAATCATCAAATTTGTTGTAGTAAACAGCTTCAAGAGCATCAATATCCTCTTTGTCTTTTGCTCTCTTACGTTTATCTTTTACAGCTCTTGAGAATAATTTTTTATCAATAACCACACCGTGTAGTGATGGTGATGCTTTAAGTGATGCATCTTTTACATCGCCTGCCTTATCACCAAAAATGGCTCTTAATAATTTTTCTTCCGGTGTTGGATCGCTTTCTCCTTTTGGTGTGATTTTACCAATTAAAATATCGCCGGGTTTAATCTCTGCACCTATACGAATCATACCGTTTTCATCAAGGTCTTTTGTAGCCTCTTCTGAAACGTTTGGTATATCATTTGTCAACTCTTCGTTACCTAATTTGGTATCACGAACTTCTAATGAATACTCATCAATATGGATAGATGTAAAAATATCGTCACGCACTACTTTTTCAGAAATCACGATAGCATCTTCAAAGTTGTATCCTTTCCAAGGCATGAATGCTACTTTCATATTACGACCAAGCGCCAATTCACCGTTTTGAGTCGCATAACCTTCACAAAGTACTTGTCCCTTTTTAACTTTATCTCCTTTTCTAACGATAGGTTTTAAGTTGATAGAAGTCCCTTGATTGGTTTTTCTGAATTTTATTAACGGATATGTTTTTGTATCACCGTCAAAGCTTACCATTGCTTCTTCTTCGGTACGTACGTATCTTATGATGATTTCGTTAGCATCAACATATTCAACAACACCTTCGCCTTCGGCATTAATCAATACTCTTGAATCTGAAGCAACCTGACGCTCCAACCCTGTTCCTACAATTGGTGCTTCGGGACGTAATAACGGTACTGCCTGGCGCATCATGTTTGAGCCCATCAATGCACGGTTTGCATCATCATGTTCTAAGAACGGAATTAATGATGCTGATATAGATGCCACCTGATTTGGCGCAACATCTGTATAATTTGTGTGTGAAGGGTCAATTACAGGGAAATCACCTTCCTGACGCGCAATAACTTTGTCTTCAACGATTTTACCTATTTCGTCAACTCTGATATTTGCTTGGGCAATTAACAGATTTTCCTCTTCTTCCGCACTTAAATAGATTGGCGTACCTTTGATATCAACAACACCTTGTTCTACTTTTCTGTACGGCGTTTCAATGAATCCCATTGAATTCACTTTTGCATATACTGAAAGTGATGAAATCAAACCGATATTTGGTCCTTCCGGGGTTTCAATAGGACATAAACGTCCGTAATGTGTGTAGTGAACGTCACGAACCTCAAACCCTGCTCTTTCACGGGATAAACCTCCAGGTCCAAGAGCCGATAAACGACGCTTGTGAGTAATCTCAGCCAATGGATTGGTTTGATCCATAAACTGTGATAACTGGTTGGTACCAAAGAATGAATTAATAACTGACGATAAGGTCTTGGCATTAATCAAATCAATCGGCGTAAACACCTCGTTATCACGAACGTTCATACGCTCACGAATAGTACGGGCCATACGAGCCAAACCAACACCAAACTGTTGTGATAATTGCTCACCTACGGTACGTACACGACGGTTTGATAAGTGGTCAATATCATCAATCTCAGCTTTTGAGTTGATAAGCTCTATTAAATATTTAATAATAGTGATGATATCCTGCTTGGTAAGCACTTGCTTATCCATACCTATATCAAGACCCAATTTTTTGTTCATTCTGTAACGACCTACTTCACCCAAAGAGTAACGTTGGTCAGAGAAGAATAATTTGTCAATAATACCACGAGCTGTTTCTTCATCCGGTGGTTCTGCATTACGCAATTGACGATAAATGTGTTCTACCGCTTCTTTTTCAGAGTTTGTAGGGTCTTTTTGAAGGGTATTATGTATGATGGCGTAATCACCTTGCTGAGCACTTTCTTTGTGTAAAAGAATTGTTTTTACATCAGCATCAATGATTTCTTCAATATTGTCTTTATCTAAAATAGTATCACGATCCAATACGATTTCGTTACGCTCGATAGATACTACTTCACCTGTATCTTCGTCAACGAAATCCTCGTGCCAGGTGTTTAAAACACGGGCAGCAAGTTTACGACCTAATACTTTTTTCAATCCGGCTTTAGAAACTTTTATTTCTTCTGCAAGGTCAAAAATTTCTAAAATATCTTTATCGCGTTCAAAACCGATAGCTCTGAATAACGTGGTAACCGGTAATTTTTTCTTTCTATCAATATAGGCGTACATAACGCTATTGATATCTGTAGCAAATTCTATCCATGAGCCTTTGAAAGGTATAACTCTTGCTGAATACAATTTGGTGCCATTGGCATGGAACGACTGGCTAAAGAATACACCCGGCGATCTGTGTAACTGTGATACCACAACACGCTCTGCACCATTGATAACAAAGGTACCGCTTGGTGTCATGTAAGGAATGGTTCCTAAGTACACATCTTGCACTATGGTTTCAAAGTCTTCATGCTCGGGGTCTGTACAGTATAGTTTTAACCTTGCTTTTAATGGCACACTATAGGTTAGTCCTCTTTCTATACATTCTTCAATAGTATATCTTGGCGGATCAATAAAATAATCCAAAAACTCTAATACGAATTGATTACGAGTGTCTGTGATAGGGAAGTTTTCCATGAAGGTATTATAAAGACCTTCATTTCCTCTTTCTTCTGACTTAGTTTCTAATTGGAAAAAATCCTGGAAGGATTTTATTTGAATATCCAAGAAATCCGGATAATCTGTTCTATTTACAATAGAAGAGAAATTTAATCTTTCAGCTTTATTTGCTAACATCGATGAACGAGATTTTGATTAAAAAATTGTTTGTTTTTTATGTACATTTTATATACACAAAAGGGTTTAGGTCGTAGAGTTGCCTCTAAGACCTAAACCATGTATGTTGGTTGGGTTATAAGCTTATTTAAGCTCAACCTCAGCACCAGCTTCTTCTAAAGCTGCTTTTAAGCCTTCAGCTTCGTCTTTAGAAACGCCTTCTTTAACGTTGCTTGGTGCACCGTCAACTAATTCTTTAGCTTCTTTTAAGCCTAAACCGGTTAATTCTTTAACCAATTTAACAACGCCTAATTTTGAAGCACCAGCGTTTTTAAGAACTACTGTGAATTCTGTTTGAGCTTCAGCTGCATCACCTCCAGCTGCAGCACCACCACCTGCAGCAACTGCAACAGCAGCAGCAGCCGGTTCGATACCGTACTCATCTTTTAATATTTTAGCTAATTCGTTTACTTCTTTTACTGTTAAATTAACTAATTGTTCTGCGAAATCTTTTAAATCTGCCATTTTCTATCGTTTTAAAAATTTTAATAAATATGTTTGTTTAAGTGCGTACTTAATTTGTGTATTATCTTATTTTTCAGATAATGTTTTTACGATGCCCGCAAGTTTACCTCCACTTGATTTAAGAGCTGAAACAACGTTTTTAGCAGGTGATTGTAACAACCCGATAATATCGCCAATTAACTCTTCTCTTGATTTGATATCCACTAAAGCATCTAGTTGGTCATCGCCAATATAAATTGCCTCCTCAATAAATGCACCTTTTAATAAAGGTCTATCAGATTTTTTACGGAAGTTTTTTATGATTTTTGCCGGTGCATTACCAGTTTCAGAATACATTACAGAGGTATTTCCTTTAAGAATTGACGGAAGGTCGCCAAAGTCTTTATCAGAAGCTTCCATAGCTTTTTCCAATAATGTATTTTTTACCACTGCAAGTTTTACGTTTGCTTTAAAACAAGCACGACGTAAATCTGTTGTAACGGATGCATCTAATCCTGATATATCTGCCAGATAAATATTCTGATTATCTGCTAATTGAGCAGTTAACTCTTGAATAACTTGTGATTTTTCTTCTCTTGTCATAATATATAAGATTTAACTACTTAATTGATTTTTGGATCTACAGCTACGCTTGGACTCATTGTGGATGATATGTAAATACTTTTTACATAAGTTCCTTTTGCTGCTGTTGGTTTTAGCTTGATTAAAGTTGATAGCAGCTCTTGTGCGTTGCCTACAATTTTGTCAGCACTAAATGATGCTTTTCCTATTGGTGCATGTACAATACCTGTTTTGTCAACTTTAAAATCGATTTTACCTGCTTTTACTTCTGCTACTGCTTTAGCAACATCCATAGTTACAGTACCTGTTTTAGGGTTTGGCATTAAGCCTCTTGGTCCTAAAACACGTCCTAATGGTCCCAGTTTACCCATAATAGCCGGCATAGTGATAATAACATCAACATCTGTCCAGCCATTTTTGATTTTATCTAAATACTCATCAAGACCTACATAGTCTGCGCCTGCTTCTTTAGCTTCTGCTTCTTTATCAGGAGTTACCAGAGCTAATACTTTCATATCTTTACCTGTACCGTGCGGTAATGAAACTACACCTCTTACCATTTGATTTGCTTTACGTGGATCTACACCAAGTTTTACAGCAATATCTACAGAAGCATCAAATTTTGTATAGGTAATCTCTTTTAGTAAAGCTGAAGCTTCTTCAAGAGAGTAAAGTTTATTTTTATCTACTTTACTTCTTGCCTCTTTTTGTTTTTTTGTTAATCTTGCCATTTCAAAATTTTTTTATTGAGGTTTATTACCTGTTACAGTAATACCCATTGATCTTGCAGTACCTGCAACCATACTCATAGCTGAATCTATTGTAAATGCATTTAAATCCTGCATTTTATCTTCAGCTATTGCTTTCACTTGTTCCCAAGTTACTTTAGCTACTTTTTTTCTGTTAGGTTCACCAGATCCTTTTTTTACTTTGGCTGCTTCCAATAATTGTATTGCAGCTGGTGGAGTTTTAATTACAAAATCAAAGGATTTGTCTTTAAACACAGAAATCACAACAGGTAATACTTTACCAGGTTTATCCTGGGTTCTGGCATTAAACTGCTTGCAAAATTCCATGATATTAACTCCAGCAGCTCCTAAAGCAGGTCCAACCGGTGGCGATGGGTTCGCTGCACCTCCCTTAACTTGTAGCTTAACTACTTTACTTAACTCTTTTGCCATTTTAAAAAATTTTAGTTGTAAGCCGTTCTTTTTGGAAGCCGGAAAGACTTACTATCTTTATTGTAACAATTATTAAACTTTTTCTACTTGCATATAACTTAATTCTAATGGTGTTTTTCTTCCGAAAATCTTAACCATTACTTCCAGTTTACGCTTTTCTTCATTTATTTTTTCAATAGTACCGTCAAACCCGTTGAATGGTCCGTCAATTACTTTTACGGTTTCGCCAATTGTAAACGGTATTGCCACATTTGAATCGGCATCTACTATCAATTCATCCACTTTACCTAACATTCTGTTTACTTCAGACTGTCTTAACGGCACAGGCTCGCCTCCTTTTGTCTCGCCGAGAAAACCAATAACATTGGTAATTGATCTAATAATATGAGGGATTTCTCCACTCAAATTGGCTTGAATCATAATATATCCCGGAAAATAAACGCGTTCTTTGTTTATTTTTTTCCCGTTTCTTACCTGAACCACTTTTTCTGTAGGGACTAATACTTGGTCAACATAATCTTCAAGACCTAAACGAGCAATTTCATTCTCTATATAGGCTTTGATTTTGTTTTCCTGACCACTTACAGCTCTAACAACATACCATTTTTTATTTCCGTTTACTTCAGACATTCTATGTGTATTTTTACTTAATCCAGCTAAAATAAGCTTCAACAACTCTACTAAATACTGTATCTACTCCCCAGATAGCGAGTGAAAATATAACTGAAAATACTACTACTAAAATGGTATTACTTTGTGCTTCTGCCCACGCAGGCCAAGTCACATTGTTTTTTAATTCACCAAATGATTCTTTGATATAATTTACAAATCCTGCCATTTACTTTTGTTTTTTACAGATGCCCAAATTGAAAAATCAGGCTATCTATGTTTAAATTCAGAATACATTTTCATCGCATTCTGATTTTTTTTTTTAAAGAACAGAGCAACATCGTTTTACACTAAATTGATTTCTCTTCCTATATTTTGCACAGGTTGAGAGACTCACTTCGACTTCGCTCAGTGTAAACTTCTCGTCTCGCACTACTTTTGCACGGGTTGAGAGACTCGAACTCCCGACACCTGGTTTTGGAGACCAGTGCTCTACCAACTGAGCTAAACCCGTAAATATAAATCAAGGCGTTCCGAATCACGGAACACCTTAATTTAATATTTAGATTATATAATTAGTCTAAAATTTCAGTAACCTGACCTGCACCAACTGTTCTACCTCCTTCACGGATTGCAAAACGTAAACCTACGTTCATAGCAATTTTCTGGATAAGTTCAACAGTAATAGTAAGGTTGTCTCCAGGCATAACCATCTCAACACCTGCCGGTAAAGCAATATTACCGGTTACGTCAGTTGTACGAACGTAGAACTGCGGACGGTAGTTGTTATGGAATGGAGTGTGACGTCCACCTTCTTCTTTTTTAAGGATATAAACCTCAGCTTTAAATTTAGCATGTGGTGTTACAGAACCCGGTTTTACAATAACCATACCTCTTGAGATTTGAGTTTTCTCAATACCTCTTAATAAGATACCTGCGTTATCTCCTGCCTCACCTCTGTCAAGAATTTGACGGAACATCTCAATACCTGTGATAGTAGAAGTTAATTTCTCAGCTCCCATACCAATGATTTCAACCGGATCACCAGTTTTAGCAATACCTGTCTCAATACGACCTGTTGCTACTGTACCACGACCTGTGATAGAGAATACATCTTCAATAGGCATCAAGAAAGGTTTATCAATTTCTCTTAAAGGCTCTTCAATCCAAGTATCGCAAGCTTCCATTAGTTGCATAACTGTATCAACCCATTTTGGCTCACCATTTAATGCACCAAGAGCAGAACCTTGAATAACAGGACCGTTATCACCATCATATTGATAGAAAGATAATAAATCTCTAATTTCCATTTCAACAAGCTCTAATAACTCAGCATCATCAACCATATCCACTTTGTTCATGAATACAACAATACGAGGAATACCTACCTGGCGACCTAAAAGGATGTGCTCACGAGTTTGTGGCATTGGACCATCTGTAGCAGCAACCACAAGAATAGCGCCGTCCATTTGAGCAGCACCTGTAACCATGTTTTTAACGTAATCCGCGTGACCCGGACAGTCAACGTGCGCATAGTGACGGTTAGCTGTTGCATATTCTACGTGAGAAGTATTGATAGTGATACCTCTTTCTTTTTCTTCTGGAGCGTTATCAATTTGATCAAATGATTTTGCTTCTGATAAACCTGCATCAGCTAATACTTTAGTAATAGCAGCAGTTAAAGTTGTTTTACCGTGATCTACGTGTCCAATTGTACCAATGTTTAAGTGTGGTTTTGAACGATCGAAAGTTGCCTTTGCCATGTTTAATTTATTTTAATCTTAATTTAATATTAGTGTTCGAAATTAATTCCAATTTAATTTTGAGCCAATGACGAGAATTGAACTCGTGACCTCTTCCTTACCAAGGAAACGCTCTACCCCTGAGCTACACCGGCAGTTCATTTACGATTGCCGATTTTTTTAGATTTACGATTCGTAAATCGCACACCGTAACTCGTAAACTTAATTTAGAGCGGGAGACCGGGTTCGAACCGGCGACATTCAGCTTGGAAGGCTGACGCTCTACCAACTGAGCTACTCCCGCATGAATCCCCACTTTCGTGGGAATCTATAATTCCAATATTTTTATGACCTTTTTCAACCTTTAATTCCATTTTCTTTTGGAGTTTTTAAGATTGAGATTCCTGTCTTCGCAGGAATTATTGTGGGGAGAACAGGATTCGAACCTGTGAAGACTTAGTCAGCAGATTTACAGTCTGCCCTCGTTGGCCGCTTGAGTATCTCCCCAAAATTTTTACATCTTTTTTAAAGAACTTATACCTTATTATATGGTATTATACTTTTTTTAGAGCCGATGGAGGGACTCGAACCCACGACCTGCTGATTACAAATCAGCTGCTCTAGCCAGCTGAGCTACATCGGCTTTTTAGTGCCTTTTTTACTAATAAAAAAGTCCGCTATTTCTAACGGACTGCAAATGTAGATAATTATTTTTTTAATCAAAACTTTTTTTGAAAAAATTTATTTAGATATGTGTTCTTAATTTTTCTTTTCGTTTTTTAAGTTGGCGTTCTAATGATGACGCTGCGGTATCTGCGCCTTCTTCAAAGCTTTTACATTGTTTTTTTACTACAAAACTATCGCCCGGCACACTTACTCTGGCTTCAAAAATTTTATTTTCTTTATCGCTTGTGTTTTCGACTTTTAAAAAAACATCTGTTTGAATGACTTTGTCATAAAACAAATCTAATTTATCCATTCGCCTTTGAATAAAATCTAACAACTTTTTATCTGCGCTAAAATTTACTGATTGAATGTTTACTTTCATTTTTTTGATTTTTAATTAAAAAAAGAAACAGAGATGTATTGCGAAAATTTAGCCAACCACCATATTATAATGGTTCATTAGATTTTTACAATTTCTCTGTTCATTTTTCAGTTAGACAATAATTATTTTTTTTTACCTCTTGGATGTGCGCTTTCGTACACTTTTTTTAACTCAGCCAAGCTATTATGCGTGTAAACCTGAGTTGCTGCTAAACTTGAATGACCAAGAAGTTCTTTAACAGCATTTAAATTTGCACCTTTATTAAGTAAATGTGTCGCAAATGAGTGCCTTAGTATATGCGGACTTGTCTTTACTTTTGTAGATACTCTACTAAGGTAATCATTTATAATTCTGTAAACAAATGTTTCGTAAATTTTTAACCCTTTTTTAGTTAAAAACAGCATCTCTTTGTCTTTTATGATTTTGAGTTCGCTTCTTAGTTTTAAATAGTCTTTTGCTGTTTGTACGACAGAATCAATGAGTGGAATGTAACGTTCTTTATTTCTTTTACCCAATACTTTTAAAGTTTTTCCTGATAAATCCAAATCTGGAAGCTTAATTTGAATGAGCTCTATACGCCGTATTCCCGTAGCATAAAAAAGCTCGATAATAAGCCTGTTGCGTAATCCTTCAAAATCTGTCGCCTCCTGAAGAATTTCTATAGCTTGCGCCATTTCCTGTTCTGAAAACGGAATTTGAACTTTCTTGCTTGTTTTTAATGCGTTGTGTTTTGATAACGGATTGACCGCAATGGTTTCGGTTTTGAGCAGAAACTTGTAATAGGTATTAAGCGATGATATTTTTCTGTTAACGGTTCTGGTGGAAATGTTGTCTTCTACAAGATATACAATCCAGTTTCGTATTTGGGGATAGTTGACTTCTTGTACGGAAATCATTTCATATTCTTTTAAGATAAATTCTGCAAAACCTTCCAAGTCATTCAAATAGGCTTTAACCGTAAGTTCGGAATATTTTTTTTCGTAAAGCAGATATTCTGAAAAGGGCTTGAATGGCATTATGCTGTTATGAGTTATGAGCTATATGAGTAAATGTAAGAAGAAATCTTTAATTGATTGCACAAAAAAACTGCCGTAATTCAACAAGTTATTTTAATCTTGAAAAATTATGGCAGTTTTGTTTTTGACCTCAAAAGATTCCCTTTTTCAAGGGAATTTATTATATATTCTCTTGATCTCTTAAATGTTGGATGTATTGCGCTTTTTGAATTTGCGATCTACGCAGTACAGAAGGTTTTGTAAATTGCTTACGTGTTTGCAATTGACGTTTTATACCTGTTTTATCAAACTTACGTTTGAAACGTTTTAACGCTCTGTCTATATTTTCTCCTTCTTTAATTGGTATTATTAACATAGTATCTTAACCTCCCTTCTTTTAGATTTTTGTGGGTGCAAAGATAAAAAGTAATTATTAATGTACAATTAAAAATAAAAAATATTTTCATCTTCTTCACTCACGCCTTAAAACCTGATATATCTTTTTCTTACTCCTTATATAATGACGACCTTCTGGTTAAATCCTGAATCAATTTTTCATCTTCTTCACTTTCTAACAAGGTGTTGTAATTGTCCCAAAAGGTTTTGTTATATGGTTTTTGCGAAAAAATATCGGCGTCCCACGGTTTTCTCAATGTTTGTTCTACTGTTTCCGGATCAAGAATTATTTGAGTAAACAAAAGCTCCTGCACCGTATAATAGTAACGCTGGTCTTTATCATAATTTGCCGCTGCTTCCTTGGAAGCCAAATCTGTAATTTTCTGGCCTACGCTTACCAATTTTGGCGTTTCGTAATACACATAATTAGGGTACATTTTGTCTTCATACTCCATATATGATAGTATAAGCTTATGATTTATTTTAGAATCAAAAAGCGTTTTACTTCTGCTTTTTTGCGCATCGGAAGCTGCTATGAGTTCGTATTCAATTTTTTTAATGGCGTAGTTATCCCAGTAAATGTATATCCAGCCGTTGGCAATATAACCGTCGTTGTATATGCCTTTGGTTTCAAGATTTACATAACTTTTGCCTTCTTTAATTTTAATTTTATACAGTTTACGTTCGTTATCAACCAAAACCGTATCGAGCTCAAACTGATGTCTGTCTAAAATTCGCTCTCCAAAAAGTGCTCTTGACCCTTCCGAATTGCGTAACAGGTTGAGTTTGCCTTCAAATAAATTCTGCAAGCCGTTAACTCTTGTATCATTCCATTTGATGGCTTTAACCAAAGATGATGTGGCAATGGTATCGCGGCGAAGGTTTTTTTGATCGAGATTTCTGGTTCGGGCAAATTGCTTTAAATATGAGGTGTATGCGAGTAAGCTGTCAACATCCCGCAAATCATAACTTTTGCGCACCTGGTCAACATTAACTTTTAAGTTTTTTGCAGAAGACGATTGAAAACCGGAATCATAAAGTGTTACCGCGCTTTCAATCAGCCATTTGAATTCTTTTTTATTACGCTCTTTATGTCGCAGGAATCCTTTTTGCAAATAGGGTGTTTCCGGTAGGTTTTCGGGCAATCTGCTGAGTGCTTTAAGGACAATTTCATTGCCTGTTTTGGGCCTTTGTTCTGCCACAAGCACAACTTCATCCAGAGATGCAATGTCCGATTCCATATAAATATCTATTGCCGCATCAAAATCGCCAATGGCAGTTTTTAAACTTTTATAGCCTATGGACGAAATAACAAGTGTATCGCTTTGATGTTCTGGAGGTATGCGTAGCGAGAATCTTCCGTCAGCATTACTTATGGTACCTATTGTAGTATTCTGAATGTAAATACTGGCGCTTTCAATAGGGTCTTGCGTCATCAAATCGACAATCCTGTTTTTTATTTCCTTTTGGGAAAATCCGGAAAAGCCTGTCAGCATAACAACTGCAACAATAACGTATTTTATCTTATTAAAAACCATAGGGTTGTATGTTATAAATTATTTTGCTGCCGGTGTATATTCTTTTTTATCGATAACCATTTTTGCAATGATTTCTCTTAAAATCTCTGAGGTACCACCGCCAATTGGACCTAAGCGGCTATCGCGAAACAATCGTGCCATCGGGTAATCTTCCATATAGCCGTAGCCGCCCAAAAACTGTAAGCAGCCGTAAATAACCTCGTCGGCTACTTTGGTGGATTGCAGTTTTGACATAGTGGCTTCTTTTACTACATATTCGCCTTTATTTAACCTGTAAGCTATAGAATAGTTAAACTCTTTGCACATTTCTGTCTGTGCGTAAAAATCGGCAAGTTTGTGGCGCAGCGCCTGAAACTTATTAATTGTTTGACCAAATGCGGTGCGCTCTGACATATATTTTATGGCATATTCCAGAGCAAATTCTGATCTGGCGTGTGCATTGATGCCCATAATTAAACGCTCAAAAGCAAAATGCTGCATAATGTACGGAAACCCTTTGTTTTCTTCACCCATTAAGTTTGATGCCGGAATTACCACATTATCAAAAGCAATTTCGCCGGTATCTGATGCTCGCCAACCCAATTTATCGAGTTTTGTAGCCGAAATTCCGGGCGTATCTCTATCCATGATAAAAATACTGATACCTTTGTTTCCTAATTCGGGATTGGTTTTTGCAGCAACCACAAGGTAATCGCTGTAAATTCCGTTGGTAATAAAAGTTTTTGAACCGTTTATGATATAGGTATCTCCTTGCTTTACCGCCGTAGTTCTCATACCTGCAACATCACTGCCGCCAAAAGGTTCTGTGATGCACAAACAGCCTATTTTATCGCCTGTAATACTTGGTGTCAAATAATTGGTTTTGATGTCGTGATTACCTTCGGCGTTTACGTGGGTCATTGCCAGATAAGCGTGCGCCCACATAGCCGCAGCAAAACCTCCTGAATTTACCTTTTGTAATTCTTCAAGAAAAATAACCGTATAAAACAAATCGAGATTTAAACCTCCGTATTGTTCGGGATATGCCAACCCGAAAAAACCCATGTCGCCAAATTTTTTCCATATAAAACGTTCAATGGTTCCGGTTTTTTCCCATTTATCTATATGAGGCACAACCTCTTTCTTTAAAAAATCTTGTAAACTTTGTCTAAAAAGCTGATGTTCTTCTGTGAAGTACATTGAATTCATAAGGTATCTTTTTTTCTTAATTTAATCAAGTGTCAAATATAACTTAATTATCTCAATTTTATTTGACGGAAATCCCTTTACTTTTGTTAAATCGTCCAATGATTCAAAACGTTCACGCAATGTACGCTGCTCCAAAATATAGTGTGCTGCTTCATAATCTATATGCTGAATGGTGACCAATTGCTCTCTGGTAGCGGTATTCAAATTAATTTTTTGTATCTGGCGAGGTGTTTTAACAGTAAACTCGTTGGTAATACGTTCAATAACTTCGGGCGATAATCCATATATGTCCTGTAACTGAATATCTGCTATAAAGCCACCGTTAAATTTACTTCGGAATTGAATGATACGCTCTGATAATTTTTCGCCTACGCCGGTAATTTTTTGAAGCTGCTGTGCTGTGGCTTTATTTAAATCTGTTTTTTGGGCGTAGGTTTTTGACGTGTAAGAGCTGCTGTAGTTTTCAAAATTTGATTGAGGTTTTGGATTTGTCACCCAATCAGGAAATTTGAAATATGGTGAAATCGCATTCAATAGCGAATCGGAAATTTTTGTAACTTCCTGAAACTGTACAGCCGAATTGACCCATTGATTTTTACTTCTGAAAACCAGCAATCTGTCAATTTCTTCATTGCTCATGCCCAAAGTGTAACCTTTATAATCTGTAATATAATTGGGATTAAACAAATTAAGTTTTGGCGTATCTTCTTGTTTCAATACCAATTTTACAGAATCAACTTCTTTCTGAAATTTCATCAATTCTTGCGGGTGTATCTGGACATCATCTGAAGTTACGCCGGCAAAAAAATAAACGCATTGTAATGCTATTACGATGCATAGTAATAGTAAAATTCCGCTTCGTTCATTTCCTGAAAACTTAAAATACGACCTAAAACGCATACTTTAAAAACTTTAGCCTTTCTAAAGATGCTAAAAAAATTGATTATTTCAAAATCTCAATCGAAAAAAAATAAATTTAAACTATTGATTGATAATTTATTATAAATCAAAAACAGAAGTACGTTTAGTATATACCAAATCTTTAATACGCATCCAGAATGCCAAAAACAGGTACAATGCAAATCCAAAACCAATTGTTACAAACGTGAGATACATAAAGGATGTACGCACTATTTTTGCCCGTATTCCCAAGCGGTCGGCAATGCGCTGGCACACATAAAAACCGCGCTTCTGAAAATACAATAATGGTTTATAAAAAATGGTCATCAAGCTAAAATTTGCATGCTGCAAGATAGCTATTTTTTTTGATTCTGTTTACTGATAATATCATTACCTATAGCACATTTTAAACATTTGTGCTTGTCGCAGTAATTACTTTTTAACTGCAATAATGCTTGCGATTGCATTGCCGTAACAGCCATAGTTTTGTAAGAATTAAACTTATCGACAATACTGTTTTGTTCCACAGGAATACGGTTTGCTATTTCCAATAAAGCATCGTGATTAAATGTCCCTTGTTGCGAGGCATACGCAAATTTTACGGGCAATACCGTGTTGATGATAAGCAACTCGACAAAATTTTGCGTTAGTTTTTTGACCGATGGTTTTGAACTTTTGGCAAACGTAAAATGTGTGTTCCAAAACCGGGACGTTGCAACATCAAAAATAATATATAACGCATCAATACTATCGGTTTTTATGATTTCTGAAAACAGATTTTGATGCCGGTGGTATAACATTGCCAACTGCGATAAGCGGATAGTCGGGAAATTTGGCGGACGCAAACGGAAAAACTGAGGCTTTAAAACATGAGTATTTGACAAGCCGAACTTCTGTTTTATAAACGTGTAATCTTTAACCAGATTAAGATAATACGGCTCTTGAACGTCATCATCCAACCAGCCGCATTGACCAAAAAACAAGGCTTCCAACAGCTCAGGTGTAGATTGCAGTTTTCTTACAACCGAAAAATCCACAGAATTTACCAAACTTAAAAACGCATCGCCGTTTATTTTAAGCCCGAAGTTTTTGGCAAGCATTTTAAACAGTACAGCTTCCCAATCGTTTTTGGAAATTTTGAGCAACATTTGCACCTCACCGGCTTTGCGCTCCAATCGTTCTATATAAAGACGTTCCAGCCAGTTTGTAACAGTAAAACCGGTGGTTTCGGCAATGTCGTTTTCGCAATTAATCCATTTGCTTTTGCCTGATAGCAGTTTTTTATACTGGTCAAGAAGTTCGCTGTTTATATAATGTTTAAGTTCCAGCGTTGAAATAACGGTATTATCCTTCCTGAAAATTTCGGTGTCATGTTCATACACTACGTGCAAAATAACATTATCGTAAGCCGTATCTGTTTCATGGTGATGCACAAACCAATCGCTTGATTTAAGATGAATTTCAACATTACCAGCCCAAAGCTGGCTGCCTATATAAAGCTGCGAATTGAAAAAATCGGGTCCCGAATTGGGATTGGGCAATCCCACAGAAACAATAGTCAGCGGTTCATTACCGGTTGTAAAAAGTTGTGAAGATGCAAACTTTTTATACTGCCATACATAATGTAGAAATTCTTCCTGCATGGCACTAAAAATAGTAAAAATATCAATAAAACCCTTTCAAAATATCTTCCAAAACTTCAAAAATGAGAGGGTTACCCATTCAAAAATGTGATTTATAAAATGTGATTCCTGCCTTCACAGGAATTTGTTAATCGATATACCCCATTTTCTTCATCCAGTCGTTGTTGAACATTTTGCCTACATAACGGCTGCCGTGGTCGTGGAATAATACCACAACTACATCGTCTTTGGTGAAATGTTCTTTCAACTGCAACAAGCCTTTTATGGCCGCTCCGGCAGAATTGCCCAAAAACATACCTTCTTCTTTGGCCAATAATTGGGTGTAAATCGCCGCATCTTTGTCGGTTACTTTGGTAAAACCGTCTATAATGCTGAAATCTACATTTTCCGGTAGAATATCTTCACCGATACCTTCGGTAACATACGGATATATTTCGTTTTTGTCAAAAATGCCTGTTTCGTGATATTTCTTAAAAACGCTTCCATACGTATCAATTCCCCATACTTTCACATTAGGATTTTGTTCTTTTAAATATTTTCCAATCCCCGAAATAGTCCCGCCGGTACCAACACCCACCACAAAATGTGTGACTTTGCCATCGGTTTGGTTCCAAATTTCGGGTCCGGTGCTTTCATAATGCGCTTTGGCATTGCTCGGATTGTCATATTGATTCACGTACCAGGAATTTGGAACTTCCGTAGCCAGGCGTTTTGAAACCGAATAATATGAGCGTGGGTCATCAGGTTCTACATCAGTCGGGCAAACCACCACTTCAGCACCTACGGCACGCAGAATGTCCATTTTTTCTTTAGACTGTTTGTCGGATATCACAAAAATACATTTGTATCCTTTTACAATAGCAACCAATGCCAAGCCCATACCGGTATTCCCGGAAGTGCCTTCAATGATCGTTCCGCCGGGTTGCAAACGTCCATCGGCTTCGGCATCTTCAATCATTTTGAGTGCCATACGATCTTTGGTAGAATTACCGGGATTGAAAGTTTCATATTTTGCCAATACCAGACACGGCAAGTCTTTGGTGAGCTTATTGATTTTAACCAATGGTGTATTGCCTATGGTTTCAAGGATATTTTTTGCGTATTTCATTTTTGAATTGTTTGCGGCGCAAAGATAGTGGGATTTTTTGATTAT
>CAYVUB010000041.1:0-19785 GCA_964454675.1 uncultured Flavobacteriaceae bacterium | reverse complement strand
TGCAGCTTGGCGAAGTGGCGGATTTAGAAGCACCTACTTTCAATTTAGCACTAATGTTCATTTGAAAACCAAATGTTCAATTTAGCACTGAACCCGCCATTTTGCCAAACTGCTGTTAGCACTCGTAATTATTTGTTTTTCCAATAGTTATTCAGTTTTCTAATCGGTTCTTTAAACGCTCTTTCCATTCTTACAGAAACGTCAATTAGAAATTCGTTCATTTTCTTCCAATCACTTTCTTCAAAGTAACTAACTCCGTCAAGTTGAGCTTTAATTCTGCAAGTAACTTTCTCGTCCATTCGTTCCCAAGTCAGTTGTCCGCCAAAATCGTTTTCTATTTTGTCTTTCATTTGGTAAATAAAGTCATAAAGTTCTTTGTTTTCTTCTTGACTTCCACGATTAAAGATTATCTCACTTCTACAATAATTGTTGCTCATTGCAAGATTTATATTAACTCCACTCATTCCAATTCCTTTTCCTATCCAACTCTCTTTTGATGGTGAGTTATTTGAAAAAAGTTGATTTACTTGATTGCTTGCATTTATAAACTGTTCCCAAAATTTAAGTCTTACAAGATGTCTGTTTTTAAGCGACTCTTGAACTTCAATTTCTTCTTGTGCTTTTGTAGCAATGCTAATCGCAAAATCTTCGGTGTCTTTTGTAGGTAAAATCTGCTCAACATTTAAAAATAGTTGATCACCAAATGCAAATGGTGTCACTTTGAAGCATTGAAGTCTTATTTTGAAATTCATTAACCACAAAACTGTTGAAGTTACTTCCTTTCTAAAATTTGCTGCAATCAAGATAAGTCGTTGAGAATTTAACCCTTGGTTGAGAACTATTTCGGAAATGTCTCGGTTGTCGAAAAATTCAGAAATCATTTCTTGAGCTATGGCAGATGAGCCTAGATAGTCTTGGTAAATATTTAGAATGTCTTGTTTTGTCAAACTTGCACAATACGAGGCGTATTTGATAACCTGCCACGTTACGTCTTTACCTGAATCGTCAAGTTTGTTTTCAATGATTACTAGATTTCCAAGTTTGTCGAGTGCCAATAAGTCTAGTCGTTCGTTTGTCTCACTAAATCCGTTAAATTCTTTTTGGATTATTAAAAGTTCTTCACCAAGCGTACTTGGGTCATTTGCAATCCACTCTTGTAAATGCTCTCGTTCTCTAAATTTCAATTCAGAAAATGATTTCTTTTTGAGTTTCGTTACTCTATTTTTTTCTCTGTCGATTAGATACATTTCTGTCGTCTTTTATTATGAGTGCTAACTCACGGATTGGCGCAAGTTTTCATTTTTAACTCGTTTATATATTTTGCCTGTTTTTTTATCACTTGAAACCTATAATATTACTTTTCCCATCAATCCATTTCCTTGCATTCACAAAAGCTTCGAGCCAAGGTGATACGTCGTCTTTTCTGTTTTGCGGATAATGTGCCCAATTCCATGGAAATGTAGAACGCTCAATATGAGGCATCGTGACCAGGTGGCGTCCCGTTTTGTCGCACATCATTGCGGTATTGTAATCGGAACCGTTAGGGTTGTGCGGATAACTTTCATAAGCATATTTTGCTACAATGTTGTATTTTTCTTCAGAATAAGGCAGTTTGAATTTACCTTCGCCATGCGAAATCCAAACGCCAAGTGTTGTGCCTTCAAGTGTAGAAAGCATCACCGAGTTGTTTTTTTGGATTTTTACCGATGTAAAAGCACTTTCGTGCTTGTGTGAATTGTTGTGAACCATCTTGCCGTGTACTTCGTGTTCGGGATTGATGAGCTCCAGCTCCATCCATAGCTGGCAGCCGTTGCAAATCCCTACCGAAAGTGTGTCTTCACGTTTAAAGAAATTTTTCAATGCCGTATTGGCTTTTTCATTGTATAAAAATGCACCGGCCCAACCTTTGGCAGAGCCTAAAACATCAGAATTTGAAAATCCGCCGACAGCTCCTATAAATTGAATGTCTTCCAACGTTTCACGTCCCGAAATCAAATCGGTCATGTGAACATCTTTGACATCAAAACCTGCCAAGTACATGGCGTTTGCCATTTCCCTTTCGGAATTACTTCCTTTTTCACGAATAATGGCGGCTTTGGGAGCCCCATCCCGACCTTCTCCAAAAGGGAAGGAGTATTTCCCTGAAAAATGCGTTGGGAACGTGTATTGTAAAGGTTGGTTCTTATAATTGTCAAACCGCACTTTTGCCAGTCCGTTAGCGGTTTGTTTATTGTCGAGCAAATATGATGTTTTGTACCATACATCACGCAGTCTGGAAACCGTCATCGTGAACACTTCGTTATGATTGATAATGCTCAAAACATCCTGATTTGTTACGGTTCCTATTTTGTAAAACTCAATACCGGTTTGAGATAAAACGGTTTCAATAGTTGCATCTTTTGATTGAAACACAATACCGGCATTTTCACCAAAAAGAATTTTATAACTGTCTTTTTCGCCAATATCGGTCAAATCAATATCTGCGCCTAAATTAGTATCGGCAAAACACATTTCCAACAGGGTTGTAATCAATCCACCCGAAGCAATATCGTGTCCTGCAACAATGTGTTCATCTTTAATTAATTGCTGAATGGTGTTAAACACCGTTTTGGCATAATCAGCATCAAGAACAGTCGGTGCTTCGTTTCCAATTTTATTGAGAATTTGAGCAAACGAGCTTCCTCCTAATTTATAAGCGTCTTTGGAAATATTGATGTAGTAAACGGCACCGGCATTTTTTTGAAAAACTGGCTCTACAACTTTGGTTATATCATTACAATGCGCTGCTGCCGAAATAATTACTGTTCCGGGAGCAAGCACATCACCATCAGGATATTTTTGCTTCATAGATAATGAATCTTTTCCGGTTGGTACATTGATTCCCAATTCGATAGCAAAATCTGAAACGGCTTTTACGGCTTCATACAAACGTGCATCTTCGCCTTCATTCCTGCAAGGCCACATCCAGTTGGCAGACAAAGACACGCTTTGCAAGCCGTCTTTTAAGGGTGCCCAAATGATGTTGGTCAATGCCTCGGTAATCGCATTTCGACTGCCCGCTGTTGGATTGATTAAACCGGAAACAGGTGAATGCCCAACCGATGTTGCAATGCCTTCTTTTCCTTTATAATCCAACGCCATCACGCCAACATTGTTCAACGGTAATTGCAATGGTCCGGCACATTGTTGTTTGGCTACTTTTCCGCCAACGCACCTGTCCACTTTATTGGTAAGCCAGTCTTTACACGCAACAGCTTCCAATTGTAACAGGTTATCTAAATAATCGTAGAATTTTTCACGGTTGAATGTTATTTCAGGATAGTTTCTGTTAACGGTAACATCTGTCATAATGGTTTTTGGGGAGCTTCCAAACATATCTTCCAAATCAAAATCCATTGGTTTACTGTTTTTGGTTTTTGATTCAAATGTAAAACGGTGATTTCCGGTAACATCACCAACTGTATAAATAGGCGAACGTTCTCTGTCAGCAATTTTTTGGAGTATTTCCAGATGTTTTTCAGCGATGACCAAGCCCATGCGCTCTTGACTTTCATTGCCAATAATTTCTTTATCCGACAACGTTGGGTCGCCAACAGGCAAAGCATCCAGATTGATATGACCACCGGTTTCTTCAACCAGTTCTGACAAGCAATTCAAATGACCACCGGCACCATGGTCGTGAATAGACACGATAAAATTGTCATCACTTTCAACCATACCACGAATGGCATTGGCAGCACGTTTTTGCATTTCGGGGTTGGAACGTTGCACGGCATTGAGCTCGATACCGGATGAAAATTGTCCCGTATCAGCACTTGAAACCGCTGCGCCGCCCATACCAATCCTGTAATTTTCACCACCAAGAATAACGATTTTATCGCCTGCTTTTGGCTGGTCTTTTTTAGCTTGGTCAGCTTTTCCGTAGCCTATACCGCCGGCTTGCATGATGACTTTGTCGTAACCGAGTTTTCTGGAGGCTGAGGTTCTTGAAGCCTCGTTGTGTTCATCATGCTCAAAGGTCAAAACCGAACCACAAATAAGCGGCTGCCCGAATTTATTCCCAAAATCGGATGCGCCATTGGATGCTTTAATCAAAATATCCATTGGTGTTTGGTACAGCCAAGGTCTTTCCGGGAATGCATTTTCCCATTCACGGTTGTTTTCCAGTCGGGAATACGATGTCATATAAACAGCGGTTCCGGCTAAGGGTAGCGAGCCTTTTCCTCCGGCAAGCCTGTCACGTATTTCACCACCGGAACCTGTAGCTGCGCCATTAAAAGGCTCAACAGTTGTTGGGAAATTATGCGTTTCGGCTTTTAAAGAAATGACCGATTCAAAATCTTGAGTTTTATAAAAATCCGGAATATCTGCGCGTTGTGGTGCAAATTGCTCTACAACCGGACCTTGTATGAATGCAACGTTGTCTTTGTAAGCAGAAACAATAGTATTGGGATGCGTTTCTGATGTTTTTTTGATGAGTTTAAATAGTGAAGTTGGTTGTTCTTCGTCATCAATTACAAACGTGCCGTTGAAAATTTTATGACGGCAATGCTCAGAGTTTACCTGAGAAAAACCAAATACTTCAGAGTCGGTGAGTGGCCGGCCAATTTTTTTTGAAACGTGTTCCAGATAAGTAACTTCTTCATCACTCAAAGCCAAGCCTTCCTGTTTGTTGTAAGCGGCGATATTTTCAATATTAAGAATGGCTTCCGGTTGAATATTGATGGTGAAAGATTTTTGATTAAGTCCTTTATATTTTTCAGAAATCATTGGGTCAAAATCCTTGAAATCTTCAGAAACAGCTTGAAATTCTTCAATTCTGATAATATCCTGAATGCCCATGTTTTGGGTAATTTCAACAGCATTGGTGCTCCAGGGCGTAATCATGGCTGCACGCGGACCAATAAAAAAATCCGCCAAGGCGGACTGATTTATTTTAGGTTGGTTGCCAAAAAGCCATACCAATTTAGCAATGGTTTCGGTTGATAATTCTTTTGTGGCTTGAACAGCAAATATTTTACTGTTTTGGTTTCCGAAGAAATGAATCATTATGTACGTGTTTGTGTGTTGTTTTGAAAGTGCAAATTTAAAGGTTTTACTTGTAAAGTATATGATAAATGTGTGCTATAATTTTGCAGTTATTCACTAATTTTTAAACATAAAAAAAGCGACTCGTTGGAGCCGCTTTTGATACTTAGTGTTTTATGAGTTTTTTTGTAACAGATTTGTCAGCCTGAGTAATTTTTAAAATGTAAATACCGGTTTTTAAACTGTCTGTCGTGATACTTTCAGATTGTTGTATGGTTTGTGTAAGTACTTTTTTCCCTAAAACATCATAGATTTCAATTGTTGTTGTAACACTGTTGTTTAAAATGATGTACAACTGATTTTTTACAGGATTCGGATAAACCCGAACCTGTTCAATTGATGGTTTGTCTATGCTTAAACCGGTATGACAAGTCCATGATAAATTGTCAATAGCAATACGTTCTGCCCCGGAACCTTTTATGGCAATCGTTACATTACCGGTAATGTTAATATTGTTTATTGTTGAAGTTTGAACAGAACCGCTGTAAGGAATTGTGTTTACAAAAACATTATTTACATACAGGTCTAAAGTTCCCGAGCCACTGCCGTATTTTCGTTGTGTGGTAACTGTTAGGTTTCCGATGCCGTTAGCTATTGCCGGCGAAGTCAGGCTTTCTTCTTGACTTGAACTTCTGTAGTCTATAGTTATAGCTCTGCCGTCAATGGTTTCATCGGTTCGGGCTCTGGTAGCTGTCCATGTACCGCCATCATTACCTGTCCATGTGCGAGTAGCATAATTGGAAGCACTACCGGGAATGTTTTCAAAAGTTTCATCTATACATTCTGAACCGCTGGCACCTTCTTCCAGAGTTGTACCTTCAACAGTATTGCTTTGCGCAGATGTATTATTGGCAGCGTCTTTTGCTATAACATAAAATTCATAGGTGGTTTCCGGGGTAAGTTGTGTTATTGTAGCCAAATTTGCAGTAACGTTTGTATTAAAAATGCCGTCAACATACACATCATAGGAAGTTACAGCAACATTATCTGTAGATGCTGTCCATGAAAGAGAAATGCTATAGGCGGTTTCATTGGTCACAATCAGGTTTCCGGGTGTTGTTGGTGCTTCGGTGTCAGGTGTGGGATTCCAAATCAATGCTGCCCATTCCGGATGGTCAACAAAAGGGTTTCTATTACCTTGATAGTTGTAAATGGCATTGTTTCTGTCTATTTCTTTTTGTGAAACCGGGTCGTTTTGATGCCAGGTTAGCAGGATATTCAAAAATGTATCGGTAAAGACTTTATCTGTACTGCCATCAAACATGGCATAACTACTCCAGTTACCAACTAAATTTTGATAACGGGTTACAAAGTAAAAATAGATGCGTGCAATATCACCTTTAAACTCATCAATAGGTTCAAAAACCAATCCGGTATAACCGGCAGAGTAACCGCTGTTCAGGTTATTTCCCATTTTTGAACCGTTTAAAGTAGGATTGCTTATACCGCTTTGAGGTACAGTTGTACCAACAACACCCATAGGATAGTTGCTTCTTAAGCCATTAACGCGTCCGTCGGTTGGTACAATATGGTGCGCATCACTTCTCATAGGCAGATTCTCATTAAAAACAGATTGCGGTATAAGATGTTCTTTGTTATAGCAATCGCCTTCGCTGTTGTAGTTGCCACATTCATCAGCTCCAAAAATGTAATTGTAAGGATCGGTTCCTGTAGGATTTTCTGAATACATATCCAAAATGGTATTGTCACTTTCATAATAAATATCCAAGTCGCTTATGCCATATAAATTATCCAGAGCATTGTATCCTTGGTCGTTATGTCCATTGATGATATTGTACAGTTGTGTTTTTAAATTATAGCCTGTACCGGTTGCAGTATTGTAATATCCCGCAGGAATCTGCCCAAAACAGATGGTTGTAATTAATAAGGCTAATGTGGTGTAAAAATGTTTCATTTTAATAGGGTAAATTATTTTTTCTTTTCTAATAATGCCATGTAAAATCCGTCAAAACCGGATTCGTGAGATAATACTTTTTTTTCTTTGACAAAGGTAAATTGTTTTCCAATATCTGATGTTAAGAATTGTTTAACTTGTTGTTCGTTTTCTGAAGGAAGGACAGAACAGGTTGCATAGACCAGTTTTCCGCCGGGTTTCACAATTCTTGAATATTGCTGCAAAATATCTTGCTGTGTTTTTTTGATATCGTCAATAAATTCAGGTTTAAGTTTCCATTTTGCATCGGGATTACGTCTTAAAACGCCAAGTCCCGAACAAGGTGCATCAATCAAAACCCTATCGGCTTTATCATACAACTTTTTAATGACTTTGGTAGATTCTATGTGTCGTGTTTCAATGTTAAAAGCACCATTGCGTTTGGCTCTTCGTTTAAGCTCATGAAGTTTATTGGCATAAATGTCCAAAGCAATAATTTGTCCTTTATTGTCCATTAATGATGCAATATGCAGGGTTTTTCCGCCGGCACCGGCACAGGTATCAACCACACGCATACCGGGTTGCACATCAAGAAATTCAGCCACGAGTTGCGATGATGCGTCCTGAACTTCAAACAAGCCGTTTGTAAAGGCTTCGGTTTGAAATACGTTAGCACGTTCTTTCAACTTTAAAGCATTTGGATACTCCGGAATAGTGACCGTATCAAAATCCAAATCGAACAATTGTGATTGAAGTGCTTCTTTTGTAGTTTTTAAGGTATTGACTCTCAAAATAACGTCGGCTTGTACGTTTAAGGCATTGATTTCTTTTGTCCAAACTTCGTTGCCTAATTCTTTTTCACCTAATTCATCCAACCAATCAGGAATCGATTCACGGTATTTTCTGGTTTTTGAAAACTCATCAAAACGTCCTTTTATTTTTCGGGTTGGTGTACTGTCAAAATAACCCCAATCGGGTAATTTGATACCTCGTAAAGTTGCCCAAACTGCAAATAACCGCCATATATTATCACGATCAAAAGGTTCTTTAACTTCAGCAATTTCGGCATAAAGACGTTTCCAGCGTACAATATCGTAGGTGGTTTCAGCTACAAAGGCACGATCACGGCTTCCCCAGCGTTTATCACGTTTTAAAAGCTGCTGTATTACTTTATCGGCATATTGATTTTCATTAAAAATCAGCATCAATCCGTCAATAACTGAAAAGCATAAATTTCTATGTAATCGCATATTTTTAGTATTCGGTTTTCAGTAACAGTTGGCAGTAAAATAGCCACTGGCTGAGAAACTTTAATTTTAAAATTTAAAAATGCAAAGTTACACTAAATGCCTCAATCCCGATAGCTATCGGGACACGAATATTTTATTAATTAGATGAATAGGCTTATCTTTCCTGAAAAAATGATGTATGCGTAGTTTTAATGTTTTGATTTGTACTGTATTTTTAATGGTTTCTTGTAAAAATGATTCCCAAAAACCAATGACTAAAGTGTTTTCTAAAGTTACGGTTGAAACTATTTTTCAAGATTCCTTGTTAAGCATCAGGGCTATCGAATTGTTGGAGGATAAAAGCCTTGCCTTTGCAGCTAATAATGGTGCTTTCGGGCTTTACAATGCAAAAGATAATACGTGGATAACTTCCAAACAAGGTCACGATACGTTGAATTTGCAATTTAGAGCTGTGGCGCATACCACAACCGATTTTTTTATGCTGAGTATAGAAAATCCAGCATTATTATACAAAACTGGTGATGCTGGTCAGATGGAATTGGTGTATAAAGAGGTTCATGAAAAAGCGTTTTATGATGCAATGAAATTTTGGAACAATCAAGAGGGTATCGCTATTGGCGACCCAACCGGTGATTGCCTGAGTGTTATTATTACTCGTGACGGTGGTAACACATGGTATAAACAGACTTGTGACAATCTGCCAAAGTTAAAAGAAGGAGAAGCGGCATTTGCGGCAAGCAATACCAATATTGCCATTGTGGGAAATCACACGTGGATTGCAACCGGTGGCAAAGCAAGCCGTGTATTTTACTCACCCGATAAGGGCAGCAGCTGGGAAGTTTTTGAAACGCCTGTTGTACAAGGATTGCCAACTACGGGAATGTATTCGATAGATTTTTATGATGAATTGAACGGATTTGCCATTGGCGGAGATTATACCAAACCGGAAGCCAATCAAACAAATAAAATCAAGACGACTGATGGTGGAAAAACCTGGCAATTAGTTGCGGAAGACCAACAACCCGGTTATAGCAGTTGTATGCAGTTTGTGCCAAATGGTGATGCCAAAAAATTGATAGCTGTTGGTTCGGGCATTGATTATTCAAGTGATGGCGGATTTAACTGGAAACGGTTGAGCGACGAAGCATTTCATACCATCAGGTTTTTAAATGATAGCGTCGCGTATGCCGCAGGAAATGGAAGAATAGCCAAGCTGAAATTTCAATAAAAAAAATCCCAAATCCCAATTTATGACTATTGGAATTTGGGATTTAATATTTGATTTTTTTAAAGTTATTCCTTTTTGTGTTCTTTACGCCTTTTGTATTGCTCCAGCATTTGCTTGTTAAATTCATCTTCTGCGATTTTTAACCGGATGATTTTTTTTGCAGGAATGACTTTGAGCAAATCATTCATAAATTTTTCTTTTAACTGATTTTTTTCGTTTTCAGTTTTAATCATATCATTAAGAATTGCTTTTGCTTCTTGTTCTGATAAATTGGCGGCTTCTGTGTCTTTTTGTTTATCAAAAAAATCTTTTCGATACTTATGAATGCTTTCTTCAAAAGTATTGTAAACAGGCCAGAATTTTTGCGCCTCACTTTCTGTAAGTTGCAATTTCTCAGTAATGAACGCTACTTTAAGGGCTTTGATGCGTTCTTTTTTTTCAGGATGCTGTGCCGCTAAGTTCATAGTCAGCAACAGCGTAATGATTAGGGTTATCTTATTCATAATCTTCAAACATTAAATTTTCAATAGTAGTATTGTCAAGTAAATAGGTTTCTAAGGATTCGTCAGAAATAGGTGTCATGATAAAATTTTCTATAACCAAATCGTCATCATCCAAAAGCATGGCAATATCGTAGCTGCTAATATTTTCTTCGTAAATATAATTTTCAATAGATGCTGTATCCAGAGTTTCAAAACCTATGGTATTTGATTTGTTGAATATGCCGAACATTAACACCAAACAGGCTGCAATACCCGAAACAAAAGCGGCTTTTTTCCATAAGGGAAATACAATGACTTTAGGTTGTGGCGTGTCTTTAAGTTTTTGTTGCAGGCGCTGGTCAAAGGTTTCAAAATAATCTTGCGGAGTTTTAAAACCGGAATGATTTTTATTGCCTGTTTGCATTTTTATATTTAATTGACTTAAGAACATATCATCAAAGGACTCAAAATAGTCTTGCGGTGTTTTGAACCCTGTGTTTTTGATAGTATTTAAGTTATTTGGTTTCATCGTGTCTTTGACGTTTTTTTTTGTAAAAGGTTTAATCTTGTGTTAAATAAGCTTCAATTTTTTTTACTGCCAGATGATACGACGCTTTTAGCGCACCTTCGCTGGTATCCAGAATTTCTGATATTTCTGAATATTTAAGGTCGTCAAAATATTTCATATTAAAGACCAATTGCTGTTTTTGCGGCAATGTGGCAATGGCTTTTTGTAATTTAATCTGAATGGCATCGGCTTCAAAATAGACATCACTTTCCAGATTTGAAACAGCTTGATGCTGTAATGCTTCGCTTGTAATGTTGTTACGTTTGGCATTGCTGTTAATATGTGTGATAGCCTCGTTGGTCGCTATGCGGTACATCCACGAAAAGAGTTTGCTTTCGCCTTTAAAATTGTGGATGTTTCTGTAAACTTTAATAAACGTGTTTTGCAGCACGTCGTCTGCATCATCATGCGAAATCACGATTTTTCTGATATGCCAGTACAGGCGTTCTTTGTAAAGTGCAAGTAATTGTGTAAATGCTTGTTCTTTATGCTTTTCAGAATTTAGTCTGCTTAGTAATTCGATTTCGTCGTTCACAGAATTCAATTTGTTGTTTGACTGGTAAATTTATTAAAAGTTTAATGGAAATTTTTAGAATTATATGTTTTTATAAAAACATTGATAATCAATAATTTGAAATATTTTTAATCGATAAAAGGTAAAAATATTCGATAAAAAGCATTTTTTTCTTGGTTTGTATCAAATTATGTTATATGTTTGTCTCAGCCTAACCTACTACTTATTACCGGTGTCCCCAAATCCGGTGATAAAAGTGAAAAGGATGTAACGACTGTTACATCCTTTTTTTATTGGTTTTAAAATTAGTTACCTGTATGTCTGATAATTATTATTCAAAACTCTGCATGTCAACAAGCTTTTTGTAAATACCGTTTTTTGTTATGAGTTCCTGATGCTTGCCTTGTTCGGCAATTTCGCCTTTATTCATGACTATAATTTCATCGGTGCTTTGAATGGTTGACAAGCGGTGTGCAATGATGATTGATGTTCGGTTTTTCATCATGTTTTCAAGAGCATCCTGTACAAGGCGTTCACTTTCGGTATCTAAAGCGGAGGTTGCTTCATCCAGAATCATAATCGGCGGATTTTTAAGTACGGCACGCGCAATACTCAAACGTTGCTTTTGACCGCCCGAAAGTTTACCGCCGGCATCGCCTATGTTTGTGTCCATCCCATTTGGAAGCGATTTTACAAATTCCCAGGCATTGGCAATTTTCAAAGCTTCAATAATTTCGTCATCGGTAGCGTTTTCTTTCCCTATTAAGATGTTGTTTTTCACGCTGTCATTAAAAAGAATGGAATCCTGAGTTACCAAGCCCATTAAATTTCTGAGCGATTTTGTTTCTAAATCTCTGATGTCATCACCGTCAATTTTAATACTTCCGTCATTTACATCATAAAAACGTGTAAGCAGATTGGCAATAGTGCTTTTTCCGCTTCCCGATTGACCAACCAGCGCAATACTTTTTCCTTTTGGAACATTTAAGCTGAAATTCTTAAGCACATAATCGTCTTCATATTTAAACGATACGTTTTCTAAAGAAATACCGGTCATAAAACCGGTTGCGGCTTTGGCATCTGGCTTGTCAATTATTGTGCTTTTTACCTCTAATACCTCAAAAACCCTTTCGGCGGCAGCCAAGCCCGACTTAACCTGATATGATGCCTTTGAAATAACTTTTGCAGGTGTCAATATGTTATAGGATAATGCCATATAGGCTAAAAATTTTGATCCCTCTAAGAGCGGTGTGCCGTCTGCAAAGGTTTCTGTCAACACCATATTGCCACCATACCAGAGCAAAATGGTTATGACCATAACACCCATAAACTCACTCATTGGGGCAGACAGGTTGTTTCTTCTGCCTATGCTGTTGGTAAGCCTGTATAAACGTTGTAAGGAATCGTTGAATTTTTTGGTGAATTTATTTTCAGAATTGTAGCTTTTAATCACCTTTAATCCGCTTAGTGTTTCTTCGGTAATGGAAATTAAATAGCCGTTTTCGTCCTGCGCTTTTTTGGATTTTGCTTTTAAGGTTTTTCCTATTTTGGTAATGATGAAGCCCGAAATAGGAATGAAAATAAATACAAAAAGTGTAAGTTTAAAACTTATGGCAATCATGGCACCTATCGTAAAAATGATGGTTAAGGGCTCTTTGACAACCAGTTCTAAAATATTGAAAAAGGAATTTCGCACTTCGTTAACATCATTAAGCATTCTGGACATCACATCACCTTTTCTTTTTTCAGAATAATATGCCACCGGCAAACTAACAACTTTGTCGAACATCTTAGTACGCAAATCTCTTAAAACACCGTTTTTAATTAAAAGTAAGTGGTTAAGCGCAAGATAATTAAACAGGTTTTTTAATAAAAATGTCGAAATGATAATTGTTATTACCAGCAGTAGTGCATACTGTGCGCCGTTTTCGTTTGTGAGTTTTGTGATGTAAAAATACAAATAGTCTGTTCCATAATTTGCTAAGTCCCAGATAGACGTATAAGTGGGTTTTTTTAAAACCTGTTCGGCATCTTTAAACAATACTTCCAGCATTGGGATTAAAGCAATGAACGATAAGGTGCTGAAAAGCGCATAGAGAACATTGAATGTAATATTCCAGAAAACATTGCCTTTGTAAGGTTTGAGAAACGGAATTATTTTTTTTAGATTTACGTCCATTTGTTTAGTTTAATTGCATTTCTGCAACAATTGAATCCATTTGAGCTTCCAATTTCTGTTCCGTGCCGGCAAATGCTGACACATTGTCTAAAGCTGTATTGACACTTATGTAAAATTTGATTTTTGGTTCTGTACCGCTTGGCCTGAGCGCAATTTTGCTTCCGTCTTCGGTATAATAAATCAACACATCCGATTTTGGAACATCAAGGTTTTCAACTGTGTTGGATGCTAAGTTTTTGGCAATAGATAATTGGTAATCTTCTACACGTAATACTTTAGAACCGTTAATTTCGGTCAAAGGATTTTCTCGGGCATCCACCATCATTTGTTTTATTTCTTTGGCGCCTTCAATGCCTTTTTTCGTTATAGAAATCAAGCGTTCTTTATAGAGTCCGTGAGTAATGTATAAGGCAATCAATTCCTTGTAAAACGAACTGCCTTTGGCTTTGGCTTGCGCCGCAATTTCACAAGCCAATAGGGTAGAAGTCACTGCATCTTTATCACGTACGAAATCGCCTACCATAAACCCAAAACTTTCTTCGCCACCACCAATAAACTCTTGGTTTGGAAAATCCTTTATCATTTTGGCAATCCATTTAAAACCGGTCAATCCTATTTTACATTCTACATTAAATGCATCAGCCAAAACAGGCATCATAGGTGTCGATACGATGGTTGAACCTATAAATTCGTTGTTTTTGAGTTTGCTTTGCTGCTGCCATTGTTTCAAAAGAAAATGCGTCATCATTACCATCGTTTGGTTGCCGTTTAACAGCACCAATTTATTATCCAAATCCCTTACGGCAACACCAAGACGGTCACAATCCGGGTCGGTGCCAATCACGATATCAGCATCGATGTTTTCCGCCAGTTCCAAAGCCATTTTTAAGGCTTCTGGTTCTTCAGGATTTGGCGATTTTACGGTTGGGAAATCACCGTTTGGCTCGGCTTGTTCTTTAACAATATGCACATTGGTATAACCGGCACGTTGTAAGGTTTCGGGAATAGAAACAATGGATGTGCCGTGAAGTGATGTGAATACCACTTTGAGTTGTTGTTTGGCTTCTGCCGATGTATTAAAGCTTCCGTTGTTGATACAGCCATCAATAAAGGCATTGTCAACAGTTTTCCCAATATATTCAATTAAATGTTCTTTGGCTTCAAATTTTATTTCCGAATAATCCAATTGATTAATAACGGAGATAATTTCGGCATCTTGTGGTGGCACTAATTGTCCGCCATCTTGCCAATATACTTTGTATCCGTTGTATTCCGGTGGATTGTGTGAGGCTGTTAATACAATTCCACAATGGCAATCCAAATATTTCACTGCAAAAGACAATTCAGGTGTTGGGCGTAAATCTTCAAATAAAAACACTTTAATATCATTCGCCGAAAACACATCTGCCACAACTTTTGCCAATTCTTTACTGTTGTGTCGGCAATCATAAGCAATGGCAACTTTAAGCGATTCATTGGGAAACACTTGCTTCATATAATCGCTGATGCCTTGCGTGTTTTTCCCAAGGGTATATTTGTTAATTCGATTGGTGCCAACGCCCATAACGCCACGCATTCCGCCGGTTCCGAATTCTAAATCTTTATAAAAACTTTCCTGTAGTTCCTGCGGATTGTGAGCAATACTCTGTTTTATGGTTTCTTGCGTTTCTTGGTCAAACGTTGGAGTCAACCAAGAGTTTATACGTTTTAAAATATCAGGGTCAATGTAAATCATAGTCAAATAATTATACTGCAAAAATAAGCAATCTGTTAAATGTAAATGGTCGGTTAATTTCAAAGGCTACCGAAACCAAACAGTCGGTTATCAAAGAATTTAACGATCGAATCAATTATAATCTTGAATCAAAACTTCTGTAGGAATGTGAAGCGTTGTGTTCAATTTTCGTATCATTTCCAAGGTCAGTTTGCGCTTTTTATTTAATATTTCACTGACTCTGCTTTTAAACCCTATTAAGTCTGACAAATCTTTTTGTTTCATGCCCATTTGTTCCATTCGGAATTTAATAGCTTCAATTGGATCTGGCATTCCTATAGGGAAATAATCGTTTTCATAACGGTCAATTAAAATAGAAAGTATCTCAAGCTCGTCACCTTGCTCGCTGCCTTTTTTCGCATCAAAAATAGCCTCAAGTCGGTCAAGTGCTTTTTGATAATCTTTTTCGTTTCTAATAGGTTTTATAGTCATAATTATATGGTATTTGCATCAATCTTATCATATTCTGCATGAGTACTGATAAATCGTATCCAGCAAATTTGAAATTCAAAGTTAATTTTCACAATCAAACGATACTTATTGCCTTTGATGTTATAAACTATCCGATTATCTTTCAAAATACTTGCATTTGGGTAGTCATTTTTCAACTCGTTAATAGTTGACCATTTGGCTTTTTCGGTTTCATTGTACCACGACATTAATTGCTGTTCACAGTCAGCGTGATTTTCCCAGAAATCTCTTAAGGTTCGTTTGGCTATAACTCTCACTTCAAAGGTGTTTGGTGCAAATATAAACAAAAATTACCAAAATGGGAACTGATTATGTTTTTATTAAGAATTAAATTAAAATCAGTTAAAAATTCACCACATCTTTAATCAAATAACGCTGTTTGTTTTCTTTGGTTCTTAAGATAATTTCACCTAAAAACCCTGCAATAAAAAACTGCGTTCCGATAATCATCGTTGCCAATGCAATATAAAATTGTGGTCGTTGTGTAATCAATCGTCCAAACGGATTTAAAAACAATTTATCAATACCAAGATACAGCGTAAAGGCTAAACCAATGGCAAACATAATCACGCCAAGCGCACCAAACAAATGCATAGGTCGTTTACCAAAACGCGATATGAACCAAATGGTCAATAAATCAAGAAATCCGTGTACAAATCTGTCCACACCAAACTTGGTAGTGCCATATTTTCGGGCTTGATGCTGTACTATTTTTTCGCCAATTTTTGAAAAGCCGGCGTTTTTTGCCAAAACCGGAATGTAGCGATGCATTTCGCCATTCACATCAATGCTTTTTACCACATTGCGGTTGTATGCTTTGAGTCCGCAATTAAAATCGTGAAGTTTTACACCCGATGTTTTTCGTGCGGCCCAATTGAACAATTTAGAAGGTAAATTTTTTGAAACAACCGAGTCGTAGCGTTTCTTTTTCCAACCCGAAACCAAATCAAAATCATTGCTGACAATCATTTGGTAAAGTTCAGGAATCTCTTCGGGATTGTCTTGTAAATCGGCATCCATTGTGATAATGACGTTGCCTGTTGCTTTTTCAAAACCGGCGTGCAATGCTTGTGACTTACCGAAGTTTTGCATAAATCGGATGCCTTTAACATTGGTATCTTTAGCCGATAATTGGGAGATAATGTACCAAGAATCATCACTGCTGCCATCATCAATAAAAATGATTTCATAAGAAAAATGATTGGACTGCATCACAGATACAATCCAATCATATAATTCTGATAACGATTCTTGTTCGTTGAGTAGTGGTATGACTACTGATATGTTCATTTAAATAGTTTCAATCATTTGAGACTTCAAAAATACTGAAATTATTTAAGCGTGCGTGTTTTCTTTTTTCATCACTAATCCGCCGATAAGTGAATATATCAATGCAAAAAGCGCACTCATTGCTAACCAAAATGCACTTAAAACAAATGGATTGACAAATATTTCAACAAACCCCATACTTTGGTCTACCATTTCTTGTGTCATTTGTGGATTTTCTTCAATCATTTTATCTCTACCAACTTCCATTGCTTGCGCCATAAATTCTGGATCAATAACATAATTAAATAAAATGTTATACAATGCAAATACAATTGCACTAACAACACCAATAAGTACACCTACTTTTAAAGCGTCACTTAAGCTTAAAAAGTTAGCATTTTTCTTTTTGTATTGAGAAATGGCATAAATTATTACTACAGGAAAAATTACATAATAAACTACCTGTGGCCATTGAGCACCTTTCAGAGCTGCGCCAGTAACATAACTGACTACAGATAAAATGACCATAATAAGACCTAATACAATTCCGTAGTTTAAAGCAAACTTACCCGGAGCGATTTTTTGAAATTCCATAATAATTGGTTTTATAGTTAATGATAAGTTAGTAAACAAATATACCAAAACGTTACAAGATATTTCCACAAAAGTCGCTTTCTAAATCTATTTACAATAAAACTTTAAAAATATAAATCAAAACTATTGTAGGTTTGTAAAAAATACTTAAATTTGCACCTCGAAAAATAGTAAAGATTTTAAAGCATTAGAGATGAAACACCGCAAGGTGTTACATGTGTCAAAAGAAAAACAATAATATTACATCACATGAAAAAAGGCATACATCCGGAAAATTATAGACTTGTAGCGTTTAAAGATATGTCAAACGACGACGTGTTTTTAACAAAGTCAACAGCAGATACCAATGAAACTATTGAGGTTGATGGTGTGGCGTATCCACTTATTAAAATGGAAATTTCAAGAACATCTCATCCGTTTTATACCGGTAAATCCAAATTGGTAGATACCGCTGGTCGTATTGATAAATTTAAAAACAAATACTCTAAATTCGCTAAGTAATTTAGGTACAAACAATATTGTAAAGCCTTCAGTTTTTATTGAAGGCTTTTTTGTTTCCTGTAATTACGCTATTTTTGATTGCAAACAATATAGTTAAAGTTAGGCTTCTAACTTCTAACTTCTAACTTCTAACTTAAAATGAACTATATACTCTTTGACGGCCCGTCACGCAATAACTTGTTGCCTTTCACTTTTACACGACCGGTTGCCGATATTCGTGTGGGAATTTTAACCATAAGAGAAAAATGGGAGCAACACTTGGGTTACACTACCACAACCATTACGGAAGATTATTTGTCCGATAAATACCCAATGGTAGAAATGGACAATAATGTATTGATTAACGCATCGTATTTGCCTAATGTTCAGCTGGTTGAAATGATAAGGAACCTCGAAGAAAACCAAGCTATTTTTAAAGATGAAGATGTGATTGCGTTTTACACTAAAAATGCTCAGGAAAATATAGATTTCAACACTTTTGAAGCTATTGAATATAATGATGAGGTCTTGAAAATTGAACATACGTGGGATATTTTTTCCAAAAACGGTCAAGCCATTGAAGACGATTTTGAACTCTTAACCAAAGGCAGAACATCGCAACCCATACCGTCAAGCAACAACGTCATAGCGGCTCATAACATATTTATAGAAGAAGGCGCAACGCTTGAATTTGTAACACTTAATGCCGGTTCAGGACCAATTTATATTGGAAAAGATGCCGAAATCATGGAAGGCAGCATCATTCGCGGGCCGTTTGCGCTTTGTGAGCATGCTGTGGTAAAACTCGGTGCCAAAATTTACGGACCAACCACTGTCGGGCCACATTGCCGTGTAGGTGGCGAAGTCAATAACTCGGTGATGTTTGCGTATTCTAACAAAGGTCATGACGGTTTTTTGGGAAATTCGGTTTTGGGTGAATGGTGCAATCTGGGTGCCGATACCAATAATTCAAACCTTAAAAACAATTATGCCGAAGTGCGTCTATGGGATTATCAAACCGAAAGTTTTGCCAGAACCGGTTTGCAGTTTTGCGGACTTATGATGGGCGATCATAGTAAATGCGGTATCAACACGATGTTCAATACCGGAACGGTTGTAGGTGTAAGTACCAATATTTTTGGCAGCGGATTTCCGCGCAATTTTATCCCGAGTTTTTCTTGGGGCGGAAGTGCGGGCTTTACAACTTATACCATTCCAAAAGCGTTTGAAACGGCTGAAATTGTGATGTCAAGACGTAATATTGAACTTGCCGACGAAGATAAAGCTATTTTACAACATGTGTTTGAATTGACGGCGAAATACAGGAAAGACTAAACAAACCAAAACCACAGTAAATGTTAGGAATTATACTTCTTTATTTTATTGGTAAACAATTTTACGTACTTGCAGGCAAGTATCATCAGAATAAATGGCTGTTTACTATTCTTTCAATTGTTGTGTATTATACAGCCAGCTTGGTGTTGGCAACAAGCTGAAAAATGAAATACGGAATCAAAATATTATATGGAATTTTGACAATTGGAATATTGGTTTCAATATTTCATATTTTAAATGACCAAGGTGGTTCAGCTTTAGGAAATATAATAGACAATTTAACTATTACTTCAATAATTCTATTTCTCTCGACAATCTTATTTATTTTTCTATCATTCAAAAAACACATCCGAAAAATAAGTGTTTGGTTTCTTCTGATTTTAAGTTGTCCACTTGCTCTTATGTCTATTTCAAATATAACAAAAGAACTTTCCTTAAAAATGACTGAAACTACAACACCAAGTGAATTTGTCTATAACGTAAACGTTGCACCAGACAAATATGAACAAGATAAAATCAAACTTCAAAATCTAGTTGATAGTCTAATAAAAGTTAAGACCGTTCAAAGACCCTCAGAATTGACTTTGAGATATTTTAATGGCAAAACTTATAATGACACAATAGAAAGAGATTGGGCAATTGATTTACCAACAAAACTT
>CAYVUB010000040.1:21073-23300 GCA_964454675.1 uncultured Flavobacteriaceae bacterium | reverse complement strand
CCTGCCATATTAAACATTTCCTGTAACGGCGGTACAGATTGATACATGCCCGATAAGAAATTGGCAGTTGACGATTTTCCGTCTTTACCTTGCCCGTTTTCCCAAACGGTAACTTTATCAATCTTGATGTTTTTAATCGCTTCGGCTTGTGTTTTGACCAATTCAGGAAGTTTATCGGCAATTAATAAAAGCACGGCATCTTTTGAATTGTTACCGGCAGCTTTCACAATCTGGTCAAGACCGGCCGCTTGTTTGGTCAATATTTCATATAGTCCTTGTGCTTCTGCCTGTGCTTTAAACAAGATAGCATCAGCTTCACCTTTGGCAAGCCTTCTTATCTGTTCAGCTTCTGCTTCGGCATTGATTTCCACTTTACGTTTGTCAATTTCGGCAGGAATAATAATATCCGCCATTTGTGACGAACGCTCACGTTCTGCTCTTGCGACTTCCGCTTGTTGTTCTGCCGCATAAGATTCTTCCAAAGCTTTTGCGCTTTGTACTTTTTCTGAGGCAATTGCCACACGCTCGGCTTCAGCTTCTCTTTGGCGACGTAAAGAGTCGGAATTGGCAACATTGATTTTAGCAATATTTTCACCTTCAACAGCTTTGGCATTGGCAGCCGCAACCTGGGTTTTTTCGTCTTGCAGAGCATTTGCTTCACCAATAGAGCCATCTCTGGTTTTCTCAGCTACCGATTTACGTGCCGCATTGATAGCATGAGCAGCGGCTTCTTTACCAAGTGCTTCAATATAGCCGGACTCGTCAACAATATCGGTAATATTAACGTTGATAAGTTTTAAACCTACTTTTTTCAATTCAGATTCTACACTATCAGAAATATTGGTCAAGAATTTATCCCTGTCGGAGTTGATTTCTTCAATATCCATAGAAGCAACCACCAAACGCAACTGCCCGAAAATGATTTCTTGTGCCAGTTCCTGAATTTGATTTTGACCCAGACCTAACAAACGCTCAGCGGCATTTTGCATGATACCGGGCTCAGTAGAAACACCAATGGTAAAACGTGAAGGCACATTGACGCGGATGTTTTGCTTACTTAAAGCGTTTACTAAGTTAACCTCAATGGAAATAGGTGTTAAATCCAAAAATTCATAGTCCTGAAGTACAGGGATTATAAAAGCGGCACCACCGTGGATACATTTGGCCGATTGGCCTCCGCCAACTTTACCGTAAACGACCAATATCCTGTCGGAAGGACAGCGTTTATAACGCCTGATGAGTACAATTAAAAACAGGAAGATAAACAGCACTCCAAAAATGAGTGCCATAGGTAAGCCTAATTGTGTGTCTTGATTAATTAATAGCATGATATGTTAAGATTTATGGTGTTCAACAATTAATATTCCGTTCTCTGTGACCTCTTTGACTTTGATAATTGACCCGGATTTTAAATCTGTTTCAGAGTCTGTCAATGCTTCCAGTTCACGTAAAGCTTCCTGAATCCTTACATGGACTTTACCCATTTTTGAGCGTTTTGCTCCTATAGTCAAATACACTTCGCCAACTTTGCCCACAGCATTTTTATATTCTAAAGTACCGCTGTGGTCTAACTTTTTCATATAATGAAACATAGTCGCCATAATGGTCATCATGATGAGTCCGCAAATGGTTGAAATGATAAGCGTTGGTGCAGTGGAAAAACCGGCTTCTATACAGGCAATACCGCTCCAGCCAAACAGGGTAAAAAAACCTATAAGGTTTTTAAACGTGATAAACTGAAAACCAATACCCGTATCGGCATCAATTTCTGAGTCTATACCGCCAAAATCATCAGAAGCATCACCACCTGCAAAGGCCAAAATAACAGTAATCAAAAAAATGACAGAGCCCACAAGTGCAATACTCCAGTATATTTTAGGAAACAATTCTAAAGTAGAAAACCATTCAATCATAATTGAAATTTTTTAATAAGCAACTTTAATACTATTGTACGGTATAGGTCGCCGGAAATAAATTTTGTTACAAGATACAGAATAATCTGTGTTGTAAAGGGAATAAGTTGTCAAATTTCAGTTTTTATTGATTGAATATTGGTCATTAATCATCATAAGTGTTCTGTCATTGCTTCGTCATTCCGATAGCTATCGGAACGCTGCCGCCTCGTGTCCAAACGGAACGAAGTGAAGCTGAGGAATCTTCCTGTCATTCCGAACGTAGTGTAGTGCAACGGAACGAAGTTGAGGAATCTGAAAAAGAGGAATCCCAT
>CAYVUB010000040.1:0-20973 GCA_964454675.1 uncultured Flavobacteriaceae bacterium | reverse complement strand
CCCGAACTGTACGAAGTAAAATGACAGGTGCCATCCTATGTTTGCAAAGGGATATTTTGTTTAACTTTCGTTGTTTAATCAAGAAAAAGGACTTGTCGTAAAAGACGATATAGAATCATCTGGTTTCCGGAATATTTCGCCTCTTTGGCACTTTGGAATGATGTACTAACTTTTGACTTACCACCAAAAAAAGCCGTTTGGTTTATTTTCCAAACGGCTTTTTTTTAAAGAATAAACAGAATCAATCCGCTAAAATGATAACCCTGTTATTTTTCATTTCGAGAGTTCCTGAATTAATTTTTAAAAGCGTCTTGTTATTATCCCCTTTTGTAAACTTTTCTTTAACCTCATCAGCAATAGTTACATTCCCTGAAATTTTCACAAAACCATCCTTTAATATGGATACGATAGGGGCGTGATTGCTTAACATTTCAAACTCTCCTTCAACTCCCGGCACGGCAACGCTTGTGACTTCGCCACTAAATAGGGTTGCTTCCGGTGATACAATTTCTAAATACATAATTCTTTAAGTTAGAAGATGGAAGATGGAAGATAGAAGAAAAACTTCGTGCTTCAAACCTCCAGCTAAATTAAGCGTCTGCCAACATTTTTTGACCGGCTTCAATAGCTTCTTCAATAGTCCCTTTAAGGTTGAAAGCTGCTTCCGGTAAGTGATCTAATTCGCCATCCATAATCATATTGAATCCTTTGATGGTTTCTTTGATATCTACCAATACACCCGGAATACCCGTAAATTGTTCTGCTACGTGGAAAGGCTGTGATAAGAAACGTTGTACACGTCTTGCACGGTTTACCGCCAGTTTATCTTCTTCAGATAATTCTTCCATGCCTAAAATAGCAATAATATCCTGTAATTGTTTGTAGCGTTGTAATAACTCTTTCACACGCTGTGCGCAATCATAATGGTCTTTTCCTAAAATATCGGCAGTTAAAATTCGAGAGGTAGAATCTAACGGGTCAACCGCAGGATAGATACCAAGCTCGGCGATTTTACGGGATAATACGGTTGTTGCATCTAAGTGGGCAAAGGTTGTAGCAGGTGCAGGGTCTGTCAAGTCATCCGCAGGTACGTAAACTGCTTGTACCGATGTGATGGAACCTCTTTTTGTAGAGGTAATACGTTCTTGCATCGCACCCATTTCAGTAGCCAACGTTGGCTGGTAACCTACCGCAGACGGCATACGGCCTAATAACGCCGACACCTCAGAACCTGCCTGGGTAAAACGGAAAATATTATCAACGAAAAACAATACGTCTTTACCTTGTCCTTCACCGGCACCGTCACGGAAATATTCTGCAATAGTCAATCCTGATAATGCCACACGTGCACGTGCTCCCGGCGGTTCGTTCATCTGCCCGAATACAAATGTAGCTTTTGATTCTTTCATACCTTCTTTATCAACTTTTGATAAATCCCAGCCACCTTCTTCCATTGAATGCATAAAGTCTGCACCATAACGGATAATTCCCGACTCCAGCATCTCTCTTAGAAGGTCGTTTCCTTCACGGGTACGCTCACCTACACCGGCAAATACCGAAAGTCCGCCGTGACCTTTGGCAATATTGTTAATCAACTCCTGAATCAATACGGTTTTACCTACACCGGCACCACCAAATAAACCGATTTTACCACCTTTTGCATAAGGCTCAATCAAATCGATAACTTTAATACCTGTAAATAAAACCTCGGTTGAGGTTGATAAATCTTCAAATTTTGGTGCTTGCCTGTGAATTGGCAAACCGGCATCACCTGCTTTAGGCAAATCGCCAAGGCCGTCAATAGCATCACCAATTACGTTGAACAAACGGCCATAAACAGCATCACCTATCGGCATTTGAATTGGTGCGCCTGTTGCAACAACTTCAGTTCCTCTGCTCAATCCGTCAGATGAATCCATCGCAATGGTACGAACGGTATCTTCTCCAATATGTGATTGAACTTCCAATACTAACAATGATCCGTCTGGTCTTTTAATTTCCAATGAATCGTAAATTTTCGGGAGGTTTGAACCCGCTTCAAAGGCAACGTCGATCACCGGACCAACGATTTGTGCAACTTTACCTGTAACTTTTGACATTACTTATATGTTTAAAATTATGCTGTTTAACTGATAGAAAACGTCTATGGTTTTCGCGCTGCAAAGATATATGTTTTATTTAAAAGTAAAGAGCTTTTTTGCCTCTTTTTTATATACAAAAAAGCCTTCTTTTTTTAGTATATAAAGAAGGCTTTTCGGGTTATATAAAAATGAATTACTGTAAGCCCGGCGGATAATTTGTAGGATAATTACCTACTTTTACTTTAGCGCCTGCCGCAATAAAGTTAGAACCGTACTTTTCATCAATGGCTTCCAGTATGGCATTTGCCATAACAGCATAACCTCTTGCGGTAAGATGGACTCCATCCAGACTTACCAATCCTCCGGTAACCAAGTTGGTAGTTAAGATAAAATTTCCATCGGCATAACCGGCAGCAGAAGCTGTTTGCAATAATGATTTAAAATCTACTAAGGCTAAATCATATTGGTCTGCCACAGATGCAATAGCCTGATTGTATAAATCTGTAGCCTCCCTTACTTCCTGCTGTTCGCTTGGTAAAAGTACCCATTTGTCTTCAAGCGGAAGTGTTATGCCTTCTATTGAAAACTGTCCCGCCAGTGCCTGAGGCAATCCTTGACCCATTAACGCTGCAACTGAAGCATTATTAACGGTACCAATAACAGAACTGCTTGGCAATACCAATAAATCGTTTGCAGTTGCTTGTCTGCTTTGTCCGTAACGGTTACCCAACAACCCTGCTACAAGCGGTGCTGCCTGCGGCGGTAAACCAAACGACTGAACAAAGGCAGGAAATGCCGGATTTGCGTTTAAAACAGCTGCAATTTGAGCAGATATATTTGCTAAACTTTCATCGTGAATAACAACCGCACTTGCTGCCGTAGTCGAAAATACTATAGATCTTTCTGCGGCATCATTAATAGCACCTACTGATTGTAAATAAGCATATACTTGGTTTAATTGTCCAAACACACCATTAAGCATTGGAATTTGCGGTCCAAAAGCAGGATTTGCCGGGCTTAACGGATTGTGAGGAACTGTTGTAAAATGCGGTAAACTTGTGATGTAAGGTACATTTGCCACAACACCTTTGGCACCATTGCCGGTAAGTGCTGCAACAGCAGCTTGAAAAGATGCCGCAAATACAGTTGGGTCTGTGATGTCACTGCCACCATAAGTTGCCGGATTCATATTCCCTAATTGATAAACACCTGTTCCTCCCGAAGTAGCATAGGCTAATACGTCGTTCCCACCTATTTCAGAAAGTGTAAAGAACGTTGGATTTTGTGCTACTGCATCACCTATAACAGTAGCTGTCGGCGATGATGCCATACGCCCGAAATAAGGGTTTAAAGCACCATAACCTGCAATTCCTAAATGGAAACTTTTTGCACCCGGAATACCATAGTTATTAAATGAACCTCCTAAATGTGTGGTAATTTCGGTTGTTGGTGTTGCCGGTAATACTTGCGGTCCGGTACCGTTAAAAAACAATCTGGGTGCAGAAGCGACGTTTCCGCCTACCAGAAATCCGCCAATATTATCACTCATCATAGGCTGGGAAAACGAGCCTCCGCCTGCTAATGCAAACTGTTTCGAAAGCATGTTGGGAAACGAGTTTTGTTGTCCAGCTATGAATAATGCATTATCTGTAAACCCGGCAGAAAATGATGCGCCAACTGCCACATATTTTGAAAAATCTGCACTTCCGGCTGTTAAAGGCGGCAATGGTTCGGTACCTGTTGAGTCATCATCATCGCTGCACGATGTAAATCCGAGTAAAATGGCTAAAAGCCAAATATATTTTGTATTCATAATATTGGTTATTATAAGTTATTAATTGTCCAAGACACATAGTACATTGAGCCGACGCTTCCTACACCAATAGCTGTAAAGTATTCATCGCCCAGTAAATTAGTCGCTCCAACTTTAAATGATGATTTTAATGAAGGAATCCTTAAATTGATTTGAGCATCAAGTGTATGATATGATGGAATTTCTCCGTTACCAAAAGTAGCCTGCCAGTAATAATTATCGCTCCATCTCCAGGCCACATTAAAGCCTAAGTTTTTTACCACATCTGTATTACCAAAACTTATTTTAGTTTTGTGCTCAGGTGTGTTGAAACTTGTCATAAAATCAGGGAAAGCGTCTTCATCAAAATCTTGTTTGGCGTATGTGTAGCTTCCGCCTAAATCATAATTTCCAAATATCTTGGTTGATAGTCCTATAGAGCCACCATACGAATTAACGTTAGCTTTTGAGTTGGTGTACGTTTGATACGTTTTGTAATCGCCATTAGCAATAGCCGCTACAGAAAGTGAGTTGTCACCCACGGTTCCGTAAAGTGGTGCCAACACAACTTCTCCAGAAATGAAATCTTTATATCTGTTGTAGTAAACACTCATATCAATAATTACCTTATCTAATTTTCCTCTATAACCAACTTCTGCGGATGTGATTTTTTCAGGGGTTACAAGAGCGGAATTTCCAATCTCTAAATCTGCCGGATTTCCGGAAGCCGCAAAGGTTCTCACAGATGATGCCAAATATGAATTTGTGTAAGCGGCACCACCCGACTGGGTAATTGATGCCGGCTGTCCAAATGCAATTTGACCGGCGGCACTTACATTATAAGTTCCTGAATATCTGTCTAAATTATCTGGTGCCGAACCTACCAAGATGGCTCTACCGGCATCAAGACCTATAAATAAATCCTGAGTTGTCGGGTTTCTAAAACCTGTTTGTACAGAGGCTCTGATGTTGTGGTTTTGATTTACGGTCAAACCTGCAGAAACCCTTGGGGAAACGAACCCGTCAAAAAATTCGGATTTATCATAACGTGCAGATCCTGTCAGTTTTAATTTCATGTTTTCATTCAAATCAAATTCTTTTTGTAATTGGGTGTAAACACCAAATTCAGAATACGGAATCACACCGTCGTAATCTGTGTAAATTGTTCCTGAAGAGTTTAATCTATATTGTCTAAAAGAACCTCCAACCTGAACATCTACAACATCCCATAAATGGCTAAAATTGTAGTTGGCATCTGCATGATAATATTTTGATTGATCCTGGAATTTTGAACCGGTAGCAAGATCGGGGTTGGATGTTACTTGATTGAAAGCGTTTTGAAATGCCGGAGTACCCGGGATTAATCTTCCGGTTTCTGCTACAGCCCTTGCAGCGGCATGGGCTTGTTCGTCTGTTGCACCGCCAAGCGTTGCTCCCGCATACGTTTGGATATATTGACCAAACCATTCTTGATCTGATTTCCAAAGACGGTTGATATTGATACCTGTAAACACCATATCATAAGAGTCCCCGGCTTTATCAGAAACCACATAACCTCTTACAAAGAAATTATTGTTTTTAAGTTCAATTTTATGTTGCTGTTGTGAAAATCCATTTATGCTGTATCTGTTGGTACCTTGATATATCGTGGAACCGGTACCGATTTTTCCAACATACTGAATTTCGAAATCGTTAGCCCATGGTCTGAAATAGAGTCCCCAATCGGCTTTGATACTTTCTGCATTATAGTTTGTTAAATCGCGTTCTTCATAGCCTGTTCTACTCACCACAACATTAGGTATAATTCCCAAACCTCCCGAAGCTGCTCTAATATTTGTAGATACTTCATCTCCATAGATGTTATAACCATCATAGCCAATACTTGCTCTGGTATCGCCGGTACCGGGTTTTCCTTGATAATTATTGGCAGTCCAGTCAGTTCCTTTTAACCAGCCGAAATTTACTTTTGCGGCAAATTTATCACTGAATTTATGCGCTGCTCTTATACCTGTATCTCTATAGGTATTGTCGCCGCCTGCATCTTGTGATGTGATACCTTGCTTATGATAACCACTTATACCCTGAAAATCAAAAGGACTTTTACTTTGCATAAACAAGATACCGTTAAAGGCGTTTGCGCCGTATAAAGCAGATGCTGCACCGGGAAGCAATTCCACACTTTGAACGTCTGTTTCATTCATACCAACGAGGTTACCTATTGGAAAGTTTAATGCCGGTGACGAGTTGTCCATACCGTCAACCAATTGCATAAACCTGGTGTTTGCAAATGTGGCAAATCCTCTGGTGTTAATAGATTTGAATGTTAAACTGTTTGTGTTGATGTCAACACCTTTTAAATTTTCCAACCCGTCATAGAAACCGGCAGAAGCGGTATTTTTAATTTCTTTTAACCCGAAGCGTTCAACGGTTACCGGTGATTCAAAAATTCGCTCAGGGGTTCTTGAAGCCGAAAGTATGATTTCATCGAGTTCTGTACCTTGGGTTAAAATAACATCAATTGTCTGGGAAACCGAAGTTACTTCTTTTATGATAACATCAAAACCAACACTGCTTATCTGAATGCTAAACGGAGGGGTTTGGTTTACGGATAAGTTGTAATTTCCGTCAAAATCAGTAACTGTGCCTGTTGTTGTTCCTACAACAACAACGCTTGCTCCCGGAATGGGCTGGCCGGTATTGTCGGTGACTTTACCTTTTACTGTTGTTTGCGAAAACGTTATCGCACAACAAAACAGCATCATAATCTTTAAAATTGTTTTCATCTTAGGGAATTAGTTAATTTTGTCAGCAATATAAATAAATATTCAATACTAAATTATCTTTTTGACAAAAATTATGCACGCATAATATAATAACGTAAAAAATAGTTTGTTTTTTTGCATTATTCTTATTCAATAAAAAAAACAACTAAAAATTATTGATAGATTTAGTTGTTTTTGAATGTATTTTTATAAAAGTAATAAAAAAAACGGCTGCTTTTACTCTACTGTAACCGATTTTGCGAGGTTTCTGGGCTGGTCAACATTTTTCCCGAGCATTACTGCAATATGATATGACAGTAATTGCAAAGGAATTGTTGTTAACAGCGGGGATAACGATTCTAAGGTTTCGGGCACTTCTATAACGTGGTCTGCCAAAGCTCTCACATCAACATCGCCTTCGGTTACAATACCGATGATTTTACCTTTTCTGGCTTTTATTTCCTGGATATTGCTTACTACTTTTTCATAATGCCCTTTTTTTGTTGCAATGACTACAATAGGCATGTTTTCATCTATAAGTGCTATAGGGCCATGTTTCATTTCTGCCGCAGGATAGCCTTCGGCATGAATATAAGAAATTTCTTTGAGCTTTAATGCGCCTTCTAATGCTACAGGAAAATTATAACCTCTGCCTAAATATAAGAAGTGTCTTGTGTCTTTATAGGTACTGGCAATGGTTTGAATATGGGCATCGGCACTAAGGACTTTCGCAACCTTATCCGGTATTAACTCCAGTTCTTGCAGTGTTAATCGGTATTCGGAACTTGAGATTGTACCTTTGGCTCTTGACAACCGTAATGCTATTAAAGTTAAAATCGTAATTTGTGTGGTAAATGCTTTGGTTGAAGCCACCCCTATTTCGGGACCTGCATGGGTATAAGCTCCTGCGTGGGTTTCTCTTGCAATTGATGAGCCTACAACGTTACACACTCCAAAAACAAAAGCTCCTTTTGATTTTGCAAGTTTTATTGCTGCCAGCGTATCTGCTGTTTCGCCCGATTGCGAAATGGCAATAACCACATCTTTTTCGGTAATAACGGGATTTCTGTATCTGAATTCTGAAGCGTATTCTACTTCTACAGGAATACGGGCAAAATCTTCAAAAATGTATTCGGCAACCAATCCTGCGTGCCATGACGTACCACATGCTACAATAATAATCCTGTCGGCATTCAGGAATTTTTTCATGTTGTCTTCAACACCGGCAAGCTTGATAATACCCTCATTAACAATCAAACGACCTCTGTATGTATCGCGGATTGCCTGCGGCTGCTCATAAATTTCTTTGAGCATAAAATGGTCAAAGCCGCCTTTTTCTATTTGCTCTAAGTTAAGCTGAAGTTTTTGGATGTAAGGGTTAACAAGAGAATCATCTTTTATTTTTCTGACTTTTATGTCTTTGTGTATGCGTACAATTGCCATTTCTTCATCTTCGAGATAAATGGCGTTTTCTGTGTATTCAATAAATGGCGATGCGTCACTGGCAATAAAAAATTCATCTTTACCAATTCCTATTGCCAACGGACTTCCAAGCTTGGCAACAACAATTTCGTTGGGTTTGTTTTTATCAAATACGGCAATGGCATACGCACCGATAACCTGATTTAAAGCTATTTGAACCGCTTTACCAAGTTTGATGCCTTCGCTAATCATGATGTCTTCAATCAGGTTGACCAATACTTCTGTATCGGTATCCGATTTAAAAACATAACCGCGTTTAACAAGCTCTTTTTTTAATGAATCGTAATTTTCAATGATTCCGTTGTGGATGATTACCAGATTGCCTGAATTTGAATAATGCGGATGTGAGTTGACATCGTTTGGCACACCGTGCGTTGCCCAGCGTGTATGGCCTATTCCTAATTTACCGGTAGTTGTGATTTCCTTTTCAATACGTTCTTCCAAATCGGAAACTTTTCCTTTGGTTTTACATACTTTTAAATCGTTACCGTCAAACAATGCAATGCCGGCACTGTCATAACCTCTGTATTCGAGGCGTTTTAACCCTTTTATAAGAATAGGATGCGCATCTCTGTGCCCGATATACCCTACAATTCCACACATAGTTTTTTAATTATTTGGTTCAGAATAAAATAGTTCTAAATATAATTTTTTGGATTCATTTGCGGTATTATTACCGTAAAGTACCGTGCCTCGTGGGGAGATAATAGAGCTTACAGGAATTTTACTTATGGCTGCATCGGGATTAAGAATACGTTGCTGCAAATAGGATTCTTCGAGATTAATGTTACCGGTAACTGCCAGCCCAAGTGTTACATTGGTTGAATCTCTTAACAGTAAGTTATTGATGTGCTCTGTAATTCTTATTTTGTATTTAACGCCTTGTCCGCTTGTTTCACCATTTTCTCTCTGTAAGCGCCCTAAGTGATATGCTCTTGAATTTACGGGACTTATAACATTTGCGCCGTCATAAACAAAATCTGCAAGATAGATATTGTTTTTTGCGTCAAACAGATAAATTCTTTCCGGTTCTTGTCCTTGTGTTAACTCCTGATCTACAAAAAACACGAGGTTTGCTTCATTGACAAGACGTTTGGCTTTTACAAATTTGCCGTTTTCATCGGTTAAAACAAAATCATTTTTAAATGCTTCAAATGTGTTTTGCTCCGGATTATCATCCAAATCAGTACCGCCAAATAAGTTGATTAACGCTACTGAACCTTCGCCGGCTTTTACATATAATTTTTCATCACCGTTTACGGCATCACCATCTACTACAGGGAAATTAAAATCGTTTGAAAGAAAATTAACCTTGTTACCCGAAAAAGTCATGACATAGGTTGATTTTACCGGATTTGTGTTGGTTTCCGATACAGATTCCACTTGATAATAGAGCGTAACATTTGCAGTGGTAGCAGCAAAGTTCAACAACATCATGCTGCCGTTTGAATCAATAGATTCTGCCTTAAAATACAATCCTCTGAAATAATTCTGAAAATTGTTTATGTTGCTTAGTTCCGGGGCGCCTTCTTTATCAAGTATTTTTTCTGACCAGAAATTATCGTCCAGATTAAACTTTATACGCAATGCAGGCGCCAGTCTTTCTGTAACGTTGTCTTCTTCATCTTCAAGGACAATTTGGTCTGCACTTGGAACAAAGCTTTCAATTTCATGCAGTAAACGGCCTTCTAAAAGCGCATCGCTTATTGATGAGGTTGAAGACATTGATTTATCTGAATAATATTTTTGTGTGTCATCAAATGTTGAAGACGGATCAAAACTTCTTAAGAAGAAATTATTTTCATAAATAGACAGTTTTACGGGACCGTTACCAAATATTGAATCAAGTTTGTAAGTTGTATTGCCATCATCATCTACGCCTGTCGCCCTGCTAAAATACGGCACGGTCAATACTACAGAATCTAATGAAATGATGGTTCCAAAAACAGGACTCATGGTTCTTGGGCTTAACTGGCTTACAAAACTTGCAGTCGATAATCCATACAAAGGGTCTTTATAAACACCCAGCATATTTACCGGCAGGTTATTGGTTTGAACAGGCTGCAGCTTTTTTGTAAAAGCAATAACATCATGTTTTTCTGAGTCTGTTCCAAAATTATTATTGCCTGAAATGTCTGAATCAAGTGTGGCATAATCTTTATCGCAGGCAACAAATGAAATAATCAACAAGGTTAAAACTGCTGTGTTTTTAAAAGGGAATTTTATTGGCTTCATTAAATGAAAAAATGCTAAATTAAAACTTTTGTCTTGTAAAACTCTGTATAAGGTTCTGAAAAATCATCCATTGAAAAATAATCCAAAACCGGCTTATCGGATGCGTCCAGATATGCTTCCAGTTCTTCCGGAATCTCTGCAGAGCCTTTTATCAACGCATCAGAATAGTCTATGGCAACTTTCAATAAGTTAATATAATTGGGTGTTTCCAATACATTTATGGACTCTGACAGGATATTATCAAACTTTACTTTATTGAGCATATTCATATCTAACGCTCCATCAAAACTTTGATTGTACACAGAGGTCACAATTTTACTATCGGTAAACAACGGCTCGTTTTTGTAATATTCCTTTAAATATATAGGAAGTAATGATGCCAGCCAGCCGTTAACATGTATAATATCGGGTGACCAGTTGAGTTTTTTAACGGTTTCTATAACGCCTTTGGCAAAGAAAATAGCACGCTCGTCATTATCAGGGTACAAGATGCCGTCTTCATCAGACAGTGTGGCTTTTCGTTTAAAATAATCTTCATTATCAATAAAATACACCTGAATACGTTCTTTTGGGATAGAGGCTACCTTGATGATTAAAGGCATGTCTAAATCATTAATAACCAGGTTTATCCCCGACAATCTAATCACTTCATGCAATTGATGTCTGCGTTCATTAATATTTCCATACCGCGGCATGAATATTCGTATTTGTCCGCCCAACTTACTTACCATTCTTGGTGCTTCAAACGACATTGAAGAAATTTCGGTTTCTGGTAAATATGGCACTACCTCAGAGGACACGTACAATATTCGTTTATCTTTCATAAATCACATGTTTTTTTGAGAGAATTAAAAATAAAAAACAGGCAAAAGTACAAAAATTTATGCAGATTGTCTGTAAAATATTAAGTTTGCAGCCTGTTAATTTTTTGTTAGTGAATGGATATTTATCATAAAAGAGCAAAAATCACTCCAACAATTGAGGTATTGAAATCTCAAAATAAAACCATTGGCTTTGTGCCTACTATGGGCGCATTGCATAACGGGCACTTATCTTTGATAAAAAAAGGCTTTGAGCAAAATGATGTCATGGCAGTAAGTATTTTTGTAAATCCTACGCAGTTTGACAACAAAGACGACTTAAAAAAATACCCGAGAACTTTAGACCGCGATATAGCACTGCTCAAAACTATTTCCGGCAACATTATCGTGTACGCGCCAACAGTCGATGATATTTATGATAATAACGTTGTTTCTGAACATTTTCAATATGACGGACTCGAATTTGAAATGGAAGGCAAGTTTCGTCAAGGGCATTTTGATGGTGTAGGCACTATTGTAAAACGCCTGTTTGAAATTGTAAAACCCGACAACGCTTATTTTGGCGAAAAAGATTTCCAGCAGCTGCGTATCATTCAAACACTGGTCAAAAATTACAAACTGCCTGTAAATATCACAGGCTGCAACATACATCGTGAAAAAGACGGCTTGGCAATGAGCTCCCGCAACGAACGCCTAAAACCCGAATACAGAAACGCAGCACCGTTTATCTACAAAACCCTAAAAGCCGCCAAAAAGCAATTTGGCACAAAAAGTGCTAATAAAGTGACCGAATGGGTTGAACAACAATTTGCAAAACACAACCTGCTTAAGCTGGAATATTTTACCATTGCAGATGTGCAAACCCTTAAAACCGTTAACCGAAAGTCAAACAAAAAATCATACAGAGCATTTATTGCAGTATTTGCAGACGATATTAGGCTTATAGACAATATTGCACTAAATTAACTACCTTTGCCCTATGCATGTTCAAGTTGTAAAATCTAAAATACACCGTGTAAAAGTTACCGGTGCCGAACTCAATTATATTGGAAGCATCACTATTGATGAAGATTTGATGGATGCTGCCAATATTATTCAAGGCGAAAAAATCCAGGTGGTCAATAACGACAATGGCGAACGATTGGATACTTACGTGATTCCGGGACCGAGAAATTCGGGCGAAATTACACTCAACGGTGCCGCTGCCCGTAAAGTATCGGTTGGAGATACGTTGATTCTCATTACCTATGCGTTTATGGATTTTGAAGAAGCAAAAACATTTAAACCCGCTTTGGTTTTTCCTGATGAAGCAACCAATCTGTTAAAATAATCCCGATTGAATCCTGCCATAAAAAAAACTGTAAAAATTGGACTTCCAATACTGTTGGCAGTCTTTTTTGGATGGCTTACCTTTTCAAAATTTCCGCTTGACAATGTATTGCCTCATATTAAAACAGCCAATTACAACTGGATATCACTGGGCGTTTTTATGGGTGTTTTAAGCTATTTATCAAGAGCTTACCGCTGGAACTATTTATTAGAACCTTTGGGTTATACTTTAAAATTCCCTAATAGTCTGATGGCTGTTTTGGCAGGTTATCTTACCAATTTTGGCATACCGCGTTCCGGCGAAGTCTTACGTGCAGCCGTTGTGACCAATTATGAGGATATTCCGTTTGAAAAAGCTTTTGGAACTATCGTTGCAGAGCGTGTTGCCGATGTAATGATGCTCATGAGCATTGTTGCCATAGCGCTTATACTGCAATTTGACTTTATCTACAGCATTTTAATCAACACATTCCAACCCGAAAAACTTATCATTCTGGCACTTGGCTTGATTGTGTTTTGCGCCCTCGTTTTTTTATTTATCAAGCGAAGCTCGTCAATCATTGCGCTTAAAATCCGTACATTTTTAAAAGGATTGCTCGAAGGTGTTTTAAGCATTTTCAAGATGAAGCACAAATGGGCATTTATGGCACATACCCTATTTATCTGGACAATGTATGTCATGATGTTTTATGTAACGGTTTTTTCGGTCGAAGATTTAAGCAACGTTCCCGTAAGCGCACTTTTAATAGCGTTTATCGCCGGAAGCTTTGCAATTACCGCAACCAATGGTGGGATTTTTGTATATCCATTGGCAATAGCAGGCGCATTTTCATTGTTTGATATTCCCGAAAATCCAAGCATCGCTTTCGGTTGGATTATCTGGGCATCACAAGCATTTATGGTTATTATTTTGGGTAGTTTGTCGTTTCTGTTCCTGCCAATCTACAATAGAAGCAAATAATTTTTTACCTTGCCGTATCTTTTTTAAATTCATCACAATGAAAAAAATTATCGTGTTCCTGATGCTGTGTGTCATAGGAAATACCGTTCAATCGCAGGCTATCTATGAAAAATTCAAATCGGCAAAACTTGGCGAAGACAGGCAAATCAAGATTTTACTGCCGCGAGGATATGACAGTAAAGCCACAAAAAAGTATCCCGTTATTTATGTTCTTGACGGTGATTATCTGTTTGAAGCCGTAGCAGGAAATACCGATTATTATGCCTATTGGGAAGATATTCCCGATGCTATCGTGGTAGGTGTTAACCAGGTTGATACACGCTACGAAGACGTGATGTTTTCTGAACAAAATTCACTGCCTATTGAAAAAGGTGCCTCATTTTTTGAATTTTTAGGAATGGAACTGGTGCCGTATATCAACAAAAATTACAAAACCGAAGCCTTTAAAGTCATTGCAGGTCATGGCGAAACCGCAAATTTCATCAATTATTTCCTGCTCAAAGACAATCCGCTGTTTCATGCCTATATTGTACTGTCGCCCGATTTTGCACCACAGACTGCGGAATATGTTACCGAACGATTTGAAGGATTGAAAAGCAAAATATTCTATTATCTGGCAACCTCAAGCAACGATGTAAAAGCCCTTAAAGACAAAACCGAAGCCTTCAACACCGCCATCACGGCCATTGAAAACGACAATTTGCTGTATAATTTTGACAATTTTGACGGACCATCGCATTATACGCTGCCTGCTTATGCCATCCCGAGAGCTTTGGAAAGTATTTTCTTTGTGTTTCAGCCTATCAGCAAAAAAGAATATACCGAAACCGTTTTAAAACTGGAAGGAAGCCCTGTGGATTATCTTCAGGAAAAATATACGATGATTAAAGAGTTGTTTGGCATTGACAAACAAATTCTGATTAATGATTTCAAAGCCATTTCGGCAGCTATTGAAAAAACCGAAAAATTCGACTATTACGAAGCCTTAGGAAAACTGGCGCGCACCCAATATCCCGACACCTTGCTCGGGCATTATTATCTTGCCCGTTTTTATGAGGAAAAAGGCGAGCCAAAAAAAGCGATGAGAACCTATCAATCGGCATACATACTTAAAGAAATAGCGGGCATTACCAAAGATGATGTGCTTGACAAAGCCAATGCCATTAAAGCAGATTTTGGGTATTAATGACAAAACTTAAAACAACTTTTTTCTGTCAGAATTGCGGCAGCCAGTATGCCAAATGGCAAGGGCAATGCAATGCCTGTAAAGAATGGAATACCATTGTAGAAGAGGTCATTCAAAAAACCGAAAAAAGCAGCTGGAAAACCACAACGTCATCAACCGAACGTATTTCAAAACCGTTAAAAATCAATGATATTGATGCCTCTCAGGAAACACGTTTAGACACACAAAACCACGAGTTTAACCGTGTGCTCGGAGGCGGTATTGTGCCCGGCTCACTCATTTTATTAGGTGGCGAACCCGGTATCGGTAAAAGTACGCTACTGCTGCAAATAGCTTTAAAACTGCCGTACAAAACCCTGTATGTATCGGGCGAAGAAAGCCAGAAACAAATCAAGATGCGGGCAGAACGCATCCATCCAAACGGTGATAACTGCTACATCCTGACCGAAACAAAAACGCAAAATATCTTTAAGCAGATTGAAGAATTGCAACCCGATATTATCGTTATCGATTCTATCCAAACCTTACACAGCGATTATGTAGAGTCGTCTGCCGGAAGTATTTCGCAAATCAAAGAATGTACTTCAGAACTTATTAAATTTGCCAAAGAAACCGCAACGCCGGTCATCCTCATAGGGCATATTACCAAAGACGGCACCATTGCAGGTCCAAAAATCCTGGAACACATGGTCGATACCGTACTGCAATTTGAAGGCGACAGGAATCACGTGTTCCGTATTCTCAGGGCGCACAAAAACCGCTTTGGCTCTACACACGAACTGGGCATTTACGAAATGCAGGGTTCGGGCTTGCGGGAAGTAAGCAACCCGAGCGAACTTCTCATTTCAAAAAAAGACGAAGAACTGTCGGGCAACGCCGTTGCAGCCACTCTTGAAGGTATCCGCCCGTTAATGATAGAAATACAGGCATTGGTAAGTACCGCGGTTTACGGCACACCACAACGCAGTGCTACGGGATTTAATGCCAAACGATTGAATATGCTGCTGGCAGTTTTGGAAAAACGCGCCGGTTTCCGGTTGGGTGCCAAAGACGTATTCCTGAACATTACCGGCGGTATCACGGTTGACGACCCTGCCATAGATTTGGCAGTAGTGGCAGCCATTTTATCATCTAATGAAGATGTGGCTTTGCCTAAAGATTATTGTTTTGCGGCTGAGGTTGGATTATCGGGCGAAATTCGTCCGGTGCAACGTGTGGAACAACGCATTCTTGAAGCCGAAAAATTAGGGTTTTCAACCATTTTTATATCAAAATACAATAAAATAGAACCAACCCAAAAAGGAATTACCGTACAACTCGTTTCAAAAATTGAGGATGTAATCGGGTTTATCGTGTGATGAATAGACACGAATTGCACAAATTTATACGAATTTTATTATTATACGATTTCTTTGTGAAACTCTGCGCTGTTTTGTGTTGCTTTGCGGTAAGGTGCCATTTTGAATATTGGATTAAGAGGGAATTGATTTGTGTAAATTTGTGCAATTCGTGTCTGAGCTTACTGCCGTCATTCTGAACTTGTCGGGGAATCTCGCTGTCATTTTACTTCGTACAGTTCGGGCAAAGCCCTCGTGTCGAGCGTAACGCAGTGAAGTCGAGAAATCTATTGCTTATTATATAGATTCCTCTGTTTCGTTCCGTTTCACTACACTACAATCGGGCACGAGGCAACAGCCGAACTGGCGATGCAATGACAAACCGTGTCTGTCAACCAAAACAAGGTATTCACACGTAAATAAAAGAAACCCTAATTCTTAAAATATGAACCGTATCACAATACTAACAGCAGTAATTGGCATGACGCTTTTTTCCTGCGGAACAAAAACACCAAGCTCAACAGAACAGCAATTAAAGACCATTGATAGTTATACTTTAAAAACAGATGCCAACAGCAATCTGAAAGAAACTCTAACCGAAGGTGCATTGACCGATATTGAAGGGTTTAAAGACATCGGAACATTTAAGTATTATGTGCTTTTTGATGAAAACACCAACGAACTTTACCGAATAAAAAACATCGAAAAAACTGACAAAACAACTACGGAAACTTTTTATTTTGACAAAGGCAAATTGGTAAAAGTCATGTCTGCTACAGGCAATTCTGCAAAGAAAATTTACTTAAAAAACGGTAAAGTGGTTTCTTCATCAAACATCAGTATTGAAGAACAAAAATTACTGCTCGATAAAGCGAAACGATTTAAGAAAGCTTTTTGATATTTCACAACCGCTTTTTTCCCAAAATTCCTTAATTTCGCACTCTTATTTGAATTGCAGATATAATGAGTACGAAATTCCCTGAATATAAAGGTCTTGACCTGCCAAAAGTAGCAGAAGAAGTGCTTCGCTACTGGCAGGAACATGATATTTTTGATAAATCCGTGACCACGCGTGAAGGCAACACGCCGTTTGTGTTTTTTGAAGGGCCGCCGTCAGCCAATGGACTTCCCGGAGTTCACCACGTTTTGGCACGTGCCATTAAAGATATTTTTCCGCGTTACAAAACCATGAAAGGCTTTCAGGTAAAACGAAAAGCAGGTTGGGACACGCACGGTTTGCCAATTGAACTTGGCGTTGAAAAAGAATTGGGCATTACCAAAGAAGATATTGGGAAAACCATTTCTGTAGAAGATTACAATGCTGCCTGCAAAAAAGCCGTGATGCGTTATACCGATGTTTGGAACGACCTCACACAAAAAATGGGCTATTGGGTAGATATGGACAATCCATACATTACCTACGAACCAAAATATATGGAAAGCGTATGGTGGTTGCTGAAGCAAATTTACGATAAGAAATTGTTGTATAAAGGCTACACCATTCAGCCGTATTCGCCAAAAGCAGGCACAGGATTAAGCTCGCACGAACTGAACCAACCAGGTACGTATCAAGATGTAACAGATACAACAGTAGTGGCTCAGTTTAAAGCTTTGAATGAAAGTTTACCTGACTTTTTACAAAACGAAGGCACCATTTACTTTTTGGCTTGGACAACCACGCCTTGGACATTACCTTCAAATACCGCGTTAACGGTTGGACCAAAAATTGACTATGTGTTGGTGGAAACCTACAATCAATACACCTTTGAGCCTATCAATGTTGTTTTGGCAAAAGCGTTGGTGAATTATCAATTTGATGGAAAATTTAATAAAGTTGAAAGCAAATCAGACTTATTAGATTACAAGTCTGGCGATAAGAAAATCCCTTTTTATGTTGTTAAAGAATTCAAAGGAAAAGATGTTGTAGGCATTCGATACGAACAACTTTTAAAATACACCTTACCAAACGACAATCCAGAGAATGCCTTTAGAGTCATCGCTGGCGATTTTGTCACTACCGAAGACGGAACCGGAATTGTCCACACCGCGCCAACGTTTGGAGCTGATGATGCCAAAGTTGCCAAAGAAGCTGTTCCGGAAGTACCACCAATGCTGGTAAAAGACGAAAACGGTAATCTGGTGCCGTTGGTGGATTTACAAGGAAAATTCAGACCTGAAATGGGAGTATTTGCCGGGAAGTATGTCAAAAATGAATATTATAATGATGGCGAAGCTCCAGAGCGTTCGGTGGATGTGGAAATTGCCATCAAATTAAAAGAAGAGAACAAAGCCTTTAAGGTTGAAAAATATAAACACAGCTACCCAAATTGCTGGCGAACAGACAAACCCATTCTATATTATCCATTAGATTCTTGGTTTATCAAAGTGACCGATGTAAAAGATAGAATGTTTGAATTAAACGATACTATTAACTGGAAACCAAAAGCTACTGGAACAGGTCGTTTTGGTAACTGGTTGGCTAATGCCAATGACTGGAATTTGTCGCGTTCACGCTATTGGGGAATTCCTTTGCCTATTTGGCGTACCGATGATGGTAAAGAAGACATCTGCATCGGTTCTGTTGAAGAATTGAAAGCGGAAATGGCAAAAGCTGTTGCAGCTGGTTTTATGTCTAAAGATATTTTTGAAAGTTTTGAAGTTGGCAACAATTCCAAAGAGAATTACGATAAAATCGATTTACATAAAAACATTGTAGATGAAATTGTGTTAGTATCGCCGTCAGGCAAACCAATGAAACGTGAAACTGATTTGATTGATGTTTGGTTTGATTCCGGTGCGATGCCTTACGCACAATGGCATTATCCGTTTGAAATGCCCGAATTAGTTGATAATGGCGGGGCATTCCCTGCCGATTTTATCGCTGAAGGCGTTGACCAAACCCGAGGTTGGTTTTATACCTTGCACGCCATAGCAACGATGGTTTTTGATTCGGTAGCGTATAAAAATGTCGTGTCTAATGGTTTGGTTTTGGACAAAAACGGGCAGAAAATGTCCAAACGATTAGGAAACGCCGCAGATCCATTTGAGACTTTAGCAACTTATGGTGCCGATGCCACACGTTGGTATATGATAAGTAACGCGAATCCGTGGGATAACCTGAAGTTTGACGTAGAAGGTATTGAAGAAGTGAAGCGTAAATTTTTCGGAACACTTTATAATACCTATTCGTTTTTTACTTTATATACCAATCTGGATGGTTTTAAATATGAAGAAGCCGATGTACCATTGGAAAACAGGCCTGAATTAGACCGCTGGATTCTATCGGAATTGCATACATTGATTCAAAAAGTGGATGCGTATTATGCCGATTATGAGCCAACCAAAGCCGCCCGTGCTATTTCAGACTTTACACAAGATTATTTGAGCAACTGGTATGTGCGTTTAAGCAGAAGACGTTTCTGGAAAGGCGATTATGAGCAAGATAAACTATCGGCGTACCAAACACTTTATACCTGTATGGTAACCATAGCCAAATTGGGCGCGCCAATTGCGCCGTTCTTTATGGATAAATTGTATTTGGATTTGAATTCAGTAACCAAAAAAGAAGGTTTTGAAAGTGTACATTTGGCAGATTTTCCTGTTTTTGACAGTGCATTTATCGACAAAGATCTGGAACGCAAAATGGAAAGTGCACAAACCATTTCATCATTGGTATTGTCTTTGAGAGCCAAAGAAAAAATCAAAGTGCGCCAGCCATTGCAAAAAATCATGGTACCTGTTGACAGCTTACAGCAAAAGCAAGAAATATCGGCGGTGGCAGACTTGATTAAACATGAAGTAAACGTCAAAGAATTACAACTTTTAGACGATGCATCAGACATCTTGGTAAAACAAGTCAAGCCCAATTTTAAAGTGCTCGGTCCTCGTTTTGGTCAGGACATGAAAGCCGTAGCACAAGTTATTAACAATCTGAACGCCGATGGTATAAAAAAAATCGAGCAAAATGGCGTTTTAGACGTTGTAGTTAATACAAAAAGTATTACTTTAGAACGGTCTGATGTTGAGATTACGTCTCAAGATATTGAAGGCTGGCTGGTAGCAAGTTCTGCCGGTTTGACGGTAGCTTTAGATGTGACAATCACAGACGATTTGAAAAAGGAAGGCATTGCAAGAGAATTGGTTAACCGGATTCAGAATTTACGTAAAGATTCGGGGTTTGAATTGACCGACAGAATTATTGTAAGCTTTCAAAAAGATGAACAAATTAGTAACGCAATAAACACAAATTTAGAGTACATAAAAACAGAAACTTTGGCAAAAGAAGTGAGAATTTCAGACCACTTAGATAATGGTACAGAAGTTGCTTTTGATGACGTAAACACCAAGTTGTTTATTGAAAAAATTTAAAATTATGGCAGTAGAGACAAATAACCGCTATTCTGACAAAGATTTAGCAGAATTTAAAGTATTGATTCAGGAGAAAATAGAAAAAGCTATTCACGATTTAGAATTGATAAAAAGTGCTTACATGAACGACCTTAATAACGGTACCGATGATACATCGCCAACGTTTAAAGCGTTTGAAGAAGGCAGCGAAACAATGAGTAAAGAAGCAAACTCGGCATTGGCAATACGTCAGGAAAAATTTATCCGCGACCTTAAAAATGCCCTTATACGCATAGAAAATAAAACCTATGGTATATGCCGTGTTACCGGCAAGCTCATCAGCAAAGAGCGTTTAAAACTCGTCCCACATGCAACATTGAGCATCGAGGCAAAAAATATGCAGCAGTAATAAAAAACACTTCAAAATACCACTAAAAACGTCTTGCTTACCGCAAGACGTTTTTATTTTAGATAAACAGCTGATAATTCGTTGGATAAATATTCCAAATAAACCTCAATGGAGTAAAAGTCCATAGTTTGGTTTCGGACTGAAAGTCCGATTTTAAAGTAGCCACGAATTACACAAATTACTTTTTGTGAAAATTCGTGCCTTATGTGGCTTAAAATTTTTAGAAACTAA
>CAYVUB010000039.1:0-24827 GCA_964454675.1 uncultured Flavobacteriaceae bacterium | reverse complement strand
TTTGAAATGTATAATATGAACTCAACTTTATCTGAAAATAATTTTGACATAAAATTCAATAAACATTACAAACTTTATGTTTTGTTGAAAGATAAAATCATATTTGAATCGGAATTACAAAAAAACGGAATAAAATATTATACCGACATTAATGAACAAGTGTCAATCGATGGTGAAATTAGATATTTCTTACTTGATTCTGACATGAAAAATGTTGACCGAATTATAAAAGAAAACGAAATTGTTGCGACTACAGAATCTATTTTGATTACAGATTTTAGAGACGACAAAAAAGCAATGAAATTATATCTTGCCGTTGCAGGAGTAGTAATTGTAATTACATTTCTGATTCTATTGATTGGAAAATATACTGAATAAAATACTGTAACCTACAACATTTATGATCATTATGACTGCTAACCCGGTATGTTATTATAAACCTAACCCAAAGTTTCAAGAAACTACGCCGAATCCACTCGGTAATTGTTATTCCAAAAATCTTTGCGAATCATCCCGCAACAAAACCACAGTGTCTTTTACTATTTTGCCCGAAATTTTGGATTGTAAAGAATTCGTAAATGCTGACGAAATCGCGAAAGGTTTATCTCCATTTCAGCCGGAAAAGGTTGCGTTTGAAACTGGAAGAATAATGCTGAACAGAATTGATGAACTTTTTGAACAGAAAGAAAATTTTGCATTTGAAACAACTTTAGCAACAAAAACATACAAGCAAAAAATTCTAAATGCTTAAAAAAAAGGATATAATACTACGCTTGCCTTTTTCTGGCTTAAAAATCCTGAATTAGCAAAAGAGCGTGTTAAATTGAGTGTTCACATAATATTCCGAAAGATGTTATAGAAAGACGATACCATAATCAAATCATAAACTTGTTTGAAATTTATCTTCCAATTATGGATCAAGTTTTTATTTTCGATCATTCGGAAGGAAAACATGAATTAATTGCAGAAAAAAATCTTGGTGAAGAAACTTATGTTCATAATCAAAAGAAATTTAATGAATTAAAAAAATATTATGACAAAGGAAACTAAAACAGAAATGCGAAATAAAATACTAAAAGATCTTGAAAAAGCGTATGAAAAAATGCTTGAATTCAAACGAAAAAACAATAGCGAAATTGTCGTCATTCAAGAAAATAAAATTGTGAAAATCAAGCCATAATTCAGACTACGATTAATAGTATATCTCCTCACATTTTAATGGAATCAATAAATCTTTTGATTTCTAAGATTTTATACCTTTTACAAACGTATCAATAGCGTCAACACCATGTTCTGTAAGATGTTTTATAAAAGCGCTGCCTATAATTGCCCCGTTTGAAAATGTTGCTGCCTGTTCAAAGCTCGCTTTGTCATGAATACCAAACCCTACAATCTGAGGATGTTGTAACTGCATATCTTTAATGCGTTCAAAATATGATGTGTGTTGGTCATCAAATCCCGACGAATTTCCCGTAACACCGGCGCTGCTTACCATATAAATAAATCCTTCGGAAACAGAATCAATGTAACGAATGCGCTCAACAGAGGTTTGCGGCGTTATCAAAAACACATTGATTAAACCGTATTGCTCAAAAATTGCCCGGTATTTTTCCTGATATATATCAACCGGTAAATCCGGAATAATGAGTCCGTCGATACCTGTTTCTTCACATTTTTTACAAAATTCTTCAACGCCGTATTGCAGTATCGGGTTAAAATATCCCATGATAATCAACGGGATTGCCACAGATTGCCTGATATCTTTCAACTGATTAAACAACACCGAAGTCGTCATCCCGTTTTTTAAAGCTTGTGTCGAACTTTGCTGAATGGTTGGACCATCGGCAAGCGGGTCGCTGAACGGTAAGCCTATTTCAATCATATCAACACCGCTTTTTTCGAGTTGTTGAATGATTGGCACTGTATCGTTAAGATGCGGATAACCGGCAGTAAAATAGATGGACAGCAGTTTTGTTTCTTCCTGCAATGTTTGGTTGATTCTGTTCATAATTTTTTCTACTGAAGCTATAAGGATTATCAGTTTTAAAGATTGAAATAATTGATATAGGTATTTAAATCTTTATCGCCACGACCTGATAAATTGACCACAACAACAGCATCGGGATTAAAGATTTTCTGTTCAAAAATTGCCAGTGCATGCGCACTTTCGATAGCGGGAATAATCCCTTCAAGTTTGCAGAGTTGCAAACCGGCATTCATAGCTTCGTCATCGGTTATTGATAAAAACCGGGCTCTGCCGCTTTTAAACAAATGTGCGTGCATGGGACCAACTCCGGGATAATCCAATCCTGCCGATATAGAATACGGCTCGGTAATTTGCCCGTCGGGTGTTTGCATCAGCAGGGTTTTGCTGCCGTGAATAACACCCGGTTTTCCAAGTGCCGATGTTGCCGCACTTTCCCCGGAATTGATACCTTTTCCTGCGGCTTCAACAGCAATCAGTTTAACATTGGTATCTTCCAGAAAATGGTAAAAAGCACCTGCGGCATTGCTACCACCACCTACGCAAGCTATGACATAATCCGGTGTGGTTTTCTGTTCTTTTTCTAAAAGCTGCTGTTTTATTTCTTCTGAAATTACGGCTTGAAATCGTGTTACCATATCGGGATATGGATGCGGCCCAACAACGCTGCCTATAATGTAATGGGTGTTAACGGGGTTGTTTATCCAGTCGCGTATGGCTTCATTGGTGGCATCTTTAAGCGTTTTGCTCCCCGATAGTGCAGGCACAACTTTTGCGCCCAGCATTTTCATACGTGCCACGTTTGGCGCCTGACGCGCAATGTCAATTTCGCCCATATACACAATACATTCCAGTCCCATAAGCGCGCAAACGGTAGCTGTTGCCACACCGTGCTGTCCTGCGCCGGTTTCGGCAATAATGCGGGTTTTTCCCAAACGTTTTGCCATAAGAATCTGCCCTATGGTGTTGTTTATTTTGTGAGCTCCGGTATGGTTGAGGTCTTCGCGTTTTAAGTAAATATTTGTATTATAGAGTTTTGACAGGCGTTTCGCAAAGTATAATGGCGATGGGCGACCCACATAATCTTTAAGCAATTGCCGGAATTCCTGTTGAAATTGAGGTTCTTCCATAATGCTCAGGTATTTTTGGCGCAGTTCTTCCACATTAGGGTAAAGCATCTCAGGAATGAAAGCACCGCCAAACTCACCATAAAACCCTTTGTCATTAATATTGTATGTCATAATTTCTCATTCCCGCTTTTGTGGGAATCCCATAATGTTAAGTTCTAAATTCTTTAAAAAATGCTTTTAAATCATCAATGTTTTTTAATCCTGCTTCCACTTCAAATTTGCTGTTGACATCAATTGCGAGACAAAGTGCAGATGCCGGATTATTTAAAAATTGTTTAAGACTGTAAATCTTGTCAAGCCCAATACCGCCACTTAAAAAATAAGGCTTTGTACTTGGGTATTGCTTTAGTGCATTCCAGTCAAAAGCATAGCCGTTGCCACCCGGAAGTTTTCCTTTAGTGTCAAACAAAAAGTAATCGCAGCATGCTTCATAAGGTTTTAGCATCTCAAAATCAAAAGTTTTTTTGACAGAGAATACCTTGATAATTTCAACAGCAGAGCCAAGCTTAACTTTTAAATCTGAACAAAACTGTGACGATTCATTCCCATGTAACTGGATAGCTTTTAACCGGTGCTTATTGCATGTTTTAATGATAGTTTCGATGGTTTCATCGACAAAAACACCTGTTTTTTTTATGTTATCAGGTAGTTTAGGTATGATGCCGTCAAAATAACGTAACGATTTTTCATAAAAAATAAAACCCAAATAGTCCGGTTGAAGTACAGCAACTTCAAGGATATTATCGTGATATTTCATACCGCAGACTTTAAGTTTCATTGTTTTGTCATTTCGATATGAGCGAAGCGATTGAGAAATCTCAAAATGTTCGTCATGTGGTTATTTTTTTAAGTTATCGATAAATTGTTTTGCACTTTTTCCGGGATTATTGGTTTTCATAAAATTTTCGCCAATCAAAAACCCTTGATAACCATATTGTTTTAAGTCCTTAACCGTGTCAACGGTACTGATGCCGCTTTCGGAAACTTTGACAAATTCATCAGGAATTATCGTGCTGAGTTTTTTACTGTTATCTGTATTTACTTCAAAAGTTTTAAGGTTTCGGTTGTTGACGCCTATCATATCAATCGTTGGCATGATAGATTTATGCAGCTCATTTTCATCGTGAATTTCTAATAAAACTTCAAGTTGTAAACTTTTTGCCAATTGCGACAACTGTCTAATCCCTACTCGGGTTAAGATAGCGGCAATCAGCAAAACAGCATCGGCACCAAAGGCTTTTGCTTCCAGGATTTGATAGCTGTCAATGATAAATTCTTTACGTAATAACGGTAAGCTGCAACTTGAACGTGCTATCCATAAATCGTCAAGCGAACCTCCAAAATATTTCACGTCTGTAAGCACCGACATTCCGCAAACTCCGGCTTGCTCATAACCTATGGCAACATCAAAAACGTTGTGGTTTTGATTGATAACGGCTTTTGAAGGCGAGCGGCGTTTATGCTCGGCAATGATGCCCGAATGACTTTTTTTAAGATTGTCTTTTAAGGATATTGGTATGCGGTCAAATAACGGCATACGTTCAAAATGCGCCTGTGGAATAAGCTGTTTTTTGAAAGCAACTTCCTTATATTTGTCTTTAACGATATGGTCTAAAATGGTCATGATTTATAACGCTTGCTCAATGTTATTAATGTCTCAAAACTCTGTTTTGCCTTACCTTCAAATAATGAATTTTGAGCCAGTTCAAAACCTTCGGAAACAGATTTTCCCGTTGCTGTACTTATAGCAACGGCAGCATTGGCACATACTACGTGGTTTTGTGCAACCGTACCGTGCCCGTTTAAAATATGTGTGAAAATTTTGGCAGACGATTCAATACTTGAACCACCGTGAATGGCTTCGGGGTTGATAGGTTTTACGCCAAAATCTTCGGGTGTGATGATATATTCGGAAGTGTTGCTCACTACTTTTGTGTTGCCGGTTAATGATATTTCATCATAACCGTCAAGAGCATATAATATGGTGTAATTTTTATTGGTTTTTTGATATAAATAGCTATACATACGTAAAAGCTCCAGACTAAAAACACCTGCTGTCTGATATTTGGGAAATGCCGGATTAACCATAGGACCCAACATGTTGAAAAAAGTTTTAACTCCTAAATCTTTCCGTATAGACGCTACGTTTTTCATCGTTGGATGAAATAACGGCGCATGCAAAATACATATTCCGGCTTCGTCCAGACAACGTTTTAAAAAATCGCTGTTATTTGTGAATTTAACACCCAATTGCTCCATTACGTTTGATGACCCGCAAGCCGATGACACTCCGTAATTACCATGTTTTGTAACAGGAATTCCTGCGCCGGCAGTTACAAAAGATGCCAGAGTCGAGATGTTAAACGTATCTTTGCCATCGCCACCGGTTCCGCATAAATCGATAGCGTCATAATCACTAAAATCTACCGGAATGCATAGTTCCAAAAGTGCGTCTTTAAATCCCTGAAGCTCATCAACGGTAATGCTTCGCATCATGAAAATGGTCAAAAAAGCTGCAATCTGACTTTGGTTACATTCTCCTTTTGAAATACCGATTAAAACCTGTCTGGCTTCATGATATGAGATGTTTTCCTGATTAATTAATCTGTTTAAAATATGTTTCATCCTATCCCTAACCCTTTCCAAAGGAAAGGGGATTTTTTATATAATCTTTACTGTTTATTTTATTAAACTTTATAGCAAACTGAAAACTGCTTACTGATTAATCCAGTTTTCCAAAATTTTCTTTCCGACAGGTGTTAAAACCGATTCGGGATGATATTGCACACCTTTTACATCATACACTTTATGGCGCAATGACATTACCTGACCGTTATCATCAAAGGATGTGGCTTCAAGCTCTTCGGGCAAATTGGCATCTACAACCCAGGAATGGTACCTTCCTACTTCAATGGTTTTACCGAGCCCTTCAAAAAGTGGTTCGTCATCTACCGAGATATGAACTTTTGTGGCAACACCGTGAAAAACGGCTGCAAGGTTGATGAGTTTACCACCAAAAACCTCACCTATAGCTTGCTGTCCGAGACAAACACCCAAAATGCTTTTGGTTGGCGCGTATGTTTTTATGATGCTTTTGAGTAAACCGGCTTCATCGGGGATTCCCGGACCGGGCGATAATACGATTTTTTGAAACGGCATCACATCACCGAGAGTGAGCTGGTCATTTCTCATCACGGTTACATCGCAATCCAAATCTTCCAGATAATGAACCAGGTTGTAGGTAAAACTGTCGTAATTATCAATCACTAATACTTTTTTCATATACTTTCTGCCAATTCAATGGCTTTTGTTAATGCACCCAATTTGTTATAAACTTCCTGCAATTCTGTATCGGGATTGGATTTTGACACCAAACCTGCGCCGGCCTGCCAGTGTAAATGATGGTTTTTACTCATAAAAGTCCGTATCATGATAGCATGGTTAAAATTGCCTTCAAAATCCATAAAGCCAATAGCGCCACCATAAAATTCACGGCTTGTTGTTTCATATTTTTCAATAAGCTGCATGGCTTTATGTTTTGGTGCGCCGCTTAGTGTTCCTGCCGGAAACGTATCTGAAACGACCTGCATGGTTGGTGTGTTTTTATGAACATCACCGGTAACTTTACTTACCAGGTGGATAACGTGCGAAAAAAACTGAACTTCACGATAGGTTTCTACACGTACACTGCTGCCATGCCGGCTCAAATCATTACGGGCGAGGTCAACCAGCATGACGTGCTCGGCATTTTCCTTATCGTCTGTGGCAAGTTTTTTTGCAAGTTCGCTGTCGTTTTCATCATTTCCCGTGCGTTTAAAAGTGCCTGCAATGGGATGAATTTCGGCTTTGTTTTTATTGATGACAAGTTGCGCTTCGGGCGAGCTTCCGAAGATTTTAAAATCGCCATAATCAAAATAGAACAAATATGGTGACGGATTGATATTGCGTAAAGCACGATATACATTAAACTCATCACCTCTAAATTCTTGCGTGAATTTTTTTGAAAGCACCAATTGGAACACATCGCCCCGGGCGCAATGTTCTTTTGCCAACGCTACGTGTTCTTTGTATTGCTCGTCTGTTAAATTAGAAATTGTATCGCCACAGGTTTTAAAACTAAAAGCTGCATAGTTTTTTGATGTTATGAGTTGAAAAATATCATCTATATTATTTTCGGCATCAAAGCAATGTGCAAAAATATAAGCTTCGTTTTTAAAATGATTTATGGCAATGATGTTTTGATATACAGCGTAGTAAATATCGGGAATGTCTTGATAGCCTTCTTTTTTTGATATGTTGATGTCTTCAAAATACCGCACGGCATCATAGGCGATATACCCAAAAATACCGTTGTTGATAAACTTGAAAACTTCTTCAGATTGTGTCTTGAAACGCTTGGTAAACTTATGGATGACATCTGTAACACTTATGCTGCCTTTAATTTTGGTAATGAGCTTACTGCCATCGGGGAAGTTTTGAGTGATGACTTCATTTTTCACTTTTATGGATGCGACAGGGTTGCAGCAGATATAGGAAAAACTGTTGTCGGATGCATGATAATCACTGCTTTCCAATAAAATACTGTTGGGAAATTTATCCCTTATTTTTAAATAAATGCTTACAGGCGTGATAGTATCTGCAAGGATTTTTTTATGATGGGTGTATAAGCTGAATGTTTTCATATATTATTTTAAAGTCATTTCTGCAAAAGCTGAAATCCTATGTTTTAATCTCATTAATTAGGTTTATTTTTTTCAATCTTTAATTCTATTTTTTTAGTTTTTATTATGAGATTTCCGCATGCGCGGAAATGAAAAAAGGCTTGTCGTGAATGACAAGCCTTGATATTTAGAATTTAAAATATACATAAAGGTTTAGCTCACGACGATTGAGTTATGAGAGCACCACCACCAAGTATTGTTTAAATTTAGATTCATGTTTTTATTTTGTTTTCCAAATATAGAAATGAAATTCAGCTTTTCAAATTATTTATAAAAAAAATGAAAAAAACCACCGGAAATAAATTCCCGATGGTTTTACAACTAAAAACTATTTGCTATAAATCAATCTTTTAAGATAAATTTAGAATTTTAAAGTTATATTTAAGTCAAATTCATCATAAATAGCGGCGTCTTTCAAGTTATCAAAAAAGCTTTTTGATTTGTATTGAATGCCAAATTTTGTTCTGTCAATTTTTAAAGCAGCAGTAGCTGTGTTATCATTAACCTGTAAAGCGAAACTTGTTGAGTGTGTAACACCTTTAATGGTTAAATCGCCGGTTACTCTGTAAAGGTTGTCTTTACCGCTCACGTTTGTGATTTTGAAAGTTGCTGTCGGATGTTTTTCAACACCAAAGAAATCGTCAGATTTTAAGTGACCATCCAATTTACCTTTCATATCGCCGCTTAAATCTGTAGTATTGATAGAAGTCATGTCAATCACAAAACTACCGCCTGTAAGTTGCTTATCGGCAAAGGTTAATGTGCCTTCCTGAAGGTTGATAGTACCATCGTGAGAGCCTGTTACTTTGTAGCCTTTCCATGTTACTTTACTTTCTTTTACGTCAACTTTCTTTTCAGAAATTGCCGTGAATGACGCTACTGACAATGCAATAGCAAAAATGAATGCTGATTTTAAAATGTTTGTTTTCATAAGGTTAAATATTTATTTGTATTAATGGTTATAATTTGTTTTTTGTTTTTTCAGAGTATCAATATATGTGCCCGTTTTATTAATTTCTAAGTTTTGTTAATAAATAATTTAAGGTTTCCAGTTCGTCAGAATTAAGGTTTTTTGTGATTTGAGCTTCCGTATTGTCAACAACCGGATCTAATTCTTTTAGCAAGTTCAAGCCTTTTTCCGTAATGAAAATATCAACTTTACGACGGTTTTTTTCGCAGGTAAATCGCTCAACAAAATCTTTTAAAATCAACTTATCTACCAATCGGGTCGTATTACTCATTTTATTAATCATCCTGTCTTGAATATCCTGTAAATTGGTAGGATTCCCCTTTTGCCCTCTTAGTATTCTCAATACATTAAACTGCTCAATAGAAATATCGAAAGGTTTTAAAGCCGATGCGATTTCATCCTTAATCCAAGTGCTTGAATACGAAATATTCAACACGGTTTTGCGTGATGACGGTAAAATGGCTGTTGTTTTTAAAATGGCTTCCAATTCTTTCATATACAATTATTGTATATACAAATGTATTCATTATTTTGAACCTGTAATACAACGATGCTATAAATTTTTGTTAAAATTATTTCAGGCTCATAATCGATTGATAACTTTATACGATGAGATTATTAGTAATTATTATATTAATAGGCTTGGTGTCTTGTAAAGATGCACCACAAGAAATGCCTATTGCTAACGCAGAAAATGCCAATGCTTCGTCAAAAACCGTATTGGACAGTTTGGAAATTTACAATTTTGATGGCATTGAAAAGTTCTTGACAACTACTGATGAAAAAGTATATGTGGTGAATTTTTGGGCTACCTGGTGTGCGCCGTGTATCAAGGAATTGCCTTATTTTGAAAAAATAAATAAAGAGTATGCAGATGAACTGGAGGTCATTTTAATCAGTTTGGATTCTCCGAAGAATTATGAAACCAAGCTCAAGCCATTCATCATAAAACATCAATTGCAATCAAAAGTCATTGCTTTGAACGATCCCGATGCCAATACCTGGATTCCAAAAGTGGATGAAAGTTGGTCCGGAGCCATTCCTGCAACGTTGATATTCAACAAAGAGAAACGCCGGTTTTATGAACAAGCGTTTACGTATGACGAATTAGAAACCGAAGTTAAACAATTCATAAACAATAAATCATGAAAAAATTAAACATGTTAGTTGCTGTTCTTGCCGTAGTGGTATTGTCAGCATTTACCAACCCAAGTGATACCAAAGGTTATAAAATAGGTGACATTGCTACCGATTTTAAACTGGAAAACGTAAACGGCAAAATGGTATCCTTAGCAGATTACAAAGATGCCAAAGGTTATATTGTGATTTTTACCTGCAATACCTGCCCGTATGCCGTAGCGTATGAAGACCGCATTGTAGCTTTGGACAAAAAATATGCATCCAAAGGCTATCCTGTCATTGCCATTATGCCAAATAATACAGACGTAAAACCCGATGACAATATGGATGCCATGAAAATAAGAGCTAAAGAAAAAGGGTTTACGTTTCCTTATTTGTTAGATAAAGGTCAGAAAATTTATCCGCAGTATGGTGCTACCAAAACACCTCACGTTTATTTGTTGCAAAAAACCAAAAAAGGCAACGAAGTGAAATACATTGGTGCTATTGATGATAATTACCAAGATGCCGAAGCGGTAAACACCAAATATCTTGAAAATGCGGTAGATGCGTTATTGGCCGGAAAAGAAATCAAAGAAACCGAAACCCGTGCCATTGGTTGTACGATTAAAGTTTAGAGTTATAAGTTATGAGTTTCTCTTCATAAACTTTTTCATAAAAACGAATCCGAGGTGTAACACTTCGGATTTTTTTTCGTCTATATGCTAAAGAAACGTTAAATTTGTTCGTAAATTTACTGAAAACTATGGCAGATTTAACCCAACAACAATGGTCACAACAATTAGAAAATGATACTAATGCTGTGATTTTGGACGTTCGTACACAAGAAGAAGTAGAAAATGGCGTTATACCAAAAGCGATCCATATAGATATTTACAAAGGTCAAGAATTTATTGATGGCATAGAGGCATTGGACAAAACCAAAAACTATTATGTCTATTGCAAAGCCGGTGCGAGAAGTGCACAAGCTTGTAGCATTATGAATCAGTTAGGTTTTAAAAACACCTATAACCTTATGGGTGGTTTTAGCGAATGGCAAGGTGAGGTTTCAGAATTGTAACACACAAAAAAATGAAAAAACTATCAATTATTTTAGGTGTTTTTTTCGCATTGGTACTGACCGGTTGTGAAAATGAAGACAAAGGCGACATACAACTCATCACTTCCGAAGAGATGCAAACCCTTTTGGAGCTGGAAGATGTACAGTTTGTGGATGTAAGAACAGAAGAAGAATATAAAAAAGGTTTTATCGAAGGTTCGCAAAATATTGATTTTAATTCGCCAACCTTTGACGAAGACATCAATAAACTGGACAAGACCAAACCAGTTATTTTATATTGCAAATCGGGTGGAAGAAGTGCACAATGTGCCCAAAAGCTCAAAGATGCCGGTTTTGTTAAGATTTATGATTTAAAAGGTGGCATCACGCAGTGGCAGTTTCAAGGGTTTAAGGTGGAGACGTTTGAGTAATTTATGGTTCAAAGTTGAAAACACTACGAAAATCCTAAATGACAAAAAAAGAAATCGACAATATTCTCAAAATTGAATCTGGAATTATTCTTTTGGAAAAGGAATCTGAGCAATCTTTTTTTGAAGCCATCTTTAGTAATTGGGTTTCTATTTTTTCAGCGTTATATTTCTTGACAAGAAAAAAATTAGATTATCTAATTCTGACAGAAAATAGAATAATTCTCGTCTTACGGAACAAAGTCTATATTGAACGGATTTTTAATAGAGTTAAATCTTTGAGTTACAACGGAACTAAATATACTATTGAAGTAATAGACCAAAATCAGCAATTTTCATTTCCTTTAAATAAATTAAGAATTAGTTGTGAAGAGTCTAAATTGATTAATAATAAACTGACTGAATTTATGAATTAGAATAAACTAACGCTATAAAAAACTTTTTATAAACTGATGTAATCTCATAGCCTCTAAATTTCTCTTCCAAAATCCCCAACAACCCAAATTACCCATATTTTAAGAAAGCTTTATTAGTAAAGTCCTAACAAAATGATATTTTTGTAGGATGTTGTAATTTGTAGCGACCAATGCGTTGATACATTTTAAAAATAAACTCTTATAATGAAGCATTTCCTAACGATTGTTTTGTTGTTTTTTGTGGTATTCACTTCAAAAGCACAAATTTTAGAACCCGTAAAATGGGCTACTTCTGTTGAAAAAATTTCAGATACCGAATTTAATTTAGTAACTACTGCAACCATTGATAAAGGTTGGCATTTGTATTCGCAGGAGGAAGCAGATGGGCCAATCCCTACAGAGTTTACTTATGATAACGCCGGTAAAGATTTTGAGTTAATGGGAAATACTCAAGAACCGAATGTAGCACCTGTTTTTGATAAAATATTCCAGATAGACATCAAGTATTTTAGTGATAAAGCGGTTTTTAAACAGAAAGTAAAATTGCTTGATCCAGAAGTGACAACCATTAATGGAATGGTATTTTTTTCTGTTTGTGATGACGAAAAATGTTTGGCACCGGAAGAAGTTGATTTGATTTTTAATTTGACGGGAGCAAGCAGTCAAAACACTAACAACGCTGTCGGTACTGTGGATGCACGTAGTCAGGCAATGTCTGATGCGCTCAACATTGGCGTAACAGGTTGGGATAAATACGAGAATGAAAATGTTAAAGAGAAAAGCAATGTTACCATCTTTTTGTTAGGTTTCCTTGGCGGATTGATTGCTTTGTTAACGCCTTGTGTATTCCCGATGATTCCGTTAACAGTGTCGTTTTTTACAAAAAGTGCTTCCAACACCCAAAAAGGGATGGCAAATTCCATTCTGTACGGATTTTTCATCTTTTTGATTTATGCCGTATTGAGCCTGCCTTTTCATTTGATTGATTCTCTTGACCCCGAAATATTGAACAACATTTCTACAAATGTTACTTTAAATATCATTTTCTTCGTCATATTTCTGGTATTTGCCTTTTCGTTTTTCGGGTATTATGAATTAACATTGCCGGCATCGTGGAGCAATGCACTGGATAGTAAAGCCAACAAAATAGGCGGCGTTATAGGGGTGTTTTTTATGGCATTAACTTTGGCAATCGTATCATTTTCCTGTACAGGACCAATTTTGGGTACATTGCTTGGAAGTTCGTTATCGTCCGATGGTGGTGCTACCCAATTATCTTTGGGAATGTCAGGTTTTGGACTGGCACTGGCATTGCCGTTTACCTTATTTGCCATGTTTCCTAAATGGCTTAATTCACTGCCAAAATCCGGTGGCTGGTTGAATACCGTGAAAGTCGTTTTAGGATTTATTGAACTGGCACTGGCATTAAAATTTCTGTCAAATGCCGATTTGGTAGAGCAATGGGGATTATTAAAACGTGAGCTTTTTATAGGTTTATGGATTTTGATAAGCATCGGGCTTGCCTTGTATTTGTTCGGAAAAATCAAGTTTCCGCATGACAGCCCTATTCAAAAATTGAGCAAAGGACGCATCGCTTTCGGGGTTTTAACATTGGCATTTGTGGTCTATTTAATTCCCGGGTTGACCAATACCAAAGCTGCAAATTTAAAGCTGTTAAGCGGATTTTCGCCACCGTTATTTTACAGTTATTATGATAAATCGTCCGAATGTCCTTTGGGATTGCAATGTTATAAAGACTTTGATAAAGGCGTAGAAGCAGCCAAAGCACAAAACAAACCTATTATGCTCGATTTTACCGGCTGGGCTTGTGTAAACTGCCGTGAAATGGAAGAACGTGTCTGGAGTACATCAAAAGTATTTGACATTCTTGACAAAGAATACATTGTTATTTCGTTGTATGTTGATGACAGACGCGAATTATCACAAGACGAACAATTTGATTATTTAAGAGCTTCGGGCAATATCAAAAAAATAAAGACCATAGGCGATAAATGGGCAACGTTTCAAACTATTAATTTTGAAAACAATTCGCAACCGTATTATGTGCTCCTCAACCACGATATGAAGCTGCTGAATGTGACTGCCAAATATACCCGGGATGCCGATGACTATTTCAACTGGTTAAAAACAGGATTGGAAAATTTTAAGAAGTAAAACGGCAATCACCCTGAAGTCATAAAACAAATAGTCCCGACATTTTCCGGGACTATTTGTTTTTATCTTATTAAAATGTGGTTTATAAAACCATTAATTTTTAATAAACCGTATCACTTGGTTTTGATTGTTTGATGATATATTTAAAAAATACACACCGGCTTTTAAGCTTGAAACATTAATCGTTTTATTGACAAGATTATCTTGAACCATAACTGTTTGTCCTAACACATTGGTAATATTGATGTGTTCAATTGAGCTTTCAACTTCAATATTTAAAAGTGATGTAACAGGATTTGGATATACTTTAACTGTAAGCGCATTGTATTCATCAACAGATAAGGAACCACATTCAGGGTTTACGCCTGCGGTTTTTGTAAGCGTTCCGTTGTTGACAAACCAGTTTTGCCATTCGCCACCGGAGCCTGTTTCCCAGTCTGATAAATCAAAATAGTTAGAGCCTTCATCCGTTCCGGGAACCTTATACACTTTAATGGCCTCACCGGAATTGTTCCAAGTTAAAGGCGTTCCGGAGACACAGGTTTCGGGTTGATAGTCGTCCACGCAGTTGGCTTGCAGAAAAAAAGCAAACTCATCATACGCCGGATATTCACCATAAACATACGCTTTTCCGTCAGGTTCAACACAAACCGCGGTGTATGAATTGCAGGCTATCCCGAAAGAACGTTGTCCGTTGTCTGTTGCAAAACGAGCCAAAAATACGCTATGTCTTCCGCTTCTTTCAGGATTATCATCATAATGTGTATCTGTAATCACATTTTGCATATAAGGTATATCTAAAAAATCATCATGACCCAAAGCAACCCTTGGATGATACGGGTTGCCCAAAGCAACATTGCTGGTAAGTGTGCCGTACTGTGCAGAAAAATAAGAGCTTCCCAAGATAGCCATACCGGCACTTGTACCTCCAATAACACCTTGTTTTGTGTTGATGAATTCATTTAGGGCATCTTCCATAGCATTGTCCTTAAAATAGCTTACATAATCATACTGGTCGCCGCCTGCAAACCATACGGCTTCGGCATTTGCCACTCTTTCCAACACATACGGGTCTGTAGCGCCTGCTACATTATGAATTACAAAAGTTGTAACAGAATTAATGGTAACACCCAATTGTGAGTAGAAAAAATTATTGTAGCCATTAGAGCCCGAAGCCCGAAGTACAACAACATCACCTCCATCGGCTTTGTTTAAAAACCAGCGCATTGCTTCTTCGTGTTCTGATGCGCCACCCATAAGGCACACGCCCGGTTGATGATTGGTTGTGACATCTGTAGTACTGCCTGTATGATATTCAGTATAATTTTGAGAAAAAACCGATGAAATACTCAGTATAAATAGAAATGTGATTTTTTTCATTTTTCTTTATTTAAAATAATTATTGTAAAGACGATGCATGAGTACCGCTGTTATTTTTGCTTGTACAGGCAGCAGTTTTAAATTTGCTGTTTCATTAACAGTGTGATCGCCGGAGCCGCCTTTTAGTCCTAAACCGTCAATTGCCATAGATACATACCCCGAAGTAAATGAAATATCGGCTGCACCTGCGTTGCGCGGGTTTACGGGTTCTATTTTTCCAAATCCTAAATCGATGCTGGTCCGGCTGTAATAATCCAGTAATTTTAAATTGCCGTCTGTTAATCCTAATGGCGGATATGCGCCTTCATTAAAGGTGAGTTCGGCAGTTGTACCGGGATAATTATCGGCAACAATTTCAAGCATCGTTTTTTTAGCTTTTTGCAATTGTTCTAAAGAAAAGGCTCTGAGGTCTCCATGTACGATGGTTTGCTGTGACACCACATTGGATTTGCCAAAAGCAGTTCCGCCGGTAATATCGTCATTGAGTTGGGTAGTTGTGCCGCCAAGGATAAATCCGGGATTGAACGTTAAATTTTCTTCTTTTGATAGTTGCTGATAAAATTCATTTAAAATTCTTGAGGTTTCATAAATAGAACCTGCTCCAATATTTTCCGTGAATATTTGTGATGAATGCGCCGGGATTCCGGTTACTTTCAACTGCCAGTCTGCCGAACCTCTACGTGAAACCACAATTGTTTTTGGATTATTATCGGCATTTTCAAAACCTAAGGCAATATCCGCCCGTTTTGCAGCATCAATCAAATCTTTTTTTGAAAGTTCTAAAGGTTCCCCACTTTTTTCTTCATCTCCGGTCATTATAATTTCAATGGACATATCATCCAAAGCACCCGCGTCTTTTAATGCCTGCATTGCCAATATGATGATAACGTCGCCGCCTTTCATATCGGCCACTCCGGGACCTTTTATAATAGAGTCGTTAAGCATTGTATATTCCTGAAAAGGGCTGTCAAGCTCAAAAACGGTATCTAAATGACCTATTAAAAGAAATTTAGGACCTTTTTTGCCTTCTCTTGTAGCAATAAGATGTCCGGCACGACCGTAAGCATCACCGGAAGTTAGTTGGGTTTTGAAGCCTAATTTATCCAGTTCAGATTTAAAAAGCATACCAACTTCTCTTACACCGGCAAAATTCATGGTGCCGCTATTGATATTCAGTGATTTTTTTAATAACTCTTCGGATGCTTTGGTATGCTTATCCACAGATTTTACAATTTGCCGTTCTACCTTAGTATTCTGTGCATAGAAAAAAAGTGGTACAAAAACCATTAAAAGAGCTAACCTGTTTTTCATTTTCATTCTACTATAACAATGGTGCTAATTAAGGGTAAAAAACTCACCCGGCAAATACATATTTATGATAATACCGTTGGCTCCAAGTTTGTCTTGATACATTTTTTTTGAGCGTTGCGGATTTGTAAAAACAATCACTTGAGAATCGCCTACAACTTCTATGGTTGAACCATTTATTAGTATAGCGGTCGATTCATCAATACCTATACCTGTCATTTCGGGATATTCGATAATGGCACTTAACAACCGGTTGTAACGGCTTCTTTTTACAAAATGCTGATCAATAATAATATTGGTTATCATGCCCAAACCTGTTGCTATTTCTATATTTTCTGATTCAATATTTCTGAATGTTGAAGAATATTCCGGGTGTTTGAGTTCTTTACCTGTAATCATCATTTTGCTCATTACCGCGGCTCCCGCACTTGTACCACCCACGAGGCTTCCGTTTTTGTAGGCTTCATGTATGGCTTTTTCAATATCGGTGCCTGCCACAATATCCATAAACTTGTTTTGGTCGCCACCTGATATATAAACCAGTTTTGCATTTTTGATTGAATCGAGCTTGGAAACGCTTGGATTTTCATTTTTAAAGAATGACAATCCGTAGATATTTTTGATACCTTTTTCATAAAACTGGGCCCGGGAATAATAAACGGCAGAATCGGGTTCTGCACTGGACATTGGCAGTATGACACCATAGCCACCGGCATCCAACCCGGATTCGGCAATAATTCTATCAACCATAGATGATGGTCTTGAGCCACCACCTATGATAAATAGTTTTCCTTTGTTTTCATTATCCTGGGCAATAATTACATCTGACTGAAAACCAATAATAAACAGTAACAATAAAAATTTTGTTTTCATTATTTTTGTGTGTTATGGCCGTCCAATGACAATTCCTCTGGTATCGCTTGTAAATACAAGCCAGGCTTCCGGATTGGTACCGTCTAAATTGGCTCTCATTAAAGTATCTGTATTTCTATCGCCCCAATAAATTTTTTGTCCTTCGGCATCGTAGGCAATTCCATATACAACTCTTGAAATTCCGACCGCAATTGTGGTAATATTGCTTCCATCTAAATTTGCAGATTTCAGACGAATATCACCCGATGAAACGTATTCATCATAATAAATACGATTATCGACAACCAATATACTACCACCTTCAATATCCGGAATCAATAGGCTTTCTCCCGTTCCGTCAAGGTTTTTTACCCAAACGCCACCATTGTAATTTACCCAGTAAAGTTTGCGGTTTACTGGGTCGATTGACAAACCTTCAGGATCATTTGACTGTCCGGTTACAAAATTTTCTTTTTGATTGACATCAGAATTGTTTAAATCTGCTCTTTGTATTCCTGAGCTGGTATCCCAATAAATTTGATTTTCCTGATAATCTATGGCGAGTCCGTTTGGCTGGTCAAGCCCTGTACGAAATTCAACAAAATTACTGCCGTTCAAATCAGATTTGTAAATTTTGTTTGCGCCTAAATCACTAATGTATAACTTGTTATTTATCGTATCCAAGACCATACCGTACGAACTTTGTACACTTACGCCGTTTAATGGTGTAACTATTGGCGCCTGTGTATTGATTAGACCTTCAAATACCTGAGCTCCGTTGGTAAAATAAATAGGCACACCTGTTGCATTCGGGTCTTTTATGACCAGTGTTTTACTGGCTTGTCTTACTTCTAACGAAACGGAAGTTGTTACCACCAAATTGACGGTATAAGCGCCGGGTTCTGTGTATAAATGCACAGGATGGGTTTCTGATGATGATGTGCCATCACCAAAATTCCAGTAAAAAGTAACTTCTCCTACGTTGTCAGGAATTATTGACGTGTTAGTAAAACTTACTGTTGCAGGAGCTAACTCATCGTTATCTATTGTATAGGTAAACAAAGGCACAGTGCTTGCCGGTGGTACCGGGTAATCGTCATCTGAACACGCCTGATACAAAAATCCCGTAAGTACAATTATGATTGCTAAAGTTAATTTTTTCATCTGTTAATATTTACATATTTTTATTTAAGTAATACCATTCCTCTCGGGCTTGCTATTCCTGTTTTTAGTACTTCTTTGTTAGAACCATCAAGATTGGCACGATATAGCTCGCCGGAATCACGTCCGGACCAGTATAGTTTACCTTCTTCATGATCTATATCCATACCGTAAATACGTGTTCCGTTGTTATCAATGGTTTGGATGTTGCTGCCGTCAAGATTGGCTACTTTTAACAATTCGTCGTTTTGATCGTCAAAATAAATTTTATCGTTTACGGTATCAACCAATACCGCATAACCATATATGCCGGAGATAATGATTTGTGGGTTTGAACCGTCTAAATTGACCACATACAGGTCTTCTGCATTAGCTTCGTAAACATACATTTTGTTGTTTTCAACATCTAAAGAAATGGCTCTCCATAAAGCGCTTGGCATGTTTAAAATGCCTATTTGCTGGTTAGAACCGTCTAAATTTGCTTTAGAAACATTGCCGTCATCATCTACCCAGTATATTTTATTGCCCGGAACATCAAGTGCTATTGCATAAGGATCACCAATATTGCTTACTATAGCTTCCAGACCGGAACCATCCGGATTCATTCTCCAGATGTTTCCAAAGGGATAGGTATCAAAATCACTAAAATAAACTTTGTCGTTTATTTCATCATAAGCCATACCTACACCTGCTTTACCCGCTACGTCCAAAATATCGGTTGTTGTTCCCGAATTATCCAAAATTAAGCTTCTGATAAACTCATCTCCCAAACTTATATAGTATAATGATGTTGGGGCTCCCGGCGAAGCACCTACGGTTATTTGTTTTGTAAAAACATTTTCCCCTATGCTGTTTGAAGCTGTAAGGCTTACAGTATATGTACCTTCATTTGGGTAGGTAAATGTTGGGTTTTCATCTGTTGAAACAGAGTTGTTTGCATCTCCAAAAGACCAAGAATACGTTGTGGCTCCTACTGAGGCATTGGTAAACTGGACAGCTGTTGACGCTAATAAATTATCCTCGTTTTCAACGGTGAAATTACTTGCCGGAGTTACGGTAATTTCCATAGTAGATATGGTAGAGCCTCCTGCACCTGTAGATACCAAGGTTACTAAAAAAACATCGCTTGACTGGTACGATTTTCTTGGCGCGACTTGTGTGGATGTTGTTCCGTCACCAAAACTCCACTGAAAAGCAGTCGCATTTTGTGAGCTGTTGGTAAATTGTATTTCTTCGCCTATTTTAACTTGTGTTGCGCTTGCTGTGAATTGTGCCTGCGATTGTGGCGGTGTGCTGTCATCATCATTTTGGCATGAAAATAATGTCACCGACATAAAGACAAGTAGTGTTGCAAGTATGTAATTTTGAAATGTAGTTTTCATAATATATCTATTTTTATTTGCTCATTATTTTTAATATCCAGGGTTTTGTGTCATTCCCGGATGGGTATTGGTTTGCAGTTCATTTGTAGGAATAGGAAACAATGTTTGATTGATATTGTTTACATTTGGCAATACATCTATAGCTCTGCCTGTTCTGACCAAATCAAACCATCTATGGCCTTCAAATGCAAATTCAATACGTCTTTCTCTTTCAATTATACGAAGTAATTGGCTATGTGAGTTTTCAAATGTTGGGGGTAAATTTGCCCGTTGCCGTATTCTATTTATATCGCTTCGTATCAGAGTAACATCGCCCATGAGCTCTGCTTCGGCTTCGGCTCTTATTAAATACATATCTGCCAGCCTCAGTATAATGACATTTTCTGCACCTAAACTTAAATCATCATATTTTATAGCGTAAGCATCAGCACCTTCTGTCGCAATACTCGCTGCAAATCTTTGGTCGCCGGTTTCATAAGCACCAAGAAGGCTTGCAGAAGGTTCTACTTCTCTTCTTCCGTTTAATGAATGTGGAAAATTGTATTCGGCGATTCTGTTTCTTTCCAATTGTGAAAAGAATATTTCAAAAATAGATTCTTGAGTTTCATCGGCATCAAATACGTCTCCATAATTATTCAGCAGCATATAATTACCATTGTCAATAACATCTGTTGCGGCAGCTTTGGCAAGTGCATATTCTTTTTTGTAGAGATACACTCGTGCCAGTAATGCTTTGGCGGCGTATTTTGATGCTCTAGTTTTATTGTTTGACGCAGGTAAATATGTGGATGCAAAGGTCAAATCGCTTATTATGTGCGCATATACATCATCTACCGAATCTCTGGGTGCATTAAGTCCGTTGGCACCTACCGTAGGGATTGTTTTAACGGGGATAGCACCAAAATAGTTTAACAAATTAAAATGATTGAGTGCCCGCGTAAAATATAATTCGGCTAAGGCAATATCTTTTTCATTATCTGTCATGTCGTTTATAGTCGGTACTTTGACTATAACGTTGTTAGCTACATTGATTCCGTCAAAAATAATCCGCCAAATACCATTGACCGAAGTGTTTTCGGGAAGGATATTATTATTGGCTACCTCTGCATATTCTGTTGCTGTTGCAGCAAGCGGGTGCGAAAGGTTGTCTGCAGCCAAATCGGAAAAAATACCATAAGTCCTGCCATAATATCCTAAACTTTGAAAGGAAACATAAGCACCTAAAATGCCTTTTTCAATATCTTCTTTGCTTTTAAATGCCGCATCTGCAGGAATAGAATTTTGAGGTTCTACATCTAAAACACCATCACAAGATGTTGCTGCAAACATAATAAGGGCTATAAAAATTATCTTTTTCATATATTAAAATTTTAAATTAACACCTAAGGTATAGGTTTGAGCTTGCGGATACGTAAAGAAATCGGTTCCGATAACAGAATTATCATCGCCGCGGTAGTTAACCTCAGGGTCTAATCCTGAATAATTGGTAAAGGTCAATAAGTTTTGAGCACTAAAATAAACGCGAATGCTTGTAAACATATTCTTTTTCATTACGTTAGGCTTAATCGTATAACCCAAGGTAACGTTTTTAACCCTAAGGTAAGATCCGTCTTCGATAAATCTTGAAGACACTCGTTTGTTTTCGGCAGATTTTACAGGGTCTGTAGTTGCTCTCGGAATGTCTGTAATATCTCCCGGCTGCCTCCATCGTCTTGTTATGGCTGCTAATTGGTTGTCACCGCCTTGTAAGGATTCCAGAAACAACCTTGAACCGTTAAATACGTCATTTCCTTGTGAACCCTGAAGAAAAATGCTCAAATCAAATCCTTTGTAAGCAAAATTATTGGTAATACCGTAAATAAAATCGGGATGTGGGTTACCAACAATGGTTCTGTCTTCTGAAGTGATTACACCGTCAAAATTGGTATCGGCATAAACAATATCTCCGGTAGATGGATCTACACCAAGTGATTTATAGCTGTAAAAAATACCGATAGGCTGTCCTTCCATTATTCTGCTTCCGCCTCGGCCTATGTCATCAATAGGTTGCCCGTTGTAGAGCTCCAACACTTTATTTCTATTGCCCGAAATATTAAACTGTGTATTCCATGTAAAATCTCCAACAAAATTTTGAGACGCTATTGAAAGTTCAATCCCTTTGTTTTCAACTTTTCCTACATTTTCTGTAATGGATGAAAATCCTGAACTTGAAGGAAGCGGTCTGCTTAACAACAGGTCGTTGGTTTGTTTATCATAATAATCGGCTGTTAAGGTAAGCCTGTTATTAAATAATCCTAAATCGATACCCAAGTTAAGCTGTGTTGTACTTTCCCATTTAAGGTCGGGATTTGGGATGTTGCTCGGATATATTGCAGGCTGGCCTCCATAAGAAGAATTGCCGTAAAGCTCAGAAAACAGAAAAGGACTGATGTCATCATTACCTGTAAGTCCGTAACTGACTCTAAATTTCAAATCAGAAATAACATTGATATTTTGCATAAAGTTTTCTTCAATGGTACGCCAGGCAACTGAAACCGCCGGGAAAAATCCTGTTTTGTTATTTTCTCCAAATTTTGTAGAGGTATCAAAACGTCCGGTAAATGATGCTATATATTTATTGTTAAAATTATAATTGGCTCTTCCAAAATAAGATACCAAACCCGTATCTGTAGCACCGGCACTTGCAGAAACTATAGTGGCTGCAGAGTTGATGTATTCCAGATTATCATCGGCATAATCTTGACCTCTTATATATGAATATCTGTATTTGTAGCTTTCAAAGCTATATCCTGCCAATAATTCAAATTTATGGTTTTCCAACTGTTTACTATACTTCAACGTATTATTGGATACTATGTTTAAAACGTTGGTATAGGTTTCAAAGCCCAGACCGTTATATCTTGCTCCCTGTACTGTTTTTCTGGATTCAAAAGCGTGTTCTCTGAAATTTAAAAAGTCAACACCTATTTTTGAAGTGAGCACCAAATCGGGAAGTATTTTGTAATCTAAATAGATGTTAGAATTTGTTCTGTATGAAAAGTTTTCATTGATAGCTTCATTGGCTATAGAAACGGCATTTGAGTACGGACCGGACTGATTGTAAGAGCCGTCTTCATTATACACAGGAAAAACCGCCGGTGTGGATATGCCGTTTGGTAACGGACCGTGAAGTGACTGGTCGCTCTCAACTCTGTCTGTTTTTGAATACGTGAGACCAATGCTTGTTCCTATTGTAAGTTTATCAGAAATTTCATGATCGACATTGACACGGGCATTTAAGCGTTTATAATCTGTACCTATCAATATCCCTTCCTGGTCTAAGAACGTACCGCTTATAAAAAACTTTGTTTTGTCTGAGCCGCCTGTTGTAGATATTTCGTAGCTGCTCATTGGTGCGGTTCTAAAAATAATATCCTGCCAGTTTGTATCAATGGTTATGTTATTCATTTGCTCGGGTGTATATACCATAGTTCCGGTAAGGTCATTTCTGTACTCCATCCATTGTCTTGCGTTTAACATATCGAGTTTGTTCCAGGCACGCTGTACACCCGAATAGATATTTACGTTTACTGTAGATTGCTGTGATTTTCCGCGTTTTGTAGTAATCAAAACAATACCGTTGGTACCTCTTGCGCCATAAATAGCGGTTGCAGATGCATCTTTAAGGATGGATATAGATTCTATTTCATTCGGGTTAAGGTCTGCCAGTGCGCTTGCACCCTGCCCTGAATATCCTATTTGACCAAAATCGCCGGTAGTTACCGGAATTCCGTCAATGATATACAATGGCTGGTTTGACCCGCTTATTGAACTCAAACCTCTGATTCTTACAGACATTTCGCCTCCGGGCGTTCCTGAATTTTGCATTACCTGTATGCCGGCAGCCTGACCTTGAAGAAGGCCATCTACCGAAGGTACGGGAAGTCCCTCTATTTGCTTTGCACTTACTGTAGAAACGGCATCACTTAATAAGGTTTTTCTTTCGGTACCATATCCAACAACCACAACTTCACTGAGCGATGTATTATCAAGTGCCATGTATATTTCGACAGTTGTTTTACCTGCTATATTGACGTCCTGCGTAAGAAACCCGAGATAAGAAACCGAAATAACAGTTTCATTATTTGGTATTTTTAATTCAAACATACCGTCAAAATCGGTAGTAACTCCTATGGTAGTTCCTTTTATTACAACAGTGGCACCAATGAGTGGCAAACCCTCATTATCAAGCACTTTACCTTTGATAATTTTTTCCTGAAGCAAACTGCCGTCATCCGGGTTTTTAGTCTGAATATCTTTATTTTCTTTGATGACAACCTGCCTGTAATCAATTTTATAGGTTAGATTGGTGTTTTTCAGAGCGTCATCTAAAATTTTTGTAAGCGTTGCACCCTTCAATTTTAAGGATACTCTATAATTTAAAACATTGTCTTTGTAAAAAAATATAAATTCGCTTTTATTCTGAATTTCTTTGAATAATTCTTCCAAAGTGACGTCACTGACATTTATATCAATTTTTGTCTGCGCTTTTGACACATGTGCAAAAGCAGAACTTAAACCAATGGTTAGTAATAACAGAAAGACTCTCATAATATTTACCAAATAGTATCTTAAAGATTTTATCCTTATAAAAGAATAAAGGTTCTTGTGTTTATTCATAATTTTGTTTTAGCGGTTAATATTTCTGTGTTGTGCGAAATTTTGCACAAAATTTCGCGGATTATTTTGGTTGTGTAGTAAT
>CAYVUB010000038.1:22171-25840 GCA_964454675.1 uncultured Flavobacteriaceae bacterium | reverse complement strand
GGTGCCGATACAGAGCCTACACTTCGCAAAGCTCTCGCCATTGGTGCCGATACAGCAATACGTGTAAACACGGTTCCTGCCGACGGATTTGCCGTTGCAAAACAACTTGCAAACGTTGTTAAAAACGGTGGATATGATTTGGTAATTGCAGGTCGTGAATCTTTAGATTACAACGGCGGCATGGTACCCGGAATGCTTGCAGAATTAACAGGCGCAAACTTTGTCGCCAATTGTATAAGCCTTGAAGTAGATGGCACAAATGCAAAAGCTGTAAGAGAAATTGACGGCGGTAAAGAAACCGTAGCCACATCGCTGCCTTTGGTAATTGCCGGTCAAAAAGGATTGGTAGAAGAAAGTGATTTGCGTATTCCAAATATGCGAGGGATTATGATGGCACGCCAAAAACCTTTAACTATTGTTGAAGCTATTGGTGCAGCACAGGAAACAGCTTCTGTTAAGTTTGAAAAACCTGCGCCAAAAGGTGCCGTAAAACTGGTATCACCAGATAATCTTGATGAATTAATCAGCTTACTTCATAACGAAGCCAAAGTCATATAAAATTCAAACCCAACGATTGGAATTTGGTGCTTGAGAGTTTAAATAGTTAATATAAATCATGAGATTCCCGCTTTCGCGGGAATCACAAAAAATAACAGATTATGTCAGTTTTAGTATATACAGAATCAGAAAAAGGAATCTTAAAAAAAGTGGCGTTTGAAGTAGCTTCTTACGCAAAAGCTGTTGCCGACCAATTAGGAACAACCGTTACTGCCGTTGCGGTGAATGCCGGTGACACATCGTCATTAGGAACTTACGGCGTGTCAAAAGTTTTGAACATTACAAACGGAAGCCTGGATACTTTTAATGCAAAAAGCTACGCAAATGTCATCAAACAGGCAGCCGAAAAAGAAGGCGCAAAAGTAGTCATCGTAAGTTCAAGTGCCGACAGCAAATACTTGGCACCGTTGTTGGCGGTAGGCTTAAATGCCGGTTATGCGTCAAATGTTGTGGCATTGCCTTCAAGTACAGCCCCGTTCACGGTAAAACGCACAGCATTTTCAAATAAAGCGTTTAACATCACAACTATTGATACCGATGTAAAACTTGTAGGCGTATCAAACAACTCTTACGGATTGGTAGAAAACCCGACTTCGGCAACTCCTGAAGATTTTTCTCCAAGCATTGTTGAAAGCGGTGTAAAAGTAGAATCTGTTGATAAAGCAAGCAACAAAGTAACTATTGCCGATGCAGATATTGTAGTATCTGCCGGCCGTGGATTGAAAGGTCCTGAAAACTGGGCTATGATTGAAGAACTCGCAAGTGTGCTCGGTGCTGCAACAGCGTGTTCAAAACCGGTATCAGATTTAGGCTGGAGACCTCACAGCGAGCACGTAGGACAAACCGGAAAACCCGTAGCGTCAAACTTATACATTGCTATCGGGATTTCGGGAGCTATCCAACATTTGGCAGGAATTAACGCGTCAAAAGTTAAAGTTGTTATTAATACCGATGCCGAAGCTCCATTTTTTAAAGCTGCCGACTATGGTGTTGTAGGTGATGCTTTTGATGTGATTCCGAAACTAACCGAAAAATTAAAAGCCTTTAAAGCGCAACAATAAATTATTTTTTTTAAATTGTCTGACAATTACAAAGGACTGTTTAAATTAAGAAATTACACTTAATCTGCAAAAAGCAGTTGGTAAAGTCCTAATTTAAATGGTTCTTTGTGTTTTTATACCGGATGAGCTTAGTACGATTAAATATAAAAGGAATCTCTTACAGTCAAACACAAAATGGTGCGTATGCATTAATATTGAATGAAGTAGATGGCGACCGCAAACTTCCTATTGTCATTGGTGCATTTGAGGCACAGTCTATTGCTATTGCTTTAGAAAAAGAAATAAGACCGCCGCGGCCGCTTACACACGATTTATTTAAAAACTTTGCCGACAGGTTTGATATTATCGTCAAGCAAGTCATTATCCACAAGCTTGTGGATGGTGTTTTCTATTCGAGCTTGATATGTGAGCGCGATAAAATTGAAGAAATCATCGATGCCCGCACCAGTGATGCCATTGCATTGGCATTGCGTTTTCAGGCACCAATTTTTACCTACAAAAACATTTTGGACAAAGCGGGAATTTATTTAAGAGTAAATCCTAAAAAAGAAGACGAACAACAAGACAGCATTTTGCTTGATGATTTAGTAGTTGAAGAAATCGAATCTAATTTTCAGGAAAGCTACAAAAACAAAACCATCGAAGAACTTCACTCTTTATTAGAACAAGCCGTCATAAACGAAGACTACGAAGCAGCGGCAAAAATAAGAGACGAAATTTCAAAAAGAGGTTATTAAAGCAACTTATGTCCAACCAAAAGTAATTCAAAAAAAAATGAGTATAAAACTACGCTTAACCATTATGAACTTTATCCAGCTCTTTGTTTGGGGATCCTGGTTAATCACAATTGGTGTTTACTGGTTTCAAAACAAGCAATGGTCTGGCTCTGAATTTGGAGCCGTATTTTCTACCTTAGGAATCGCTTCAATCGTAATGCCCGCTCTTACGGGAATCATTGCCGACAGATGGATAAATCTTGAGCGTCTTTATGGTATTTTGCATATTTTGTACGGAATTACACTATTCTATCTGGCACAAGTAAACGACACAACTACCTTTTTCTGGGTAATGCTTGTTGCCATGTTTTTTTACATGCCTACTATTTCACTTGCAAACTCACTATCATATACACTTTTAAAACGTTATGACTACGACATTATAAAAGTATTTCCGCCTATCAGGGTTTGGGGAACAGTAGGATTTATTGCTGCGATGTGGATAACCAACTTATCCGGCAACAAAGCTTCCGAAGGACAATTTTACATTGGCGGAATATTTGCAATTTTATTGGGTATTTACGCCTTTACACTACCTAAATGTCCGCCGCCAAAAAACACAACCGAAAATGCTTCTGTCGTTGAAATGCTTGGGCTGGATGCCTTTAAACTATTTGCAAACTACAAGATGACCTTGTTTTTTATTTTCTCGATGTTTTTGGGAGCAGCATTACAGTTAACCAATATGTATGGTGATACGTTTCTTTCCGATTTTGAAAAAGTGCCGCAATATGCTGAATCATTTGTAGTAAAATATTCAACCATCATAATGTCAATTTCACAAATATCAGAAACCCTGTTTATACTTGCCATCCCGTTTTTCCTGAGCCGGTTTGGGATAAAACAAGTAATGCTTATGAGTATGATTGCATGGGTACTGCGTTTTGGGCTGTTTGCTTACGGTGATCCTGAAGGCGGTTTATGGATGATTATTCTATCATGTATTGTATATGGAATGGCGTTTGATTTCTTTAATATTTCAGGCTCGCTGTTTGTAGAAACCACCACCGATTCAAAAATGCGTTCTTCAGCACAAGGGATGTTTATGATGATGACCAATGGTTTTGGTGCAATGCTGGGAAGTTTGATAAGCGGATGGATGATTCAAACTTATTTTACAGATGCCGGTGGCAATAAAATGTGGCAGGAAATATGGCTTACTTTTGCACTGTATGCTCTTGTTGTTGCTATTGCTTTTGCCATACTGTTCAAACACAAGCACAACCCAAAAGATGTTGCCGCTTTCAACCATTAAATTTACGTATTCAAAAGTT
>CAYVUB010000038.1:5696-22071 GCA_964454675.1 uncultured Flavobacteriaceae bacterium | reverse complement strand
CACAACCCAAAAGATGTTGCCGCTTTCAACCATTAAATTTACGTATTCAAAAGTTATAACAACGTCAAATGTCTTAATATATCATAACGAGTTTAAAGTTAGCTTTTAACTTCGATATTGAGTGTTCAAAATTCGATATTCAGAAATCAAAAAATCGTTAATTATCAATCTCCCGGTTCTTGGTTCTCTTTAACTTCTTTAGTTGATAACTTTTGATATAATTTCATCAGAAAGCAATTTACGTTCAACCCTTTTTTATATTTTTATTTTTTTAAAATTAGTTTAATTAAAAAAGAGATTCCTGCCTTCGCAGGAATTGGTTTATGAAACAATACCACGACCTTGTAAAACACGTTTTAGAACACGGCAACCAAAAAGGCGACCGCACCGGGACAGGCACCAAAAGTGTGTTTGGCTACCAGATGCGATTTGATTTGAGCGAAGGTTTCCCAATGCTTACCACAAAAAAACTACATTTAAAATCCATCGTTTATGAACTTCTCTGGTTTTTAAATGGCGACACCAATATCAATTACCTCAATGAAAACGGCGTGCGAATCTGGAACGAATGGGCCGATGAAAATGGTAATTTAGGCCCGGTTTACGGACATCAATGGCGTAACTGGAACAGTGAAGAGATTGACCAAATAAAAGAAGTAGTTGACACTCTAAAAAACAACCCGAACAGCCGCCGTATGCTGGTTTCGGCTTGGAATCCATCGGTATTGCCAGACACCTCGCAAAGTTTTAGTGACAATGTTGCCAATAATAAAGCTGCCTTACCACCATGCCATGCGTTTTTTCAATTTTATGTAAGCCCTCCAACCCCCGAAGAGGGCACAAATGCCAAACCAAAATTATCATTACAACTCTATCAAAGAAGTGCCGATATTTTCCTTGGTGTACCGTTTAATATAGCATCTTACGCTTTGTTAACCATGATGATGGCGCAGGTATGCGGTTATGAAGCCGGCGATTTTATCCATACTTTTGGCGATGCTCACATTTACAACAATCATTTTGAACAACTCGAGCTACAATTATCACGGGATATACGACCGTTGCCAAAAATGATTTTAAATCCCGAAGTCACCGATATTTTTAAGTTCGGTTTTGAAGATTTTACGTTGGTCGATTACAATCCGCACCCACATATTAAAGGTGCTGTAGCAGTGTAATTTCTTGTTTATGAAAAATGTTATTCTGATTTTTGTCTGCCTGTACTCATCTTTCCTTTTTTCTCAGGAAAACAGAGGATTTAAACAACCTTATATTTCGTTTGAAACCTGCAACGATTCTGAAAATAAACAAGAATGTTTTGATACGCTAATTATTTCTAAAATGTTGGAAACAGCCAAAAATGATATTTTGGCTTACAAAGAAAAATATCCGAATTCCGGCAATCTTTCGTTACACGTAAGTTTTATAATTGGTGAAAACGGCCGTCCCATTGATGAAAGTATCAGAACCACCAAAAATGAAATTTCTGACATCAACAAAAAACTGGATAGTATGGTAAAAACCCTGCCTGATATTATCCCGTTGAGAAATGAAAACAACCATAAAATATTATCATTCTACCAGCTGTTTATTGATGTAGCCGTTAATGATAAAAACGAGTTGGTTTTAGTTGAAAAAACAAATGAACCCAAAGAATTTTCTGAAGACTCCTGTTGCACGGCACCAATATACGAAGGCTGCGAAGGCACTTCCAATAAAGAGTTGAAACAATGCTTTTCAAATAACGTTTCAAAAATAATTGGAAGTAAATTCAATACAAAAAAAGCATTTAAAGGCTTTAAAAAGGAAGGAACTTTTTACACTTACATCCTTTTTAATATTGACAAAAAAGGAGACGTAAATGATGTACATGTTTTTGGACCAACCAAAAATATAACTGATGAAGCTGTACGAGCATTGGGAAAAATCAAACGACTGGAACCCGGTAAAAAAAATGGAGAGTCAATCATAGTTCCGTTTGTATTACCAATAAGACTTAATATTTAAAAAGCTTCCCTGAACGGGAAGCTTTTTGCACATACAGTAATTTGGATTTAACTATAAGTTTAACATACCGTTTTCGGTACCAAATACATTCCACTTGTAGGCATCTGCCTGCTCATCGTTTATATAAGTACCATCAACAATATATTTAAATTCATAAGAATTATCTGAGGCTAATTCAACTGTGCCTTTAAAAGTTCCGTTTTTCAATTTCTTAAGCTCTGCCACATTAGCATCCCACCCATTAAATGTCCCTACAACACTCACATTTTTTGCGTCTTCGGCAGGAACAGAAAAAGTCACTTTACATACAGGTTTGCTCTTTAAATATTGTTTTGTAATTGCCATAATCCAATGTTTAATTTTGTGCCAAATGTAAAGAATAATTTTTCAGCAGCCATAAAGTAACACGGCTTGTATCAAAGAATTATGATTTTCTTAATAAACACCTTGTATTTATTTAAAGTATTAAAAAAAACATCTGTAATTTTAATGTATTATCAATGTTTAAAGCGATGCTTTTTACTTGATTTTCAATTATTTTTAAACTACATCGATTTCGGTTTTGGGTCATTTTTTAGTGAAAATTCATTTACATCGTTTGCGTAAAATATTGTAACTTTGCTGTGACAATAAATTGAAAAACTATGTTTGGAACATCAAAACCGGAAACACCAGTTAATGAAGACCAATTAGAACTCTTTAAAAATGCAAGACGCCGTATTAAACAAAAACGCCGCTTGTACACGCACTTTGTTATCTTTCTTATTGGTGCTGTTTTTTTAATTGTTGCCAATGTGGTGCTCGGTATAGGCAGCCAAACCACATTTTTGGGCTATAACTGGTTTGTATTTGCCATACTGTTCTGGCTGTTTTTATTTGTTTACCACTTGTTTAGCGTATTTATCACCAATAAATTTATGGGCGATGCATGGGAAGAAGCTCAGCTTAAAAAACTTATTGCAAAACAGGAGCAACGTATTGAAGCATTGCAAAAAACCATAGAGAAAGACTATCCCTTGCAACAAACATCAACTACAGACTCTGAAAAAAAAACTCTGAACTGAACCATAATATTACCATCATAGTAGCCGCAGCAGAAAATGATGCGATAGGCAAAGACAACCAACTACTATGGCATCTCACTGCCGATTTAAAACAGTTTAAAACTCTAACATCCGGGCATTGCATCATTATGGGGCGCAAAACCTTTGAAAGTTTCCCAAAACCGCTGCCCAACCGTACACATATTGTCATCAGCAGACAACCTAACTACAATGTACCGGCAGGTGTAATTGTCGTCAATAATTTGGATGATGCACTTGAAGCTGCAAAAAATGACCCGCAACCGTTTATCATTGGCGGAGGCGAAATCTACAAACAAGCTATGGCAGTTGCTAACAAAATTGAACTTACCAGAGTACACGCCAGTTTTGATGCCGATACCTTTTTCCCGAAAATAGACAACAATATCTGGAAAGAAACCCAAAGTGTTCACCATCCAAAAGATGAACAGCACAACTATGCGTTTACGTTTGTAAGTTATGAAAAACGTTGAATGATTTTGGGTTTGTCAAATAATAATATTACCTTTGCAGCTTGCTTATTGGCAAGCAGATGAACCTCGCCAAGTACAGTAAAAAAGAATTTAGAACAATCGTAACAAACCCTTAAATCTAATTTAACATGAAAAAAATTACATTTTCTACTTTATTAATTATATTGTCTTTCAATTTATCGATAGCACAAACGGCACTTGAGTTCAATCCGGACTTAGGTTTACAACAAGTTGCAATACCGGACATAACTTGCCCTAGTGAAGTAACTTTTGAAGCATGGATAAATTTTAGAGGCAATCAAGGTAATTATACAACTATTATAGAATTTGGAGAAGATGAACCTTTTTTAGGACTTAATACAAGTGATTATTTAACACTCTATGACGTTGTTACTTCAACGTCACCAATCCCTTCAAATCAATGGGTTCATATAGCTGTTAGTTATTCATCCTCAACTTCTGAAGCTAAATTATACATCAACGGAGTACTGGATACTACTGAAACCGGAGGAACTCTCGATATTTCCGGTAATGGAGCCGGTATTGGCTACAATGATGTTGATGATGTTTTTAACGGCTTAATCGATGATGTAAGAATCTGGAGCACTGTACGAACAGATGCTGAAATTTTAACAAATATGAATATTTGTTTGACAGGTAATGAAACAGATTTACATGCTTTTTATAATTTTGATGAAGGTAGCGGAACTACTGTAAACGATTTAAGCGATAATGGTGGTAATTTTAACGGAACATTAATAAACATGGATCCTGTTAATAGCTGGGTTACTTACAATAGCTGCTCTACTTTATCTGCTGATGACCAAAATTTTAATGCAAAAGTAAGCCTGTTTCCAAATCCATCGTCTGATTATATTTCAATTTCGGGATTGAAAGATAAAACTGACTATATCATATATAATGTATTAGGCGCAAAAGTTCATTCCGGAACGATAGCTGTTAACGATAAAATTGATGTTCAAAACTTAACTAACGGCATATACTTATTAAAGTTTGAGAATGGAAATATATTAAAATTTATAAAAGAATAAGCAAAAACGTTTGCTAACATATACTATATAAAAATAGTAGAAAAGCACAAAATTTTGTCTCTGTGCTTTTCTACTATTTTTGTTTTCAAACTAAAAAATGCCACACATAAGCCTGCTATTTTTTATATACAAACCATTAAACAAATCCGGCAAGAAAATCCCTCGTAACCTTCCTGAAATTTTCCCTAATTTTGCGCTATGGTAAAAGACATTCAGCTGCGCATCACACTTCAGGAAGATACCCAAAGTGGTATTTTGGTTCAAAAATCGGCTGAATTTTTGGGTGTTTCCACTCATGAAATTTCAGGTATTAAAATACTACGAAAATCCATCGATGCCCGCAAGTCCTTAATTTACCTCAACTACAAAGTAACCGTTTACCTCAACGAACCCGTACCGGAGCAATCTGCCTACACTTTTGATTACAAAGATATATCGCATGCAAAGCCCATTCACATCATCGGTTTTGGACCCGCCGGAATGTATGCGGCATTGCGCTGTATAGAACTGGGCTTTAAACCTGTCGTTTTGGAACGAGGCAAAAACGTGCAAGACCGTCGTAGAGATTTGCGTGCCATAAACCAAGACCATTTTGTTAATGAAGATTCCAATTATTGCTTTGGTGAAGGCGGCGCAGGCACATACAGCGACGGTAAGCTATATACCCGAAGTTTAAAGCGTGGCGATGTGCGCCGTGTTTTTGAAAACTTGGTCTATCACGGTGCAACCGACCAAATTCTGGTGGATGCGCATCCGCATATTGGCACCAACAAATTGCCAAAAGTGGTTCAAAATGTTCGGGAAACGATTTTGAAATTTGGTGGCGAAATTCATTTTGAAACCCGCGTGACCGATTTCACCATAAAAAACAACCAAATCACAGCCATTCATTTACAAAATGGCAACGAAATGCCTGCGCAGCGTGTTATTCTGGCAACAGGTCATTCCGCTCGCGATATATTTTATTTGCTTCATAACAAAAACATTCAGTTGCAAGCCAAATCCTTTGCTATGGGCGTTCGTGTCGAGCATCCGCAACATATTATTGACAGCATACAATATCACTGCACAGGCAAACGCAACGAACTTTTGCCTGCAGCTTCTTACAGCCTGGTACAGCAAGTGAATGAACGTGGCGTGTATTCATTCTGTATGTGTCCCGGCGGATTTATTGTTCCTGCCGCGACTGCCAACGGCGAAGTAGTGGTCAACGGAATGTCACCATCCAAACGTAATAATTTGTACGCCAACTCGGGGATTGTTGTTGAAATAAATACTGATAAGGATTTGTACAAATACGAGCATTTTGGCGCACTCAAAGGCTTGGAATATCAAAAAGATTTAGAAAAACTGGCGTTTACCGCCGGTGGGCGAAGTCAGGTTGCACCGGCACAACGCCTTACAGATTTTGTTGAAGGCAGATTATCCGACAGTTTGAACGACTGCTCATACCAACCCGGATTAAAATCGGCACCATTACATTCATTGCTTCCAAAATTTATAGGCAGCCGTTTACGTAACGGTTTTAAAGCTTTTGGCGAAAAAATGCGTGGCTATTACACGCATGAAGCCAATGTTGTGGGCGTAGAATCCCGAACCTCATCGCCCGTCAACATTCCACGAAATGAACATTTGGAACATCCGCAAATCAAAAACTTATTCCCTTGTGGCGAAGGTGGCGGTTATGCCGGCGGTATCGTATCGGCAGCTATGGATGGCGAACGTTGCGCTGAAGCGGCTATAGTTGGGTTATAAAAAGAATAAAGATTGCTCCGCTGATAGAATCAAGAACAAAGACAGCATTTTAAAGATTTTAAAAACCATTGCACTTTTGCGAGTTTGCGTCTTTGCGAGAATTTAAAGATATTATTCCTATTTTTGTCCCCGTAAAACGAATCAACTATGAACGCATATATATTTCCCGGGCAGGGTGCACAATTTACAGGTATGGGCTTAGACCTTTACAACCAATCGGCACTTGCAAAACAACTGTTTGAACAAGCAAATGACATCTTAGGATTTAGAATTACAGACATCATGTTTGAAGGTTCTGCCGAAGATTTAAAAGAAACCAAAGTCACACAGCCTGCCATATTTTTACACTCGGTTATACTGGCAAAAACGCTTGGCGACAGCTTTAAACCCGATATGGTTGCCGGGCATTCTCTTGGCGAGTTTTCTGCGTTGGTTGCCAATGGTACGTTGACTTTTGAAGATGGTTTGAAACTGGTATCGCAACGTGCGTTGGCAATGCAAAAAGCCTGCGAATTGCAATCAGGCACAATGGCTGCAGTATTAGGTTTGGAAGATGCAGTTGTGGAACGTCAATGCGCCGGAACTCCTGGTGTAGTCGTTGCTGCAAATTATAATTGCCCCGGACAATTGGTAATATCCGGTGAAGTAGTTGCCGTAAACCACGCTTGTGAAGCAATGAAATTTGCTGGTGCCAAACGTGCTTTGGTGCTTCCTGTTGGTGGTGCTTTTCATTCGCCTTTAATGGAACCTGCACGTGAAGAACTGGCCGCAGCAATTGAAAACACCGTGTTTAGCGAACCTAAATGCCCTATATATCAAAACGTCACAGCAAGTGCTGTAAATGACGCTGCCCAAATAAAAGCCAACTTGATTGTGCAATTGACAGCACCGGTAAAATGGACACAATCTGTACAACAAATGGTTGCCGATGGCGCAACGTTATTTACCGAAATCGGTCCGGGAAATGTCTTGCAAGGCTTGGTAAAAAAGATTGACCGTGAAGCACAAACGGCAGCAGCCTCATTAAATTCTAACGCTTAATTGACTCTATGAAGATTTCAAGAACATGGAGCATTATCATCATTATTGTGATAAATATTGCTATCGATCAGCTTTCAAAATTTTACGTTAGAAACAATGTTACCTACAATTCTGTTACGTCAATTATAGGCGGTGATAGTTTTGTATTGACCAATGTTGAAAATTCGGGTGCGTTTTTAGGTATGGGAAGCACTATGAGTCCAACCTTAAAGGTGTTGCTGCTCTGGATTTTGCCTGCTTTGGTTTTGGGGTATGTAGTATATTATATTATCAAGAATAAATCGTTAGACCGTTTGAGTTTATTTGCTTTTTGCTGCATTATTGGCGGCGGATTTGCAAACATCTACGACCGTATAAAATATGGTTCTGTTACCGATTTTTTCCATATTGATTTAGGCGGAATTTTCAGAACAGGCATTTTTAATGTTGCCGATATGTCGGTAACTTTCGGGATGATTATGCTTTTGCTTGCGAGTTTTATCTACAGAAAAAAGCCGGTGTAAATACCAGCTGATGTCACAAATCTATTTTCGTAGCTGTTGTTCCCAATGCCACGCAGATAACATAGCATCATCCAAAGTTGATTTTGCCTGCCAGCCTAATTCGGCATTGGCTTTATCAGTATCGGCAAACGCCTGAATGACATCACCTTCACGTCGTGGTGCAAACTTGTAATTCAATTTGGTACCCGAAACTTTTTCAAAAGATTGTATAACTTCCAATACCGAGCTTCCTGTGCCGGTACCAAGATTAAATACCTCATAATTGGTTTTATTGCCACCATCCAAAAGACGCTTTAACGCCACAACATGTGCTTTTGCCAAATCTACCACGTGAATATAATCTCTGATGCAGGTGCCGTCCGGTGTAGGATAATCATTCCCAAAAACTGACAATTGCCGGCGGATTCCGGCAGCTGTTTGTGTAATAAACGGCACTAAATTTTGAGGCACACCAATAGGCAACTCGCCAATTTTTGCTGTTGGATGCGCACCAATCGGATTAAAATATCGCAAAGAAACAGCATTGAAATCCGGGGTTACTTTGCAAGTATCTTTAATGATTTCTTCACCTATCTGCTTGGTATTTCCATAAGGTGATTCTGCCGGTTTTATAGGTGCTTCTTCGGTAATAGGCATCACATCGGCTTGACCGTAAACCGTACACGACGAACTGAAGATAAAGTTAGAGGTTTCCAATTTCAATACTTCTTTAAGCATGTAAATCAAGGTATTGATATTGTTTTCATAGTATAACAGTGGTTTTTCGACACTTTCACCAACAGCTTTGCTTGCGGCAAAATGAATGATACCTTTAATATCATTGTGTTTGTGAAAAAAGGCTTCAACACTGCTTTTTTCTTTTAAATCTATTTTTTCAAAAATGGGTATTGTGCCGGTAATTGATGTAATACCTTCCAGAACATTTAGTGACGAGTTTGACAAATCATCAATGATTACGACTTCAAATCCTTCATTTTGAAGCTCAACAACTGTATGTGAACCTATAAATCCTAAACCACCGGTAACTAATATTTTCTTCATTTATGAATGTGCTTTTACAAAATTTATAACGGTTGAAGTAATAAACCCAATCTGTTCATCATCGAGTTCTGTATGCATTGGCAGTGAAATAACTTCTTTGACCAATTGGTTGGTTACTGTAAAATTTTCTTCTTTGTACCTGTCATCTCTGTAGGCTTTTTGAAGATGCAACGGAATCGGGTAATACACGCCGCAGGGAATACCGTTTTCGTTCAAATGTGCTGCCAACGCATCTCTGTTGACATTTTTAATCTTCAAGGTATATTGATGAAATACGTGGTTGTCCTGAGTTCCCGTTCGGTATGGTGTGATAATATTGTCTTGGTTTTTAAATGCTTCATCATAAGCATTTGCCGCTTTTTGTCTCGCTTCGTTATAGACATCCAAAAGTGGAAGTTTAGCATTTAAAACGGCTGCTTGCACAGAATCTAATCTCGAATTAACACCTACAACATCGTGATGATAACGCTCATACATTCCGTGGTTTACAATGCCTCTTATGGTATGCGCCAAGCCATCGTCATTAGTAAAAATAGCACCGCCATCGCCATAGCATCCTAAGTTTTTTGACGGAAAGAAAGAGGTTGCTCCAACGTGGCCTATGGTGCCTGCTTTGACTTTCTTACCATCGCTGTAAGTATAATTGGCGCCAATGGCTTGTGCATTATCTTCAATAACGTACAAATTATGCGCTTTGGCAATTTCCATAATGGCTTCCATATTGGCACATTGCCCGAATAAATGCACCGGCACAATCGCTTTGGTTTTAGGTGTGATTGCTTTTTTAACCGCATCAATATCTATGTTAAAACTATCCGGCTCAACATCCACTAAAACCGGTGTTAATTGTAAAAGTGCAATCACCTCTACGGTTGCGGCAAAGGTAAAATCGGCAGTGATGACTTCATCGCCGGGTTGTAATCCTAAGCCCATCATGGCTATTTGCAAAGCGTCGGTTCCATTGGCACAAGGAATAACGTGCTTAACGCCGAGATATGTTTCTAAGTTTTTTTGAAATTCGTGAACTTTAGGGCCGTTTATATAGGATGTATTATCCAGAACTTCTGCAATTGAAGCATCAACAACATCTTTAATTTTGATATATTGACCTTTAAGATCAACCATTTGTATTTTTTTCATCGGAATATATCTTAAATAAGCAGACAACCATCAACAGTTACCTGTGAAGAGCGAAAATACAAAATTGTCAACCCACAAGCAATGAAATTATACGAAAGTAATGTATTTTAGCACAAATAAAATGATTTGAAGAGACTCTATAACATAGGAATTTATATTGCCGGTTTTCTTTTGAAATTACTGGCTTTATTCAACCAAAAACTCAAACTTGGTGTTGATGGCCGCAAGCGAACATTTGACATTTTAAAACACCAACTACAGGCAACTGACAACACTTTATGGTTCCATTGCGCATCATTGGGTGAATATGAGCAAGGTTTACCGGTATTTAAAGAGCTTCGGAGGTTACATCCAAACCATAAAATCGTTCTGACTTTTTTTTCGCCTTCCGGATATGAAATAAGAAAAAATACAGACGTTGCCGATGTGGTTGTGTATCTTCCGATAGATACCAAAGCCAATGCAAAGAAATTTTTAGATATTGTAAAACCCGAACTCACCATTTTTGTAAAGTATGATTTTTGGCCAAATTATTTATCTGAACTAAAAAAACGGCAACATCGTGCTATTTTGATTTCGGCGGCTTTCAGACCAAACCAAGCCTTTTTTAAATTTTATGGTGGTATGATGCGAAACGCACTAAAAGCATTCGAGCATATTTTTGTGCAAAACGTAAGTTCAAAAAGTTTACTTGATTCTATAAATTTCAACAACGTGACCGTATCCGGCGATACGCGCTTTGACAGAGTTTATGACCAATTACATCAAAACAATAATTTACCATTTATTGAAGCATTTAAAGACAATCAGCTCTGTGTGGTTATTGGCAGTTCGTGGCCGGAAGATGAAGAATTACTGGTAAAATTCATCAATACACAGGCTTCCAGAAATATCAAATACATCATAGCACCACACAACATAAAAACATCGCAAATAGCGAATCTGACATCAAAACTTGAAGTTAAAACGGTGTTGTTTTCTGAAAAAGAAGGGAAAACACTTTCAGACTATTCGGTGTTTGTGATTGACACCATTGGTTTATTGTCGAAAATATACAGCTATGCAGACATCGCTTATGTTGGCGGTGCGATGGGAAGTACCGGTTTGCACAATATTCTGGAGCCGGCTGTTTTTGGTGTGCCAATTATTATCGGGAAAAATTATGATAGATTTCCCGAAGCTTTTGATATGATAGCCAATGGTGGATTGATCCCTGTTAAAAACTACGACGAACTGGAAACCGAACTGCAAAGTTTGATTCAAAATCCTCAAAAAAGAACCGAATTTGGCACTGCAAATGCAAGCTTTATTAACAAAAGCAAAGGTGCCGTCATCCAAATCATCAATTACATCCGTATATAACTTAATGATTTGTATCGGTTTACCCGTAAAAATCAATTATTAATCAATAACTAAAACCTTATTACAATGAAAAACTTATTATTAAGTATTGCAATGATACTGGCTATCGGATTATCATTCAACTCGTGCAGAGACACCAAAGAAAAAACTGAAGACGCATTGGAAAACGCTGCCGATGACACCAAAGACGCATTGGATGATGCTGCTAAAGCAACAAAAGATGCCTATGAAGATGCAAAAGATGCAACCAAAGAAACATTGGATGACGTTTATGATGATGCTAAAAAAGCAGGCGAAGATGCCATTGACAAAGCAGGAAAAGTAATCGACGATGCTAAGGATGCTACCAAAAATGCCGCCGAAAAAACCAAGAAAACTATTGACAATGCCATTGATGAAACCAAAGAAGCAGGAAAATCTGCTAAAGATGCTGTTAAAAAAATAGGCGATAATTAAGTTGTCATCTTTTTAAGATAATTAAGACCTGACTGAAAAGTCGGGTTTTTTTATGGGAAAAATTGAATGCCATAGTGAAGGATTGGGAAAGCTTTTTAATCATTATATTTGTTTGAAGTTACGGATAACGTTCAAATAAAACCGAACAATGACAAATACAGAATTTATATTGCCCTTGTTGCCTCCGTCTGTTGAGATAGAAACCCCTAAAGTTCTAAAACAACTTGCAAAAGCACACCGGTATTTGGCAGAGCTCAAAGGAACGGTTAAAACAATTCCGAATGAAAATATTTTAATCAATACCCTGACGCTACAAGAGGCAAAAGACAGCAGCGAAATTGAAAACATCGTTACCACTCACGATGATTTGTACAAAGAAAACATCTTTATTGACACCAAAAATTCCGCAACAAAAGAAGTCATCAATTATGCTCAAGGTTTAAAACAAGGTTTTGAGATTGTCCGAAAAGAAAGGTTATTGCTGAATAAACATATCATTGCCGTTCAGGAAACTTTGGAAGAAAACAAAGCAGGATTCAGAACACAGGCAGGAACGAAGCTGATAAACTCGCAAGGGCAAACGGTTTACACACCACCACAACACCCTGACGAAGTTGTTATGTTAATGGCAAATCTCGAAAAGTTTATAAACGACAACGAATTTTCGGAACTCGACCCACTTGTTAAAATGGCTGTTATCCATTATCAGTTTGAAAGCATACACCCATTTTATGACGGCAACGGACGTACCGGGCGCATCATAAACATTTTGTATCTGGTATTGCAAGGATTGTTAGATATTCCCGTATTGTATCTGAGTCGTTACATTACCCAAAACAAAACGGAATATTATCAGGTCTTGCAAGGCGTAAGAACCAATAACGACTGGGAAGGTATGGTTTTGTATATGCTCAAAGGCGTTGAGGTTACAGCACATCAAACCATTGGTTTAATTACGGATATTAGAACCGTAATGCAGGATTACAAAACCCGAATCAGAACCGAATTGCCTAAAATTTACAGTCAGGATTTGCTAAATATTTTGTTCAAACACCCCTATACAAAATCGGAGTTTTTAGAAACGGAGTTATCTGTTTCGAGAAGAACCGCATTAAACTATTTGGACAGCATTTCGGAAATAGGGTTAATAGAAAAAATAAAAGTTTGGAAAACAAATTATTATATCAATACAGAGTTGGTAAATGTATTGATAAAAGAAAAAAAAACTAAAAATTTTCCGTGAGAACAACATCACGGAAAAAAACATCAAAAATTTTCCGTGAGAATAGCATCACGGAAAAAACTTAACATGACAAAACAATCGTATTTAGAAAAAAGACACTATCATTTATAAGAAAACGCATTTTCGTATAAATGACAACAACAACGTTTATACAAAACAGTGTTTTTCTCGTGGGAAAAAGAAAATGCAAAATCACAAAACGTATCGTTGGAGTATATACCACAAACCCGAAATATTGCCCGGAATATACTCAATTAACACTTTTTGATTAACCGTCAGTATTAAACTAAAAAAGCCGAAATCTATAAAGACTTCGGCTTTTGTACTCAAGGCGGGACTTGAACCCGCACGTCCTAATGGACACAGGATTTTAAGTCCGGCGTGTCTACCAATTCCACCACTTGAGCGTACTTCGACGGCACTCAGCACATCGATTGGAATTATATTTTAACTTTGAGCGAAAAACGGGATTCGAACCCGCGACCTCCACCTTGGCAAGGTGGCGCTCTACCAACTGAGCTATTTTCGCATTATAGCAATTAAATAAAAGAACTTTTATACATTCAGCGTAAACGCTTATTGTAATTGCGAGGGCAAATTTAATACATTTCTTATAATACCAAAGCCTTTTTTCTAAAAAACTACATTTTTTTTAAGCACGTTTCTTTTTCAGTAACATACGCTTTATTTCGTTGAGCTTCATCAATGCTTCTACAGGTGTCAACGTATCAATATCTGTATTGACAATTTCGTCTTTAATCTGCTCCAATAGTGGGTCATCAAGATTAAAAAAGCTTAATTGCAAGTCGTTGTTGAGTGTTTTTACTTTTTCCGTCAACTCTTCACTTGAATGTGATTTTTCGAGCTGTTTTAATATTTTATTGGCTCTGTTGATCACTTGCTGAGGCATTCCTGCCATTTTTGCTACGTGGATTCCAAAACTGTGCTCGCTTCCTCCTTCAACCAGTTTTCTTAAAAACAAAACATTGTCTTTCAATTCTTTAACTGAAACATTGAAATTCTTGATACGACTAAAAGTCTCTGTCATTTCATTAAGTTCGTGATAATGTGTTGCAAATAAGGTTTTGGCCCTGCTTGGATGTTCGTGCAGATATTCACTTATGGCCCAAGCTATGGAAATTCCATCATAAGTACTCGTACCGCGACCTATTTCATCCAACAAAACCAAACTACGCTCTGAAATATTATTTAAAATAGAAGCCGTTTCATTCATCTCTACCATAAAGGTCGATTCGCCCATAGAAATGTTATCGCTCGCGCCTACTCTGGTAAATATTTTATCGGTCAAGCCAATAACAGCCGATTCTGCCGGAACAAAGCTTCCCATTTGCGCCAATAGTACAATTAATGCTGTTTGGCGTAAAATAGCCGATTTACCGGACATATTAGGTCCAGTAATCATAATGATTTGCTGTGTTTCTCTATCCAAATACACATCATTTGATATGTAAGTTTCTCCGTGTGGCAATTGTTTTTCGATAACCGGATGCCTGCCGTTTTTGATATTGAGCTCAAAGGATTCATTCATCAACGGTCGTGCATAATTGTTGTCAATAGCCAGCTTTGCAAAACCACACAAACAATCCAATTGGGCAATTAATGCTGCATTTTTTTGAACCGGCTGAATGTATTGAATCATCCATTGCACCAACTCGGCAAACAGTTGTTGCTCGATGGCCAAAATACGCTCTTCGGCCCCCAAAATTTTGGCTTCGTAGGTTTTGAGTTCTTCGGTAATGTAGCGTTCGGCGTTGACCAAAGTTTGCTTGCGTATCCAGTCCTGAGGCACTTTATCTTTATGTGTGTGGCGAACTTCAATATAATAACCAAATACATTATTGGAATCTATTTTGAGTGATGTGATGCCGGTACGTGTACTTTCCCGCTCAAGCATTTGGTCTAAATAATCTTTTCCTGAGAATGCCAGATCACGTAGTTCTTTTAATTCCGAAGAAAAATCGGAAGCAATGGAATTCCCTTTTAAAATATTGACCGGTGCCTCTTCATTCAAGGTTTCTTTGATACGTTGACGTAATGCTTCACACAATTCCAAATCGTTACCAATGTTTTGCAACGCTTTGTTTTTTGTTTGCGATGCCAAAGTTTTAATAGGAACAATGGCTTCTAAAGCATTTTTGAGTTGTACCACTTCACGCGGACTGATTTTAGACGTTGCCACTTTTGAAATGAGACGTTCAATATCGCCAATTTGCTTGATATGATGCTGTATTTTCTGTAAGATGACGGCATCATCCTTTAAATATTGAACCACTTCGTGACGTGCTTCAATGTTTTCAAGAGATACCAAGGGCAATGCCAACCAACGCTTTAATAAACGTCCGCCCATAGGCGAAATGGTTTTGTCAATCACATCAATTAACGTAACCGCATTGGTGTTGTGCGATTGGTAAAGCTCTAAATTTTTGATGGTAAAACGATCCATCCAAACGTGGTCATTTTTGGCAATACGTTGGATGGACGTGATATGTTGCAACCGGTGATGCTGCGTTTCACTTAAATAATGTAAAATGGCACCGGCAGATACTATGCCTTCAAACATATCGTCAATTCCAAAACCTTTTAATGATTTGGTTTTAAAGTGTTTCAGCAAGGTTTCATTGGCATAATCATCCTGAAACACCCAATCTTCCATAAAAAAAGCGTGAAGCTCTTTACCAAAATGATGTGCAAATTCCGAACGTTTTGGCTTGGCAATCAACACTTCACTTGGCCTGAAATTCTGCAATAATTTATCGATATAATCTTCGTTGCCTTGAGCCATTAAAAATTCGCCCGTAGAAACATCCAAAAAAGAAACACCAACAAGTTTTTGCCCAAAATGAACCGATGCCAGAAAATTATTGGTTTTGGAATGTAAAATATCGTCATTCAAAGCCACGCCGGGCGTGACCAATTCCGTAACGCCACGCTTCACGATGGTTTTGGTTAGCTTCGGGTCTTCAAGCTGGTCACAAATAGCCACGCGACAACCGGCTTTTACCAACTTTGGCAAATACGTGTTAAGCGAATGATGCGGAAACCCTGCCAGCTCCGTTTCGGTTTCACTGCCGGCACCACGCTTGGTCAGAATGATGTCTAAAATTTTTGATGCTTTAACGGCATCTTCACCAAAAGTCTCATAAAAATCGCCCACACGAAACAACAACAGCGCATCAGGATATTTTGCCTTGATAGCATT
>CAYVUB010000038.1:0-5596 GCA_964454675.1 uncultured Flavobacteriaceae bacterium | reverse complement strand
ATTGTAAGATTGCTAAATTAAGGATATTTTAAAGTTTTTTGAAACGGATTTTTTAGAAGTTATTTACAATCTATAAACTAAAAATGCCATGCGGAAATTAGAAAACAACGAGCTGGAACGCCTTAGTGTGGATGCCTTTAAAACCACAAAAAAAACACCATTGATTATTGTTTTGGACAACATACGAAGCCTGAATAATATTGGTTCTGTGTTTCGAACCGGTGATGCGTTTTTAATTGAAAAAATATATTTATGCGGTATTACGGCAACACCGCCACACAAAGACATTCATAAAACCGCTTTGGGAAGCACCGAAACCGTAGCTTGGGAATATGTTGAAAACACAATGGATGTTATTGAAAAACTGAAATCTGAAAAAGTTGTGATAGCGTCTGTGGAACAAGCCGAGAATGCGGTTATGTTGAACGACTTTACACCTCAACCACAAACAACATACGCTTTAGTATTTGGCAATGAGGTAAAAGGCGTCTCACAAGAAGTGGTTTCTGCCAGTGATGTGATTTTGGAAATCCCACAGTTTGGAACCAAACATTCACTGAATATTTCTGTGAGTTGCGGTGTGGTGGTTTGGGATGTGTTTTGTAAGATAATGAAATATTCTAATTAGAAAAGAACTGTCATTTCGACGAAGGATAAATCACACAAGATTAGTAAAAAACCCATAAATATGTAATTTCTCCTTCGTCGAAATGACAAAACAATGAATAACTATTGACTAATCTGCTCTAAAACCCACAAATAATCATCCCTGTTTTCCACAAAATCCCTGTCAGAAATATCAATGATTTTGACTTGTAATTCTTGCTGGTTTTTTAAAAATTCCAAATAGCCTGAGTTGATTTTATCCAGATAGTCGTTTTGGATATTTTGCTCATAATCGCGTCCGCGTTTTTTGATGTTTTCCTGCAAACGCTCGGTATTTTGGTATAAATACACATACAAATCGGGTTTGGCAATGTCTTTATACATCAGATAAAAAAGCTTTCGGTAGAGTTTAAATTCGTCTTCAGGCAATGTGATTTTTGAAAAAATTAATGATTTGTATATATCATAATCGCTTACCATAAAATCCTTGAACAAATCCAACTGCGACAAATCATCACTGATTTGCTGATATCTGTCTGCTAAAAACGACATTTCCAACGTAAACGCATAACGCTGTGGTTCTTCATAAAACTTGGGTAAAAACGGATTGTCGGCAAAACGTTCCAGAATCAATTTCGCATTAAAATCCTGTGAAATTTTGGTTGCCAGACTGGTTTTTCCGGCACCGATATTTCCTTCTATGGCAATGTAATTATAGTTTGAAAAATGGTATTGCTTGCTTGGGTTTTTCAACCAGATTTTGATAGGTTCCACGTTGCTTTCATCATCACAAGCCTCTAAAAGTTCTGCAATGGTTGTATAAAGTTTTGGATGTTTAAATTTTGATGCAATATCATACAAAGGTTGTAATACAAACTTACGCTTGTGAAGTTCCGGATGTGGCGTTTGCAATAATTCTGTATCAATCACGTCCTCATCAAAAAACAACATATCCAAATCAATGATTCGGGATTCATAGCTTGTTGATGTTGTGCGAATGCGTCCCATTTGGGTTTCGATGTCCAAAAGCGTTTGCATCACATTTTCTGCTTGCATTTGCGTTTCCAAAAGCAGGCAAGTGTTTAAAAAATCATCGGCTGGAACTTTAGAATCAAACCCAAAAGCAGGTGTATTATAGACTTTGGCTATAATCTGAATTCTACCTATACGCTTAAAAATAAGGTCAACAGCGTCTTGCAAATGCTTTAACCTGTCGCCTTTATTACTACCAAGTGCTATGTAAATTTTATGAGGTTGGTTCATAATCAATGTCAAAATAAGCAAAAGAAAATCACTTTACAGCACATTTTTAAGAAGTATTTATCCACAATTACACATTCGTTAAATCATATTCATTTAAAGCCTCTTAAAGTTTTATTAAACTTTAACAAAGTAGCAACTTTTATCTAATTTTGCACGTATATCTTTAACTCTTGAACAACTTAACCTGAGATTCCTGCCCCTGTCTGCCGACAGGCAGGTTCGCAGGAATGACAATACATTTTTCAATGAAAAAAGCACTTAAAATTACCGGAATTACCTTATTAATCATCATCGTATTACTTATTGCCACACCATTTTTGTTTCAGTCGCAAATAAAAAATATGGTTAAAAATTTCATCAATGAAAATGTCAATGCCAAAGTTGAATTTAGTGATGTCAGCTTGAGCTTGGTCAGAAGTTTTCCACAGGCGCACGTGACTGTGAGCGATTTGGTCATTACCAATTTTGAGCCATTTAAAGACGAAACGTTCGTTACGGCAAAAAATATTGCCTTCACAATGTCTGTCAAAGAATTATTTAAAAATGCCGATGATGATGCCATTATTATAAATTCCATCAAAGTTGATGAAGCTATGGTAACTTTAAAAACCGATACTTTTGGACATACAAATTATGATATTACCAAAAAAAGTGAAGATTCTGAAGTTTCGGAAAGTGAAGCGTCAAAGGGATTTGCTTTTGACATAAAAGATTACAGCATTAGTAACAGTGCATTGACCTATATTGATTTAGGTTCAAAAATCCAGATGTATATAAGTGAGCTTAACCATTCCGGAAATGGTACATTCTCGGGCGAAATTTCTGAACTGGACACCAAAACAGAAGCCAATGTGAGCTTTGAAATGGATAGCACCAACTATTTAAAGAACACACATATCAAGCTTGATGCATTGATTGGGATGGATTTGGAAAACAGCAAATACACGTTTAAAGACAATACCGGTTACATCAACAAATTACCTATTGAATTTAAAGGTTATGTGCAGTTATTGGAAGAAGGCCAGGATGTTGACATAAGCTTTGAAAATCCTGAATCGTCGTTTAAAAATTTCTTAGCAATTATTCCTGAAACCTATTCAAAAAACATCGAAAATGTTGAAACCACAGGCGATTTTAAAGTAAAAGGTATCATTAAAGGTAAAATAACCGAAGAAACGATTCCTACTTTAGATATTAGCATCGTATCCAACAATGCCTCGTTTAAATATCCCGATTTGCCAAAACGTGTTGAAAATATCGTTATCAATACCGAAATCAAAAACGAAACCGGTAATGCCGACGACACATATATAGATATCAAAACGCTCAATTTCAAAATTGATAATGATGTGTTCAATTCATCGGCAACCATAAAAAACATTACAGGAAATATGCTGGTCAACGCCAATGTTGACGGTGTTTTAAATCTGGCAAACATTACCAAAGCCTATCCGCTGGAATTGGAAAATGAATTAAGCGGAATTTTAAGGGCCAAAGTCAGCACTTCATTTGATATGGATGCTATTGAAACCGATGCGTATGACCGTATCAAAGCTTCTGGGAATGCCAATATTACTGATTTTATTTTCACATCTGATGCTATGAACCAACCATTTCATATCTCAAAAGCAGATATGACGTTCAATCCGTCAACCGTGACGCTCAATACATTCAATGCCAAAACCGGCAAAAGCGATATTACGGCTACGGGAAGTATTTCCAACCTGATTGGGTTTATGATGAGCAAAAAAGTGGATTTAAAAGGCAACTTTAATGTGAGCTCAAACACCTTTGCGTTGAATGATTTTATGACAGATGAAAGCTCAGCTTCACAAGAAAATAAAACGGCTTCAAAAAATGAAGCCTTGAAAATTCCGGCGTTTTTAGATTGTACCATCAATGCCAATGTGACTAATGTGCTTTACGATAATCTGAACCTGAAAAATGTAAAAGGAACTTTGGTCATCAAAGACCAGCAAGCCACCATCCAGAATTTAACCACCGATTTGTTTGATGGTAAATTGGCCCTTTCGGGGAATGTGAATACTAAAAATGATTTACCAACTTTCAGTATGAATTTGAATGCCAACGCATTTGATATTGCAAAATCGTTCAATGGTTTGGAATTGTTTCAAAATATTGCGCCAATTGCCAAAGCTTTACAAGGAAAATTGAATTCAACCATCAATTTATCCGGAACGCTTACTGATGAAATGACGCCAAATTTAAACACTGTTTCCGGTAATGCCATTGTGGGATTATTGACTACAAAAATTGACCCTGAAGCTTCAAAAGAAGGTGCATTGTTAAGCAAACTTGATGGCGCTTTGAGTTTTGTGGATTTTGATAAATTAAACCTGAACAACCTGACAGCTAATTTAGATTTTTCTAACGGTAAAGTGAATGTGCAACCGTTCAATCTGGCATATCAGGATATTGGCATTGAAGTATCTGGCTCACATAGTTTTGATGATGTGATGTCATACGATGCGGTTTTTAATGTGCCTGCAAAATATTTAGGAGGTGAAGTCAATCAACTTATCGGGAAAATAAACGATAATGAAGTGAATAAGATTAGCATCCCTATTACAGCCAATATTTCAGGAAGTTATACCAACCCGAAAGTTTCAACCGATTTAACCAGTGGCGTTACCAATTTGACCAAGCAGTTGGTTGAGATTGAAAAACAAAAATTCTTAAATCAAGGCAAAGACAAAATCAAAGATTTGCTGGGCGGTTTGACCGGAACCAATTCAGATACAAAAACGGAAACAGACACGACTAAAACCAATACGACTACACCTGTCAAAAACGAAACCGTCAAAGAAGGTGTTAAAAATGTACTTGGCGGTTTGCTGGGTGGTAAAAAGAAAAAGGATACGGTAAATTAGCTCACGACTTCTTTTAGTTTCCCGCAAAGGCGCAGAGTCACAAAGTAACTTCTTAGTGGCTTTGCGCCTTTGTTATTCTATTTGTAAAACCTGTTTGGTTTTGGATGAAATGCGATTTTTTTCATCATAAATTATCTAACGGGCTCTTGATTTTCCTTTTGGTTGCATCAGTCAGATGTGTGTAAATCAATGTAGTTTTAATGCTTTTATGCCCAAGAAGTTCTTGCACAAAACGAATATCTGTACCTTGTTCTATCAAGTGTGTTGCATAACTATGCCTTAAGGTATGTACTGAACCTTGTTTATTTATTTTTGCTTTGGCAAGCACCTGTTTAAGAACCTGCTGAACACTTCGCCCGGAATATTTCCCTCCTGTTTGTCCTTCAAAAAGATACTCTTTTGGTTTGTACTTCTTGAAGTAATCACGTAACAATATGAGCAATTTTTCAGACAATACCACTACCCTATCCCGATTACCTTTTCCTTGTCTTACCGTTACCATCATAGAAGAAGAATCCACATCTTCAATCATTAAATTGGTCAATTCCGAAAGCCGCAAACCGCAAGAATAAATGGTTGCCAAAATCGCTTTGTGCTTGATGTTTTCGCATACTCTCAACATCTTTTTGATTTCCTCCTGCGAAAAAACTACAGGAATTTTAAACTCGGCACGGTCTGGATAGAGGTAATCCAACTGCATTTTTTTTCCTAAAATCTGAATATACCAAAACTTAATGGCAGCAACCAACTGTTTTTGGTAAGAAACCGAAATCTTCCGTTCTGTTACCTGCAGATTGATATACTGCTCAATTTGCTTTTCGGTCAGCACATCTACA
>CAYVUB010000037.1:0-27026 GCA_964454675.1 uncultured Flavobacteriaceae bacterium | reverse complement strand
AGAAGGCAAGTTTGAAAAATTCCGAAGCAATTATCTTGATGTTCGCAATGAACCGCTATATCCGTTTGGATATGGATTAAGTTACACCACTTTTGATTATAGTAATTTGAAAGTGAGCAATACGAAAATGTCTGTGAATGGTACTGTTGATGTCACTGTTGATGTCACCAATTCGGGCAATTATGATGGCAAAGAAGTCGTACAACTTTACATTAGAGATGTGGTGGGTTCTATTACGCGGCCGGTGAGGGAATTAAAAGCATTTCAAAAGATAGCATTGAAAAAAGGTGAAACAAAAACCGTAATTTTCAAGCTGACAACAGAAGACCTTAAATTTTACAATTACGATTTGGATTTTGTGGCAGAACCGGGAGTATTTGAAGTGTATGTAGGTACAAATTCTGATGCCGGTTTAAAAATGGAGTTTGAGTTGGTTGAGTAACATTTAAGAATATAAAAACATTAAGAAGTTAAGAATCATTAAGAGTAACCAACTTAATTTACTTAATGCCTTAATGGTAAAATAAAAAAAACAATAATGAAAAAAACATTATTTTTCTTTTTAGTTTTAGTAACATCATTAAACCTTAACGCCCAAATTACCAAAGGGAACTGGATGGTTGGTGGGGATGTTGCATTTTCTTATTCTAAAAGCAAACCAGAATCCATTGTTGATTTAGAAACATTCAATATTAACTTATCCCCAAATGTAGGGTATTTTGTTTGGGATAAATGGGCTTTTGGTTTGAGAACAGATTTCACTCGGTCAAGGTCTAAATCTGATTCAGGGACTTCCGAATTTGACAGCTTTCAATTATCACCTTTTGTAAGGTATTATTTTTTGGAAACAGATAAAATGGTCAATCCTTTTTTAGAAAGTTCATATAGATTCAGCCTTATTAATGAAAATAATTCTGAAGAATTTTCCGCAAAAGCAGGTGTTGCAATTTTTCTTAATAGAAGTGTTGCCTTTGAAATGTCACTCAATTATTTAAATTTAAAATCTAAAAATGAGTTTGTAGGAAACCATACGCTTCTTTTAGGGTTTGGAATCCAAGTACATTTAGAAAAACATTAAAACCTTAATGGTTAAAAAAGAATGAAACCATTAAGAAGTTAAGAATTATTAAGAGTAAAATATTAATTTTATTAATGGTTAAAAAAGGAATAAGTCAATGACAAAAAAGGAAGTCACACAATTATCTTATGATATAATTAGTTGCGCCATAAAGGTTCATAAAGAATTAGGTCCGGGATTATTGGAAAGCGTCTATCAAAAGTGTCTAAATTATGAATTGATAATAAACGGATTTGAAGTTAAACAGCAAGTAATTGTTCCTGTGATTTATGATAAAATGGAAATAGTTACTGATTTAAGGCTCGATTTAATGGTAAATGAAACAGTGATTATAGAATTGAAAGCCATTGAAAATCTTTTGCCGGTACACGAAGCACAATTGTTGACCTATATGAAGTTATTGCAGAAACCACAAGGAATATTGATTAATTTCTTTACAGATAACATAACGAAATCAATGAAGCCAATGGTCAATGAATATTTCAAGATATTACCTGATGAATAAATATAATCATTAAAGACAAAATTCTTAATGACCTTAATGCCTTAATGGTTAAAAAAGAATGAAACCATTAAGAAGTTAAGAATCATTAAGAGTAAATCAACTTAATTTTCTTAATGCCTTAATGGTAAAAAATAATACAAATGAAAAAAATAATCACATTACTTATCTGTTGCTCACTACAAATAGTAGTTGCACAACAAGTACAATCGCCATCAAAAAACATCACACTTGACTTTTCGTTAAACGCTCAGGGCGAACCGGTTTATCAGGTAACTTACAAAGATAAAGAAGTAATAAAGCCAAGTAAACTGGGCATTTCATTAAAAGATATGCCACAATTAACTTCGGGGTTTAGAGTATTGCGAACTGAATCTGGAAGCAATCTGGAATCATGGAAACCGGTATTGGGAGAACAATCAGAAATCAGAAATGATTATACACTATTAAAACTTCATTTACTTCAGGAGCAATCCAAAATAAAAATGATTATTTCGTTCAAGGTTTTTGATGAAGGCGTGGCATTCCGGTATGAATTTCCATCGCAGGAACATTTAGATTACTTTGTAATATCCGATGAAAACACAGAGTTCAACCTTACGGGAAACCACAAAACCTTCTGGATTCCGGGAGATTATGACAGTCAGGAATATGTGTACAATGAGACCAAACTTTCTGAGATTGACAACAATAAACTCGATCTGGAAAACGGTATTGCACTGAAAACCATAGAAAGCAGGTATAGAGTCCAATCGCCATTGATGATGAAATCTGATAATGGTTTGTATATCAATATTTTTGAAGCGGCTGTAGTGAATTATCCTGTGATGCATTTGGATGTGGATGTTACTAATTTTAAATTGAAATCTAATCTTACACCAAACGCTATTGGAGATAAAGCTTATTTACGTACGCCGTCAACAACACCTTGGCGCACCGTGATGGTAAGTGATGATGCGAGGGATATTGTAGCGTCTAAAATGATTTTAAATCTGAATGAACCCAACAAAATTGAAGACACATCATGGATTAAACCTATGAAATATGTAGGTATCTGGTGGGAAATGCATGTGGGAATTTCTACCTGGGATTACGCCGGAAGCCAGAATGCGCAGAATACCGGAGGCGAATTGATAGCAAGCGGCAGGCATGGAGCAACAACCGAAAACACAAAGAAATATATCGATTTTGCTGCCGAACACGGTTTTGACGGTGTATTGGTTGAAGGTTGGAATGTAGGTTGGGAAGACTGGTTTGGAAAATGGAAAGAAGATGTGTTTGATTTCCTGACACCGTACCCCGATTTTGATATTGAAGAAGTATATAATTATGCCAAATCAAAAGGCGTCAAAATGATTATGCATCATGAAACTTCGGGTTCTGTGGCAAATTATGAACGTCATTTGGACAGAGCAATGGATTTGATGAAACAGTACGAATATCCGGCTGTAAAAACAGGTTATGTGGGTCGTATTATTCCCCGTGGTGAATTTCACGATGGTCAAACGATGGTCAATCATTTTAATTTTGTAGTACAACGTATGGCCGATAATAAATTGATGGTCAACTCACATGAAAGTACAAGGCCAACAGGTTATCACAGAACCTATCCAAATTATATTGCAGCCGAAGCCGCCCGTGGTAACGAGTTCAACGCTTGGAGCACTGGTAATCCGCCGGCACACGAAACCATTTTGCCATTTACAAGACTTTTGGGCGGACCGATGGATTATACGCCGGGAATTTTTGAAATTAAAATGAGCAGTTATGATGCTGATAAAACAGAGCAGGTTCAAACAACATTGGCAAAACAACTGGCATTGTATGTTACCATATATTCACCGTTACAAATGGCTGCCGATTTACCTGAAAATTATGAAAAGCATCTCGATGCGTTCCAATTTATAAAAGATGTTCCGGCAGATTGGCAAACTTCAAAATACTTAGAAGCCGAACCGGGCGATTATCTAACAGTAGCCAGAAAAGATAAAAACTCAGAACGTTGGTTTTTAGGAGCGATTACTGATGAAAATCCGAGAAAAACGGAGATTAAGTTAGATTTTCTGTCGCCAAATAAAAAATACAAAGCCACGATTTATAAAGATGGAAAAAATGCACACTGGAAAGACAATCCGAAAAGTTATGAAATAACCACCGAAACCGTTACAAGCAAATCAAAATTAAAACTGGTTTTAGCGTCAGGTGGCGGCGTTGCCATAAGTATTGTACCGATAAATTGATTTTATGATGAAACTACAGCACCAACTAAAACTAACGTTACTATGTACAGGCTGTTTTATGGCATCGGTAACAATGCAGTCACAGCAAAAAACCTTTTGCAATCCTGTAAACATTGATTATGGTTATACGCCGTTTGATGTATTTTCAACACAAGGAAAGCATCGTGCCACAGCCGATCCGGTGATTGTCAATTTTAAAGAAAAACTCTATCTGTTTTCAACCAATCAAGAAGGTTATTGGCATAGTGATGATATGCTCAACTGGAAATTTGTCTATCGCAAATTCCTTCTGGATGATACTTACACGCACGATTTGAATGCACCGGCAGTATGGGCTATGAAAGATACGTTGTATGTGTATGGCTCAACTTGGAAATCCGATTTCCCTATTTGGAAAAGTACCAATCCTACGGTTGACGAATGGGAAATTGCCGTCGATACCTTAAAAGTCGGCGCATGGGATCCGGCGTTTTTTTATGAAGAAGAAAAAGATAAGCTCTATTTGTATTGGGGCTCGAGCAACGTATGGCCAATTCTCGGTACCGAAATCAATACCAAAACCATGCAATCTGAAGGTTATACCGTACCAATTGTCCGCTTGTTTCCTGAAGATCACGGTTGGGAACGTTTTGGCGAATACAATGACAATGTGTTTTTACAACCTTTTATTGAAGGTGCCTGGATGACCAAGCATAACGGCAAATATTATATGCAATATGGCGCGCCGGCTACCGAGTTCAGTGGTTATGCCGATGGTGTGTACGTAAGTGAAGACCCATTGGATTTGTTTAAGTACCAACAGCACAATCCGTTTTCATACAAGCCCGGAGGTTTTGCGCGCGGTGCCGGTCACGGTGCAACGTTTCAGGATAATTTTGATAATTACTGGCATGTGTCAACTATTTTTATTTCGACCAAAAATAATTTCGAGAGACGTATCGGCATTTGGCCGGCAGGTTTTGACAAAGATGATGTGATGTATTGCAATACCGCTTATGGCGATTATCCAACATTGCTTCCGGAATATGCCAAAGGAAAAGATTTTTCAAAGGGTTTATTTACCGGCTGGATGTTGCTCAATTATCAAAAACCGGTGCAAGTGTCCTCAACACTGGGTGGTTATCAAGCCAATTTTGCGGTAGATGAAGACATAAAAACCTATTGGAGTGCGAAAACCGGTGATAAAGGCGAATGGTTCCAAACCGATTTAGGCGAAGTGTCAACTATTAATGCCATTCAAGTAAATTATGCCGACCAGGATGTGGAATATAAAGGCAAAACGGTTGGCAAATACCATCAATATAAAATTTATGGTTCCAATGATGGAAAAAAATGGACGGTTATTGTTGACAAAAGCAAAAACACAACCGATGTACCTCACGATTATGTAGAGTTTGACAAACCAGTAAAAGCGCGTTATATCAAAATGGAAAACCTGCACATGCCAACAGGAAAATTTGCTTTAAGCGGATTCCGTGTTTTTGGAAAAGGCAATGGAGCAAAACCTGACAAAGTGGAAAATTTCATCGCCTTGCGTTCAAGTCCTGAAAAATATGGCGAACGCAGAAGTATTTGGTTCAAGTGGCAACAAAATCAGCAAGCTGATGGCTATGTGATTTACTGGGGAAAATCGCCCGATAAAATGTATGGAAGCATTATGGTGTATGGAAAAAATGAATATTTTTTCACAGGTGCCGACAGAACCGATGCGTACTATTTTCAAATAGAAGCCTTTAATGCCAATGGTATGAGTGAACTTACAGACGTCATTAAATCTGAATAAATGTTATGAAACCACGATTCAAATACACCATAATTGTTTGCCTATTTTTTGTGGCAGATGGTTTTTCGCAAAATTATGAAGCTAAAGTAGATTCGTTGATGAATTTAATGACTTTGGAAGAAAAAATAGGACAAACGGTTATGTATGCCGGCGATTGGACTGTTACAGGGCCGACAGTAAGTACAGATAACAAAAAGCACATAAGAGAAGGCAACGTTGGGGCTATGTTGAATGTATATTCGGCAAAAGGTACTCGTGATTTGCAGGAAGTTGCTGTTAAAGAAAGCCGTTTGGGTATTCCGTTGTTGTTTGGTTATGATGTTATTCACGGACATCGCACCATTTTTCCTATCAATTTAGGTATGGCTGCCAGTTGGGATTTGAATCTTATTGAGCAAAGCGCCCGTATTGCCGCCGAAGAAGCATCGGCAGAAGGCTTGCACTGGACGTTTGCGCCTATGGTGGATATTGCCCGCGACCCACGTTGGGGACGTATTTCTGAAGGTGCAGGCGAAGACGTATTTCTTGGAAGTCAGATTGCCAAAGCCTATGTAAAAGGATTTCAGGGCGATGATTTGTCAAGCACCGGCACCATTTTGGCTTGTGCAAAGCATTTTGTAGGTTACGGTGCGGCTCAGGCAGGCAGAGATTATCATACGGTTAATATGAGCGAAGATGAGTTGCGTAATGTGTATTTACCACCGTTTAAAGCGGCTGTTGATGCCGGTGTGGAAACCTTCATGACAGCATTCAATGAACTCAATGGTATTCCGGCAACAGGCAACAGCTTTATTTTCAGGGATATTTTGCGTGACGAATGGAAGTTTAAAGGTTTTGTTGTGTCTGATTATACAGCGATTAACGAAATGATTCCTCATGGGTTTGCTAAAGATGAAAAAGACGCTGCACGCCTGGCAATGATTGCCGGGAACGATATGGACATGATGGGAAGTGTTAACAGGCTTTATTTGAAAGAATTAATTGATGAAGACGCCATTGATGTAGAGCTTGTAAATGATGCCTGCAGAAGAATTTTACTGGCAAAATTCAAGATAGGCTTGTTTGATGACCCATATCGGTACAGTGATGAAACACGAGAAAAAGAAACTATTTACAAACCCGAATTTTTACAGGCAGCCCGTGAAACGGCAGCCGCATCTTCAGTATTATTAAAGAATGAGAATAAAACACTGCCGTTGAGTAAAACAAAAACCATCGCTTTAATTGGACCTTTAGCAAAAGATGAATATCACATTAATGGCAATTGGGGAGGTGCCGGCGACAGAAAAGGCAAATCTGTAAGCGTATTTGAAGGTTTACAGGAATATTTAAAAGACAATCAAATCATTTATGCAAAAGGTTGTGAGATTGTTTCAGATGATGAAAGTGGTTTTGAAGAAGCCATAAACGCTGCCAAAAAAGCAGATATTGTCTTGCTGGTTATGGGTGAAGATCACGGTATGAGCGGTGAGGCTGCCTCAAGAACCGATATTAAAATTCCGGGAATACAACCGGAACTGATTAAAAAAATCAGAGAAGCTGTACCCAATAAACCTATTGTATTGGTATTAATGAATGGCAGACCGCTTGATTTGACAGATGATGTGAATCACGTTGATGCTGTTCTGGAAGCATGGTTTCCGGGTACTATGGGTGGTTCGGGAATTGTAGATGTATTGTACGGTATGTATAATCCATCGGCTAAATTGCCGGTAACATTTCCAAGAAATGTGGGTCAGATTCCTATTTATTACAACATGAAAAACACAGGCCGCCCGATTCCTGAAACCAATCCGGGTGAAGATTATAAATCCAATTATATTGATTCGCCAAATACACCATTATATACATTTGGTTACGGATTGAGCTATACGACGTTTACCTATTCAGAACTAAAGCTGTCATCAAATACTATTTCGTTTTCTGATACACTTACAGCAAGTATAACCGTTGCCAATACAGGAAATTATGATGGTCATGAAATAGTACAGTTGTATGTTCAGGATAAAGTAGGAAGCATCACACGGCCGGTTAAAGAGTTGAAAGGTTTTCAGAAAATTTTCCTTAAAAAAGGTGAAAGTAAGACGGTTACGTTTACTATATCAGTAGAAGATTTGAAGTTTTTCAATAATAAAAACGAGTTTACGGTAGAATCGGGTGAGTTTAATATTACTATTGCACCAAGTTCTGATTTTAAGTTCAAAAATAGTTTTACCCTTAAAGATTGATATGAAGAGTTCTATCTTATATGGTTTTTTATTTGTTGTACTGGGTGTATCTGCGCAAACAACAAAAAGGACATATACCTATGCCATTAAAGGTTTGGATACGTTAAGAATGGATGTTTACACACCCGAAAACGTCCAGCCAACCGATAGTTTACCTGTGTTGTTGTGGATGCATGGCGGCGGATTTGTAAGCGGTTATCGTGATTTTCCAAGCGAAGTGAAATTGGCACAGTATGCCGCTGAAAACGGTTATTTGGGAATTTCAATTTCTTATAGATTAACCCGAAAAGGCACAAAAACAGGTTTTGGCTGCGAGTGTACAAAAGCAGAAAAGATGCAAACGTTCAGGCAGGCTGCCAAAGATTATCTTGATGCGGCATTGTATGTTGTTAAAAATAAAAATCATCTTAAGGCAGACATTACCAAAATCATAGCCGGTGGCAGCAGTGCAGGAGCAGAAGCAACATTGAATGCGGTATTTATGAAGGATTTTTTTATTGAAGACACAAAAAAATATGACAGTGTAAAATTTGCCGGAATATTTTCGCTTGCAGGTGCCATTATCAATGTCAATTATATTACCGAAAAAAATGCAATTCCAATGGTGCTGTTTCATGGTACGCATGATAATCTGGTGCCATATAACAGTGCGTCACACCATAAATGCAAATCGTCAAAACCGGGGTATTTAATCATGGACGGCTCATCTGTCATCATCAGAAAATTAAAAAAATTAAAAACATCCTATTATTTCCATGCTGTTAAAGGTGGCAAGCATGAAGTATCAACAATCCCTTTTAACCAATTGGATGCTGTTTTTGAATTTTTCCGGCGGGCAATTATTCAAAAGGAATTTGTACAGACCAAGATTGTAAAAGAAGAATTTCTCAATAATAAGTATTGAATTTAAATGAAAAGACTACTGTCCATATTGACTTTAATCGCTTTTTTTCATTCGTGTAAAACGACAGAAAAGCAAGAAACAGAGCTAACCAAAAAGCCGAGACCCAACATTATTTTTATGATGACCGATGACCATGCGGCACAAGCTATAAGTGCTTACGGACATCCAATAAGTAAATTGGCACCAACGCCCAATATTGACCGTATAGCGTCAGAAGGTGCTATTTTTGAAAATAATTTTTGTACCAATGCCATTTGCGGTCCAAGTAGAGCTGTAATTCTCACAGGAAAACACAGTCATGTTAATGGTTTTAGAATGAATGGCAATGTGTTTGACGGCTCGCAACAAACCTTTCCTAAATTGCTCCAAAAAGCAGGCTACAAAACTGCGATTATTGGAAAATGGCATTTACATGGTTATCCGGAAGGTTTTGATTTTTGGAATATTTTGAATGACCAAGGCAATTATTACAATCCGCAGTTTATCACCATGAAAGACACAGTTTATATTGATAAACAGCATATTGAAAACACGGCGCATTGGACTGTAAAGTTACCGGACACAACAGTTGTTAATGGCTATGCTACCGATTTGATTACTGATTACGCCATTGATTATATTGACAGTGTTAAAGATGGTGACCAACCGTTTATGTTGATGGTACACCATAAGGCGCCGCACCGCAACTGGATGCCGGCATTACGTCATTTAAACAAGTATGATTCTGTTCAATTTCCATTGCCTGACACCTATTTTCCTGCACATGAAGGTTCGACAGCGTCAAAAGACCAGAAACAAACCATCTATAAAGATATGTATGAAGGGCACGATTTAAAAATGACCGTTGCCAAAGGTAGCAATGAGTTGGCACATAATCCATGGACAACAGATTTTGAGCGTATGACAACAGAGCAGCGTACCATTTGGGATAAAGCTTACCAACCAAAAAACGATGCGATGCACGAAGCCAATTTGACAGGAAAAGACTTAGCTGTATGGAAAGGACAGCGGTATCTGCAAGATTATCTGGCAACCATTGCTTCGGTTGATGAAGGTGTCGGTAGAATCTTAGATTATTTAGATGCCAATAACTTATCAGAAAACACATTGATTATCTACACTTCTGACCAAGGTTTTTATTTAGGTGAAAAAGGCTGGTTTGACAAACGATTTATGTATGAGGAATCGCTTAAAATGCCTTTGGTGATGAAATATCCGCCAGCGATAAAAAAAGGAACGGTCATCAACGATTTGACCCAAAACATAGATTTTGCTGAGACTTTCCTTGATTTTGCCCAGGTAGAGATTCCTACAGATATGCAAGGCAAATCCTTGAAACCTTTGTTGCTCAATCAAACAACCGACGACAATTTTAGAGATGCTGTTTACTATCATTATTATGATTATCCGGCATTTCACATGGTCAAAAAAATGTACGGAATCAGAACCAATCGTTATAAATTAATTCACGTGTATGATGATGTTGACGAATGGGAATTATATGATTTAAAGACCGATCCGCAGGAATTGAACAACCGTATCAACGATAAAGCTTATGATAACATTGAAGCCGAATTGCGTACCCAATTGAAAGCTTTACAAAATATGTATCACGTCACCGATAAGGAATTTGAAAAAGCGTCAAAAACATCGGTTGATAAAGCCAATGAGAATTTTAAAAAATTAAGAGGAACAGATGGTGAGCAATATCACCACCATTAAAAACAATAAAAATGAAAATTTACAGCACCACAGCACTTTTTATGATGATATTTTTGATTGTCATACAAACGATGCGTTCACAAGAAACCACAACATTGATGACCTACAATATCAAGCTGGATTACCCGAAAGAAGGCGAAAATTCTTGGGTTGAACGCAAGGATTTTATGATTGGTCAAATCAAATTTTACGAGCCGGATATTTTTGGTGTTCAGGAAGCCATGCCCAACCAAATGAAAGATATGGATACCATGCTTGATAATTACAATTTTGTGGGTGTTGGTAGAGATGATGGTAAGGATGAAGGTGAATATTCGGCTGTTTTTTACAATAAAAATAAATTCAATATTATTGAAAGTTCCACTTTCTGGCTGTCGCAAACACCGGAAAAAGTAAGTATGGGCTGGGATGCCGTGTGCAACAGGGTTTGTACCTATGCTTTGTTTGAAGACAAAATTTCAAAGAAACGGTTTTGGGTATTCAACACACATTTTGACCATGTAGGAACCGTGGCAAGATATGAAAGCTCGCAACTTATCATCAAAAAAATCAAGGAATTAAACATTGAGAATTATCCGGTGGCGTTGATGGGCGATTTTAATCTGGAAGAAACCAATGAAAGCATTCAATATATTTTAAAACATCTGAATGATTCAAAGGCAGTATCAAAATCGGGAGTTTTCGGGCCAAACGGAACGTTCAATAATTTTGAATTCCACAAGCCCGTAACGCACAGAATTGATTATATTTTTGTGAGTTCAAATACAATTGATGTCAATAAATATGCGGTGTTGAGCGATTCAAAAGACTGCAAATATCCGTCAGACCATTTGCCTGTTTATATTGAAATTAGTATCAATTAGCAGCACAAGATTCTTCAATCGTAATACAATATTGCATAAAAAGCGTATTTTAGCTTGAATAACCCTATTTGTAATCAAGTTGAAGTCTTACGCCTGTATTTTATGTAATATATTCATTTTCTTAGCTTTTTTTATTTTAAAAGCTCAGGAATTACCGCCTATTGAAACCTATTCTGCCATACAATACGGCGGCGAAAACCAAAATTGGGCAATTTCGCAATCAAAAGATAATTATATATATGTAGCCAATAATAAAGGTTTGCTGGAATTTAACGGTGCCAAATGGCAATTGTACAGATCGCCTAATGAAACCATCATCCGCTCGGTTACGGTTATCAACAATCGTGTTTATACAGGTTGCTATATGGAGTTTGGCTACTGGCAAAAAGACAAAAAAGGACATCTGGTTTACACATCACTTTCCCAAAAGCTGCAAACACCATTAATTGAAGATGAGCAATTCTGGAATATTATTGCCATAGACCAATGGGTACTTTTTCAATCGCTTAACAGGATTTATATTTACAATACCAAAGACAATTCGTCAAAAATCATTGAGTCTGATAAGATTATCGTCAAAATGTTTAAAATTAATGAAAGTATTTATTTTCAAAAACTTAACGATGGTGTTTATAAAATAGAAAACGGCAAATCTGTTTTGGTGACCAATCACGATATTGTAAAAACCAATTATTTGGTAAATATTTTTAGTCATCAGGGAAATTTGCTGCTGCAAACGCAGGAAAAAGGCTTTTTTCAGTTAAAAGGCGAATCATTGGAAAAATGGAATATTTCATCCAACGAGCTGCTTTCAAAAACCAATGTATATAACAGCATTCAGCTTAGCGATGGCAGTTTTGCTTTAGGGACTATCTCAAACGGTTTGATACACTTAACGGCAAACGGCGATGTCAATTTTCAGGTTGACCAAATACACGGACTCGCAAATAATACCGTATTATCACTTTACGAAGATGCAGAACGCAATATCTGGCTGGGTCTGGATAACGGTATTAACTGTATCAATATGGATTCGGCATTGCGTATTTATAATGATGACGATGGAAAACTGGGTACCATTTACGCATCGGCAGTTTACAATGGCAATCTGTATTTGGGTACAAATCAAGGGCTGTTTTATAAACCATTAAAATCAAAATCTGAATTTAAGTTTATTGAAGGTACAAAAGGGCAGGTATGGTGTTTGGTTGTTATTGATAATACCTTTTTTTGCGGTCATAACCTTGGTACATTTTTAATAAAAGACAATAAGGCAAATTTAATAGCCGGCGAATTGGGCACATGGAGTATAAAGCCCATAAAAGGAAAAGACAATCTTTTATTGCAGGGTAATTACAACGGGTTGAATGTTTTGGAGAAGGTAAATGGTAATTGGAAGTTTAAAAATAAAGTTGAAGGATTTGATATCTCGTCAAAATATTTTGAAATATATGAAGATAACATTTTTGTAAGTCATGAATATAAAGGTGTTTTTAAGATAAAGGTAACCGGTGATTTATCAAAAGCAGTAAAATATCATAATATTGAAAACCTCAAAAAAGGCTTCAACTCGGGATTGTTAAGTTACAATGGTGCCATTTATTACGCTTATAAAGATGGTGTTTTTAAATATGATAATCCTACCGGAGAATTTATAAAAGACACACTGTTGAGCACATTGTTTACAGAAAAAGATTATACTTCAGGGAAGCTGGTGGTTGATAATACTAAATTATGGAGTTTTTCAAGCAAAGAAATAAATTACATTTCGCCCGGAAGATTAAGCGAAACCCCAAAAATTAATACCATATCCATACCGTTTTTATTACGCAAGGAAATGATAGGATATGAGAATATTATTCATTTGGAAAACCAGGAATATCTTTTTGGGACATCATCGGGCTACATTATCATTAATCTTAATAAACTGGATAAAAAAGATTATAACATTCAGATAAATACAATTACCAATTATGCTTTAGATAGTAAACCCACTAATGTTGAGACAGACACAACCGGTAATTTTGATAATGCTCAAAATAATTTTGAATTTACTTTTAGTGTTACAGAATTTGATAAATACAGAGTAGCAGAATACCAATACCGGTTAGAAGGCATTTATGACCAGTGGAGTGAATGGTCAACAAGCCACAATACGCTGTTTAAAAATCTGCCCTACGGAAATTATACATTCAACGTAAGAGCAAGAGTAAGTGACGTAATGTCAACCAATGTTGCATCATATTATTTTAAAATAGCCCGGCCGTGGTATCTCAGCAATCTTGCCATTGTATTGTATGTAGTATCTGTTATATTGTTTTCGCTCATTATGCATACTACATATAAACGGTATTACAAAAAACAGCGTGAAAAATTATTAGAGAAAAAACAACACGAAATAGAACTCAAACAATTAGAAAATGAGCAGCAATTGATGCACTTTAAAAACGAAAAGCTGCAGCAGGACATCGAAAATAAAAACCGGGAGCTTGCCATATCAACCATGAGTTTGATAAAAAAGAACGAATTTTTGAACGATATAAAAGACGAACTCAAAAACTCGCAAGAGCAGAAAAACTTAAAATCAGTTATTAAAATTATTGATAAAAACCTTAATAATACAGACGATTGGAAGTTTTTTGAAGAAGCATTCAATAATGCCGATAAAGACTTCCTGAAGAAAATAAAATCCAGACATCCCGAGCTTACGCCAAACGATTTAAAACTATGTGCTTACCTTCGTTTAAACCTTTCTTCAAAAGAAATTGCACCACTACTTAATATTTCTATAAAAAGTGTCGAGGTTAAACGCTATCGTTTGCGTAAAAAAATGGATTTACCGCACGAAGCCGGTTTAACAAACTACATTCTGGAATTATAACAACCAAACAAAACCTGTTTTTAACCAAACATTACCACTACAAACACATAAAATCATAAAGCTAAAACGATGTAGTTTTAAATTTTAAACCTGTTGTTTTTCTATGTTTTTCAATATGTTTTTGAGTATTCCGTAAAAAAAATATCATTATTTTGTGTTGTATGTTTTTTGTTGTGGCAATTTTTAACGAATTGATAACATAATATGATAAGTTTACAATAACTAAGTTAAACAACTATGATTTCAAAAATTTTATCTCTAACATTAGGACTGATGACAACTGTAACATTTGCACAAAATGTAAGTGTAAGCGGGACAGTAACAGATTCTAATACCAACCAGCCCCTACCGGGCGTAAGTATCATTATTAAGAATACCACAAAAGGTACTTCTACCGATTTTGATGGAAACTTTGCTATTGAAAACATTTCCGTCAATTCAGTTTTAGTATTCTCATATCTTGGGTACATTACTCAGGAGTATGTGGTAAAAAACAATTCACCAATCAGGATTACTTTACAGGATGACCCCACATCTCTGGAAGAAGTAGTCGTAATTGGTTATGGTACGCAGCGCAAAGAATTGGTTACGGGCGCATTTTCAAGTATTAACTCTGAAAGGATAATTCAAACCAATCCCACAAGGATAGAAGAAGCTTTAAGAGGTAACGCTTCGGGAGTTCAGGTAAACTCTAACTCAGGTTCGCCGGGCGCATCCCTTAATATTAGGATTAGGGGTATTACAACCAATGGAGATAACTCGCCTTTGGTTATTGTAGATGGTGTTATTATAGGGAGTGATTTGAGTATCATAGACCCCAATGACATAGAGAAAATGGACATCATTAAAGATGCAAGTACGGCTATTTATGGTGTACAAGGTGCAAATGGTGTTATTTTAATTACAACAAAAACAGGCAAAAAAGAGCGAAAAGCCAAATTTTCATACAATTCGTTTTATTCTGTTCAAGAAGCAGAAAACACTTTGAATTTAATGAACAACCGTGAATATGCCGGTTATATAAACGAAATTCAAGCGGCAGACGGCAACCCGATTCCGTATCCCAATTTACAACTTCTTACTACCAATACAGATTGGCAAAATGAGCTGTTTCAAAGAGCACCTTTGGTTAGTCATAGTCTTAGCGTCACAGGTGGTTCTGATAAAATAACCTATGGTTTTAGCGCAAGTTATTTTGGTCAGGATGGTGTGATTGCGAGTGATAAATCAAACTACCAGCGATGGACAGTTAAAAACAATATGGGAATTGAGCTTTCTGAAAAGTTAAAACTCAACACATTTTTATTATACACTAACATAAGAAGTCAATCTATCCCCGAAGGTAATAGAGGAGGCGCACTGTATTATGCATTGAATGCTTCGCCTTTAACGCCGGTATATGATGGAACAGACGGAACAGGAATTTCAAGAGGCTATTCTTATATTGGTGTTGAGCAAGGTAATGAAATCATTAATCCGCTTGCACTTATTAATAATACATTTAATGAAGGTTATGCAGATCGTTTTACCGGTAAGTTAGAGTTAGAATATAAACTTATCACGGATTTAAAATTTACAAGCAGATTCAATTTTAACTATTCAGATTATGGCGGCCGGTCATTTTCCCCGCTTCAATACTATGGTCCCGGAAAAGTAGTTAACAATGTAAATTTAGACCCTAACAATCCAACCGCTTTTGATTTAGACAGGAATAATGACGGTACAAGAGATGTCTATGGAACGGTTTCAGAAAACAGGCAGCATTCATTTGATTTTGTTTTTGAAAATTTTATGGATTATAAAAAATCGTTTGGCAACCATAATTTTGCAGCATTATTAGGCACATCAATACGAAGCGAAACGTATAAAGGCTTTTTTGGATCAGGACCATTAAATAGCGGTCCCGAAACCTGGGATAATGCCTACTTAGGTAATTCAAATTCTATAATTCAAATAGTTGATGGTGTCATTACCCAAAGTTTAGTAAGTGCTTCAGAAGGAAGAAATGAAAACAGATGGTACTCATTATTTGGGCGGCTTCAATATGATTATGCCAACAAATATTTGTTTTCGGCAATGATAAGAAGAGATGCTTCTACCAAGTTTGGACCCAATAACAGAATTGGTAATTTTCCATCACTTTCTGCCGGCTGGGTAATTACAAATGAAGAGTTTTTTAATGTTGATATGATTAGTTCCTTAAAACTTAGAGGAAGTTGGGGTATTACCGGTAATGATAAAATAGGAAACTACAGGTGGCTCGGATTATTGCAAGGTACCACAGGTGAGGCCACATATCCATTCAATGATTTATTAGCTTTTGGTAACGCTATTGGCGCTTTGGCCAACCCCGATTTAAAATGGGAAACAAATTATCAAACCAACATAGGGTTGGATATGTCTTTGTTTAACAGTAAATTAGATTTTACAGTAGATTATTACCATAAAAAAACCGAGGACTTATTGTTAGTGCCAGAGGTATCAGGTCTTTTAGGGGCATCTGCCGGTGGTAGTTCGCCGCCGGTTGTTAATGCCGGTACCGTTGAGAATAAAGGGATTGACTTTAGTCTTAATTTTAATCATGAATTTTCGGAAAATTTCAGAATGAATCTGGGGTATAATTTAACAACAGTTAAAAATAAAGCCTTAAGTGTTAACAATGCCGCAGGTTTTATATCCGGAGGACTTTTCGGTTTGAACCAGCCAACATCCAGATTTCAAACAGGGTTACCAATAGGTGTGTTTTACGGGTTAAAAGCTGATGGTATATTTCAAAATCAAGCCGAAATTGATGCGCACGCAATTCAGCCAAACGCAAGCCCGGGAGATATAAGATATGTTGACGTTGATGGTGATGGTATGATAGAATTTGGAAGCAATGATGATTTAACGGTAATTGGTAACCCAATCCCTGATGTAACGATGGGTTTTAATTTAAATTTAAACTTCTGCCAGTTTGACTTTGGTACATCGCTGTATGCATCCATAGGAAATGATATAGCAAGAAGTTATGAGCGTTTTTTGACCTACAGCAACAAGCCCGATTTATATTTAAACCGTTGGACAGGTGAAGGAACATCAAACTCTGTACCTCGTGCTTCAAGTGAAGCGACAAACAATCAATTGTTTTCTTCATTTTATGTTGAAGATGGATCATACTTAAGAATCCAAAATGTGCAATTAGGATATTCAATACCGGCAAAATACTTGAGTAAAATGGGCTTGGATCACTTTAGAATTTATTTTGCGGTAAACAATGTATATACATTTACAAAATACAACGGGTACAATCCTGATGTATCTAATGCAAATCCTGTTGCTGCAGGTGTAGATTTGGGTCAATATCCTAACACCCGAACATTTACAACCGGAATTAATGTTTCATTTTAATAGTATATAAACATGAGAAAGATTTTAAAACAAATCATAGCCATAATGGTCATCATAACATGTTATTCATGTGATGATTATTTAGATATATTACCGGACGGTCAACAAAATAGTGAGAGTTATTTCAACTCAAAGTCCGATTATGAAGATGCACTGGTTGGCGTTTACGACCTGCTTTCTACAACGTATTTAAACAATATTTTAGGGGAAATAGCCTCAGATAATAGTTTGTGTGGCGGTGGTGACGCAACCGATGTGTTAGACTGGCAACAAATTGACGACATGATACATACTGCCGATAATGGCGCATTACGAAGCCTTTTTCAATGGATGTATGCCGGTATCAGCAGAGCAAATTATATTATTGAGTTTAAAGACAAAACAGATTTTGACGGAAAAGAACAATTAATTGCCGAAACACTATTTTTAAGGTCTTACTACTATTTTGAATTGGTAAAATTCTTTGGTGATGTCCCAATGTATATAGATGGCAGAATCTCAATTGAACAATCACAATCAATTGACAGAACACCAAAAGCCCAAGTATATGCACAATTAGAACAAGATCTTTTAAGCACCATTAATAATTTGCCTTGGCAGCAAAATCAAAACGGTAGAGTAACTAAAGGAGCAGCCTTGTCACTTTTAGGTAAAATATATTTGTATCAAAATAAATTTTCAGAAGCGGCTCAAACATTAGACAGAGTTATTAATGAAGGACCGTATGATTTAGTTGCCGATTTTTCAACACTATTTTTAAATTCTAATGAAAATAATATCGAATCCGTTTTTGAGGTTCAATATTTTGGTGGCGAAGGCGCAAGTTTTGGTTGTTTTCAATGTGTAGAAGGTAATATAGCGGTAGGCTTTATGGGACCAAGATTCACCGGAGGAAACTTTTCGCCATACACATCAGGTTTTAGTTTTAATCCGCCAACTTCCGAACTTTTTAATGCTTATGCCTCTGAAGATGTCAGAAGAGATGCCACTATTCTGGATATGGAAGCTTTTGTAGTAGAACGCCCAAGCGTTACATTCAATATAGGAAATCCAAATGATTACACCGGTTATTACAACAAAAAATACATTCCTTATGCCGAAGCTAATCTGCCGGATGTAAATCTTACGCACAGCAATAATTACAGAGCTATCCGTTTTGCAGATGTATTATTAATGGCTGCAGAAGCCTACAATAGAGGAAGTATTGATGACAATAAAGCCAGAATTTATACCAATAGAGTAAGAGAAAGAGCAAACTTAGCAGCAATAACATCTTCAGGAAGCACGCTTACACAGGACATTTACAAAGAAAGACGCTTGGAATTGGCAGGTGAAGGTCACCGTTTCTTTGATCAGGTAAGAACGGGACAAACAAGCTCAATTCCTGGTTTTACGAGTAATAAGAATGAATTATTCCCTATACCAAGAATAGAAATAGAGTTGGCAGGAAACCGCTGGCCACAAAATAATGGATACTAAAAAAAATACAGATGAAAATTTTAAAGTACTTATTAAGCACAATTATTATAATTGGTTCTATTATTGCCTGCTCAAGCGATGATGACAATTTTAATATCGATAATATTGCAGCACCAACCAATGTGTCTGCAGCTGTCACTGTTACACAAGACAACACAGGATTGGTAACAATAATTCCGTTAGGTGAAGGCGTTGTGAATTTTAATATTCTTTTTGGTGATGACTCGGAGCCTTCCGGTGCTATTCAACCGGGACAAAGAGTTAACCATATATATGAAGAAGGAAGCTACGAATTGACAATTATAGCCAATGGACTCAATGGCTTATCAACCACAATTACACAACCTTTGGTAGTGTCGTTTCAAGCACCGCAAAATCTTGTGGTAACTATTGAAAATGATGCAGCAATATCAAAACGGGTAAATGTTACCGCTACCGCAGATTTTGCATTATTTTACGAAGTAACTTTTGGTGAACCCGGCAACGACGAACCTGTTACTGCAAATATTGGCGATACGGCATCTTACACATATCAAGAAGCAGGAACTTATATCATTACAGTTACAGCATATAGTGCTGCGATAGAAAACGCAACTTATACCGAAGAATTTGAAGTAACGGCAATCTTGCAACCGCTTTCGTCGGCACCAAATCCGCCGTTTAGAGCAGAAACAGATGTTATTTCGGTATTTAGTAATGCTTATACCAATGTTTCAGGAACAGATTTTTATCCTAATTGGGGGCAATCTACTACTTACACACAAATAGTTGTAGGCGGTAGTGATATTATTCAATATGGTAACTTAAACTACCAAGGAATTCAATTAGGCGCACCAATTGATGCTTCTGCAATGGAGTTTCTTCATATAGACGTTTGGACAGCAGATGGCAACGATGCAAGAATATCACCTATCAGCTCAGGTCCAAATGAAACGGCTTATGATTTAGATTTAAACCAAGACCAATGGACATCGTTTGATATTCCTTTGTCATTCTTTACAAATCAAAACCCTTTAGTAAACTTAGCAGATATTATTCAATTTAAGTTTGATGGAAATCCGGCAGGCGGAACAATATTTGTCGATAACCTGTATTTCTATAGACCGGCATCAAATGCACCATCTATAGTAGGAACATGGAAAATTGCCAATGAACCGGGATCACTTGGTGTAGGACCAAATCCTGGAGATATGAGCTGGTGGAATTGCGATGCAGGATGCATAGCAGAAAGAGCTTGTTATTATGATGATACGTATGTGTTTGCAGAAAATGGCACCTTTACAAATGTTTTGGGCGATAGCACATGGATTGAAGGCTGGCAAGGCGGCAGCGACAGCTGTGGCACACCTGTAGCGCCTTATGATGGTACAGCATCTGCAACTTATACTTACAATTCAAATGCAGGAACAGTAACAATTAATGGCGCAGGAGCTTATATAGGATTGCCTAAAGCAAACAATCAAGGCGAGTTGCCTAATGTTCCGGTGCCGAGTTCTATTACTTATAATATTGCTTTTATTGACACAAATACGTTAAGCGTTTCAATTGATATTGGTGGCGGCGTGTTTTGGCAATATAGATTAGTTCGTGAAGGCGAAGTATCACCGCTTCAAGGTACCTGGTACATTGCAAACGAGCCGGGGTCACTTGGTGTAGGGCCAAATCCCGGAGATATGAGCTGGTGGAATTGCGATGCAGGATGCATAGCAGAAAGAGCCTGTTATTATGATGATGCTTACGTGTTTTCTGCCGACGGAACATTCACAAATGTATTAGGCGACAGCACATGGGTAGAAGGCTGGCAAGGCGGAAGTGAAAGTTGCGACACACCTGTAGCACCTCATGACGGTACAGCTGCAGCAACTTACGCTTATGATGCAAATGCAGGAACAGTAACCATTAACGGTGCAGGTGCATATATAGGCATACCAAAAGCTAATAATCAAGGTGAGTTACCTAATGTACCGGTGCCAAACTCTATTGTTTATGATATTACTTTTACAGATAGTAATACGGTAAATGTTTCCATAGATATTGGTGGCGGTGTGTTTTGGCAATATAAACTTGTAAGATTATAAATAAAAAAATAAGACGATGAAAAATTTAAATAAAATAATAAGCCTTGTTATTTTGACATGCTGCTTGATTAGTTGCCAAGACGAGCCATCATTTGGAGACGTTATTGCACCAACCAACATTGTTGTAACAGCAGAAATCGTAGGGCAAGATGCTCAAAATCCTTATGGAGATGGAAGCGGGATAGTCAATTTTACAGCAAGTGCAGATAATGCAGTAAGTTTTAGGTATGTTGCTACGGGAGTTCAAGAAGATGCTTCAAGCGGAAACGCTTCAATCATGTTTACAAATATAGGAGTTAACACTTATGAAGTCGTGGTCTTAGCATTTGGAACAGCCGGTGTGTCTTCTTCAATAACAGTTGAAGTAGAAGTGCTTGTTACCTACGCACCTCCGGCAGATTTAATAGATAAATTAGTTGGAAACGGTAGTAAAACCTGGCGGATAAAATCTGAAAAGCCTAATCATTTTGGACTTGGTCCTGCCGGTGGTGAGATTCCGACAGAATGGTGGGGAGCCGGACCGGAAGAAAAAGCAGGAGCCGGTATGTATGATGACCGTTATATTTTTAACATAGACGGAACATTTACCCATATCACAGATAATACCAATGACAACCCAACGCCCAATACAAATGGAACCGTTTTTGGACGTGATGGTTTAATTCAGCAATTAGGCGGTGTAGGCGGTGGCGAACAACAAGGTGCCGATATTTTGAATTATCCTTTAGAGGATTACTCTGCAACCTGGCAAATTATTGCCCCGGGAGGTATAGAAACCATTGTGCTTCCCGGAACGGCGTTTATAGGATATTACATAGGCGGATCGCATCAATACCGCATATTTGATAGATCTGTTCAAAATGAAATGCTTATAACATCTGTTGATGGTAATGGTGAGTTTAGCTGGTGGTTTATTATAACTTCAGAAGAACCGGATGGAGGTTCATTTGAATCAGACTATAACAATTTGGTTTGGGAAGATAATTTTGACACAAACGGCGCTCCAAATCCTGCCAACTGGACGTATGATTTAGGTACCGGTACCAACGGTTGGGGAAACAATGAATCGCAAACTTATACAAACAGTTCAAATAATGTGATTGTTGAAGATGGATACCTGAAAATCACTGCTATTTCAACAGGCGGCGGTAACTATACTTCTGCAAGAATAAAATCCGAAAACTTATTTGAATTTACCTATGGTAGAGTAGAAGTAAGAGCAAAGTTGCCTCAAGGTGGCGGTACTTGGCCGGCTATCTGGATGCTTGGTGCTAATTATGATACGATTGAATGGCCGGCATGCGGTGAAATAGACATTATGGAACATGTAGGAAACAGTCAAAATCAAATTCACGGCACATTACATTATCCGGGTAATTCCGGTGGTAATGCAAATGGAGCCTCAACAATGGTGCCTACTGCTTCAACAGAGTTTCATAATTATACAGTTGATTGGTCGCCAACAGCTATTAGAATTTTAGTTGATGACTTAGTGTATTTTACATTTCCAAATACAGCAACAACACCATTTAATAGTGACTTTTTCTTAATTCTTAATGTGGCTATGGGTGGTAATTTTGGCGGAACCATCGACCCAAGTTTTACACAATCAACCATGGAAATAGATTATGTAAGAGTTTATCAATAACACATGAATAAATATATATTTAACATAGCGGCTATTGCGGCTCTGGGTATTTTTGTCTCTTGTAAAAAACAAAATCCCGATGAGTTATCATCAAATACCGGCACGTCCAAAACATATAATCCGGCTATTGAAGCAAGAGTAGATTCTCTTTTAAAGTTGATGACTATTGAAGAGAAAATAGGACAAATGAATCAATACAGTGGTTTTTGGGATGTCACAGGACCTTCACCCGAAGGCGGCAATGAAGCGGTAAAGTACGAGCATCTTAAAAAAGGATGGGTAGGCTCAATGCTCAACGTTACCGGAGCAAAACAAGTACGGGCATTACAAAAAATAGCAGTCGAAGAAACACGTCTGGGTATTCCGCTTATCATTGGTTTTGATGTGATACACGGGTTTAAAACCATCAGCCCGATTCCTTTGGCAGAAGCTGCAAGTTGGGATATAGACGCTATAAAAACATCGGCACAAATGGCTGCCGACGAAGCTTCGGCATCAGGCATAAACTGGACGTTTGCACCTATGGTCGATATTTCAAGAGATGCACGTTGGGGACGTATTATTGAAGGCGCAGGCGAAGATACTTACCTTGCCTCAAAAATTGCTTTCGCCAGAGTTAAAGGTTTTCAGGGCGATGATTTATCGGCATACAATACTATTGCTGCGTGCGCAAAGCATTTTGCTGCGTATGGCTTCGCAGAATCGGGCAGAGATTATAACACGGTTGACATAGGTACATCAACATTATACAATGTTGTCCTTCCGCCGTTTATTGCCGCCCACGAAGCAGGTGTCAGAACATTTATGAATTCTTTTAATGAAATAAACGGAATTCCGGCAACAGGCGATTCTTTTTTACAAAGGGACATTCTTAAAGGTCAATGGGGTTTTGACGGCTTTATGGTATCAGATTGGGGTTCAATTTCAGAAATGATAACTCACAGACAGGCAAAAGACGGTAAACAAGCTGCCGAATTTGCTGTAAATGCCGGCTCAGATATGGACATGGAATCGTATTTGTATATCAATGAATTGGCAGGATTAGTCAAAGAAGGCAAAGTAAAAGAAGCAACCATTGATGATGCCGTACGCCGTATTCTTCGTGTAAAATTTGAATTGGGTCTTTTTGATAATCCTTACAAATACTGTGATGAGGTTAGGGAAAAAGAAGTTGTAGGCAGCAAAAAAATTCACGATGCAGCTTTAGATATAGCAAAAAAGTCTATCGTATTACTTAAAAATGATAATCAATTATTACCATTAAAAAAGGAAGGACAAAAAATTGCATTGATAGGTGCTTTGGCAGATGATAAAACAAGCCCTCTTGGCAATTGGCGTACCGGTGCAGAAGATGGGACAGCAATATCTGTTCTTGAAGCTATGCAGGCTTACACAGGAAATACCTTGAGCTACAGTAAAGGAGCAAATGTTATTAGTACAGAAGAAACATTTTTTGCACGCGAACTTAATATCAATACGACAGATAAAAGCGGATTTGCTCACGCTGTTTCCACGGCAAAACAGGCAGATGTTGTAGTAATGGTTTTGGGTGAGCACGGTATGCAAACAGGTGAAGGCAGAAGTCAGGTAAGTTTAGATTTACCTGGAGTTCAGCAAGAGCTGTTGGAAGAAGTCTATAAGGTCAATAAAAACATTGTTTTGGTATTGAATAACGGTCGTCCGTTGACAATTAACTGGGCCGATGAAAACATACCGGCAATAGTTGAAGCCTGGCATCTGGGTACACAAAGCGGTCACGCCATTGCGCAAGTGCTGTATGGAGATTATAACCCGAGTGGCAAATTACCTATGACATTTCCGCGAAGCGTAGGTCAGGTTCCTATATATTACAATCATAAGAGCACAGGAAGACCCAATATGCCGTCACCGGGCGAAGTGTTCTGGTCGCATTATACCGATGAAAGCAATACTCCCTTATACCCATTTGGTTACGGGTTAAGTTATACAACTTTTGATTATAGTGATTTAAAAGTTAATGTAGTGTCACATGACAAAGTAGAAGTTTCTGTAACATTGTCTAATACAGGCAGCGTTAAAGGAAAAGAAGTTGCCCAATTATATTTGCGTGATGAATATGCGAGTGTTACACGCCCTGTAAGAGAACTTAAAGGTTTTGAATTGGTAGAACTCAATCCGGGTGAATCAAAAACACTTAATTTCGTGTTGACCCGGGCCGAGTTAGGATTCTATTCAAATGAAGGAAAATTCATAGTTGAACCGGGCGATTTTAAAGTATTTGTTGGCGGAAGCTCTACTGCTACGCTTGAAGCTAAATTTGAATTAAAATGATAAAAAACTTAAGTTATTTACTCTTTTTGTGTTCCATTTTTACGTATTCTCAGGAAAATGGTAAAACATTGATTTTTGAAGAACAATTTGACGGTTCATCATTAAATGAATCTACATGGAATTATGAATTAGGTAACGGCTGCCCAAATATTTGTGGCTGGGGAAATAACGAGCCGCAATTTTACACCAAAGAAAATGCCATTGTAAAAGATGGTCATTTAATCATCAAAGCTACCAAAGATTCAACACGCTATCATTCGGCAAGAATTACTACTGCCGGTAAAGTAGAATTTCAGTACGGTACTGTTGAAGTAAGAGCAAAACTGCCGGTAGGTAAAGGTTTATGGCCTGCAATCTGGATGCTGGGTAATAATATAAGAGAAGTAGGCTGGCCTGCATGTGGCGAAATCGATATTATGGAATATGTAGGCAGAGCACCGCATGAAATTCATACTACGCTGCATACATCAGACAGTTATGGAAACTCTGTAAATACAAAAGTTACGACAATTGAATCCATTGAAGAAGGATTCCACGTGTATAAATCCAATTGGACAGAAGACAAAATTGAATTTTTTATTGATGATACACTGGTTTATACCTTTTCACCCGAGATAAAAAACGACAAAACATGGCCATTTAACAAACCCTTTTATATCATTCTGAATCTCGCCATTGGAGGAAATTTTGGCGGACCCGAAATTGATAACACTATTTTTCCGCAGGAGTTTATTGTAGATTATGTGAAAATTTATAAATAAGTTAGTCAAAAAAGTAATTGTAGAAAAAATAGTGTTTTTTTATTGACCAAAAAGAGTGTACTTTTATCGGGTACACTCTTTTTAATTTAACAGAATGTCTATGGTCACTTTAAAACAATTAGCCGAACAATTAAATGTTTCTGTATCAACAGTATCAAAAGCATTGCACGATAGTGATGAGATAAGCCCGGAAACGGTAAAACGTGTTAAAGCACTGGCAAAACATCTCAATTATCAACCCAATAAAATGGCTATAAGCTTAAAAAGCAGCAAGACCAAATCTATTGGAGTGATTATTCCTAATGTTTTAAATCATTTCTTTGCAAAAGTGTTGTATGCTATTGAAAAAGAAGCAAGTAGCAAAGGTTATGATATTATTATCTGCATTTCAAATGAAAGCTTTACAAAAGAGCTTCAAAGTCTGGAAGTATTAGGAAACGGTAGTGTTGACGGTTTTATTATTTCTATAGCCGAAGAAACCCAAACTAAAGGAAAAACAGATCATTTTAACAGTATCCTTCAGCAACAATTACCTATTGTAATGTTTGACAGAGTTGCAAATGATGTTGATTGTGATAAAGTGATTATTGACGATTTTGGCTCGGTTCATAAAGCTACTACACATTTAATAAACGAAGGCAGAAAAAAAATAGCATTATTTACAGGTATTGATGAATTAAGTGTAGGCAAACTGCGTTCAGAAGGTTATGTAAAAGCCCTTGAAGATTCAAAAGCTTATACAGGAAAACCCTTAATTATAAAGTATGATGAAGAAGAAGGTTTTGACGATTATATAGAAGAAATTTTAAAATCAAACCCCGATATTGACGGTATCATTTCGGCAGATAACACCTCTGGAGTTATAGCACTTAACAAAGCTTTAAAGTTAGGATATAAAATACCCGGGCAAATATCCATAATAGGGTTTTCTGATGATAACGTCCTGAAATTTACCGACCCTAAATTATCAACCATTTCGCAGCACGCTGTAGATATAGGAAAAACATCTGTCAGGATATTGATTGATAGAATAAATAAAGTCAGCACGGCCTCAAAAACAAAAGTGATAAAAACAGATTTAATATTAAGAAATACCACAAAAGTTTAAATGCCTGTATAATGCAGGGAAGACTTTAATCCAAAAAACAGGTATTTTATG
>CAYVUB010000036.1:0-28039 GCA_964454675.1 uncultured Flavobacteriaceae bacterium | reverse complement strand
CACAAATCATAAATTGCGAAACCGAAGTATTAAACGAGAAATTCTCAATATCTTCCGTTACTTTTTTGATGGTTTTGTGTAATGATTTGTAAATTTCTTTGGTTGGTTCTTCGTCTGTTACGTTTAGTCCATTATCGTCAAAGTACAATCTCCACAATTTTTTCAAGAAACCGAAAACTCCTGTGATTCCTGCTGTGTTCCAAGGTTTGGCTTGCTCCAGTGGGCCTAAGAACATTTCGTACAAACGCAAGGTATCCGCTCCGTATTCGTTACAAATATCATCCGGATTGACTACGTTGTATTTGGATTTTGACATTTTTTCGACTTCACGAAATACCTTAAAAGATATTCCGTCAAAATTATTGGAAGATGAATTAAATCTTTCACCCTTATCATCTATCCATAATTCGTAAATAAAGTTTTTATCTTTCTTTATTTCTCTATCATTAAAATATTCCTTAATATTCAATTCATTTTCGCTTCCTTTGTTAATAAGAGATATATCAATATGAGGAGTAAAAACTTCAAAGTATATATTAAAATCAGGATCATCAAGAGAACTTAAGAACTTATCATCTAGCTTATGTTTATCAAAGGCTCTTATTCTAACTTTTAAATCATTTAAATCAATCTTCTTGTATATATAACTGTTTTCAAAAGATAATTCAAAATTATTCTTAAAATATTCATGTGAAATATTTATTATTCCATTACTCCCTAATACCTCTTGAAATAATATTTCATCAAACTTTTGTGTCTTTTTATTCCCTATAAAAACTCTCGCTTTTACAACTCTAGCACTCATTCCCAAAATCATTCCTTGGTTAATAAGCTTTTTGAAAGGTTCTTCAGTTCGAGCGAATCCTTTGTCTTTAAGAAATTTATTCCAAAAACGGCTGTATAGCAAGTGTCCCGTAGCGTGTTCGCTACCTCCAATATATAAATCAACGTTTTGCCAATAATCCAACGCTTCTTTTGAGGCAAATTCGGCATCGTTATGTGCATCCATATAACGCATCCAATACCAAGACGAACCCGCCCAACCCGGCATCGTGTTCAATTCTAATGGGAAAACCGTTTTGTGGTCGATTTTTGAGTTTTCTACCACCTGATTGTTCACGGTGTCCCAAGCCCAAACCGTTGCATTTCCTAAAGGTGGCTGTCCGTCTTCGGTTGGCAGATATTTCTCTACTTCAGGAAGTCGGATGGGTAAATGTTTTGCATCTATCATTTGAGGTAATCCGTTCACATAATACACAGGAAACGGTTCTCCCCAATATCTCTGTCTTGAAAAAACAGCATCACGTAAACGATAGTTTACTTTTGCTTTTCCTGCTCCGATTTTCTCTAATTCCTCAATGATTTTTTTCGTTCCTGCTTTGTAATCCAATCCGTTCAGAAAGTCGGAATTTATAAATTCAAATCCTCCTTTTTCGGTAAAAGCTTGCTCCGAAATATCCTGATTGAAAATGTTTTTAATTTCAATTCCGAAATGTTTTGCAAAAGCATAATCACGTTCATCTCCACACGGAACAGCCATAACAGCTCCGGTTCCGTAACCTGCCAATACGTAGTCGCCAATCCAAATCGGAATCGGTTCTTTGGTAAAAGGGTGCTCTGCATAAGCTCCCGTAAATACTCCCGAAATGGTTTTTACATCAGCCATACGTTCCCTTTCCGAACGTTTTGCAGTTGCCTCAACGTAAGCCTCAACTTGAGCTTTCTGTTCAGATGTTGTAATTTGAGCAACTAATTCGTGTTCAGGGGCTAAAGTCATAAACGAAACTCCGAAAATCGTGTCGGGTCTTGTTGTAAAGACTTCAATATAGTCGAATGTCGAATGTCCAAAGTCTGTAAGGTCTTGTCCTTCGACTTTTGACTTTTGACTTTTGACTTTAAACTTAACAGAAGCACCTACTGATTTTCCTATCCAGTTTCTTTGACTTTCTTTAAGGCTTTCTGTCCAATCAATGGTTTCCAATCCTTGAAGCAAACGTTCTGCATAAGCTGAGATCCGCATACTCCATTGGGTCATTTTCTTACGGATTACGGGATGTCCTCCACGTTCCGATACTCCGTTTACGATTTCGTCATTGGCTAAAACCGTTCCCAAAGCAGGACACCAATTCACTTCTGTTTCAGCTAAATAGGTAAGCCTGTATTTTAAAAGGATTCTTTGTTTTTCTTCGGATGAAAAAGTATTCCATTCATCAGAAGAAAAAATCGTAATATCATCATCAGAAACTGCATTTACATTCGCATTTCCTTCTTTTTCAAGAACCGAAACCAAAGTCGAAATATCTTCTGCTTTATCCGAAGTTTTATTGTACCAAGAATTAAACAACTGAATAAAAATCCATTGTGTCCATTTGTAATATTCAGGGTTAGAAGTTCTCACTTCCCTGCTCCAGTCAAACGAAAAACCGATTTTGTCCAACTGCTCACGATACCTTTTAATATTGGTTTCGGTTGTAATGGCAGGATGTTGTCCTGTTTGTATTGCATACTGCTCCGCAGGTAATCCAAAAGAATCATAACCTTGAGGATGCAATACATTAAAGCCTTTATGCCTTTTAAATCGTGCTACAATATCAGAAGCAATATAACCAAGAGGATGTCCTACGTGAAGTCCTGCTCCGCTTGGGTAAGGAAACATATCCAATACATAATATTTCTCCTTATCAGAATTATTCTCTGCTTTAAACGTTTGGTTGTCTGCCCAATATTTTTGCCATTTGGCTTCTATTTCGTTGAAATGGTAGTTCATAATAATTTTTTCTCGTAAAAGCGCTAATCCGTTTTCCCGCAAAGACGCTAAGGCGCAAAGATTGATATAAAAAACTTTGCGGCTTCGCGACTTTGCGGGCATAAATAAAACCGCAAATTTAAACTTATTATAACACTATTGAAATTTAAACGTTGTAAACCTTTAGAGAATAGAATTCTTTTATATTTTTACAGCACCAACGCAAATACTTATGAGTTCATCATTTGACAGATACCAAAAACGCAGATTAGTATCATCCTATTTTTCAGTAGTTATCAGCATTGCTTTAGTCTTGTTTTTATTAGGATGTTTGGGGTTATTGGTGCTAAATGCCAAAAAAATTGCCGACCATTTTAAAGAGCAGGTGGTTGTTACTATTTATTTAAGTGATTCAGCCAAAGAAGTAGAAGTGAAGCAGCTTGAAAAAAGTCTGGCAATGGCAGAATATACCAAAAGCACCGTTTATGTGTCTAAAGAAGCTGCAGCCGAGTCAATGAAAGCCGAAACCGGTGAAGATTTTATGGATTTTGTAGGATTTAATCCGTTGCAGAACAGTATTGACGTACATTTAAAGGCCGATTTTGTGACGACGGAAACCTTGGCTTCCATCACCGAAGAATTAGCGACCAAAAAGTTTATTGAAGATATTCGTTATGATAATGACTTAGTCGAGTTGATGAATGACAACGTTAAGAAAATTACCTTCTGGGTATTGATTATTAGTGGTGTTTTTACACTTATTGCGGTGCTGTTGATTAACAGCTCTATCCGTTTGGCAGTCTATTCCAAACGATTTATTATTAAAACCATGCAAATGGTTGGTGCTACCAAACAGTTTATAAGACGGCCGTTTGTATTCAAAAGCGTGCAACTTGGTATTATTGGGTCTGTAGTTGCAATGATTGGAATGGGTATTGTATTATACTATTTAAACCAAACCTTCCCGGAGCTTGAATTGCTTAAAAACCCTGTATTGCTTGTCGGGTTGTTTGTTGTTGTTTTTTTAATAGGAATCCTCATTACCTGGGTAAGCACGTTTATTGCCACACAGCGTTTCTTGAATTTAAAAACGGATGCGTTGTATTATTAGTATTCAGTCTTCCGTCTCAGTTTTCAGTAAGTTGTCTAATAACCTGAAACCTGAAACAAAATTTAGATTTCCTTAATACGGCATTTTAAATAAAAACCGTTACTTTGCATCAATTACAAAATCTTGTTATGGGAGAAAAAAAACGTAAAGAAGATACTAAAAGCACCTTTGTTTTTGGAAAGAAAAACTACAAATTTATGTTGATAGGTTTGGCTTTTATTGCCATTGGATTCATTTTGATGTCCGGTGGCGGCAGTGATGATCCTAATGAGTTCAGCGAAGCTATTTTCAGTTGGCGACGCATCCGTTTGGCGCCAACCTTGGTGCTTATTGGTTTTGGTATTCAGGTGTATGCTATTCTGCTAAATCCCGATAAAAAAGACCGTTCATGAGTGAAGTTGTTAAAGCTGTTCTTGTCGGGATAGTTCAGGGATTGACAGAATTTCTTCCGGTATCGTCCAGCGGTCACATTGTTATTGCTCAGGAAGTGCTCAACATCCGGTTTGATGAAGAAGAAAACCTGCTGTTTGCCATTGTTCTGCATTTTGCCACGGCGTTGAGTACCATCGTCATTTTCAGAAAAGATATTTATCATATTATTAAAGGATTACTTCAGTTTAAGCGTAATGAAGAATGGGAATTTTCAATGAAAATTGTTCTTTCCATGATTCCTGCCGTATTTGTAGGGTTGTTTTTGAAAGATACTTTGGAAGAATTGTTCTCTAATTTACTATTAGTAGGATGTATGCTGCTCATTACGGCTGCGTTGTTGTTTTTTGCCGACCGTGCCAGAAACACAGGCAAGCCGGTAGGTTTTAAAGATGCCGGAATCATTGGGATAGCGCAGGCTGTTGCCGCATTGCTGCCGGGAATTTCACGTTCGGGCTCTACCATTTCAACCTCTATTTTACTGGGTAACGATAAATCCAAAGCCGCACGGTTTTCATTTTTGATGGTATTGCCACTTATTTTTGGTGCAACTGCCAAGATGTTTCTCGATGCCAAAGAAACCGGAGGTCTTGGATTGGATAGTGTTTCTGCCGAAGTTCTTATTGCCGGATTTTTGGCGGCATTTTTATCCGGATTGTTCGCCTGTAAATGGATGATTGAATTTGTAAAAAGAGCCAAACTGAAATATTTTTCACTGTATTGTACCATTGTGGGAATTTTGGTAATTATTTATGCACTATAATGACTGCCGAATTATTTCAACAAGGACAAGTACTACTTATCGATAAACCCTTGCATTGGACATCCTTTCAGGTGGTAAATAAATTAAGATGGGAAATTCGTCGTGCTCATGACATTAAGAAAATAAAAGTGGGTCACGCAGGAACTCTCGACCCGCTGGCAACCGGATTGCTGGTTATTTGCACAGGAAAAATGACCAAGCAGATAGATACCTTTCAAGCACAGATTAAAGAATATACAGGCACCTTTGTTTTGGGCAGTACAACACCATCCTTTGATTTGGAAACTGAAATTGACCAAAACTTTCCAACAGAACATATTACAAAAAATTTAATTAAAGAAACTACGCAGCGGTTTGTTGGTGAAATTGACCAAAAACCACCGGTTTTTTCGGCGATTAAAAAAGACGGTAAACGACTTTATGAGCATGCCCGAAAAGGCGAAGACGTCCAAATACAAGCCCGGAAAATTACCATTCACGAATTTGAAATAACCCGTATTGCTTTACCCGAAATTGATTTCAGGGTCGTTTGCAGTAAAGGAACTTACATCCGTTCGCTGGCACACGATTTTGGAAAAGCTTTGCAATCCGGGGCGCATTTATCGGCGTTGCGTCGTACAAAAATCGGTAGTTTTGATGTTGCAAATGCGTTGAGTATTGAAAAATTCATCAACAGCTTACCATCATAAGGAATAGTTTTTGATGTGCTGTTATTCTTAACAAAACGCTTATGAAACCGCTATTTTTCGTTATTTTTTCCTTTATAGCTCAAACTGTTTTTTCTCAGGATGACATCAAAACTTCGGGTGTTTTTTACAAGATTTCGCTGGCAGGTACCTTGACGACCAACGAGCATTATACCATAGGTAATGATGAAGGAGAAACCTTTATAACTTTGAATGCTTTTTTTATCAATAATACGCTGGGATACCAGTTTGACGACCGCAGCAGCATAGGACTTAATCTGGAGTATGACCGTTATACCAGACAAGCTTTAAACTTTTTTCCGGCATACTTGAATTTTACGTATAATATTTTGGATTTTGATGATAAAGTTTTTGTGAGAGCCGGTTACGGCAGACTTTTAAATATGGGCAAATCGTTTGAAAAAGGGACGATGTACACCGTTGGCGCAGGCGCAAGAATTTATGATGGAAATTTTAAAAATTCGTGGCTTATAGGGTTAGATTTCAGTCGTAAACGCTTTGGCTATAAACAAGAAGATAAGCTTACAAGCGTTTCAATTTTTGTCGAATTTATGTTGTTTTAAACTTTTTTTCTTACATTCACGTATATATCAATGCATTGATGCGCCCCAAACAAATCATTTTTATCATTGAAATTACTCGATAAACATAAAGCCCTAATCATCACATCGCTCATAAGCGGTACGATGTTACTGGCACTTTTCAGCTTTCATCTTACACAGGAAAAACTGCTTGCAGCCGAAAGCTACTATGAAATAAACCCCGAAAAAACGCCCGAAGAGCAACTGCTTGAAGAAATAGCCATGAACGGGCAATCGGGCATTTCAACAAACAGGGCTTACAATGAAACTGACGAATTTAAAACGATAATGAAAAACTTCAAATCGGTTGATTTTGAAGATTATGACGAAACGAGTAAACTTACCGATACCGAAAACACCGAAGAAATTTCTGAAACGTCAGTTGATAATATGCATCCATCAGTGACACAAAATTATTCTGTGGATGAAGGTGAAATATCGTCTTACAATAACATCAAAAATATTATTGCGCAGCGTTCAGAAAAAAAACGTGAATCGCAAGCATCAAACGGCGATAATACGTCAAAAAAGGCAAGTTCAAAAACATCGGCAAATACCAATAGCAGCGTGTCATATTCGTTGGTTAACCGTACTGACAGGCAATTACCGCCGCCGGTTTATTTATGTGGCACAGGCGGAAAAATCGTGATAAATATTACGGTGAACGCTTCGGGCGATGTTGTAAATGCGTATGTAAATACTTCATCATCTTCAAAAAACGAATGTCTTATTGACAGCGCGTTAGAATACGCAAAGAAAGCCAGATTTAGTGCAGATGCTTCGCGGGAATCTCAAATAGGTTCTATCACATATTACTTTCAGGGAAAAAATTAAACCGCCGTTTCTTGCTGTTCCTGAAACTGCCAGATGCCTTCTTTGTACCATCGGTGTTTTTTTAATAAAGCGATAGTTGGTTTTAAAAAAATTAAAAAGAAAACCGATACATACATATTGGATATGGTAAACGCCGTAGCTACCTGCATGGAAGGATTGTCTGTAAATTTTTTTGCCATAGAAGCCAAAAGTCCGAAAAGCGGGTAGGTGATGATGACACCCAGTAAGTTGAATGTTGATGCAGATATCGCTACTAATTTTGACATAGGCTGCAAGCTTAAGCTCACCAATAATGCCGTAGATGTCGTACCGATATTTGCGCCTACCACAATAGGAATCGCTGTTTCAAGCGTAAGCACACCTTGGCTTATCAGCACAATTACCAATCCTACCACAACCGAGCTTGATTGTATAATGACCGTAATCACAATACCGTATAAAATTCCCATTAACGGATGTTGTGCTTTGGATAGGATTTCTATAAGTATAGGATCTGATTTTATGGGTTCCATCGCCTGACTGATAAAAGCGAGCGAGAAAAATATAAATCCGAAGTAAAAAACAGGTTTTCCTGCAACCGAAATTTTAGCTGGAATCATACTTATCAAAGTACCCAAAACCAAAAAAAACGGCCCGATAAATGACGATTGAAAACTGGCTATCCAAGCGGTTGACGTGTTGCCGATATTGGTGCCTAATACAATCAGTAAACTGTTCCTGAAAGTTATAACCCCCGAGTTTACTAACGAAACCGTTAATGAAGATACCAATGTGCTGGATTGAATAACAGCCGTTATAATAGCACCAAGAAAAAAACCGCCCAAAGGAAGCCTTGTAAATTTGTCTATCCATCGGGATAGTTTTTCCCGTCCAAAACTTTCTATTTCTTTACTAAAACTTTGTAAGCCGTAAATAAATAATGTGATGGCGGCTATAATAACTATAATGGTTTGTAGTTTTTCCATAATCTTTGGAAACAAATATATTATATCACGGTTAAAATTACACGCTTTATTTCTGTTAAACACAAACAATTCTTATTTTAGCAGGACTCAATTATAGCTTACATTTAATGGAAAAACATAAATGCGGTTGGTGTAAAGGCGATGCTTTATACGAAAAGTACCACGATGAAGAATGGGGTGTTCCCGTTTATGACGATGCTACTTTGTTTGAATTTTTAATCCTGGAAACGTTTCAGGCAGGTTTAAGCTGGATTACCATACTCAGGAAACGTGAAAATTTCAGAAAAGCGTTTGACAATTTTGATTATAAAAAGATTGTCAATTATAATCAAAAGAAGGTTGATTTACTACTACAGGATTCGGGAATTATAAGAAACAGGCTGAAAATACACGCCACTATAGGTAATGCCGCGGCGTTTATAAAAGTACAGGAAGAATTTGGCAGTTTTTCAAATTACATCTGGAGTTTTGTGGATGGAAAACCTATTAAAAATAAACTGGAAAATTACAAAAATGCGCCTGCCGAAACAGTGGTAAGTTATGCTGTCAGTAAAGATTTAAAAAATCGCGGATTCAAATTTGTCGGTTCTACGGTGATGTATGCGCACATGCAGGCTACCGGTATGGTTAACGACCACGAAGTAAGTTGTTTTAGATATAACGAAGTGTAAATCAAAATTCCAAATCCCAAAAAAGTGAATTTGGTATTATTGTAAATAATTTAAAAATTCGTTTCTTTCAATTTCTTCTGCGCCTAAGCTTTTCAAGTGTTCTGTGTAAACTTGGCAATCTATCAGTTTGTAATTTGTATTTTGTATAAATGTGATAAACCCTACTTTACTGCCGTTACTTATTTTACTGAACATGCTTTCGCCGCAAAACACGCCGTTGCCGGTGTCAACACCATAAAACCCTCCAACTAATTCGTTATGTAACCAAACTTCAATTGATTTTGCATAACCTGCTTTGTGTAAATCAATATAGGCATCAATCATAGACTGTGTAATCCACGTACCGGATTCTCCTTTGCGTTTAATGGCAGAGCAAGCAGTAATAACGGCTTTAAAATCCCGGTTGACGGTAACATCAAATTTTGAAGTATAAAGCAGTTGTTTCATGCTTTTTGATACCTTCAGTTTTTCAGGAAACAGCACAAACCTCCGCTTTGGCGACCACCATAAAATGGGCTCGTTTTTATTGAACCACGGAAAAATTCCGCTTTTATAAGCTAATACCAACCGCTCTACAGATAAGTCGCCACCAATAGCGAGTAAACCATCATTATCTGCCAGATGGACAGGTGGGAAAATAATATCGCCGGTAAGTAACACCATATATCAACTACAACGTTTTCGTTGAATTTTATCTGTTAAAGTGAATCTTAATCTTTGAAAATCAGAGATTTTTTCTCATATTTGAAAAGACCTTTATTTTTTAAAATTTTGTTCATCATTGCTTTATTTTGAGTTTGTTGATAAAGGTCAAGCCTAAAACCACAATTTTAAAGTCCCGACTTATGGTTGGGACTTTTACTTTGACCTCATTTAAACTTTTTTATCAATAAAATATATAAGGCATTAAAATAAAACCACATAGATACATAGATTTTTTGAAATGCAAATATGCTATTTTCTATGTTTCTATGTGGTTAAGTGATAAATATCAATGCATTATATATTTGTTTTTAATAAAAAGGTTAAACCGCTTCTTTATAAAAAACCTCACATTTTCGAATAGTTCGTCATTGTGAGGTTTTGAATTTTTATAAAAGCAACATAAGATTCCCTCCCGACAGCTATCGGGATTCGCAGGAATGACAATAACTGTTTAGAAAGGTAAATCGTCGTGGTCTTCTTCGTTTAAATTGGTTGCCGGTTCAAAAGCTTCAATTGGTGCAACCGGAGGTATGTTATCCTGTGCTGCTTGTAAATTTTCTATTCTCCAACCTTGAATTGCATTAAAATATTTGGTTTCGCCTTGTGGGTTAACCCATTCACGACCACGTAGGTTAATGCTCACTTTTACATTTTGCCCTACTTGATAGCTGTTTAACAAGTCTGTTTTATCTTGTACAAATTCCACCAAAATATGTTGCGGGTATTGTTCTTCTGTAGTGATAACGAGTTCTCTTTTTCTAAAGCCGCTGCTGCCAACGGTTTGTGTTTCGCCTATCATTTTAATTTTTCCTTGTACTTCCATTTTACTAAAATTATTTATTCAAAATTTATATCATTACTTTTTAGGACAACAGCAATTTCCATGCGCTTACCACATCGCCATAGCTTAGGTAGTTTCTTGCCAGTTTGTGTTTTTGCCTGTGTGTCATCTCGTTAATATTCGGGTATCTTTCGCTTACGTCTTTCAAAAATTGATTAATTTCTTTTTGAGTTGGCAAAGTTGCAATATTTCCTAACATTCCCAAATCATTTCCGGTTAAAATCATGCTGTTGCGTATATGGTCAGGAATGGCATCAACCCCGATTCCTTTTGAAAGCAACGGCTTTGGAATTTCAAAAAAGCCTTTTTTTGCTCTGTTGTAATAATCGCCGCCGGCTCTTGCTACCAAATCTAATTTTTCCTGGATAATCATGTTCTGGTCATCCAAAACTTCTTCGGTAATATGAAGTTTAACGACTTCACAAATCACTAAGTTTCCGGCTCCGCCTTCAGTTCCTAATTTTATAATATCGTTGACTTTACATTCAAACTGTACAGGCGATTCTGCAACTCTGAAGGGTTTTACTTTGTCCGATTTTAACATCGTTAAACCGGCTTTTTCAAACTCATTGATACCTTTGTCATATTCGGTACTGCTTAATGACATTTGATGCACCATATCATAATTGACTACATTAATCACCACTTCCTTTACCGCTTCAACATTTTCCAAAGTGTGCTTTACCGAATTATCCTTCACACGGCGTGCAGGAGAAAAAATGAGTATTGGCGGATTTGCACTAAAAACGTTAAAAAAGCTAAATGGCGATAAATTTGGCTGCCCGTTACTGTCTATAGTGCTGGCAAAAGCAATTGGTCTTGGCGCAACAGCACTCAGTAAATAACCGTGCAGCCTGCCTGTTGAAAGGTCTTTTGGGTCAAATGATATCATCCTAATGTGTTGATTTTGTACAAATGTAACTATAAAACCAAATCTACAAAAATCATTTTTGATAATAAAACAGATAAAAATAATGATTTGGTTATTTGGTATTAAATGAGTTCAATTATAAATTTTATTTGTATATATTATATAAAACTTTACATTTGAAAGATTGTAAAAACTATAAACTAACTATAATATGTCTATTTGGAAAACTAAACCGCTTGCTCAACTACTTGATGAAGCTAAAGAATCTGATAAAGGATTAAAACGTACACTTACCGCCAAAGCCCTTGTTGCGCTTGGTATTGGCGCAATTATTGGCGCAGGACTTTTTTCGCTTACAGGAATTGCCGCAGCAGATCATGCAGGACCTGCCGTAACATTATCATTTGTTTTGGCCGCTACCGGTTGTGCTTTTGCAGGATTGTGCTATGCTGAGTTCGCGTCAATGATTCCTGTTGCAGGAAGCGCATATACTTATTCGTATGCTACAATGGGTGAATTTCTCGCTTGGATTATTGGGTGGGATTTAGTGCTTGAATATGCCTTGGGAGCTGCAACGGTGGGTGTGAGCTGGTCTTCATACTTAAATGCTCTATTGGGACAGTTTGGTATGGCAATACCGGAAGCCCTTGCCAATTCCCCGTCAGATGGCGGAATGGTAAATTTACCGGCTATCATTATCGTATGTTTACTGTCGTTATTACTTATGAGAGGAACAAAAGAATCGGCATTGATTAATAATGTTTTGGTAATTGTTAAACTGGCGGTTGTAATTATGTTCATCATTATTGGATGGAAATTCATGAATCCGGAAAACCATATTCCTTACATTCCTGAAAATACAGGTGGTAATTTTGGAGGATTACCGGGGATTGCCGCAGGTGCAGCTTTGGTGTTTTTTGCCTTTATAGGTTTTGATGCAGTATCAACAGCAGCGCAGGAAGCCAAAAACCCTCAAAAAGGAATGCCTATAGGTATTTTGGGGTCTTTGGTAATTTGTACCATATTGTATGTGTTGTTCTCTCATGTTATGACAGGATTAGTACCATATACCGTATTTGCAGGCGATGCGTCACCGGCAGCAACAGCTTTTGCCGTAACAGGGTACGACTTTTTACAAACAGGACTTATTATAGCGATATTGGCAGGTTATACTTCTGTAATTTTGGTAATGCTTATGGGGCAAAGCCGTGTGTTTTATTCTATGAGTAAAGACGGTTTACTGCCTAAATTTTTTGGAGATATCCACTCTAAATTCCGTACGCCGTGGAAAACCAACATATTTTTTATGTTCTTCGTAAGTATATTTGCAGGGTTTGTGCCTATTAAATCACTCGGTCACATGGTTAGCATCGGTACCTTGTTTGCTTTTTGTCTGGTATGTCTGGGAGTTTTGGTGATGCGTAAAAAAATGCCGGATGCTCCAAGAGCGTTTAAAACACCGTTAGTGCCTTTTGTGCCTGTTGCCGGAATTTTAGTATGCGGTTATCTTATGTTTTCATTAGATTTAGACAGTTGGATAAGACTCTTTATATGGTTGTTGGTAGGATTTGCTATTTATTTTTTCTATAGTAAGAAACATAGTAAACTTAATAATCCGGATCAATAAAAAACAAGTGTTAAATAAACAATTAAAAGACGGTTTTTTGAACCGTCTTTTTTATTTTTGTACTGCCAAAAATGTATTAAAGCGGTACACATCAATAACACTTTTTCAGTATTTAAAAATACAATCGGAATAAATGAGTAATAAGTTAATAAAGCGTTATGCAATTCTGGGAGTTTTATTTTTTCTTCCGGTGGTGTTTTTGATTATGTTGTATCCTGCACAGCACAATTACAATCCGTTGGATATTGTAAATGAACATGTTATTGAATTAAAAAATTTCACTTCAAATACCAATGAAAGCGTAATCTTTGAAGAACATATTACGGTATTAGGATTTTTGGGACATCAGCCTTTAAAGAACAACATCGCGGCATCCAATTTAAAAGAATTGGTGTATGACAAATTTAAAGGTTTCAAGAAATTTCAAGTAGTCATTGTTTTACCGTTGGGCGCAGAGCAAGAAGCCGAATTTCTTAAAAACGAAATAAGCAAGTATGAAGATATTCGCTTTTGGCATTTTGTTTTTGGTAATGAGAATGCAATTCAGCAACTTTTTAACAGCTTAAAAAGTAAAACGCCGCTGGATAGCAATTTGGCTACAGAATCTGTTTTTATTATTGATAAAGAGCTGAATCAACGCGGACGTATTGATGACCGCACAGATAATGAGCTTAAAAAAGATGCGCCGGTTTACGGTTTAACAGCCTATAACACCATTGAAGTTGCCGAAATCAAAAATAAAATGAATGACGATATGCGTATTTTATTTACAGAATACCGTCAAAAACGTAAAGGCAATTTTGATTCAACAAAAAGACGTGCCGACGATTTAAATAATAGCAATGATAAATAAAAAAAATTATTCGTACGTAGGCATTTCATTCATCATCCTGGTGTTTGGGATTATTTTTATTCCTAAAATTGTAGATAGAATTCAAACGAATTCCATCACAAAAAATGATAGATTAAACATTAAATCAGTAGATGAATCAAAAAGCGGTTTGGCATTTCTTGAAAGCAATAATCAAAAAAGGAAAGTTCCCGATTTCAGCTTTACCAATCAGGACGGAAAAACCATAACCAATCAGGATTATCTGGGAAAAGTATATGTTATAGAATTTTTCTTTACCACCTGTCCAACCATTTGCCCGCGTATGAACAGAAATCTGGTGGACATCCAAAACGAGTTTAAAGATTTTGAAAATTTTGGTGTGGCTTCGTTCACGATTAACCCCGATTATGATACACCCGAAATACTGAAAACCTATGCCGGGAATTATGGTATTACAAATCCTAACTGGCATTTAATGACCGGTAATCAGGAAACCATATATAAACTGGCAAACGAAGGATTTAATCTTTATACAGCACAAGATGCCGAAGTTGAAGGCGGATTTGAACATTCAGGCAATTTTGCGCTTATTGATAAAAACGGATACATACGCTCAAGAGTTGTCAACGGGAATCCGCTTATTTTTTACAACGGAATTATTTCAGAACAAGAAAAAGCAGATGATGAAGGCATCAATGAAGAAATAAGTATATTAAAAGAAGATATTGCCAAACTATTAAAAGAATAATGAAACCGAGGATGACGCAAGTGGCACACAGGAAAATGATTATGAATTTGAGGTTGTATGTGTCCCAATAAAAATCAATAAAAACAAACACATGAAAGACACTAATCTCGAAGCCGAAAAAAAGTACAATACATGGATTGTTATTCTGTCCATCGTTATTCCTGTGGTTGTTGCGGTTTTATTCAGAGTAAAACTATCCGATTTTGGGTTGGATGTACAACCCTTAACATTCCTGCCGCCCATTTACGCTACAATTAACGGGTTAACAGCAATATTATTGGTTATAGCTGTATGGGCAATTAAAAACGGAAAGCTGGTTTTGCACGAAACCTTAATGACAACATCTGTGGGATGCTCGGCAATATTTTTGGTCATGTATGTAGCCTATCACATGACCAGCGATTCTACGTCTTACGGCGGCGAAGGTTTTATGCAGTATGTATATTTTTTCATACTAATTACTCATATTTTACTGTCCATAATTATCATTCCTTTTGTCTTGATAACCTATGTGAGAGCCATAACAAACAATTTTGAACGTCATAAAAAAATTGCAAAAATCACTTTTCCGTTGTGGTTGTATGTGGCTGTAACCGGTGTAATTGTGTTTGTAATGATTTCGCCATATTATGCCTAAAATGAAAAAAACCATCTCTTTTCTTTTTTCTTTTTTCTTTTTTCTTGAGATAAACGCGCAATGCGCCATGTGCCGCGCGGTACTTGAAAGTGAAGAAGGTCAATCGGCAGCAGAAGCCGTAAACGACGGTATTTTGTATTTGATGATTATACCTTATATGCTCGTGGCAGGCATAGGATTTTTGATTTACTGGAAATTTTTCAGAGCATCTCAAAAAATTCACTCCAAAGTTTAATTCACTACCTGTAGTGCCTTATGAAATAAATAGTAATTTACTGAAAACAAACGCAATATAAAAAGTAAGACTCCGTAGGAGTCAAATGTTTGTAATCCCGAACTTCGTTCGGGGAAATAAAATGAAATGAAGTCGGGTTTTGGCGCATATTTTTGTAGCGGAACGAAGTGTAGCACACAAAAATTGTGACAAAACTGTCTTTTGATAATGCACTACCGGTATTTACTGTAACATTTATAAAAATAGATAGTCTTAAGTACACAAACCTGTTAAGTCTTAACAATTTGTTAGTACAATACATGCCTTGTTTTATGTAACATTGCATAAATAACCATCTATATATGATACATATAAAAGATTTACACAAGTCTTATCAAATGGGTAATAATTCCTTGCATGTTTTAAAAGGAATTAACTTTGATGTAAAAGAAGGAGAAATGGTAGCCATAATGGGATCTTCGGGTTCAGGAAAATCAACATTGCTCAATATTCTCGGAATGCTCGACGAAGCCGACGAAGGCGAATATACTTTAGATGGATTTCCTATTAAAAATCTCAACGAAAAAATAGCAGCCAATTACAGAAACAAATTTCTCGGGTTTATTTTTCAGTCGTTTAATCTTATCAACTACAAAACAGCGTTGGACAACGTTGCCATGCCGTTATATTATCAAGGGATAAAACGAAAAGAACGCATGGAAAAAGCACAGCATTATCTCGATAAAGTAGGTCTTGGTCCATGGTCGCACCATTTGCCCAATGAGCTTTCGGGCGGGCAAAAGCAACGTGTTGCCATAGCAAGAGCATTAGCCAGTGACCCCAAAGTGCTTCTTGCCGATGAACCAACAGGAGCTTTAGATACCAAAACATCGTATGAAGTTATGGAACTCATACAGGGTATCAATGACGAAGGCAAAACCATTCTTATTGTAACGCATGAGCATGATATAGCTCAAATGACCAAACGTATCGTTAATTTAAAAGACGGCCTTATCATTGATGACAGCAAAGTTGAACAAGTAAGAGCAGTAGCGTATGTTTGATATAGAACGTTGGCAGGAAATATTTGAAGCACTCAGTAAAAACAGGCTTCGCACGTTTTTAACGGGACTTTCTGTTGCGTCCGGAATTTTTATTCTGGTAATTCTTTTGGGGTTTAGTTCGGGAATTCAAAATGGGATAAAATCTGAATTTCAGCAGGATGCCACAAATCTTATAGGCGTTTGGACAGGCGTTACCACCAAAGAACACAAAGGTTTGAATCCCGGGCGCTACATACAGTTAAAAAACGACGATTTTAACAATATTTCAAAACGTTATGAAGACCAAATCGAACATAAATCGTCGTTTTATACCATTTGGGGCGGTTTGGTAAATTATCAAAACCAATCGGGAAGTTACAGAATTCAAGGCATCATGCCCGGCAACCAGTTTGTTGAAAATGCCGATGTCATTCAAGGCAGGTTTATCAGCGAATCCGATTTAAGCAGCAATGCAAAAGTTGCCGTTATTGGTAATAAGGTCAAAACCGATTTGTTTAAAGGCGAAGATCCAATGGGAAAATACATTTCGTTATACGGCATAAACCTGAAAGTTGTAGGCGTTTTTACAGATCCCGGAGGCGAGCGTGATGAAAGCAAAGTGTTTCTTCCTATTACAACAGCCCAAATAACATTTAATGCTGCCGATAGGATACGCAATATGATGTTTACCCTTAAAATGGCAGACAATTTTAATCAGGCGGTCGAAAATTCGATGGTCATTTCAAAAGCCATTGAAGACGATATAAAACAGAGACATTCCATAGCACCCGACGATACAAATGCGGTACATGTGTTTAACACTCTTGAAGAAGCTAAAAAAATATACGCATTGATAGATACCATAAAAGCCGTATTCTGGTTTGTAGGAATCGGGACTATCATTGCGGGCGTTGTAGGCGTTGGAAACATCATGCTTATTATTGTAAAAGAGCGCACCAAAGAAATAGGCATCAGGAAAGCACTTGGCGCACAGCCGTGGTCTATTATAGCCATGATTCTTCAGGAATCGGTTTTTGTAACCATGTTTGCAGGATTATTCGGGCTTATTCTTGGTCTGGCACTTCTTGAACTTGCCGGGCCTTTAATTGAAAGTGATTTTGTTAAATACCCGCAGGTAGATTTTAATACCGCATTAACCACTGTTGTTATTCTGGTTGTAGCAGGCGCATTGGCAGGATTCATACCGGCATACAGAGCAGCACAAATTAAACCCATTATAGCACTTAGAGACGAATAGTATGTTTAATAAAGATAGATGGAACGAAATACTGGAAGCCTTAAACGCCAATAAATTCAGAACGTTTTTAACGGCATTTGGTGTGTTTTGGGGTATATCCATACTGGTATTGCTGCTTGCTTTAACTAACGGATTGCGTAATGGCGTGATGGCAGATTTTGGAAACTTTGCCACAAATTCCATGTTTATGTGGACACAAGGAACTTCCATGCCATACAAAGGCTTGCCAAAAGGACGCTATTTTAATTTTAAACTGGATGATGTAGCAACATTAAAATCAGCCATTCCGGAACTCAAGTATGTATCGCCAAGAAATCAATTGGGCGGTTACAGCGGCTCAAACAATGTTATACGAGGCACAAAAACGGGGGCTTTTGAAATTTACGGAGACTATCCGGAATACATTAAACAACAGCCAATGGACATTTTACAAGGCAGGTTTATAAGCTATTCGGATATTGACGCAAAGCGGAAAATATGTGTTATTGGTACAGGTGTCATAAAAGGATTGTATGATAAAGATGAAAATCCTATCGGCACATACATCAAGATAAACGGTGTCAATTTTATGGTAGTAGGTACTTTTAAAATGAGCAACAGTAAAGGAGACCAACAGGAAGATGCAAGTACCATATTTATACCGTTCACAACCTTTAGCCAGGCATTTAACAGGGCAGACAATGTAGGCTGGATGGCTATTACGGCTGTTGATGGTGTTTCAATCACATCTTTAAGACCAAAAATAATGGAGTTGATGAAAACCAACCATAAAGTACATCCCGATGATAACCGCGCCATAGGAAGCTGGGATTTGGCCGAACAGTACGGAAGAGTCAACGGTCTGTTTACCATACTAAGTGTTGTGGGTTACTTTGTAGGCGCATTGATATTAATGTCGGGCATTATAGGCATCAGTAATATCATGCTCATTGTTGTTAAGGAACGCACCAAAGAAATAGGGGTACGCCGTGCGCTTGGTGCAACACCGTGGACTATCAAGTCGCAGATACTTCAGGAAAGCTTGATACTTACCATATTGTCGGGTATGGTAGGAATATCGTTTTCGGCAGGTGTTATTTGGGCTTTAAATTATATTTTGGATATGAACGGTCCTGTTGACAGTTTTGCAAACCCAAGCGTTGGAATGCCGGTGGTATTTACAGCACTTATCATATTGGTAGTTTCAGGACTTTTGGCGGGACTAATACCGGCAAACAGCGCAACAAAAATGAAACCTGTGGACGCTTTAAGAATGGACTAAATTTAAAATCAATCAATCATAAAATATCTTTAAAAATTATCTCTTACAAATGAAAAGAACAAAAACAATCATCATTTTGGCTTTAATCGTTGTGGCATTTTCTGCTGCGTTGATTTATTTATGGCAAAAAAACGCTCAAAACCCGATTACTTACACAACCGATTCGCCATCGGAAGAAACCATTATTGTTAAAACCGTTGCTACCGGAAATATTGTTCCTAAAGAAGAAGTGTTGATAAAATCAAATATTTCGGGAGTTATTGAAGAGGTATTTATTGAAGCCGGACAATACGTAAATTCCGGCGATTTGATTGCAAAAATCCGTGTAATTCCAAATGTGTCGTCACTAACAAGTGCAAAAAACAACATTTCGTCCAATCAAACAGCCTTACAAACAGCAAAAATTAATCTGGAAACCCAACAAGCCAATTACGACCGTCAAAAAGCCTTGTTTGATAAAGGTGTTATTTCTGCAAATGAGTTTGAAAGTATAAGAAATACCTATTTACAGACCAAACAAAGTGTTGAACAGGCGCAAATTAATTTGACATCATCAGCACAAAACTACGACATTATTAAAACCGGAACCACAAGCGGCTTGGGCAATATAGCACAAACACAAGTACGCGCAACCGTTTCCGGGATGGTTCTGGATGTTCCTGTAAAAGAAGGAAACCAGGTAATTGAAGCCAATAATTTTAATGAAGGAACTTCAATTGCATCGCTTGCCGATGTTAAAAAAATGATTTTTGAAGGTAAAGTTGATGAAAGCGAAGTAGGAAAAATTAAAGAAGGCTTACCATTGGAAATCACTGTTGGAGCTATGGAAAACGTAAAATTTGAAGCTGTTTTGGATTATATTGCGCCCAAAGGCGTTGCAGAAAACGGCGCTATTCAATTTGCTATAAAAGGGACATTAAAAAATATTGACTCTACATTTATAAGAGCAGGATTAAGTGCAAATGCGTCAATTATTCTTGATAAAGCCGAAAAAGTTATGGCTATTAAAGAAGCATTGGTACAATACGATGTCAAAACCCAAAAACCTTTTGTGGAAATTGCCGTAGGCAATCAAAAATTTGAACGCCGCGATATAGAACTCGGCATAAGCGACGGTATTTTTGTACAGGTAAAAAACGGCATCAAAAAAACCGATAAAATAAAGGTCTGGAATCAGGTTCAAGGCATTCCGAACTATTCAAAAACTAATTAATTAAAATTTTTGTAACACTTTAATAGTTGTTTAGACATATAAGTTACTTATGAAAAAAATCAGCATCATAGTTTTCCTTTTAATAGGAATAGCCTCTCAAGCCCAAGTAAAAAAATGGACGCTTCAGGAATGTGTGGCATACGCATTAGAAAATAATATTTCTGTAAAACAATCAGAACTGGATTTAAAAACTTCCGAAATCAACAAAAAAGATGCTGTTGGTAATTTTTTACCAAGTTTGAATGCGTCAACATCATATTCGTGGAGTATTGGTTTAACACAGGATCCTATAACATTTAATGCTGTAACAGCAACATCAAACACCTTGTCAGGCGGCATTAATTCCGGTATTACTATTTATGATGGTTTGAGAAACCTGAACCAATTGTATCGTTCAAGATTGGAAATTGTTGCAAGCCAATACCAGTTGGATAAAATGAAAGACGATATTTCATTACTGGTTGCCAATTCGTTTTTGCAAATATTGTTCAATAAAGAGCAGTTAAAAGTATTAAAAGCCCAGCAAGCGGTTGCACAAGAACAGCTTGAACGCACACAAAACCTCGTTGATGCGGGTTCATTGCCAAGAGGCGATTTATTAGAAGTTCAGGCGACTATTGCGTCACAGGAACAACAAATAGTAAATGCCGAAAATGCCATTTTGTTGTCAAGAGTAAGCCTGGCGCAAACCTTATTAATCAAAGACTATCAAAATTTTGACACGGCAGATATGGATTATGATGTGCCTGTCACAAATATTTTGAATGAATCGGCAGAAAGTATTGTAAATAAAGCAAAAGAAGAGCGTTACGAGATTAAAATAGCCGAAACAAACTCAAAAATAGCCGACTATAATTTAAAAATTGCAAAAGGAGCTTTGCAGCCAACGTTAAGTGGCTTTTACAGTTTCAGTTCCAATTATTTTGAGTCTGAATTGTTTGATACACCAAGTTTTTCAACGCAAATTTCTGATAATAAACGTCATAACTTCGGTTTTCAGTTGAGTATTCCTATTTTTAACGGTTTTTCGGCAAGTAATAATGTAGGCAGAAACCGTGTAAATCATGAGCGGGCAAAGTTTCAGCTGGAGCAGGCAAATTTAGATTTGGAAACCACCGTTTACCAAGCATTCAATGATGCAAAAGGCGCATTAAAAGCCTATGAAGCTGCTCAAAAAACCTTGGCAGCCCGTCAGGAAGCATACAATTATTCGAGAGAACGCTATAATGTAGGTTTGTTAAACGCATTCGATTTCAGTCAGTCACAAAACCAGTTTGAAACAGCTCAAAGTGACGTGATACGAACCAAATATGATTATATATTTAAACTAAAAGTATTGGAATTCTATTTTGGAATCCCGATAGCAGAACTAAATTAACCACCATGAGTAAAAAAACAATCATCATTCTTGTATCTGTAGTTGTACTCTTACTAATAGTTTTGGTAGGAGGAAAAAAAGCAGGTTGGTTTGGTAAGCAAGGCAATTTTAAAGACGTTGAAACCCAAAAAGTCACACTCGCAGATATTGTTGAAAAAGTATCGGCCACCGGAAAAATCCAACCTGAAATTGAAGTAAAAATTTCAAGTGAAGTATCGGGTGAAATCATTGAGTTGCCTGTTAAAGAAGGACAGCAGGTAAATAAAGGTGATTTGCTGGTACGTGTCAATCCCGATTTGATTCAATCTGCGGTAAGCAGAAGCCAGGCAACCTATCAAAATATCAAAGCAGGCTTGGAACAAGCCGAAGCTACTTTAAAAGAAGCAACGGCAAGTTATGACAGAAGCAAGCAATTATTTGAAAAAGGCATCATTTCAAAGGCCGATTGGGATAAGGCAATCTCAACCTATGAAATAGCAAAAGCCAACAGGCAATCGGCATATTACAATGTACAAAGTGCCGGAGCATCTGTAAGCGAAGCTTTGGATAACCTTAACAGAACCACCATTTATGCACCGGTAAGCGGTACCATTTCAAAACTGGATGTAGAGCTTGGCGAGCGCGTTGTGGGAACGCAACAAATGGCAGGAACAGAAATTTTAAGAGTTGCCAATCTTAAAAATATGGAAGTTGAAATTGATGTCAATGAAAATGATATTGTTAAAGTTGAAATAGGCGATTCGACCATCGTTGAGGTAGATGCTTATTTAAAAAAACAGTTTAAAGGTGTTGTTACCCAAATAGCCAATTCTGCAGGAACTACTTTAACCGCAGACCAAGTGACCAATTTTAAGGTAAAAGTTAGAATTCTTGAAGATTCGTATAAAGATTTATTAGAAGGGAAAAGCGAAAATTATTCGCCTTTCAGACCGGGAATGACAGCAACCGTTGACATTATTACCAAAAAACGTCCAAAAGCAGTGAACGTTCCGTTGAGCGCCATTGTTATAAAGACTGATACGAGTACCGTAAAAACAACCGATAATAAAACGGTGGCTACAACAAGTAAAAAAGTAGAAAGCGAAGAAAAATTTGAGTGTGTATTTGTCAATAATAATGGCGAAGCAAAGCTGAGAGTTGTAAAAACAGGTATTCAGGACGATACAAAAATTGAAATTATTTCAGGACTTAAAGAAGGTGACGAAATTATTGTAGGACCTTACAATGTAGTATCAAAAACCTTAAAATCGGGCGATAAAATTCAAACGAATAAAACCGCAAAAAAAGAAGACTAACATAATACACCATCATAAAGGGTGCCGTATATCTTAAATATAGAAACCGCAACGACAAACTGCTCAGTCTCTCTTTCAAAACAAGGGGAGACTGTGGTTTTAATGGAAGATTACAATACCAATTATTCACATGCAGAATCACTTCATGTTTTTATTGATGAGGTCATCAAAAAAGCTGAAATCCAGCTGTCACAAATAGATGCCGTTGCCGTAAGTAAAGGTCCGGGTTCCTATACAGGATTGCGCATTGGCGTATCGGCGGCAAAAGGATTATGTTTTTCATTGGACAAACCTTTAATAGCGGTTGATACATTGAAATCTTTGGCACATCAAATTCAAATTAACGAAGGAATTATTGTACCGTTACTGGATGCCAGACGTATGGAAGTATATTCGGCAGTTTATAATGCGGCATACCATCAGGTAAGACCTATTGAAGCCCAAATTATCAATGACGCTTCTTTTCAGGAATATTTAAATATGTCCAAAGTGTATTTTATAGGTGATGGTGTCACAAAAACGCAAGAGGTCATTCAACATCAAAATGCCATTTTTGTAGAAGGAAAACTGCCATCAGCAAAAAATATGGGCGCATTGGCTTATGATAAATACAGAAAAAATGATTTTGAAGATGTTGCCTATTTTGAGCCTTTTTACTTAAAGGATTTTATAGGATTAAAATCTTAGCCTTGCTTTTGTATTTCAACCTGATGCGGATAAGGAATTTCAATACCGGCAGCATCAAAAGCTAATTTGGTTTGCTCTGTCACTTCAAAATAAACAGTCCAGTAATCTTCAGAAGCACACCAGGGTCTTACGGCAAAATTCACAGAGCTGTCGGCCAGAGCCAGAACATTAACCGTAGGTTTCGGTGTTTTTAATACTTTTGGGTTTGAGGTTAATACAGTCATTAATACATTTTTAACTTGCTTAATGTCAGCTTCATAAGCAACGCCGAAAACAAGGTCAACACGTCGTATGCCTTCAGTTGAATAATTAACAATAGTACCATTGGAAAGTATGCCGTTGGGAATAATAATTTCTTTGTTGGAGCTACCTATTAATTTGGTTGTAAAAATCTCAATTTCTTTAACGCTTCCTGTTTCGCCTTGAGCTTCAATAAGATCACCAACTTTAAAAGGCTTAAAAATCATTATTAAAACACCTCCGGCAAAATTTGCCAGTGAGCCTTGAAGTGCCATTCCCACAGCCAAACTTGTGGCGGCAATGACTGCGGCAAACGAGGTGGTTTCAATGCCCAGAGTTCCAAGGATTGCCAGTATGAGTAAAACTTTTAAAAGCCAGTTGAACAGGTTGAGCAAGAATTTTTTGAGGCTTATATCCAAGTCTCTTTTGTCCATCACTCTTCCGGCGTTTTTCAATAAAATCCTGATAGACCAGACACCTACAATCCATATAATAATTGCGGCTATTACTTTGGGTCCGAATGACGTAATAAGTTCAAACCCTTTATCTATCCATTTTTCTGCTTCCATTGAAGTTTTTTATTTAGTGCAAGTTAAAATTATTCTGAGTTGGGAACAAAGAAATAGCCTTAATTTAAGAATTTTTTAGAGTTTATAGAAAGGTAAATTAAGTGAAAAGAAATGCTGTCAATGCAATAATCGCGGGAACAGATTGGATGTAGAACAGTTTTATTTTTCGGGTAGAACAGGCACCGTAAATTCCGGCAACAATCACACATATTAAAAAGAAAATTACAAATTGTTTTTGTTCATAAAGTAGTGCAAAGAGTAATCCTGCGGCAATAAATCCGTTGTATAAACCTTGGTTGGCAGCCAAAACTTTAGTGTCGTTGGCAAACTCTTTTGATTTTAACCCGAAAGCTTTAATGCCTTTGGGAGTTGTCCATAAAAACATTTCCAGTATCATGAAATACAAATGCTCTAAAACAACAATCAATATCAATATAGTTTGTAAGGTCTTCATGAAATAAAGGTATAAAAAAAGCGCAATTGTCTGCGCTTTTGTAGGGTTATGTTTTTTAATTATTCAACTTCAAAAGTGATTTTTAAATTAACTCTGAATTCAGTGACTTGATTGTCATTAACAATTGCACTTTGTTCCTGGACATAAACCGATCGGATGTTTTTTACAGTTTTTGCTGCGTGTTTAACAGCTTTTTTTGTAGCATCTTCCCAGCTTGTTTCAGAATTTGATAATACTTCAATTACTTTTAATACTGCCATTTTAAATAAAATTAAAATTAATAAAACTAAAGGTATGAATAATTTTTAAAATTGAACTCATTTAAATTTTTTTGATTGAAGTGAAAAAGCTTAAATGAGTTCATTATCCGTTTATGGCTTCAACACTTTCAACTTTACCCTTTAGCATTTCTTTAAGCATAGTTTCAATACCGTTTTTTAATGTAAATGTTGATGACGGGCAACCACTGCAAGCACCTTGCAAAACAACTTTTACGGTTTTGTTTTCCGGATTGTAAGATTTGAACATAATGTTTCCGCCATCGCTGGCAACGGCAGGTTTTACATATTCTTCAAGAATATTGATGATTTCTTTTGAAATATCATCAAGGGATTCAAAGGTTTCGTCTAATTGTGTCTCTGTTTTTTTTAAAATTTTGGGCGCATCAGCCTGTATGATGTCTTTTCCCGATTCGATGTAGTTTCTTATAAACGCTCTTAGTTCCACAGTAATCTCATTCCAGTCGGCAATGTCATATTTAGTGATTGAAATAAAATTCTCATCAAAAAAAACACTTTTCACAAACGGAAAATGAAATAATTGTGCTGCCAAAACAGAAAAACCTGTATCGTCTATTGATGTAAATTCATAAGCAGTTGTAACCAGTTTTTTATTGGCAACAAACTTCATTACCGTTGGGTTTGGGGTACTTTCTGCATATACGGTTACCGGTACTTTTTTGGGTTGCGAGTTTGGAGTAAGCACAACGCCGCCGTTATTAATATAGTTTTCAATTTGTGAGGCAACTTCTGTTTCTACATCATCCCATTCCACAATATTATAGCGTTCTATGGCAATAAAATTTCCGGATATATACACTTTTTTTACAAAAGGCAAATAGAATAACTGCTGTGCCAAAGGTGATGTTATGGCTTCGTCAATAGTATTGAATTCAAAACTTTCATGCTGAGTAAGGAAAGTATCGGCTTCAAATTTTAATATAGCAGGGTTGTTTGTTTTCTTGATTGAAATTGTCATTTTTTTATTTCAGAATGTTTTTGCAAAAGTAATAAATCAAAAAAGGAAAAAAGACGCTTTAACAAATGTTTGAAAGCAAATTAACGGAAGGAAGTGTTAAACTGTCGATTTTGTATCAAAATCATTAAGTAATTGTTTTAAATTTATTAAATTTCGAGCTTATATTCCAAAACTGCTATTATTAACAACGGTTAATTTATTGTTTAAAAAATTCAATAAATTGATTTTAAAACACATAAAAATTAAACCGGCAATCTTTTAAATGTTGTTAGGTTGCTTAGAGAGGTTTTTAAATTTTTTAAAGCATTATTTCTTTATTTAAAGTAGATAATAGATGAAAAAATATTACTTAATTCTATTGCTTTTGTTTTCGGTACAATCCTTTTCTCAGGATGTTATTATGGAAAACGGAACATTTTATAGATGTGAGCCTGATAGATTTTTTGATTCCGGTGGCGAAGCGGGAAATTACAGTAGTAACGAAAATTATGTGACTACCATTTGCCCTCAGGAAGCAGACCAGTTCATAATCATGAATTTTACGGCCTTCAGCACCCAGCTTAATCAGGATATTTTAACAATCTATGATGGTGATGATGTCTCTGCACCGTTAATAGGCACCTATTCAGGGGTGTTTGCTTTTGGCCCCGGAGTTGTTCAAGCCTCGCCGGCAAATACCAGTGGATGCTTAACACTTCAATTTATTACAAATGCAACAGGAGTAACAACGGGTTTTGCTGCCGATATCCTTTGCGCATATCCGTGTCAGGATATCACAGCATCTATCGATAGTACAATTCCGGCAGCTAATAGCTCGGGAGTTGTTAATGTGCTTCCCGGTCAGGAGGTTTTTTTTGAAGGCAGCGCCATTTTTTCCGATACAGGTGATGGAGCTACATACAGCTGGAATTTTGGTAATGGCACTGCAACAGGAGAAAGTGTGTCAAATATATACACAAATCCGGGTACTTATAATGTTGTGCTTACCGTTACAGATTCAAATCCCCAAGGTTGTACAGATACAGCTCTAATAACAGTGCTTGTATTGGGTCCCAATGTCATAGTTAATCAAACTATGTACACCGTTGAAGAGCTGGTGTTGGATGTACTTATTGACAGTCCGTGTGCCAATGTTTCAAATATTACCTATTCTACAGGTACAAATTTTAACGATGATAATGGTATAGGTTATTTTTATGGTGATGGCGTGGCGTTTCCTTTTGCAGCCGGTTTGATTATGACTACCGGAGATGCTTTGAGAGCCCGTGGACCAAACAATAATGCGTTGAGTGATGGCGGTTGGCCGGGTGATACAGATTTAGAAGCTATTGCAGGAGTTAATACCAACGACGCAACTGTTATTGAATTTGACTTTGTACCTCTGGCAAACTCAATAAGCTTTGAATTTTTAATGGCTTCGGAAGAATATAACGGCAGCACAGGAGGAACATTTGAATGTACCTATTCTGATGCCTTTGCTTTTATATTGACCGATCAAAGTGGAGTCACAACCAATTTAGCTGTTTTGCCCGGTACAACAACCCCTATTTTAGTTACAAACATACATCCGGCAAACCCGGGATGTGGTGCAATTAACGAGCAATATTTTGGAGGATATACCCCTAATAATAGCCCTCCTATTTCATTTGACGGGAGAACAACTGTTTTTACAGCGCAGTCTCCTGTTAATCCGGGTGAAACCTATCATATTAAGTTAGTAATTGCCGATGCATTAGATACTGCATTGGATTCAGGAGTATTTTTAAAAGCGGGTAGCTTTAATTTGGGAGGAAATATTGGTGATGATTTAACAATTGTCGGCAATAATGCTGTATGTGAAGGAAATACAATTACTCTGGATACGCAATTGGTTTTAGGTACTTTTGTCTGGTACAAAGATGATGTTGTTATACCCGGAGAAACCGGGCCAACTTTAGTTGTTGATGAACCGGGAGTTTATACTGTTGATATTGAACTGTCAGGCAGTTGCCAGGCAAGTGATTCTGTTGTAATAGAGTTTTATCCGCCTACAGACGTTGAAAGTGTTAACAACCTCTACCTATGTAATCCCGGTGCGCCGCCATATATTTTTGATTTAGAAT
>CAYVUB010000035.1:0-28260 GCA_964454675.1 uncultured Flavobacteriaceae bacterium | reverse complement strand
CGAGATTAAAAGCCGAAGCAGAAACCAAAGCACGATTGGATGCCGAAGCTAAAGCTAAAGCCGATGCCGCAGCCGCCGAACAGGCAAGATTGGCAGAAGAAGCGAGATTAAAAGCCGAAGCAGCACCGAAAGATAGCATCACTGAATCTATGGAAGCTATAACCAAGCAAACCGAAGATTCAGAAAAAATACAGGATGAGTTATTAAGCAGATTCCGTGAAGCGATTGACAGCAAAAACAAGGATTTGATAGACTTAAAAGAAGAGAATGATTTAAGTGATAAGGGTCAGCATATAGCAACACCAAAACCTTTCAAGAGCTTGACCGAAGAAAACAATGCTATTGAAGCTTTAAAAACGGATATTGACGCAGCCATAGAAGAACGCAGCAAACGAATTAACGAACTGGAAGATTTGTATAAAGAGAGAGTTAAAACAATAGCTGTTGAGGGTGATACGATTACCCTGTACTATCACAGAACCATTCAAAGACTGAAAGCGCAACAGGCATCGGCAATACAAACAAAAGCATCATTGACGGCAACTCTGGAAGATATTAATGTAGCCACAGAATTTGAAAGAAGACGCAGAATCAAACGTGCTGCTTATGACAATGAGCAAGACAGATATGAGCAGGATAAAGCCGCACTTAACCGCATAAAGCAACAAACGCCGGTAAGTAATGTGCCTTTAAGTGCCGGAGATTTTGATTTTGGTGAAGAGCAAAGCGGAAACATTCAAATTCTTAAAAATGTAAACAATGCCGACAGCGGATATTATATGGTACTTGCGGTTCATAATGATACAGGAAAAAGAAATGATTTCTTGACAAAAACGGTAGCTTCGGGACAAAAAGATGTTGACTTTTTCTATGATGTCAATACAAGTAAGTACTATATCTATTATCAAAAATTTGAAACGATTGAAGAAGCACAGGAAGCTTTAAAAGCTAAAGGAAGTAAGCCGTATAACGGAAAACTTTCGGTACTTAAAATAGAAAATTAAAAATGTAAATAATTAATATTTTAATCTGTTTTTCTGTAATGCCCCTTACAGGAAAATGAAATTTATAAAAAATTAATCGCCATGAAAAAGCCTACTTTTTACAAAATCGCCCTTATTGTTTCAGTGCTGCTATTGGGTTGGCAATCATTTTCTCAAAATTACGTGCCTTTTACGCCCAGATATAATCAGGATATAAGAGGCGATATTGTTCTTATAGGAAACAATATTTTAGGTCCCGGCAATGATCCGTTCAATAACAATTCGCAATACAACCACCTTGTAAATATGCAGTATATTGATATTGACGGTGACCCAACGACATTTAGTTCTACCAGTGCCGATTTGGAAATACCTAATCCTAATTGTTATCAAATTAAATATGCAGGATTGTATTGGGGCGCAGTAACAAGTGGCAGTGAACCAATTACAAATGTAAAATTTAAGGGCCCGGCAGGTGATTATCACGACATCACAGGAACTATTATTTATAACGCCAACGGTACCGCAACCGGTGATAGTTTTCCTTATTCCTGTTATGCCGATGTTACAGATATTGTCACGGGTTTAGCCAACAATTTAGGAACTTATACAGTTGCCAATGTGTCAAGTGCACAAGGGTTAACGGCAAATTTCAGTCCATACAACGGTACGGGATATTCGGCAGGCTGGTCGCTTTTTGTGGTGTACGAAGACCCGACATTACCGGGAAAATCGATTACCAGTTTTGACGGTTTTAGTGCCATAAGCAGCTCGGTAAATACAGATGTTCCCATTTCAGGATTCCGCACCATTCCTGCGCCGGCACCTGTAAGAGCAAATTTTGCCTTTGCAGCTCTTGAAGGCGATAAGCCAATTCAAAATGACCGTATGTTGCTTAACGGCATACCGCTGTCGGCAGCAGACAGACCGGCAAATAATTTCTTTAACAGCTCGGTAACACAGTTAAGTGCAACACCGGTTAATAACAGAAACCCAAACAGTACCAATACATTGGGTTTTGATACAGGAGTTATGGTGGTTCCCAATCCCGGAAATACGGTCATAGCCAATGATGCGACATCGGCGGTTGTACGGTTGGAAAGTAATCAGGATGTGTACTTTCAGTATTTTTTCGCTTTTGCTGTTGAAATTATAGAACCCAATATTGTACTTACAAAAATTGTAGAGGATGATATGGGCAATGATATTGGCGGGCAAACCATAGGATTGTCGCACCCGTTAAATTATGTTATTGGTTTTCAAAATGTAGGAAATGATAATGCGACAAACTTTCAAATACGCGACATTCTTCCTATAAACATCATATTTAATTATCCCGAAGATTTAGTGTTGCCGCCCGGCGTTACAGTTTCCAGCTATAACCCTGTAACACGAGAGCTTATTTTCAATATTGCAGATTATCTTGTTGAAGAAAATGACCCCGTTTATGAAATACGGATTGAGGTTATGACCGTGGAAACCTGCAACCAGCTGGCAGATGCATGTTCAAATATTATAACCAATCAGGCTTTTGCAACTTATAACGGATTTTTTAATCCGAATTTCATCATTACCGACGACCCGAGTTACAGCAGTAATACGGGCTGTTTAATTACACCTCAGGCTACCAATTTTCTGGCAGATTTGGACGATTGTACCTTTGAAGAAAATATCATTCTTTGCGGTTCGAGTGTTCAGTTAACGGCAGCCAACGGCTATGATGCCTATTCTTGGTCAACAAGCCCAACAGGAAGCCCTGTAATTGGAACTACACAAACAATTACGGTAACAACGACAGGTACATACTATGTTCATAATACGGCTACGGCACCTTGTCAATCCATAGACCAGGTATTTAATGTGACACTTTTTGGCGGAAATATACCAAATCCGGTAATTCCTTTTGCTGATGAGGTGGTTACATGTCCTAACGACGGAAAATTATTGCCGCTTATTTTCTTATGTGGCGGAAACGATTTTAGAGAAATTGTAACCAATATCTCGGGTGTATCTTCTATTATTTGGGAGCAATTGGACGAGTCAAGCTGTGCGGCGGTTTCCAATCCTGATTGTGCCAATGAAAGCTCAGATTGCACATGGAATCAGGTTGGAACAGGACCTAATTTTACAGCCAATGCCGCAGGGCAATTCCGGTTGACCATCAATTATTCCGGTGGCTGTTTTAACCGGTTTTACTTTAATGTTTATCAGAATTTATTAAACCCCAATGTATCGGCAACAGATATTGTTTGTGATACTCCCGGAAGCATTACGGTTGGTGGTGTTCCGTCAGGATATGAATATAGTCTGGATGGCGTGACGTACCAGTCAGGTAATGTGTTTTCGGTTACGGTTCCGGGCATTTATACGGCGTATATCAGACAAATTGATGTTCCGACAAATCCATGTATATTTACTGTGCCCGATGTTCAGATAAGAGAACGCAATTTTACGGCATCTGTCAATATCTCACAACCGCTTTGCCATGATGGTAAAGGAAATGTTTATCTGGCAGCAAATGATGCCGACCCTCAGTATTTCTTTTCAATATACAGCGGCGCGACATTGGTAAACAGCGTAGGCCCAATCACCGAAAACAATTATGTATTTGAAAACCTGAATCCGGGAACATATACCGTAAATGTTTCAACAGAAGATGGCTGTACCCATACCGAAACTATCGAAATCATTGAGCCGCCTTTACTTACGGTAACAGCGGCGTTAACAGCGCCGTTAACCTGTGTGTATGGGCAAATTACCATCTATCCGGTTGGCGGGACACCACCTTATTTTTATTTTGTCAACAGCACTACCGATTTTCAAACAGTACCGGAATTTGAGATAACAGCTCCGGGGCTTTATGAAATAATGGTAATTGATTCCAATAACTGTGTTGCCAATACATCATTAACGGTTGAAGCTGTGCCTGCGCCGCAATTTAATAGTACCGCAACAGATATTTTGTGTACCGATGCAAATTCGGGAACCATTACCATAAACGTTACAAATGCCAATGGGAATACATTGCAATACAGTATAGACGGCGGCACAACATTTGTTAATTCATCAGTATTTGCAGGGCTTCCGGCCGGTGATTATCAGGTGGTAGTACAATATGCCTATGGGTCATCAGTATGTGTTACAGACCCGCAAACAGTAACCATTTCTCAAGCAGATTCTATTGTAGGAACTGCTGAATTGACAGCACCATACACCTGTACTTCCGGCGGAACAATTACCGTTACAAATGTATCGGGCGGAACAGCTCCTTATACGTATAGTATTGATGGTGTAAACTTCCAATCGGGAAATATATTTACAGGTTTATCAAACGGAACTTATATTGTCACCATTCAGGATGCAAGCGGATGTTATGAAAATACAAACCAAATAACCATTGAATCTTTGATTCCGCCTACTGACTTAACATTCAGCAGTACGCCTTTAACCTGTCCGGATAATACATCAACAGTAACTATCACAGGAACAACAGGAGGTATAGCGCCTTTAGAGTATCAAATCACGGCTCCGGCATCGGCGGTAACAGCGTATCAAACGTCCAATGTGTTTTCCGGATTAGCTCCGGGAACTTACACGTTTCAGGTGCGTGATGCCAACGAGTGTACGTATAGTGAGTCTTATACTATTGCACCTTTAGAGCCTGTAACAGTTACCGGACAAGTTATCAGTGATATTTCATGTTTTGGTGCTGCCGACGGTACGGCTCAATTTACGGTTTCGGGCTCAGCAAACTTTACATATACCATAAACGGTGGTGCTTCAAATACAGGAACCTCTCCTTTAACGTTAAACGGATTGGCTGCCGGTACTTATATAATTGTAGTGCGAGATGTTGTAAGTAATTGCGAAGCAACAACGGCTGTAATTATTAATAGTCCGTCAGCGGTTTTGGAAATTACGACAGATGTAAATCCTGTTACTTGTTTAACTGACGGAAGTGTTACGGTTAATGCTACCGGTGGTTGGGGAACAAATACTTACAGTTTGACATTGCCTGACGGTACAGTGCTTCCGGGGCAATCAGGCAATGTATTTACGGGATTATCACAAGACGGAACTTATACAGTAACAGTAACAGATTTAAACGGATGTACTGTAACAGAAACATTTAATCTCCATACACCCGATGCTGTTACAGCTTCAATAAATGCAACATCAGATTTTTGTTATAATACGACAACCGGAGCTTCTGTTGAAGTTACGGTAACTACCGGACAAGCACCTTACGAGTACAGTATTAACGGAAGTGCTTATCAAAGTAGCAATATATTCAGCGGATTAATACCGGGTGTTTATACCATAACTGTTAGGGATGCTTATGGTTGTACCGTAACATTATCTGCAGAAACTATTGCGCCGCAATTGTCGGTAAGTACAGTATTGACCGAAGATTTGGATTGTACGGCTTCGCCCGATGCCGTAATTACCGGAACAATATCGGGCGGATATGCACCATTTACGTATTCAGTGTCTGTTAATGGCGGTGCATATACGTCATTGGGTGCAACAGGTTCTCCGTTTGTTTATGCTGTGGGAACAGCAGGAACGTATCAGTTTCAGATTGAAGATGCTCAAGGTTGTATAGCACAATCAGGAATTATTACAGTTAATCCTATTACGCCGCCGGCTATAAGCATGGTGGTTCAAACGCAGCCTGTTTTATGTCATGGTGATACCAATGGTGCAATTCAGGTTACTATAGATACAACCACAGGAACGCCGCCTTTTGTTATTAATGTAAATAATGATACTACAGGTGTAAACTACGGAACACAAACATCCGGGTTGCCTGCGGGAACTTATACCATTACCGTAACCGATGCAAGATTTTGTACAGCAACGGAAACGATTACCATAAGTGAGCCCGGTGCTATTTTAGTAGATTACCACTCTGTGGATATTACATGCTCGGCAAGTGGAATTTCGCAAGGTTCTATTATTGTTGATGGTGTTACGGGTGGTGTGGCTCCTTATAATTATTTTGTAACCGGTACCAACGGTTATTCAAATGCAGAGCTTAATGCAACCGGTTCAACCTCTGTAAGTTTTGATGTGGTTGATTTTGGTCTGTACCAGATAAATGTGGTTGATGCCAACGGATGTTCGGTATTGATTCAAAATGTATTAGTAGCATCACCGCCAACAGATTTGGATATTGATATTACCACTACCGTAGATTGTCTTACAGGTGGTGAAGCTGTTGTAAGTGTGGGTTCAACGTTGAGTAGTGCCGGACCTTTCTTCTTCAGTATTTATCAAGGCTCCATATCGGTATATCCAAATCCGCCGGGATCGTGGATTCCTGAGGATTCACCGGGAAGCCAGTCGGCAACATTTACAGGTTTAACACCGGATGTTCTCTATACCTTTATTGTATATGATGCATCAACAAATTGTACATATTATGAGCCGGCAACCACTTCAATACCAACAAACTCATCATTAACAGCAACTGCTGTAACAGCCAATAACATTACATGTAACGGAAGTGCCGATGGTAATGTGACCTTTACAATAAACAGTGTTTATGCGGCTACAACTACGGTTACTTATGAAATATTTGATTCGCTGTCACAAATAACCACAGGTGTTAGTGGTGCAGGGATTGTTCCTGCGGGTGGCACATTAACGGTTTCAGATTTAGGACCGCTGCCTTTTGGTAATTATTATGTGCTGATAAGTGAAACTTCAGGACCAAATACAGGTTGCGGTATTGTGACCGCTCCTTTCAATATTACTGAGTCTGCTATTCCTTTAAGTTTAACGGTTTCAGTTAATCAAAATGCCAATTGCAATCCGAATTCGGGAGTTATCAGTGCGGTTGCCCACGACGGGACAGCACCATATCAGTATCAAATAACAACAACTCCGGCATCACCGCTTGCAACAGACCCGAATTGGGCATCTGCAAATGTATTTAATCTGGATGCGGGAAGTTATTATGTACATACTATGGATGCTTACGGTTGTATCGTTTCATCGCCGGTTGCAGTGCTGCCAATGGATGCTTCACCTGTTATTGCGGCGTCTGTAACCAATCAATGTACAGCTGTTGAAGGTGCTTTTGAGATAGACGTGGTTTTAACATCTGCCGGAATAGCGCCATATAGTTACAGTATTAACGGTGGAGCTTTTCAAACACAAACAGCACCGTTTACCATATCAAATCTTTCATCGGGAACTCATACTATTGAAGTGATGGATGCTAATGGTTGCAGAAACCTTGTAACTGTTGATATTGAAGCACCTTTAGGATTAACACCGGCAGTAACCGCATTGCCAAGCTGCACCAATGATGATGGTGTCATTGCCGTTACAGGTACAGGTGGTACAGGCAATTATAGTTATGCTATAAGCCCTAATCCTGCATCAATCATATTAACAGGGAATGTATTTACCGGAGTACCTTCGGGAACTTATACAGTTACTATTACTGATACGGTGACATTATGTACCGAAGATGTATTGGTTGAGGTAGATGCCGCAACACCTGTTACATTTACTACGCTGGTTTCTGATGTAAGCTGTAATGCGGGAAGTGACGGTATAATTACCGTAAACCTGCTTCCGGGTAATGATAATCCGGTTTATACTTATGAGATTATTGCGCCTATAGTAATCCCTGCACAAACATCAAACGTGTTTACAGGATTAGCTGCAGGAACTTATACCGTTCAGGTAAATTCGGGCAGAGAATGTGTAGCTGTTGAAAATGTAACCATTGGTGAACCAAATCTTCTGGAAGTTTCAGGAACAGCAACAGATTTTGCCTGTGATATAAACAATTCGGTTAACGTTTCAACTATAACTATTACAGAAACCGGCGGAACGGCTCCATATACTTACAGTATAAACGGTGCTAACTATTTTGCTGTAAATACGTTTGATATTATCGATACAGGAAGTGTTCAGACTATAACTGTATATGTACAGGATGCCAACGGATGTGTTGCAACCAGCACCGTTATTGTTAATCCGTTACCGGAATTAACATTGGCTGCCGTCACAATTACATCACCTGTTGATTGTAATGCAACAGGAACCGTGGAAATCATCGTTACCGGTGGTTCGGGTAATTTTACCTATCAAATGCTTCCGGATACGGCTACTCAAACATCAAATGTGTTCAGTGTGACAAGTCCGGGCGATTATTATTTTCAGGTGAATGATGTTGATACCGGATGTTATATAACAACAGCCGCCATTACGATTGCGCCTTATGATACTATTGATGTTACCGCAGCGGCAGTTACGGCTATATCTTGTTTTGGCGATATTACCGGCGAATTGGAAATCAATGTTACCGGTTATACAGGCAATTACACATATCAGGTTATTGATGGTTCAGGAACTCCTGTAAGTGGTGTTGTTAATGCTTCTACAACGGTTAATCCACAATTGGTATCGGGATTGCCGGCCGGTAATTACACCGTTGTTGTTACAGCTACAGACAGTCCGTTTTGTGCTGCAACTTCCAATGTTGTAACAATAGTGTCTCCACCGTCACCATTAACGCTTGCGGTTTCAGAAGCATCAAATGTAACCTGTGATAATAATCAAGGTACTATTGTTGCCATTGCCGGCGGCGGTTCAGGCGGTTATCAATATGAATTGACAGGAGCTGCAACTGTGGCGTATTCTGCTAACGGGACATTTGCAGGGTTACCGTCAGGCAGTTACACCGTAAATGTTATGGATGCCGGCGGATGTATAGAATCTGCAAGTATTGTACTTGATGAGCCAGCCCCAATTGATGCCGTATTTACACCAAATACAACGTTGTTAGCGTGTTTTGGCGATCAGAATGCGTCAATAACCGTAAGTAATGTTACAGGCGGACAAGGCAGTAATTACATTTATACGCTTAATACCATTTTACCTGTGACAAGCTCCTCAGGACCACAAACATCACCGGTATTTTCAAACCTTGGTGCAGGCACTTACACGGTTACTATTACAGATGGATTAAACTGTGAATTGACATCATTGAATATCGTTATATCAGAACCTACAGCTATTGAAGCGAGTCTCGGTCTCGCTACAACACAAACGTGTTTAACTCAGGCAACACTTACATTGAATGCTTCCGGCGGAACAGGCCCATATCAATATAGCGTAAACAGTAATTTTACAACGGTTTTAGGGTCGTTTACATCCTCAACAACATTCCCTGTATCTGCAGGAACGTATGCCTATTATGTAAGAGATGCCAATGGCTGTGTTGCAACTGTTTCCAATGAAATAACGATTGACCCGCTTCCGGCATTGATTCTTAATTTAACGTCAAACAATCCATCGATTAACTGTGTAGGCGATAATACAGGTGATATTATTGCAACGGCACAAGGCGGATTGGGTAACTATATCTATATACTTGAAGATACATTGGGTAACCCGATTACGGCTGTTCAAAATACTCCGGGAATATTTACAGAACTTGTTGCCGGTACTTATGTTGTGAGAGTTGTGAGTGGAGATTGTGAAGCTGTGTCCTTACCAATACATATCACGCAGCCTCAGGCACCGCTTGAAGCAACATTCAATGTAAGTGATGTAACTTGTTTTGGAGGCGATAACGGATTGTTGGAAATCATCGCTTCCGGTGGTACAGGAACTATCCAGTATGCTATTTCGCCACAGTTAAATCAGTTTTTTGATACCAATATATTTGAAAATCTGGCACCGGGAACTTACGATGTGATTGTTCAGGATGTTTTGGGTTGTTATTTAACATATAATTTCACAATTGCAGAACCTACGCCCGTATTGATATCTATTGTTGCCGATTCATTGTTCCCTGAACTTTGTGAAGGTGATGCCGATGGAGAATTCAGTATTGAAATTTCAGGAGGAACCCTACCGTATAGTGTAAGTTTGGATGATTATAACGGAACTTACACTCAAGGTGCAGCAGGACAGACTCAATTTGATTTTACAGGCTTAGGCGGTGGTGACCATATTGTTTATGTACGTGACAGTGAAGGCTGTGAATCTGAATGGAATATCACCTTCCCTGAATCTGTAAGCATCACGCCGCTTGTAGCTGTTGAATACGCTTGTGTCAATAATGCAACAGAAAATGTAGTTACCGTAACTGTTGAAGGAAATATTAACCTTGAAGATTTGGATTATTCATTGAATGGTGGTGCATACCAAACAAGTAATGTGTTTACAAATGTGCCTCCGGGATTTGATAATTATATTGATGTAAGACATACCAACGGTTGTGTTCAAACTACCGGTTTCTTTGATATTACCGAATACCAACCGCTAACTCTGGTGTTGCAGGAAGGTAATCTTAATGAAATAATAGCAATAGCTGCCGGTGGTACAGGCGGTTACCAATATACGTTTAATGGTGCAGATTATGGTAATACCAATGTATTTGTTATCACTTACACAGGTACTCATACGGTAATTGTTACCGACAGCAGCGGCTGTACGGCTACAGCTACTATTACTATGGAGTTTATAGATATCTGTATTCCTAATTATTTTACACCAAATGGTGACGGCGTAAGTGATGTATGGGCGCCGGGATGTGCTCATAACTATCCGAATCTGGAATTTGACATTTTTGACAGATATGGCCGTAAAATAGCAACCTACCGTGCAGGCGGCTATTGGGATGGCAGGTATAACAATCAAGAACTTCCTACAGGGGATTACTGGTATGTGGTAAGGCTTAACAGCACTACAAACAATAAAGATTTTGTAGGTCATTTCACGCTTTACAGATAACATATCCAAAAAGTAGCACTAATTGATAAATAGCACTCACATGAAAAAAATACTAAACTATATACTTTTTGCAGTTGTCACATATACGTATGGACAAGAGTTAAACCTGCCTGTCTGGACACAGCATCTGGCAGATAACGAATTTGTGATTTCGCCAACATTTGCCGGAATTGGCGATAACCTCAGGATTAGAGCCAATGGTTTGACACAATGGGTAGGTATTAAAGATGCACCCGACAACCAATCGGTTTATGTCGATATGAGAATATCAAACCGTTCGGGCGTTGGGTTGTCTGCCTATAATGACAAGAATGGAAATACACGGCAAAAAGGTGTTAAATTTTCATTTGCCCATCATTTGGTTCTTGATTATTATACAAAACAATATTTGTCGTTTGGTATTTCGTATAACATCAACAATTTTAAAATCGATATTCATAACTTTCAGCCTACTTATGAAATCCCGATAGTTGACCCGAGTATTACAGATGACAGAGCTATTTCAAACAATAACTTTGATGTGGGTGCTTTATACAGATACAAAGAGTTTTACTTGAGTTTTAATGCCAATAATATTCTTAAAAAAGATGTAGATGATTTTCACGGATTTGAGCCAAACCAGCTCATGAATTATCAAATCTATTCAGGATATGTTATAAAAAGTAATGCCAATAAAAATGTAGAATACGAACCTTCTGTGTTTTACCAGATGTTTGGAAGCGACAAGCGTTCATCAACAGACCTTAATTTTAAATACCGGAAATACACCAAAGGAGACGATTATTATTGGGCAGGAGTATCCTACAGGTTTCTTAATGACCAGTTTTTAAAACCGTTGAATATCGGGCCTATGTTTGGGGTTATGAAATCAAAAATATACTTTGCATATTCTTATCAAATTACCATGAACAACCTTGCAGGATATAATTCCGGGACACACATGGTAACCATAGGTTTTGACTTTTTGCAGGATATAAGCGATTGTCCGTGTACGACAAGCAAGATAAACAAGTTTTAAGCATTAAATTTTTTCTTTTGAAACGGGATAATTATACATTTTACATAACAATAGCAGTATAACATTAATTTCATTAAATTTGCTAAGAACGATACATCACTTTTTAGTCTTATTTTAATGAAATACTTGAAAAACAGATACTTATTTTCGGCAGTAATACTTCTTTTGGGTTTATTGGTTACGTCTCGGTCAGCAGCCCAATATTCACCCTATTTTGAAAACTATTCCTTATCAGAATATAATGCCGGAAATCAAAATTGGGATATATGTAAAGGTGATGACGGTAAAATATATGCGGCAAATAATGATGGTTTACTGGTATTTGACGGGCTGAAATGGAACCTTCATGAAATTCCGAACAAAACAACCATTCGTTCAGTTTTGGCTCATAAAGACAGGATTTATACCGGTTCGTACCAGGAATTTGGTTATTGGAAAAAAAACAGCAAAGGTATTTTAGTCTATAATTCCTTAAACCATTTAGTGGAAGAAAAGGAGTTTTTAAATGAAGAGTTTTGGCAAATTTTCAGCTATAAAGATGCCATTATCTTTAGATCGTTCTGGGATATTTATATTTACAAAAACGATAAAATCACAGAAATCAAACCTTATGCAACAGTACTTTCATGTGATATCGTAAATGACGTTATCTATGTTTCTACCTTAAAAGACGGTATATTTATTCTTGATAATGAGGTATTAAAACCGTTCATTTTTGACGAGCTTATGGTTGATACAAAAGTTGTTTCTATCAACGAGTATCAAAACAAGTTATTGATTTCAACATCTTTAAAGGGCTGTTTTATATATGATGGATCAAGATTAAAGCCTTTGAATGCCGAAATCAATGCCATTATAAAAGAACATCAGCTAAATAGTTTTTCAATGTTGAAAAACGGCAATATGGTGTTTGGAACTATTAAAAACGGTGTTTACATTACAGATAAATTGGGAACTATAATTTACCACATCAGTAAAGAAAACGGTTTGATGAACAACACCATTTTAGACCAGTTTGTTACTGATGATGAAGAGCTTTGGTTAGGACTGGATAACGGTATTGCGTCCATAAATTTAAACAGTCCGCATACGTTCTATAACGATGTTACAGGCAAGTTGGGAGCTGTCTATGACGTTATTTCATACAAAGACATCATATATATAGGAAGTAATACAGGTTTATATTATATAGACAAGCACCACCAATTAAAATTTATAGAAGGTTCACAGGGTCAGGTTTGGGAGTTGAAAGAAGTCAACGGGCAATTGTTTTGCGGGCACAATGAAGGTACCTATCTTGTTGAAAATGATAAAATAAAACCGGTATCAACGCATACAGGCGGCTGGGTTATGAAAAAAGTACCGGAACAGAACAATTTTTACATTCAGGGAACCTATTCCGGTGTTGCAAGATTTCAAAACAATAATGGAAACTGGAATGTAAAACATTTAGGTAACCCGACTGTTCCAATTCGTTTTCTGGTTTTTGAAGATGCTCATTCGGCCTGGATTGCCCATGCTTACAAAGGTTTATACAAAATTAGGTTTGACAAAAACTACGATACCATTATTGATGTTAAAGATTATGGCAGTAAAGGGTTAAAATCAGATTATAATGTGAGAGCTTACAAGTTGAAATCTGATATTTGTTTTAAAACCAATGACGGGTGGCAAAAATATGAGCCTTTACTTGACAGCATTGTACCATATAAATTTCTGAACGACAGCTTTAGTAAAGATGCTTATATCATATCTGATGAAGACAGTGATATCCTTGCCATAAAAAACAAAGATTATATTGAATTCAAATCATTTTCCAATCCTGATTACACATTGTCTTTATCTGATAAATTTTTTAAAAACCGGTTGATTGTAGGGCATGAAAGAGTTTCCAAAATTAATGACTCTGTTTTTGCATTAAACCTCAATGACGGGTTTATGCTTATTGACGGAAAGAATTACAATGAAACCTTCAGCCTTGAAAAACCTGTTGTAGAAAAAGTTGAAGTCAATAAAATTTTGCTTGAGTTGCAAGCCTCAAAATCTATTGAAATTCCTGTTAGCAGCTACATTGCTTTTACGGTATCATCGCCAAAATCCGATAATCATTATCTGGAATATTCCATATCAAACAGAGATACTGTAAGCTGGTACAAAATAAACAAAGACAAAATAGAGCTGTCAAACCTTAAAGACGGTCATTACGACATTTCTTTTCGTGCTTCAGACAGTTTTGGGAATACGTCACAAACAACTACGGTAAAAGTGAGAGTGTTGCCGCCATGGTACAAAAGTACGCCCGGGTTTATACTATATATGTTCCTGTCATTGCTTGTAGTGGTTATTTTTTATATACTTCACAAACAAAAAATATATAAAGAACAACGCCTGCTTCAATTAAAATTGAAACGGGAACAGCGCGAAGCATTGAGAGAAAAGGCAATTGAAAACGAAAAGAAACTTGTAGAAATCAAAAACGAATCACTTAAAAACGAAGTTAAGATTAAAAGCAAGCAGTTGGCAAATACCGCCATGGCTTTGGTTAAAAAAAATGAATCATTACAAGAGCTTAAAAAAGAGCTGATGATTCATAAAAGTGGTTTTGACAATCACTTTTCATTTAAAAAGCTGCTTAGTAAAATAGACAGTTCTATAAGCCAGAAGGACGAATGGAATGTATTTGAATACAATTTTAATCAGGTGCATGAGGAGTTCTTTAATCAGCTTAAAAAAGAATTTCCGGAGTTGACCCATAAAGATTTAAAAATATGTGCTTACATTAAAATGAATCTTACCACCAAAGAAATTGCACCACTACTTAACATCTCAACCCGAGGTGTGGAGACTCACAGATACCGGTTAAAACGCAAGTTGAATTTAGAAAATGACAATTCACTGACAACTTTTTTAAGAAATTACAAATAATACTACGTTAAATATACTTTATTCATATTCTTTCTATACGTCATTGCTACGTCATTTTAGTAATTATTCCTAATGTTTTTAGATTACGTCCTGCTATTTATTATACGTCAATCAAGGCTTTTTGGCTTTTCTTTAACAATGGCGTATTTTTAATGTAGCATATTTTTTAAATTTTTACGAAAACGTTGTATTTTGGTTTCGACTAACTTTTATAAATCAAATTTTATATGAAAACAAGATTCAAGTTATTATTAATTTTTCTTTTTGCAATTACATCTGTGTATGCCCAAAAGGTCAATTTAAGCGGTACCGTTACCAGCGCGGTAGATAACCTTCCGCTGCCCGGAGTTAGTGTGATAATAAAAGGCACTAACCAGGGGACAAGTACAGACTTTGACGGAAAATATGCAATTGCTGTAAACATTGGAGACGTTTTGGAGTTTAGCTCTGTAGGGTCAAAAACAGTATCAATCACGGTAGGCAGCCAGACAGTCATTAACGTCGCATTGCAGTTAGATTCGCAAAGTCTGGATGAGATTGTAGTAATAGGCTACGGTACGCAACGAAAAGCAGATTTGACGGGTGCTATTACCACCATTCAATCGGAAGAAATTGAACGTACACCAACGGCAAACGTAATTCAATCGTTACAGGGTAAAGTTGCCGGTGTACAAATAGTAAGCAACGGTTCACCGGGTGATTCTCCAACAGTAAGGTTAAGAGGTTTGGGTACTTATACCGGTGCAGGCAATCCATTATATGTTGTGGATGGTATGTACTATGAAAATATCGATTTCCTTAACACCAGTGATATTGAATCGTTTTCGGTTTTAAAAGACGCTTCTTCATCTGCAATTTTTGGTGTAAGAGCTGCGGGTGGTGTTATCATAATAACAACCAAATCCGGTAAAACTGAAAGAAAGCCGCAGTTTACATATAATGGATATACAGGATATCAGGTTGCACAAAATGTTTTAAAAATGGCAAATGCCGAACAGTTTGTGACTATGGCTTATGAGTCCGGTTCTGCTGCAGATATTGCAAATGTTGAAGCAGCTATGCAGCGTTTTGGTAGAAGTAGGGTAAACCCTAATGTGCCAAATGTTAATACAGACTGGTTTAAAGAAATTTTAAGACCTGCAACCATAAGCAGCCACAGCATAGGTGTTGATGGCGGAAGCGAAAATGTAACCTACTCGGTAGGTGCCAACTATTTTGCGCAGGAAGGTATTTTGGATATGAAAAACGAGTATGAACGTTTCAATATCCGCTCAAAAGTAGATGTTAAAGTTTCTGACAGATTAAGAGTAGGAACTAACTCGGTATTTAGTAACGCCACAAAATACAATCCCGAAAACGGCGCATGGTTTCAGGCATATTTTGCCGTGCCTATTTTACCTGTTTATGATTATGGAAATGAACAGGCTATTACAACACCATATTCTGATGCTACATTAATTGGTTACAGAGGTACTCAAAATCCGTTTCCGGTAATGAGATATAATAATAATCAACTAAAAATCAGAAAATTACTGACAAGTATTTATGCAGAGTATTTTTTGGTTCCTGAAAAATTATCGTTTAAAACGATGTATAATCACGATCTTTCAATAATAAATGAACGCAATGTAAGGTTGCCTTATTTTATTACAAATAACTCACAACGATTAATACCAACCATACGTAATGCAAATAACAACTATTCCAATCAATTTTGGGATAACACATTAACGTATAAAGATACTTTTGGAAACCATAACCTTACAGTATTGGTAGGTACATCTTACAGAGATGAAGCTGTTAACTCATTTTCGGCAACCGGTGCCAATATCATAGGTATCGATAATCAATCAGCCTGGTATCTGGATTTTGCTGATGATGATTCATTCAATGGAAATGTATTTGGCAGCGGGAGGCGTATTTATGGTCTTTCATATTTTGGTAGAGTAGAGTATAATTATAAAGATAAATACTTGATTAATGCCACAAACAGATATGAAGGTACTTCTGCATATACAAAAGAGTCATGGAGATTCTTTCCGTCTGTAGGTTTAGGCTGGGTTGTTACCGGTGAAGATTTTATGAATAATAATGGTGTTTTCGATTTTTTGAAGCTTAGAGCAAGCTGGGGTGAGTTAGGTAACGACCGTATTGGTGGAAGTGCCGGCACACGTACCATAAGTACTATTTCTACAGCTATAGGTGATATTTTGACCAATGGACTTCTTTCAACAAGTAATTTTTCTAACTTGGAATGGGAAGTGCTGGAAGAGAAAAACTTTGGTATCAGTGCCAGAATGTTTGATAACAGGTTATCATTGGAAGCAGACTACTATATAAGAGATACAAAAAATGCTATCATTCCGGTATTTCAGCCTATTGCAGCAAACTTTATTTTGGATAATGTAGGTAAGATTAGAAATGAAGGATTTGAGCTTGCGCTTAACTGGAGTCAGCAAATATCAGAAAAATTCAGTTTTAGTGTTGGAGGTAACATTACAACTCTTGAAAATAAAGTAATGGATTTAAACGGTCAGCCGTATCTGGATGCAGGTAGTGCAGAATTCCGTCAGCGTTCAATTGTAGGTGAGCCAATTAGAGCATTCTTTGGATATGAGACAACGGGTGTTTATCAAAATGACGCTCAAATTCAGGCAGACCCAATTGCCGTAGCAAATAATCTGGTTCCGGGCGATTTGATTTACAAAGATCAAAACGGTGATGGTATCATTGATGATGATGACCGTGTTGTTTTAGGATCTCACCTGCCAAATTTAATGTATGGAGGTAATATCAATGTATCCTACAGCAATTTTGATTTATCGGTAAGTTTTGCAGGTCAAAGCGGTAATAAAATCCTTAACCGTAAAAGAGGTGAAATTATCTTCACGTCAGATACCAATATGGATGCAGATTTGGCAATAAACCGTTGGCATGGTGAAGGAACAAGCAATACCTATCCATCATCTGCAGGCTTAAGAAAAGGCTGGAATCAAAAACTTAGTAATTTCTGGATTGAAGACGGCGGATTCTTCAGAATTCAAAACATTCAATTATCATATACTATCAAAAGCAACTCTTTGTTAGGTAAAAGAATGCCCGAAACCAGAATTTCTTTAACTGCCGAAAGACCGCTTACATTATTTAATTACAATGGATTTAATCCGGAGGTGGCAGATGGTGTTGACAGACAAACTTATCCAATACCTGCCATTTATACAGTTGGTGTTAATATAAAAATCTAAAAAAATGCTAAATATGAAAAATTTTAAATCAGTATTACAACCACTAACATTAGTGTTGGTGTTGATGTTTTCACTGGCATGTAGTGATAAATTAGAAGAACGTGAAGGTCAGCTAAGTTCGTCAGACATTGACTATACAATTTCTGAAGATATGGTATTACCGCTTATTGGGGCTTACGCTCAGGTTTATACCCGTGGTTGGGAAGATTTCCTGTTAATATCCGTAAGAGGAGATGATGTCAATGCCGGAGGTCTTGGCGACCAGCAGGATTTTGCAGAAACAGATTTGTACAACTACAACAAAGATTACTGGATGTACAACTCTCTATGGCAAAACCTTGACAGAGATATGCTTGGTGTTGCAAATGCAGCAGAGCTTATCCAGGTATATAAAGATTTTGCGCCGCAAAGTTACTATGCACGTGCAGATCAATATATAGCAGAGACAAAAGTGCTGAGAGGCTGGCTGCAATTTCAAAAAGCACGTGTTTGGGGAAAAAGTTATTTAGTGACCTCAAGTGCGCCGGCAAGTGATATTGCAAATGGTATTTTCAACAAAGAAGAGCAAATGCAGTATATCTCAGACCTTATGGATGAGGCGATACCATTATTGCCTGCTGTACGACCTAACGAACGCACAGATGTTCCGGGTGGAGTTACACGCTATACGGCTTATGCTTTAAAAGCTTTGGCAAACCTGGAACTTGAAAACTATCAGGCTGTAGCCGATGCAACCTGGGAAATTATCAATTCAAGTAAGTTTTCTTTAGAGACAGATTTCTATCAGTTATTTAAAAAGCCGGGTAAATTATCCAATGAAAATCTTTTTGAATTACAATATTCAGATTACGGTAACAGCACAGGAGCAACCAACTATCATTTGTACGATCCATTCGGACCACAAAACTGGACGCCGGTAAATACTGCTTCCGGTGGTTGGGGTTTTTATGAACCAAGTATAAAATTCATTAAATTCATGATCGACCGCGGTGAGGTTACACGTTTACAAACAAGCGTTTGCTTTACAAACAGAGGTATAGACGAAATTACTTCAGATCCCGCTTATGCAACGCTTCCCGGTTGGATTTCTAATACAACCCCTGATGGTGATGTATTCAATAATTTTGCCAGAGCAATGTTCTCAAGCGGTAAGCACTATTTGCCTTCAACCCAGTTAACACCCGGAAGGACAAATTATGGAGCAGGAAAAAACATGATTGCAATTCGTTATGCCGAAATTTTATTGACTTATGCCGAAGCCTTAACCAGAGGAGCCGGTGGCGGTGGTATGACAGCAGATCAAGCGGTTAACTTAGTGAGAAACAGAGCAGGTTTAGGCTCAATTTCAGGTGTTACAAATGCTCAGGTAATGGATGAGAAGCTTGCTGAGCTGGCCATGGAATGGGGAACACGTTACTTTGATATGATTAGGTTGAATGACTATAATCAATTGAGTTATGAAAGCAGGGTTTTCTCTGCCGATAAAGAATATCTTCCGGTGCCGCAAGCACAGGTAGATGCTATTCCGTCCCTTGATGATTCAGGACAATAATTGAATAATGATTTTAATACATAAAATATGAAAAAAATTAAATATATATTAGGTTTTACAGCATTCATCTTTATGATGTCGTGTAATGACGGTATAGACCCAATTACTGCTGTCGATCCGGGTAATGACATGGGTGCACCCATAGTAACGATTATTAAGCCCGCCGATGGCTTACAAATTCAAGTACCCGAACCGGTAACTTCTACAGTTATTGAGTTTAGAGCAGAAGACGATATTGAACTGATTTCCGTAACCGTAAGTTTAGATGGTACGCAAATAGCTTCATATAATGAGTTTACAGATTATAGGATTGTTATGAGAGAATTTGTGTATGATAATATTACAACAGGAGAACATATACTTTCTGTAACCGCCACGGATATTGCAGGCAACTCTACAACGCAATCGGTAAACTTTACGAAAGAACCACCATATACACCGGTATTTAACGGCGAAATGTTCTATATGCCGTTTAACGGCGATTTCTCAGAGCTGGTATCTGCTACAGAAGCAGGAACAGTAGGTTCGCCGGGATTTTCAGGTAATGATAATGCTTATTTAGGAAACGCTTATGTGGCAGGAACCAATAACTACCTTACGTTTCCTTTAGATAATATTGCTTTGGGAGATAGCTTTAGCGGTGTTTTCTGGTACAAAGTTAATGCAACACCGGACAGAGCAGGAATTTTGGTCATTGGTAATGATGTTCCTGAAAATCGTCAGCAAGGTCTTAGATTATTCAGAGAAGGCAACGCTACACAGCAACGCATCAAGTTAAACGTTGGTACAGGAACCGGCGAGAGTTGGAATGATGGTGGTGTTATTGATGTTGCTGCCGGTGCCTGGGTGCACGTAGCATTCACAATTTCACCTACACAAACCAAAATCTATCTTAACGGAATAGAGCAGTTAACAGGCAATATGTCTGCACCTGTTGACTGGACAGGCTGTGAGCAGTTAACCATAGGTGCAGGCGGTCCGACATTCAGTTACTGGAATCACTTATCAGATTCAAGCACAATGGATGAGCTAAGACTCTTCAACACAACCTTATCTCAAAGCGAGATTATGAATATGATTGCTTACGGAAACCAGACATTCCACATGTCGTTCAATAACAGCTATGCAGAAGCATTTAGCAGTACAGATGCAGTTACAGTAGGTAATCCCGGATTTTCTTCTGATGCTCAGGTAGGTGCTGCGTCTTATCAAGGCGCAACAGATTCTTACTTAACATTCCCTATCGCAGGATTATTTGGTTCTAATCAATTTACTGCTGCGTTTTGGTATAAAGTAAATTCTACACCGGACAGAGCCGGTATTTTAGTTGTGGGCACGCCCGACATAGCCGAAAACCGCCAGCAGGGATTCCGGATATTCAGGGAAGGTAATGCCACACAGCAGCGTATCAAGTTAAATGTAGGCATTGGCACCGGTGAAAGCTGGAACGACGGCGGCGTAATCGATGTTACTGCCGGAGAGTGGGTTCATGTTGCTGTTACAGTATCGCCTACACAAAGCAATATTTACTTTAATGGCGTTCCTACATTAGTGTCAAACTTTACATCACCGGTTGACTGGACAGGATGTGATGAGCTTACTATTGCTTCGGGCGGTCCAACATTCAGTTACTGGAACCATTTGTCCGATTTAAGTTTAATTGATGAATTAAGGATTTTTAACAGAGCCTTGACACAAGAAGAAGTACAAAGTTTGCAATAAGCTGAAGGTTAGCTTATATTTAAAATATTTGAATTAGTCTATTTATTTTTTTAGCTGCATTTATGTTGAGTAAATGCAGCTAAAATTTATTAAAACTTTAATAATGAAATTAATATCCAACAAAATCACTTACATTTTGTTAGCAGGCATATTGCTGTTTTTTAACTGCAATTCCGATAAGAGAACAAAGCATAATAGCAGTGATACCCCACAGATAGAACAATTAACGGATAATCAACTTTTAGACTCTGTTCAAAAACAAACCTTCAATTATTTTTGGGAAGGTGCCGAACCAAATTCAGGTATGGCAAGAGAGCGTTTGCATCTTGACGGCGTGTATCCTCAAAACGATGCCGATGTTGTTACCACAGGCGGAACAGGCTTTGGATTAATGGCAATTCTGGTTGGAGTTGAAAGAGGTTTCATAACCAGAGAGCAAGCTTTGGAACGTTTTGAAACAATAGTCGATTTCTTAGATAAAGCCGACAGGTTTCATGGCGTATGGCCACATTGGCTGGAAGGAAAAACCGGCAAGGTTAAACCGTTCAGCAAAAAAGATACCGGAGGCGATTTGGTCGAAACAGCATTTCTGGTTCAGGGATTATTAACCGTTGGCGAATATTTTAAAGGCGGAAATGAACGTGAGCAGCAGTTAGTTGCAAAAATAGACCAACTTTGGCGTGAAGTGGAATGGAGCTGGCATACAAAAGGCGGCGAAGATACATTATACTGGCATTGGTCACCAACTGATGGTTGGGATATGAATTTCCCGGTTGGCGGTTATAACGAATGCTTAATCATGTACGTTTTGGCAGCATCATCACCTACATATCCTATTGAAAAATCGGTGTATGATAAAGGCTGGGCACTTGACGGCAAGATTGTTTCAAAAGATTCACTTTATGGCGAAGCATTGGTATTGAACTACTACGAACATGACGACGCACCAATCGGACCATTGTTCTGGGCGCATTATTCTCATTTAGGATTAAACCCGAAAGGTCTTAAAGACCAATATGCAGATTACTGGAAGCTCACTAAAAACCATGCAAAAATACACTACAAATACGCTGTTGATAATCCCGAAAACTACAAAGGATATGGCGACAGCCTTTGGGGATTAACGTCCAGCTATTCTATAAAAGGTTATGCCGGTCACAGACCCGGTGCCGACCACGGTGTTATTTCGCCAACGGCGGCACTATCATCGTTTCCATATACACCAAAAGAAAGTATGCAAATGCTGCGATATATGTACCAATCACAAGATTCTTTAATAGGAAAATATGGGCCTTATGACGCATTCAGTTTGCATCATAACTGGTATTTACCGCGTTATTTGGCTATCGACCAGGGACCGATTCCGGTTATGATAGAAAACTACCGCACCGGTTTGCTGTGGAATTTATTCATGAAAAACAAAGATGTTCAAAACGGATTAAAACGATTGGAATTTACCTATGAACCATAACCTGAAATTCGCGAGATTATACCTGTCAATAAGTGTTTTTGTTCTTTCTGTTTTTGCAGTGAAAGCTCAGGAAGTTCCTTATGTAAAGGTGCTTTTTGAAAACAGCCAGATGCCGGGTTCGTACTATAATTCTTCGGTTTCATATACAGGCAAAAGCTGGGTAAAACACGTTCAGCATAAAATGCCTGTAACAAATACTTATAGTTTTACGCCAAAAAGCGCTTTGGAGCTTAGCTATGTGTCTTCTAAAAATGATACTTGGTCTGCAACTGTATTACACAAACGCATACGAGGTGTCGATTTTTTTAAACCGGCAACACACATATCGTTTTGGATATATTTAAAAGATGTAGAAGATTTTAATACATTGCCAAAAGTGGCTGTGTTGTATGATAAAGAATCAGTTTCTAAAGTAATTGAACTTAATCAATTTGTCAAATTTGAAAAAGAACAATGGCAGCAGGTGTTAATTCCGTTGGTCAATTTTTCTCAAGATATTACCGTTGAAAATCTTGCGGGAGTTCAGTTTTTACAAGGCAATGAAACCACACAAAACAACACGCTTTTTATTGACCAGATTGAATTGATTTCAGTTTCAAAATCATCAAAAATTACCCAAACGCCGCAGATTATAAATTCAAAAGGTTATGAGCGCCACGTTGATGTGCAATGGCAATCCGTAACCGATACTAATGTAAAATACATCAAAATTTACCGTTCCAATCCTGACGGAACATTCAAACCTGTAGGGATACAACCAACTTGGATTTCCGGTTATTCTGATTATGTAGGCGAAACGAACCAAGCAGATTTCACCCATAAAATCACCTTTTTGGACAGCAATTACAACGAATCCCCATTTTCAAACACTGTCACATCCAAAACGCAAAAATTATCAGATGATGCCTTTTTGGATATGATTCAGGAAGCAAATTTCAGATATTATTGGGATGGAGCCGAACCTAATTCCGGATTGGCGTTTGAGAACATTCCGGGACGGACTTCCATGATTGCCACAGGAGCTTCGGGTTTTGGGATGATGGCACTCATCGCAGGTGTTGAACGCGGGTTTATCACAAGAGATGAAGCTGTTGAACGATTTTTGAAAATTACACGCTACTTAAATAAAGCCGACCGTTTTCACGGTGTTTTTCCACATTTTCTGGATGGTGTAACAGGTAAAGTTGTTCCGTTTTTTGGTAAAAAAGATAACGGTGGCGATTTGGTTGAACATTCGTTTTTAATGCAGGGACTTTTAACGGCGCATCAATATTTTAGTTTAGAAACATCCGAAGAAACCGAAATACGAACTACCATTTCAAATCTATGGAATGAAACCGATTGGGCTTGGTACAAACGCTATCCCGATGCCGGTTTTTTATTGTGGCATTGGTCACCCGATCAGGAATGGGTTATTAATCACAAGCTCATCGGCTGGAATGAAACCATGATTACCTATTTTCTTGCTATTGCATCGCCAACACATTCTGTACCCGCATCAATGTACTATACAGGCTGGGCAAGTTCGTCACAAGAAGCGCAAGATTACAGAAGCAATTGGGGAAAAACCCTTGATGGCTCGCATTATAAAAATGGAAACACCTATTTTGGGATTGAATTGCCTGTTGGAGTTTCCAACGGCGGCCCGTTGTTTTTTGTACACTATTCGTATTTCGGACTTAATCCGCATAAAGTGACAGACAAGTATGTCAATTATTTTGAAAACAACAAGCGCATTGCACAAATCAACCAGCGTTACTGTATCGAAAATCCGAAAAATCATCAAGGTTATGGCGAAGATTTCTGGGGACTTACCGCAAGTGATGGTTCAAGCCGCTATTCAGCAAATGAGCCAAACGTTGCCAATGACGAAGGTAAAATGACACCCACAGGAGCTTTGGCGAGTTTTCCATATACACCCGATGCTTCGATGAAAGCACTTAAAAACTATTATTACAATTATGGCAGTTTTCTCTATGGATATTACGGTTTTAAAGATGCCGTTGTACTTGATGACAACTGGTGTTCGCCTTTATATATGGGGTTAAATCAGGCACCAATTGTCATAATGATAGAAAATTACCGTTCTCAATTATTATGGAATTTATTCATGAGCCATGACGATATTAAACTTGGCTTGGAAAAATTAGATAAAGAAACCCTAAATCAAAAATCAAAACAATGATGATAAAAAAATCAGTCTATACAGTATTAGCTTTCGTTCTGTTTTTATCCTGTTCAGATGATAAAGGTCCCGGTTATCAGGAGCCTTATAATCCAAATGAAATTGAGCCTTTAACAGATACGGAAATGCTGGATTATGTGCAGCGTGAAACCTTCAAATACTTCTGGAATTTTGCACAAGCCAATTCCGGAGCGGCAAGAGAACGTTACATTCCCGGCAATCCTTCGCAAGACCAAAATGTGGTGGCTGTTGGCGGAACAGGTTTTGGCTTAATGTCAATTTTGGTAGGAATTGAAAGAGGTTACATCACAAGAACACAAGGTCTTGAGCGTTTGCAAACCATTCTTGATTTTCTGGAAAATGCCGATAGATTTCACGGTGCCTGGCCGCATTGGTTAAACGGCACCAACGGAAACGTTATTCCTTTCAGCGCACAGGATAATGGTGGCGATATTGTTGAAACAGCACTATTGACCCAAGGATTAATTTGCGTCAAAGAATATTTCAAAAACGGTTCTGAAGCAGAAATACAACTGGCAAACCAAGCCAATGAGCTATGGAAAGGTGTAGAATGGAACTGGTACACGCAAGGTGAGAATGAATTATACTGGCATTGGAGTCCAACTAACGGATTTAACATTAATTTACAACTTACAGGTTATAATGAAACATTAATAGCGTTTATACTTGGTGCGGCTTCGCCGGATTATCCTATTCCGGCGGAAGCGTACCATCAAGGTTGGGCAAGTGACGGTAATATAGTTTCTGGAAACACGCAATATGGCATTCCTTTAATTTTAAGACATGCAGCAAATGCACAATATGGCGGGCCGTTGTTTTTTTCACATTATTCGTTTGTAGCATTAAACCCTACAAACCTTTCCGACCAATACGGCAATTATTGGGATGTTGCTAAAAATCACACCCGTATCAATTATCAGTATTGCGTGGCAAATCCGTTAAACCATACAGATTATGGTGCCAATTGCTGGGGATTGACCGCAAGCTATTCCAGAAATGCAAACGGAACATTAGGCTATAATGCGCATCATCCGGGCAATGATCCCGGCGTGATTTCGCCAACGGCAGCCATAAGTTCTATGCCATACACACCACAGGAATCACTGGCAGCCATGCACTTTTTTTACAGTAAAAAGAATACGCTTGCAGGTGTAGCGGGATTTTATGATGCTTTTAGTCCGAGATACAATTATTGGGTAGCGCAGGCCTATTTGGCAATCGATCAAGGGCCGCAAATTATCATGATTGAAAATTACAGAACAGGATTGCTTTGGAATTTATTCATGCAAAATGAAGATATTCAAAACGGATTGGATGCATTAGGTTTTAATTATTAAATGATGACGTATTTTAAGCACATACTTGTATTATTTCTTTTTTTCTGTTTTTCATGTAAAGCACAGCATACTTTTGAGTTTGTGGTAGTTCCCGATACGCAAACTTATGTTGAAGAATTTCCCGAAGTGTATATGAAACAAATGCAATGGATAGCAGATGAAGGAAAGCGTTTTGCGTTTATGCTGCATGTAGGCGATATTACTCAAAATAACTCTGAAGAAGAATGGACACTGGCACAAAAAGGGTTGTCACTTCTCAACGGGAAAGTTCCTTACAGTTTAGCTCTTGGAAATCACGATATGGGCAGTAAACCCGGAGCTTTTGCCGATACCAGAAATACGGAGTTGGCAAATACGTTTTTTCCTTTGAAAGACTATATTGAAAACTCAAATACCATTGCGGTTTTCCCTGAAAATACTATTGATAACAGTTGCTCTGAATTTAAAGTTTTTGGCGATAAATGGCTGGTGTTGTCTTTAGAATTCGGACCGCGAAACAAAACCATCGATTGGGCAAATTCCATCATTGAAAAACATCCGGATCATAAAATCATTATTAATACACACGCTTATTTATTTCATGACAATACACATTTAGATGGAAATGATTGGGCACTGCCGCAAAATTATGGTATAGGAAAACTCACAGGTGATGATGCTGTGAATGATGGTGGGCAGCTTTGGGAAAAACTGGTAAAGAAACATACAAACATCCTGATGGTTTTCACTGGGCATATTGCAGGTAGTGGCGTTGGAACTTTGGTAAGCCAAGGCGACAACGGTAATAATGTATATCAAATGCTGGCAAACTTTCAGAAACATGTTATAGGTGTCGAAAAAGGCGATTCGGGATATTTGAGAATCATTAAGGTTGATAAAAAAGCGAAAACTATTTCTGTAAAAACGTATTCACCTTGGCTGGATCATTATAAAACAGAAGATAATCAAGAATTTATGTTTGAAAATGTAGAATTTTAAAAAATGATGATATGGAACGAATTTATAAAATAACCATCGGAATTTTGTTGCTCTTTATAACTAATGGCGCAATGGCACAACATCAGGAATTGTACGATGCTAAAGTATTCATCAACGATACCGATACGTTAAACTATCGCATCCTGTATCCTAAAGATTTCTCAAAGGACAAACAATATCCGTTGGTATTGTTTCTTCACGGTGCAGGTGAAAGAGGTACAAATAACGTATCACAACTGGTTCACGGAAGCAAATTATTTGCCGATGAAAAACACAGAGACGAATTTCCGGCCATTGTCATTTTCCCTCAATGCCCGAAAGATGATTATTGGGCAAATGCATCTGTTGACAGAACCACATTGCCATTAACCTTAAAATTTCCTGATGGTGGCGAACCTACAAAAGCGTTAAATTCGGTCATGGACTTGATGGATAAAATGGTTACAAAATCATATATAAACAATGAACAAGTGTATGTTGGCGGATTATCAATGGGCGGTATGGGCACATTTGAAATTCTATCCAGAAAACCCGATATGTTTGCTGCCGCTTTTGCCATTTGTGGTGGCGGTAATACCGAGCTTGCCGAAGCTTATGCCACAAAAACACACCTTTGGGTGTTTCACGGTGCCAAAGACGATGTGGTCAATCCGCAGTTGTCCGTTGATATGGTTTCTGCTATATTAAAGTATGGCGGTAAACCCAATTTTACGCTTTATGCCGATGACAATCACAACAGCTGGGACTCAACCTTTGCTGAACCTGGACTTTTACCCTGGCTATTTTCTAAATCAAAAAAACAATGAAAACCATAAAAACCCATATAAAACTTAATTCTCTTAAAGCCTTAATGGTAAAAAAAAAATAAACATTAAGAAGTTAAGAATCATTAAGAGTAAGAATGCTAAATCGCCTTAATACCTTAATGATTAAAAAAAAGTAAACCGTTAAGAAGTTAAGATTCATTAAGAGCGAAACAACTTAATTCTCTTAAAGCCTTAATGGTAAAAAAAATAAACATTAAGAAGTTAAGAATCATTAAGAGTAAGAATGCTAAATCG
>CAYVUB010000034.1:0-30061 GCA_964454675.1 uncultured Flavobacteriaceae bacterium | reverse complement strand
ATTTATTAACAGGTGTTGATTGCTTTTATGGCTTTAAACTTTATACTATTACCAACATTCCAGAAACCGTTCTCAAATAAACCACAATGGACTAAAAGTTTTGGTTTTGGACTGAAAGTCCGATTTTAAAGTAGCCACGAATTACACAAATTTACCCGAATTACTTTTTGTGAAAATTCGTGCCATTTGTGGCTTAAAATTTTTAGAAACTAAAGTTGATGCACTGAAAGTGCATAGTTTTGAACTGTATTTGGAACCAATAAATTACTTTTTTAGGATAGTATCTTTTTTATCAAAAAGAAGCGTTTATAAGTTAAGCCCAAAATTTATACCATTTCTTTTTCCTTTGTGGGTTGTTTCCGTAACCGTAGCCATAGCCATAACCTTTTCTTTCAAAATCAGTTCCGTTTAATAGCATTGTCATTTTTGGCAATCTTTTATCTTCATAAAGTGGTTGGGCAACAGCAGTTAAGTGTCTCTTGTCAATATTGTTTGCACTTACAACGTAAATAAACATATCTGCAAATTTAGAGACAAGAAGCGTATCGCTTACCAATCCAACCGCAGGAGCATCCACAATGATATAATCATATTTATCTTCAAAATAATTAAATAACTCTTCAACTCTTTTGTTCATTAAAAGCTCTGATGGGTTAGGAGGTATGGTTCCGCAGGTAATAATGTCTAAAAAAGCGTTATCATCAAGATTAATTACTACATCATCGGGCTGTAAATCTCTATCGGCCAAAAAGTCTGATAAACCGGCTTGGCTTGTGGGCTTTTCTTTAAAATAGTTTATAATTGTTGGTACTCGAATATCCATTTCAATCAACAGTACCTTTTTTTCAGAAAATGAAATAGATGATGCCAAGTTGGTAGTTGTATGTGACTTTCCTTCTTGCGCTCTTGTTGAAGTGATAAATATTTTTTTTGCATTATTTTTTTGCTCTTTTAACATAAAGTCGATGTTCGACCTCAAAATTCTAAAAGCTTCTGCTTTAGGCGAATAGTCAACTTTACTTATAAGCTTTGTTTTTTTGCTTGTTCGAGGAATATCCCCAATGTATGGAATTTTAAGAACAGCCGTTAAATCATCTTTGTCATAAATTTTAGTATCTAACAAATCTTGTACATAGATAAATGCAATAGGAATCATCAGTCCCATCATTAAAGCTCCCAGGTATGTAATCATTTTGTTGGGAGCTACAGGGCTATATGTTGAATAGGCTGTATCAATTATTTTGGCTTTTGGCGAAAACATACCAAGTCTTATTGCTGACTCTTCACGCTTTTCTAATAAGTACAGATAAAGAGATTCTTTAATACTTTGTTGGCGTTCAATATCTCTTAGTTGTCTTTGTTTTGTTGGAGCAGTATAAAGTTGACCTCCAATTCTTGCGTCTTCTCTATATAAGTTATTAAGTGTAATCTCACTTGTTCTTTTCATATTCTCTAAGGAGCTTTCTAAATTGACTTTTAGAGAATTGATTTGATTGTTCAGGTTGATTACTACCGGATTTATTTCGCTCGAATTTTTCAATAGCTTATCTCGCTGTGCAACTAATTCATTATGACTTTTTGTCATTTGATTAACGTTTGCATCTGCAATTCCAAAATTTGCCGGCAATAAATCAGAACTTTTGTTCTTTTCTTTAATTTCTTGCTGCAAATAATCTATTAGTTGAATAGTATTTACTGTATTGTTTATTTGAAGTTCATTTTGTTTATTGCTTTCCAAATAAATATTGGCTTGTGAACCGAGGGCTGTTAAATTATTTTTTTTCTGAAGCTGCTCTGCTGTAAAATCCACTTCCTCTAATTCTTTGAAAACCAATTCTAAACGATTATTGATAAAGTCTGAAGTTATCTTTAAAACATCTTCTTTGTCGTTAATAACATCATTATTATATTCCTTGACTATCTGGTCAAGAATATCTACAGCTTTTTTTGGGTTGTTGTCCTGAAGATATATTTTGATTACACTCGAGCCTTGATCTACAGAAGTTCTAACCTGTGATTGATAATAATTTACAATTGAGGTTACGGGAGTTAGCACTATTTTAAGATTGCTTCCAATTGTAGGCGCATGGTTTTCGATATTAGGAATAATTACTATATCTCCAAATCCTGTATTAATGCGATCTCCAAATGAAAATAGTTTGCCTCCTGAATCATCCCGGTTTATGAGCGATTTTCCATCATCTTTGAATACTAAAAATTCTGTTGGCGATTTTATTTTAATATACATCACAGTATCAACTGTATGAATTATTGAATCACTGGCAAAGAAATTTAATTTTATGGGAGGATTTTCATAGAGTTCTTTTTCCTTGATTTTTCCTTGTTCATAATATCTAATATTTAATTTTAGGTTTTTTACAATATTAGTTATTACGGTTCTTGAGGTAATAATCTCAATTTCATCTTTTATTTTATTTCCATCAGAAAAAAGCCCGCCTTTACCAATCTCTTCCATGCTTGGAAGTTTTTGAGACTCTTTTTCGTCTTTAATTTTAATTGTCGCAGAAGCTTGATATTGATAGGTAGCATAACGAAGGTGGCTGTAAGCTAATGCTAAAGCTATAATAACAAAAAACGCTATGAATTTCCACCTTGTCAGGTAAAGGTTTAGCGTTTTTTTTATTTCATTGTTAGATTTAACCATATTGGAGCTCATGATTTTTTTAATTAACTGTTATTTATTTGCCAGCACAATAGCAACAATGGTAGCTAATGTGCCAACTGCTGAAATTACTACAGCATTATTTTGGTTAAAATTGGACGAGCGTATTCTGGCGTTATTTGGATCTACTATAATAACGTCATTTTGTTCTAAATAATATAGAGGGGAATTTACAGAACTTATTGAAGTTAAATCAATTTTCGCAAATTTTTTCTTGCCATCAACTTCACGAATTAGCAAAATGTCTTTTCGCTTACCAAAAATCGTTAAATCTCCGGCCATGCCTAATGCTTCCGGTAATGTAATGCGCTCGTCCTGTATTGTAAATGTACCGGGGTTTGAAACTTCTCCTAAGATAGTGACAGTAAAGTTCACCAACCTTATATTTATAATTGGATCTTTTGCATACGGTCTTATCTTTTCTCTCAACATTGTTGTTGCCTCTGTTCTTGTCATTCCGGCGAGGTGTATGGTTCCTAAAGTTGGAAACTCAATATTACCATTATAATCAATTAAATACGTTTGCAATCTCATAGAGCCATTTGCACTTAGATTGTCATTGCCGCTTTCGGTTATAATTCCCAGGTTAAAAGGCTGGACAAGTTCAGCATCTACTGCGGCCGAAACGGTAATAGTTAGCATATCATCCGGCTTATAGACTAACTGCCTTGGTTCTGAATCAATATGTGAAGCTGTAAGAGGTTCATCCTGAAAGTAAAGCACATCCTTTTTTGATGCGCATGATGACAATATGATTACTCCTAATAATACCAAATATTTCATAGAGTTACTTATATTAAAGGTTGGGTTCATTTTATACTGTTTTTAGGTTGTTTTATTTGTTTTTTGTGTCAAGAACTTCAAAAGCTGAGTTGTTTGAAACATATTCGGGGATAATATTTTTAATAAGTAATACAATTTCCAGATTTTGAATTTTAGTGTTTATGGTGCAAAGCTTTTCTATTTTATCTTCAATTTCGGTAATATTCAGTTTTTTGGTTTTTGCAATCATGATTTTTTCATGATAGGTTGGTTTTGTGTTTTCGCCATCGGCAAGAAGTTCTTCATAGATTTTTTCACCTGGTCTTAATCCGGTGATTTTTATGTCTATATCTTCAGGAAAGCGAAGCCCTGACAGCATAATCATATTTTTGGCCAAATCGTAGATTTTTACAGATTTCCCCATATCGAACACAAAAATTTCGCCTCCATTTCCCATAGTTCCGGCTTCTAAAACCAGCTGGCATGCTTCAGAAATAGTCATAAAATACCGGGTAATGTCTTTGTGGGTTACAGTAATTGGTCCGCCGGATTCTATCTGTTTTTTAAATAACGGAATGACAGAACCGTTTGAACCCAATACATTGCCAAAACGTGTGGTAATAAATTTAGTTCGTCCTTTACCTTGCAAACAGTTTATATACAGCTCGGCAATGCGTTTTGATGCACCCATAACATTGGTTGGGTTTACAGCCTTATCTGTTGATATGAATATAAATTTATTGACACTGTATTTTACAGACAGGCTCGCTATATTTTTTGTTCCGATAATGTTGACGTTTACTGCTTCATACGGATTGTTTTCCATTAAAGGAACATGTTTATACGCTGCTGCATGAAATACTATCTTTGGTTTATAAATATCAAACAATTGTTCTATGCGGTTAACATCTCTTATATCTGCAACAATAGGAATAAAGTTAGATTTTCCTTGCTGTATGAACTCTTGTTCAATGTTATACAAAGCAGATTCTGCCGAGTCTATAAGTATGAGTTTTTTATAATTGTATTGAGAAACTTTTCTTGCCAGTTCACTGCCTATTGAACCTGCCGCTCCGGTAATGAATATGATTTGATTGTCATATTCATCAATCAGTGCGGTATTTGAAATATTTATCTGTTCTCTGCCTAAAAGGTCTTCAATTTTTACATCTTTAATTTGCCCAATATTAAGGTCGCCGTCAATCCATTGTTGAACAGGCGGAACGATTTTTACTTTTAATCCTAAGGCAAACAGGTGCCCCGAAATTTGTAATAGCCGTACGGGCTCAATTTTTTGAATGGAAATAATAACTTCTTCAATATTATTTTTGCTGATAAACTCCGGAGTTATTTTTTGAAGATTATAAACATTGATGAGATTGATTTTTTTACCTACTTTTTGTTCATTATCATCAATAAAGCCTACAACGGTCAATCCGTTTTGCGGGTCGTTCAAAATAGCTTCATACGTAATCATACCCGAACTTCCTGCTCCAAAAATCAACACATTTTTGAGTGTATTAAAATTTTGCAGCAAACGGTGATACATTGATTTTATAAATAATTTAAAACCTATGAGGAATAAAATATTAAGAAGTAAATGGATATAGATAATAGAACCTGAAAGATTGAGATAGCTGTCTAAATTGTATTTTCTGTTATAAAAAGTAGTCACTAATAACACGGTAGCAAGAATGTTAACACCAATGATTATGTTGACAACATCTTTAAACCCTGTAAACCTGACAACGCCTTTGTGCGACCCAACTGCTAAAAAGCTCACAAAAGCTGCGGCAATTATAAATGGTAATTGTTGAATTACTTCATGGATATCAAATTCCAATTTAAAGTTAAAACGGATAAAATATGCTGAAATAAAAGTCAATGCCACAATAATCAGGTCAAATAGCATAATGAGCCACTTTGAGGCATATTTTTGAGATATTCTATGTAAAAATCTTATAATCATGTACTAAAAATACGTTTTTATTATAGATATTACTTTATTTAGTTCTGTATCAGTTAAGTTGGAACCGCTTGGCAAACATAAGCCTTTTTTAAATAAGTCGTCAGAAACGCCGTTTAAATATGCGGGCGCATCTTTAAAAACAGGTTGCAGGTGCATAGGTTTCCACAGAGGTCTTGACTCTATATTTTCTTTTTCCAGTAACAACCGGATGTCTTCCCGCGCATTTTCAGATTTTGTTAATATACAAGACAGCCATCTGTTTGAAAAATAATGTTCGGGTTCGTTTAAAAACGTTATGCCTTCTATATTTTTTAAATTTGAATGGTAAAACTCATAATTGCTACGTCGTTTTGCCACTCTGTCACCAATAACAGTCATCTGACCTCTGCCTATTCCTGCCAGAACGTTTGACATTCTGTAATTATAACCTATACTCGAATGTAAATATTCAACAGCATTATCTCTGGCTTGCGTTGCCAGAAAAACTGCTTTTTTCTTCAGAGCTTCATTTTTGGTAACCAACGCGCCGCCACCGGAAGTGGTAATGATTTTGTTTCCGTTAAATGATAATATGGAAATATCCCCAAACGTGCCGCATTTTTTCCCTTTATATGTGCTGCCTAAAGCTTCGGCACTGTCTTCTATAACAGGAATTTCATATTGGGATGCGATGGCTTTTATCTCATCAACTTTATACGGCATTCCATATAGGTGAACGGTAATAATGGCTTTTGGTGTTTTTCCTTTATTGATTCGGTCTTTTATGGCGATTTCCAATTGTTCGGGACACATATTCCAAGTGTCTTTTTCGCTGTCAATAAAAACAGGAACAGCTCCCTGATAAGCAATAGGATTTGCCGAAGCCGAAAACGTTTTGCTCTGGCAAAGTACTTCGTCGCCTTTTGATACACCAAGTAAAATAAGTGCCAAATGAATAGCGGCAGTACCGGAACTCAATGCAGCCACAAGACTGTCTTCTTTAAGATAGTCCTGAATGTCATTTTCAAATCCTGTGACATTCGGTCCCAATGGTGCAATCCAGTTGGTATCAAAAGCTGTTTTTATATAGTCTTGCTCTTTGCCGCTCATGTGTGGCGAAGACAGCCATATTTTGGTATCCATAATCAAAATTGTTAAGTAAGGCGCTATTATTCAATTTCATGCCAATAGAGGGGATTTGGGACATGATTATTATGGTAAATATCAATTATAATGATAGTTCAGCCCAAATTAAACCGATAAAATGTAAATTTTTACGTGTTAATTGTATTTATAATACGAAAGATTTTACTTCTTATAAGTGTACAATAATTATTATCTTGGTTAAGATATAAAAAAAACAGATTCAAAAGTTAAAGTGTATGTGCTGATTCAATTATATTTACACAAATAAAACTAACCCTCTCAAACTTAATTTAAAAATGATTGAAATAATTACGACTAAAAAAGAATGGGACTTACTTATTGAAGAAGTAAATGCTTATGATTTTTATAGTACTTATGATTATCATGTACTTTCAAATACTAACAATGAAAAGCCAATTTTAATTAAATACACTCAAGACGATGTTATTATTGGGTTGCCGCTATTGATACGTAAAATAGACAATACGCCATATTTTGATGCAACTTCGGTGTATGGATATGCGGGACCAATTTCAAAAAATATTACAGAAGATTTTGATAACAAATTATTTAAAAAAGAGTTATATGATTTTTTTGAAGATAATCAGATAGTATCGGTTTTTTCAAGATTAAACCCGTATTTACCTTATCAAGATATTATTTTGGATACTGTTGGTGACATCAATGAAAAAGGTGATATTGTAATGATAGGTATGACAGAAAGTTTAGAAGAGCAGCGACAGCAATATCAAAAAAGAATAAAATCTCAAATCAATAGAGCTCGTAAGCTGTGTACTATAAGAAAAGCCGAATGTAAAGATGATATCACAGAATTTATCAATTTGTATTATGAAAATATGAAACGTGTTGAGGCTAAACAATCTTACTTTTTTAATGAAGATTACTTCTACAAATTTTCACATAATGACCATAGCAAAATTGAAATTCTGTTAGCTTCATTGGTCGAAACCGATGAAATTATTTCCGGTGCCATGTTTATAAAAACAAACAATATTATTCAATATCACTTATCAGGCACTAAAACAGATTATTTAGACATCGGAGCAATAAAACTGCTGATTGACGAAATGAGAGTTGAAGGTACCAAAGAAAACTATAAAGTGCTTAATTTAGGTGGTGGTTTGAATAGTAAAGACGATTCTTTGTTGCGGTTTAAAAAATCTTTTTCAAAAACTTTAAAAAAATTCTCAGTATGGCAATGCGTAGTCAATGAAAACATATATAACGAACTTTCTGCATCTGTAGAAAATGGTAATTTTGATTTTTTTCCCCGATACAGATGCCCCGAATAAATTAATTAATCTCCACAATTATACTTGATTTGAAAAAATGAAAATCTTAATAACATCGGCAGGGCGCAGAGTGTCTCTTGTCCGGTCTTTTCAAAAAGAATTAAAAAAAACAGACCCGCAAGGAAAAGTATATGCGTCAGATTCAAACCCTGCATTATCGGCTGCCTGCCAAATTGCGGACGTTTTTTTTAAAGCCCCAAAACTGGATGATCCCAATTATATTGATGTTTTGATAGGGCTTTGTAAGACTCATGGTATTGGTTTGATTATCCCTACAATAGATACTGAATTGCTTGAACTTGCAAAAAACAGGATGCGGTTTGAAGAACAGGGCATTATGGTTGTCGTATGTTCAGTTGAATTTGTGACTATATGCAGGAATAAAAGGAATACACATAAATTTTTTAAAGAGCATAATATAAATGTAGCCCGGGAATACACTAAGGACAATTACAGCCTTCCGCTTTTCATTAAACCGATTGATGGAAGCAGGAGTATAGACACCTACACAATCAAGTCTAAAGAAGATTTGACGAATTATCATTTAAGCAATGAAAAATTAATGTTTTTAGAATATCTGGATCCTAAGGATTATGATGAATTTACATGCGATTTATACTATGGTAAAGACCACAGATTAAAATGTGTGGTGCCAAGAAAAAGAGTAGAAGTTAGAGATGGCGAAGTTTATAAAGCATTGACTGTTAGTAATTATTTAGTCAATCACATAAAGAAAAACTTGAGCTATATCAATGGTGTGGTTGGCTGTCTCACGTCCCAGTTTTTTCTGCATAAAACAGATAAAGAAAAAATTTACGGCATCGAAATAAATCCCCGGTTTGGCGGCGGCTATCCACTGACATATTTGTCCGGTGCCAATTTCTCTAAATGGATAATTGAAGAATATTTACTGGCTAAAACCATTGAAGATAAATTTGATGTATGGGAGAGCGATTTATTGATGATACGTTATGATGATGAAATTTTAGTGCATGGATATAAAGGTTAATACTAACACCGTTGTTGTCTTTGATTTGGATGATACCTTATACAACGAGCTGGATTACTTACAATCGGCATATAAATCTATTGCCGTTTTTTTAGAACCCGATAACTGGAAACCATTATATTCAAGAATGTTTTCTATGTACAGAAGTAAGGTTAACGTGTTTGAGTTTCTTTCCGGTTTTTATAAAATTGATAGTAAAGCCTTGATTGATATGTATCGAAATCATAAACCCGAAATTCAATTGTTTGATGGTGTACTTGACCTTCTTGATGCCATAAAATTCAAAAACGGAAAAACAGGACTGATAACCGACGGGCGCGCCAATACACAACGAGCCAAAATTGAAAGTCTGGGAATATCAGAATATTTTGATAAAATTGTAATATCAGAAGAAATAGGTTCAGAAAAACCAAGCCTGGCAAATTTTAAAGCGATAGAAAATGCCTTGCAGGGAAATGTTTATTATTACATTGCAGATAATTTAAGCAAAGATTTTATTGCCCCTAATGCGCTGGGATGGAAAAGTATAGCTTTGATAGATAATGGTAAAAACATCCATTTTGAATCTCATAAATATATGGATATTGAACATCAGCCTCACGAATCTGTTTTAGCATTAAAGGATATACATATTACTTAATTTATAAATTGAACAGCCATGAATTTTAAGGGTCTAATGCCGGTTTACAAAAAGCAACTGCCAAAATCCTATAACTATAAGTTTACTGTATTTACACCTGTTTTTAATTGTGAAAAATCAATTAAAAAAGTTCACGATTCATTATTGAATCAAACATATAAGGACTTTGAATGGCTTGTTATAAATGACGCATCGACTGATAAGTCCCACGAAGTTATAACCAAAATTATTGAAACATCTCCTCTTACTATTCACTATATCAACAATAAAGTGAATAAACACAAAATGAGTTGTTTTATCCAATCTATCGAGCTGGCTCAAGGTGAATTTTTACTCCCGTTTGATGGTGATGATGAATGTTACCCAAATGCACTCGAAATTTTCAATAATGAATATGAGAGCATACCGGAAAAATTAAAGTCTAAAGTTGCTGCCGTAACAGCTTTATGTGAAGATCAATACGGAAACCGTGTTGGTGAATCATTTCCTGAAGACCCATTTTATTGCAATACTTTTGAGGCAGGAATTAAAAAACAGATTGTTGGAGAAAAATGGGGCTTTACCAAAACAGAAGTCTTAAAAAGTATAGCTATAAATCCTGAGATGCTTAATTATGGCTTTATACCCGAAGGAATTATCTGGAACACTGTAGCAGGAAATGGTTTTTTAACAAAATGCGTAAATAAAACACTCCGAATTTATTACACTGACGTAGAAGGTTCTATTATGAATACTCCTATGACATCAAGAACTGCTTTTGGCACGATTTTAAACGGTATTGCAATAAATAATTGGTTTTTTAATACGTATTTTTTTAAATCGCCGGTGTTTTTTTTAAAATCATTATATGTAACTATTCGTTCATCCAAATATCTCGATTATCCATTGAAGGTATATTTGAAATCTATTGATTCTTATATAATTAAATCCCTGTTTTTTGCTCTCTGGCCTTTCAGGAAATTACTGAAATAATTTTAGACTTGCTAAAAGCTATTCCTGTTAATCTTTGGTACCCTTAAATTCCGGCATGTTGGTAGTTTCAGAGTTGTTAATATCTGCTCTGTTGATGACTTTATCGATAGTTTTTATTATAATTTTAAAATCTAAACAAAAAGACAGGTTTTCAACATAATATACATCATATTCAAATTTTTGTTCCCAGCTTATTGTGTTTCTGCCATTTACTTGTGCCCAACCCGTAATTCCCGGTAATACTTCGTGCCGTTTGTTTTGCCGTTCATTATAATGTTGTAAATATTGTGGCAAGAGCGGGCGAGGACCTATGAGGCTCATATCGCCTTTAAGAATATTTATCAATTGAGGCAATTCGTCCAGAGAAAACTTCCGGCAAAAATTACCAACTTTCGTTACACGTTCCAGGGCAGGCAATAGGTTTCCGTTTTTATCTTTTTTATCATTCATCGTTTTAAACTTAATGATTGTAAAAATCCTTCCTTTTTTGCCGGTGCGTGCCTGATAGAAAAATGGTTTGCCGTTATTGGATATACATAAAATTAGTATAAGCGTCACGAATATTGGCGATATGATAATCAAGCCTGTTAAAGCAGCTAAAAAATCAAATAGACGTTTAATTACAATGTATAGTTTTCTCATTTTCTGTTTGATATAATTCTCAAAACAAAATAAACTGTTTTTAGCGACAAAATAAATTTAAACTCACATTATTTAATTTTAAACTTAACAAATACAGGTTCGTGATCTGATAGGTTTAAAGTGAAATTTTTATGGCTCAATACTTTAATGTGTTCATTATTAATAAAATAATCTAATCGTAACGGGTAATTTAAAAGGGAATATGTTTTCCCAAAACCATTACCGTTGCTCACATAAGAATCATTCATCCCTTTTTTTAATATTCTATAAGGTTGGCTATATGGTGTTGCATTAAAATCTCCGCAAATAATCACTTTTTTGTTGGAATTACCGGCGTGATTTTTAATTAGTTTAGCTTGCTCTATTTGCTTTGTAATTGTACTGCTTATGTTTTTCCAAAAGTTAAAATTTTTGTAGTCATTAGCTATTACATATTGATCAACAACAAACGACTGTAAATGCGAGTTGTAAATTCGTATAGTATCCTGCATTATTTTTATATCGGCATAAATGGCGTTATTCTTTGTGTCCGGGAAGTCTATGTATCCTTCGTTGACTATTGGATATTTAGAATATATGGCAAGAAGTGATTTATCAATATCTTCTCTGTAACCCAGGAAAACGTAAGGATAGTCCTTTAATTTTGTGCCTTCTTTATAGGAAGATTCCTGAAAAACCAAGATATCTGCATTTAAAGAATCGATAAATTTTATAATTTCAGTTGATGTATTTTGTTTTGTATTAACATGAGTTGGCTGTTTAAATTCTTTTATGTTATAAGTTAAAACACTTATGGCATCTGGTTCTGTATCTGAAACGATAGAAAACTGAAAAAAGGAATTATAAAAAAGCAGAAAAATAATGATTCCAATGAGATTGAAGTATTTTTTTTTAAAAATGCCGTAAACTGCTAAAGCGCAATTCAGGATAAAAATTAACGGCATTACAACACTAAAAAAGACCGATAAAAGCCCAAAATCTAAAAACGAACTCAGCACTCCGGTTATTACAACTACCGTAATACTAATTGAAAGTTTATCTGTTTTATCAAGTGTTGGCTTCATTAAAAAATAAATTACAGTTCAGTACACGATAAAAAATGTATATAGCTAATTTAAAACCACATAGGAATATAGATTTTTATAATCTTTATCGGTTTTTGGATAGTTTCCACCTTTGGTGGAACATATAGTTTTACAAAACTATGCTGCCAAAGGTGGACTATGAAACCTTACACAGTAAATACAATATAAACAGCTATGTCTTTATGTGGTTAAACTTTTTGAATTTCAATATATTGCGATTTTTTTCGTGTACTAAAAAATTACAGCTATTTTAGCTCTTCTTTAATTAAGTGTACCAAATCATTATTTATAATATTAACATCAAAGCGTTCTTCGGCATATTTTCTGCTGTTAATGCCCATTTCTTTTATTTTATCCGGATTTTTAATAAAATACTCCATAGCTTTTACCAAAGCATCCAAATTTTTGGGCTCAATAAGAAAACCGTTTGCTCCTTCCTTAACAGCTTCTCTGCAACCAACAGAATCTGTTGTGATGATGGGATTGCCCGAAGCACAGGCTTCGAGTGTTGTTCTTGGTATGCCTTCTCTATAATAACTTGGCAATACAAAAACATCTGTTTTATGAAAATGTTCTTGTACATTGCCTTGATAACCATGAAAAATGATAATACCTTCTTGATGTAACTTATTAATTTTGGATTCACTTATTGCAGATGGCGATGTTTCGGTTATGCCTATTAAATGAAATTCAGATTCAGGGTACTTTGGTTTCAATAGTTTTGCTGCATCCATATACAGTGCGATGCCTTTTTCTTTAATCAATCTGGCAATTAATAAAAATCTTACGCTACCGGTGACGTTTTTTTCTTTGAATAAAAATTGATTGAGATTAACACCAGAACCGCTTACAAAAGCTACGTTTTGCTGTTTTGAAATCATATTTCTGTCTAAAAACAATTGATGGTCGTCTTTATTTTGAAATACGATGACTTTATTTTTTCTAACAGATAATTTGTAAAGTATTTCATTGAATTTTTGTAAAATTTTTGATTTTGTTGAAACCCCGGAAAAGGTATATCCCAACCCCGTAATTAATGAAATTACAGGAACTTTACACATATTGGCAGCCATAGAGCCATAAATTACAGGCTTTACGGTATAAGGGAAAACTAAGTCTATATGGTGGTTTTTTATTAAGGATTTTAATTCCATGATAGATTTTAAATCCTTGAAAGGATTGAGGCCTGTACGTTGTAATTTAAATACAAGCGGCGTTGCACCCAAAGTTTTGATGTCTTCAAAATCTTCTTCGGTATAATCCGGTGCTGCCGTAAAAACCTCAAAATTATCCCCGATTAAATGTTTTATAAAATCTCCTCTAAACCAAGCAATGGCGCTTGCGTGAGATGCGATAATCAATATTCTTTTTCTTCCCATTCTGTGTTAATTTTTATTAAGAAAGGTGTGCTTATACCATTTTTGGAAGCAGTAGTAAGACCATACCCTAAAAGTACTGTCTTTTTTACTTTCCAGATGGTCTTTAACTAATTTTGTAATTGCTTCCACATTAAAAATACCTTGAGATTTTAATAACTCGGGTTCAATGTAGCTTTCAAGTTCTTTTCTAAGGCTTTGTCTTAGCCAATCTCCGGTCGGGCTTCCAAATCCGCTTTTGCTTTTCTCTAAAAAATCTTTAGGAAACTGTTCTCTGAACGCTTCTTTTAGAAGGTATTTTTTATTCCAGCCTTTCATCAAATAGCTTTCCGGTAAGATGTTGGTAAATTCCCATAGTTCCCGGTTTAAAAAAGGCGCTCTGCATTCTAAAGAAACCATCATACTGGTTCTGTCAACTTTAGTTAACATGCCGCCGTCTAAACTCAGCATTTTATCTACTAATCTAAAGTCGGTAAGGGCTTCAATTTTCTTGTTTTCTAAAATGTCTTTATATTCCTGAAAAATATTGGTTTCAAAATAACCGGGCAACATTATTTCTGCCAGCTGATTGCCTGTATTTGCCAAAGAGATAATATCCCAGTAAAAATTTCCGTCATAATTAATAGCATTCAACAATTTATTAATTTGAAATTTTTTTCCTCGGGTGTCGTCCTTGCTTATAAGGTATTTATTATTTAGCTTTAAAATTGTTTTATGAATTTGTTTTGGGATGATATTAGTATAATGTTTGTTCATTTTACCAATATAGTATTTGTTGTAACCTCCAAATACTTCGTCGCCGCCATCGCCTGTCAATGCTACGGTTACGTGAGCTCTTGTTTTTTCGGATAACAGGTGAGTGGGTAGGGCTGCGGTATCTGAAAACGGCTCGTCAAAATTGATTAAAATATCATGAATGTTATTTTTAAGGTCATCTTCGTCTATGATAAACTCGTGATGATTGCTGTTTAACATTTTGGCGACCACTCTGGATTTGTCGGTTTCATCATACGATGCTTTTTTAAACCCTATTGAAAATGTGTCAATCTTTTTATCGGTTGTTTGCGACAGGCATAATGAAATAATAGAAGAATCTACACCTCCGGATAAAAAGGTTCCCAAACCTACATCGGCTATTGATCTGCTATCAACACTTTTGTAAACCAAATCTTTAGTTTTTTCTTTTGCATCATCAAACGATATGTTGCTTGTTTGTGGTTTGGGTTCACTGTTGATTTTATGGATGGTCGTGCTATGTGATACCAAATCATATTCAATGTAGTGATTGGCTTCAAGTTTATAAATATCTTCGTAAATAGTGTGTGGTGCAGGAATGTAGGTAAGCCTGAAATAAAGATTCAGGCCTTTTTTGGAAATACCGGGTTTAAAATCAATCGTTTTAATAATGGATTTTAATTCGGAAGCCCAAATAAATTCTTTCTCGGTATGGGTGTAATACAATGGTTTTTCTCCAAAAAAATCACGGGCAATGAATACCTTATTGATGTTTTTGTCATAGATGCTAAAGCCATACATGCCGTCAAGCCATTGAAAAGATTTGGCACCATATTTTTCATAAGCCTTTAATATGACTTCTGTATCGCTTGAAGTGTTGAAAGTAATACCTTCGGCTTCTAATTTGGATTTTATAATCTTGTAATTATAGATTTCGCCATTAAAAACAATAACAATTTTTTTGTCGTCAGAAAATATAGGTTGTTTACCGGATGATAAATCTATAATGGATAATCGTCGCATTGCCATACCAACGGTAAACGTATCGTTTTCTTCAGAAAATATACCATCATCATCGGGACCTCTGTGAATAATCAAGTCATTCATTTTGTGCAAGGTTGATGATATTTCGTTTTTATTCCGGTTGGTTTTGGCTATGATTCCGTTTATTCCGCACATACTTTATATTAGTTTTAATCAATAAACTTAGGGTGTAGAGATAATCAAATCTATATATTTTTTTAAAATATGGTCTTTTTCAAAATCTTTTACACGCTTTTGTCCGTTTATTTTGCAGTCTTTTAAGTAGTTTTTATTAGTTACAAAATAATTAATGCCTTTAGCCATAAGATTGACATTTTTTACAGGCACCAAAATTCCGTAATCTGTTATCATTAAATCATCCTTAACCTCTTTTAATTCCATAATTTCACTTGGACCGGATTGACAATTGGTTGTTAATATTGGTAACCCACAAGCCATGGCTTCTAATAAAACATTTGGGAATCCTTCGTGATTAGAGCCAAAAATGAACAGGTCTGCTGCTTTTAAATATTTATAGGGGCTGGCATCAAATCCCATTAAAATAATTTGTTGCTTTACATTGAGTTGGTTAATTAATTGTTCCAGTTCATCTTGCATATCGCCAACTCCAAAAATGTACAACCTTACTAAAGGGTTTTGTAATTGGTGGATTGTTTTAATCAGCATTTCGTGATTTTTGCCGATGTCTAAACGCCCCAAAGTAATTATATTAAATTTTGTAGTGTCAAAAAAATTGTCTATTGGCTGTATGGCATTAATTTTATCTAAATCGATAGGATTATGAATGACCTTCATTTTGTTGTGCGGTACTTTAAAATTATCCAATAAATCCTTGGCATTGCCATAAGAATTTGAAATTACAATATCTGCTTTTTTATAAAGTAATTTAATCAATGTTTTATTGAAAGTGGATTGAAAACTTTTGTAGCTATACTGCAGGCTTGGAAAAGCTCTTTCATTTATGATAACTTTAAACTTATGATTTGTCATTTTGCTTGCCACAACATTTATAAATGACGGTCTTGTTAAAAAGCTTAAACTGTGTGTGATTTTTAATTTTTTTACCAATTTTGAATACCTGTAAGCCAACATTGGAATTTTTATCGCTTTTATAACACCGCTTTCATAAGCATCAGATTTTTCTATATAATGTATATTCAGGTCTTTAGGCAGCTCATATTCAATATTAGCATTCATGAGTATTAAATGTGTTTCGATATTGTTTTTAATGCAATAAGAAACAAGGTAAGACACCACGCGTTCTGCACCGCCACCGGATAATGAATATATGAAAATGCCTAATTTCATTTCAATTGATTTTTTTCTTGATAAACTTTCATGAATAAATCTTCGTATTTAGTGAGAATAGTTTTGCTGCTATACCTTTTGCTAACAGATGCGCTAACATCCTTTGGATTAAAGCTGTAGTTGGAATTAATTTTTTCAAGCGCTTCTACAAATTCATTGACATCAGAAACAATTTTACCGTTTATATCCGGATAAATAATTTCATTTATCCCACCGGGTGCATCTATGGCAAGAACGGGCGTGCCAACCATACAACTTTCAATTATAGAGTTAGGAAATCCTTCTGTATATGAGCCTTGTAAATATAAATCACTTTCTGCCAAATAGTTTTCAACTTCTGTAGTAAATGGTATATGAGATATTTTATTTTTTAAATTTAACGTATCAATTAATGAAAAAATTTCTTCGTGAAGAACACCTTTGCCTATTAGGGTATAGTGAAAATCAAAGCTAACCCGCGACAGAGCTTCAAGAATTCTATGATGACCTTTTTCTTTATCAAACCGGGCAACAGTTATAAAATGTATCGGGTTATTTTTGCCGTTTCTTTCTTTAAGTTTGAAGTTATCCGTAATTGGGTTATTAATTACAACGAGCTTATCATTTTTGACATTGTAATTTTTATGAAAATCATCCAGCATATCTTTTGACTGGCAAATTACTTTATTAAAAAAATTGAATCTCCTGTCAATTACACTGTCAAGGATTGAAGTTTTTCCCTGATTTTCATACTTAGCCAGCACACTTAAAACATTAACTTCCCGGGCGATAAATATTGTTTTTGGAAATAATAATGATAAAAATGCAGTAACGGTATTTAAATGAGCAATTGCACTTACAAGAATATCAGGTTTTGTTTTCCGGATATAGTGAAATAATGAAAAAACGCCTTTTGATACTTTGGGTTTTTCTAAAAAAACAACATCAATACCATGTACATCATAAGACGCATCTTTAGAATAACCTATGATTAATAGTGTTGCATTAAACTTTTGACGGTCAATATTTTGAGCGATATAAGACATCACTCGTTCTGCACCGCCTGGCAATAAATTAGGAAGTACAAACGTAATAGTAATCTTATTTGATTTCATAACCTTTGTTATTCTTTAGCCATTGTTTCAGCACTAATAATTTCCAGATTAACGGATAGTAATTAGCACTTTTATCCATGTGCCTTTTTATGTTATTAGAAACTTCGCTTAAGTTTATGCCGGGAATTTCTTTTAAACTTTGTGTGTTGAGTTCTGTGAGTACATAATCTTTTAAATCATGCCTAAACCAGTTTTCAAACGGCATGGTAAAACCGGCTTTAGGCCTGTCAAAATATTCTTTTGGAACATATTGATACAATACATCTTTTAAGATACGTTTTTGATTTTTCCCTTTAAATTTATATTCGGTAGGCAATGAGCGTGCAAATTCTACTATTCTGTAATCCATTAAAGGTGATCTTGCTTCTAATGAATATGCCATTGTTGCTCTATCTACTTTTGTATTGATATCCCAGTTTAAATAGGTTTTAATATCAAAATCTGAGACTCTCTCAAGTAAATTCTTGTTGGCATGCAGCAAATACTTTAGCTCGTCGATATCCACAGGATTGAAACTATCTTTGGCAGAGTTAAAACTAAGATCTGTTTTGGAATCCAAATACACAGAGTCAATAGATTTATATGCCATAAATTCAGAGATAATTTTCAATCTGTAGTTTGGGGATAAAGAGGTGAGTTTTGACATCAACACCCTAAGAGGGTACGGAATTTTCATGAAGTTAGCTCCTTGTTTTATCCAGTTATACCGGTGATATCCTAAAAAGTTTTCGTCGCCGGCATCTCCTGAAATAGCCACTGTAACTTGTTTTTTTGTGTGTTTTGCCAATAGCATGGAAGGTATGGCAGAAGAATCTGCAAAAGGCTCATCGTAGTAATAATGAAAATTTTCAATTAAATCGATACCTTCATCATAATTACATTCAATGGTATTGTGATCTGTTTGTAAATGATTGGCGACTTTTTCTGCATATATGCTTTCGTCAAAACCTTTGTCATTAAATTTTACCGAAAAGGTTTTAACTTTAGTCTCATACGTATGAGCCGCCATTGCTGCCACAATTGATGAATCTACGCCGCCGGAAAGAAATACACCAACCGGTACATCTGCAAACATTCTGATTTTTACTGCGTTTGAAAGTAACTGTTTAAGCTCAGATTTTGCCTCTTCATAATCGCCCAAAAATTTGGTATTGCCATTATAGTCAATGTCCCAATATTGCTTTGTTTTAAATGTTCCTGACTTTAAATTAAATGTAAACGAATGTCCTGGCAATAATTTATGTACTTCGTTAAAAATTGATAATGGATCCGGTATGGTTTCCCAGGTTAAATAAGACTTTATGGCATGTTCTGAAATGCTTAAATTAGTATTATGAAGTTGAATTGAGGATATTTGACTTGCAAATTCAAAATCTTTGCCATTATGATAATAATAAAATGGTTTTTTACCTAATCTGTCACGAGCTCCAAAAAAATGATGTTTTACTTTATCATATATGACAAAGGCGAACATTCCGTTGAAATGACTGACACAATCTTCTCCATACTCCAAATAAGCAGCACAAATAACTTCGGTATCACTTGTGGTTTTAAAAGTATATCCCTTTTTATGGAGGTTATGTCTGATGTCTTGAAAATTAAAGATTTCTCCATTAAAAACAATCTCAATAGTATCTAAGTAGGAAAACGGCTGATTGGATCTCGCGTCTAAATCTATAATTGATAGTCTGTTATGTCCAAAAGCAATAGAATAGTTGTCTGATTTATAAAATTTCCATCCCATTTGGTCAGGTCCTCTAAAGGCTGTACGCTTTAACTTTTCTTTAATTTGGGATTCAGTGTATAAGATGGTGCTTCCGTAAATTCCACACATGTTTTTTATTTTTGATATAATTATCTAATTAGTGTCTTTAGAAACACGATTTAAAAGTTTTTCGCTAACCTGTCGGGCAGCCTGTTTGTGTCCATAGCAAGTCCAGTGAGTGTCGTAATCAAATGCCCAGGTGTCATCATTACTTGAGTCTAAAAGAATTATATTAAATCCTGTATTTCTGCAAATTTCAATGATTGATGTATTTGAATTAGGATGAAACACCAAAGTTTTATCGTTAATGGTATAGTTTTGTTTTATAAAGGTCATGAGTTGCATTATTTCGGTTTGAAACTCTAAGCCTTCATTTTTTGAGTCTTTAATGGAATTTTCAGGGCTGTTTTCTGCAATTTCAAAACCGCCACCTAACGGAAATCTGTTGTAAAAGTAATATAACAATTTCCATGTGTATAAGATTTTTTTAGCTACAGGAGCTTTCATTTCACCAAATTTAATGGTATTGGTCTTGATGTCCAGTTGTGTGATATCGCTCATTGGTTTTACTTGTGAAATACTCTCGTAAAAATCTTCATTGTTTACATAAAGTAATATTTGGAGTGGTTTTAAGGAATCAAATTGTTTGCTTATTTCCATAGCTTCAATTAATGAAACCCCGGAACGTGCAGCTTCCATAAAATTGTAATCTTGCATGTTGGCTTTTAAAAATACCGATTGGTGACACTCATTTGGGTTCATGAAATTTTCAATGTACGAATCTCCAATAACCATAATGAGATTGTTATAGCTTTTTGGCAGTTCGCCCGGCCATCCCAATTTATTAATCATCCAGCTGTGGTCTCCGCCTTTCCAATAACCTTCTTGATTTGGCAGGTATTTTTGAATACCATATTCATCAATAGTCCTTTGAGGAATATCTGACACGGCATGAGTTACTCTGACAACAATTTCACCTGCGACCAAAGCCACTATTAAAAACAGAATTATATTTTTTAAAAACTTTTTCATAGTTAAAACTGAAAATAAATAAATTGTTGCTGCTCACCGGTAAAGCTAAACATCAAAACAATCAAAAGAACATAAAAACTCCAACGTAATGGTTTGTTCATAAAGTCAATTTTTTCTATAGCATATTCACCGCTTCTTCCTAACCATTCTATTATAATGAAAAATAAGATTAATAAGAGTGTTGTGCCCGGAAATATTTCAAATTCAGAAAATAAAGATGTTGTAAATGTATTTTTTAAATATGAAATGGCATGTGAAACAGAATCTGCCCTAAAAAATATCCAAGCGATAAGTGTTAAAAAGAAGGTAATAGCCATTTGACCTAATTCTTTTAAACTTGGAAAATAGTTTCCTTGTGCAACTAAATCTGTATTTACCCTGTTTTTATTAGCTAATAATAAAGGTAAAAAGTATAAGGCATTCAAAGCCCCCCAAATTATAAATGTCCAGTTTGCACCATGCCAAAAACCGCTGACGAGAAAAATGATGAAAGTATTTCTGAGCTTCATTTTAAGACCGCCTTTGCTTCCTCCCAACGGGATGTAAAGGTAATCCCTGAACCATGTTGATAATGAAATGTGCCAACGTCTCCAAAATTCTGCAATATCTCTTGAGAAATAAGGAAAGGCAAAGTTTCGTTTTAAATTAAAGCCGAATAATCTTGAAATACCTATGGCTATATCTGAATATCCTGAGAAGTCGCCATAAATTTGAAATGCAAATAAAAAGGCACCGAGTAGGAGCGTACTGCCATTATACTCGGTGTGATTGTTAAATATGATGTTGGCATACTTGGCGCAGTTATCTGCGATGACCACTTTTTTAAACAATCCCCAAAGAACCTGACGGACTCCGTCAACGGCATCGGTATAAACGAATTGCCGTTTTTTATAAAATTGTGATAAGAAATTTGTAGCTCTTTCTATAGGGCCGGCAACTAATTGCGGAAAGAAGCTTACAAACGCAAAAAAAGCTACCCAATCTTTGGTTGGTTCTAATTTTTTATTGTAAACATCAATGGTATAGCTTAAGGTTTGAAAGGTATAAAAACTAATACCGACAGGAAGAATGATGTTAAGCGTGCCGGCATTTATTTGCGTTCCAAAAAATGAAAATGAGTCTATAAAGCTTTGAACAAAAAAATTGTAATATTTAAAAAATCCTAAAAACCCAATATTACTGCAAATACTTGTCCAAAGCAGTATTTTGCGTTTGTGCTGTTTTGTTTCGTTACCAAGCAGTATTCCAATGATATAGTCAACAAACGAGCTAAATATAATTAATGAGACAAATCTCCAATCCCACCAGCAATAAAATATGTAGCTGGCAATTACTATAAACAGGTTTTGGTACTTCAGGTTCTTATTGAAGACAAACCAATAGAACACAAAGACTATCGGTAAAAAGATGAAAAAATCTAAAGAATTAAAAATCATAGTTGGTTACATTTGGGGCTGTTTTACGTTCATTAATAAATACATAAGGTAAATATGCTGTATCTTATCTCAATTATCAAAATTATTCTTTGAATTGCGATTTTAATACTTTTATCTGCATCCTTTGCACTTAGTTTTCATAAATACTGTATGACTCTTCCTTCTTAGCTGTATCTATGAGATACCCAATATAAACTAATATTGCCATTATATAGGGTTGATTGATGACACTGTGTAAACTTAACATAAACATGTACATGGTAATTAACATGGGAATAGTAAAAAAACCGATTTCCTGCGGGATTTTTAATGACCTTGCAAAATATGTCATCATCACAAATAAAAAGAACATAAGCGTAAAAAAGCCGGCGTCTGCCCAAACCATTAAATAGGTATTATGGGCATGGTAAGAATTTGCAAAATCGACCCCATTGCCCAATAATGGGTTTTCATACACAAAATGCATTAATTTTTGTTGTAATTCACCTCTTCCGGAGTCATCTACTTTGTCAAAATTAAATGACACGATATTTACAATATTATTTATTTTATCTCTTTGCTGTCCTACTAAATTCATGTTGGCGGTAAGAGTATTAAGGTTCAATAGTACAATGTAAACAACAGGTAACAGCAAAACTCCAAATAAAATTCTTACTCCTTTAAAAAATTTATAGTTGAGAGCTATTAATGAAATGACAAAAACCATAAATCCCGTGTTGGAAAAGGTGAGTAAGAGACTATATGCTGCTACAGCTAATAATGCCAATTTGAAAATTTTGAAAATAACTTGGGTTGGGTTATAAATTTTGTAAATAAAAATAAATGTGAGAATTGTAACTAAAGCCATATTGTTGGCATCACCATAAACGCCTTGAGCCCTGTCAACAACATATATATATACTCCTTGTACATCTAAATCAAAATTTATGATGTCCCAATAGATACAAATTATACAGGACAAAAGCAATGACGGAATAATTACTTTTTCAAACAAAGCCCTATTTCCTTCAAAGCTTAAATAATAATAAAACCCCACAGTGTATATGAGTGGTATTGTACTTAATAATATGCCGGAGCTATTATTGTATAGACCTCCTGCCAAAATACCAAATGAAAAATATATCAAATAAAAAACAATCCATAAACTTGCCGTTTTGGACAGTTCACCTCTTGCTTTAAGTAGCAGAGCAGTTCCTAACAATATTAATCCCATATTGGCATAGGCCATAAATTTTGCCAGAGCCTGAGAAACAAAATAGGTAACAATCACTTGCGCATTTAACACCGTAATGACAAGAGGAACAAGAAAACAGAGATGTATAATTAGTTTGCTTTTCATTTATATGGCTTCAAAAATCTCTAAATAATCAGTATAAATTTTTTCTATTTTGAATTTATCTAAAGAAACGATACTTTGTTTTGCAAATTCTATTCTTTTTTCCGGATTTTCTATTAATCGTTCCAGTTCTTTAAACAGTAACTCAAAATTTTGATTTTCTACTAAAACACCATTTGTATTATGGGTTATTATGTCTGAAGGTCCTGAAATACAATCAAAAGCTATACATACCATACCTTGCGACATGGCTTCCAGCAATACCATTGGCAGGCCTTCAAACTTAGACGACAAAACATAAATCTCAGAATTTCTCATTATTTCAGAAACGTTGTTAGAGAAACCTTCAAATATAACCTGGTCTTCAGTATTATGAGATTTTGATATTTCTTTTAATATTTCCATTCCTTCATTACCGCCTCCAACTATTTTTAATTTCCAGTCTTTGTGTTTTTTTAATACCGGAGTAATTAAAGATATAAGATTGTCAAGCCCTTTATAATGGTATCTGTTTAAATCGCCAACTGTTAAAATCACTTTTTCTCTTTTTCTAATATCTTCTTTGTATATTTCAAAAGTACATGGATTTGGCATTACCACTACATTACTATTCTTCTTTTTATAATACTTTTCATCAAATGTAGTTAAGCAAGTTAATGCATTGGCAAAACGGTACGCGTAATTTCTTGTAATCTTTTCAATTCTATCGGTTTCTGCTGTATGATTAGTATGTTCAGATGCTATTATTTTTATGCCATAAAGACGGGCAACTAAAATACCTATAAGATTAGTTCTGGTCATAAAAGAAATAAGAACATCCGGACGGTTACTTTTTTTATAATACTGTTTAATCAAAGCAATGGTGCTTCTTATCATTTGGTTTTTTATACGCCCGTCATGCAGTTTTACTCTTTTGATAGTCTTGTTTATTTTCCAGACATCGTTATCATTAAAGGTGATTATAGCCACATCCTGTCCTTGCTCATCAAAATAATTGGCAAGCAGCGACAGAACGCGTTCTGCACCTCCCGGAGCGAGTGAATTTACAAGAAAATCAATTTTCATCAACCAAGCTTTTTATATTGTTTAAGGGTATATCCGAAGTAAAAGAAACTGCTTATAATTAAAACTACCGAAGTACTTGTGGCTAATCCAAAAACACCATAACGCTTAACCAATAAAACGTTTAATGTAATATTTATTATTAAATTGATTAGCGATGCCCATGCCATAAAACTGTTTTTATTAATACTGGTTAAAAATTTGACAATTATTAATGTACAAAGATAGAAAGGAACGTTAAGTAATAAAATTTTCTGGATGGCAGAAACTTTTAGGGTGTCTTGATGTGTAAACTGATCTCTTTCCAGCCACAATTCAATTACCCAATCGGAAATAAAAATCCCGACTATGGTTGCTGCAAGTAAAATTATAAATAACCATTTTAGTATTCTGAACAAATATTGATAGGCTAATTTAAGGTTTTCGTTAACTAATCTTGAAAAATGAGGTAACAAAACATTACCCAGCGACATAATAACAACGGCAACACCAAATGCCGGTATTCTGTTGGCATAGCTTAAAGCAGCCAATGAACCGACAATAAGTTGACCGGCAAAAAACTGATCTACAAAATTATTCATTGCCGAAAGAAACCCTGAAGATATTTTAGGAGGTAATTGCCGTATCATTAACCTTGAGTTAGTATTTAAAACAGCTTTTGTTACTGACAAAACTTTGTATTTAAATGTAAAAAACAATAAAAACGCAAAACCAACAATGGTACCCGTCAATGTGCCATAGGCTAAAACCATTGGACCTAACTGATCTTTAAAAAGAATAAGAAAAAGAATCATTGTAAGTATTGGAAACAAATCTGATATGGTAGATATTAAAAACCGGTTGTCAACTTCCAACAATCCTGTTAATACAGATCCAATTCCCCATAAAAGCAGGCATGGCAAAATAATGTAGAATTGGTCTTTAATCAATTGATAGTTTGCTTCGGGCTGATTAGGATAAATTATATCTAAAAAAATATTTATAGAAAAATAAGATACTAAAATTGAAACAACTGATATGCCTATAGTTATAAAAAAAACAACACTTTGAAAGCTTGATTTATTGCCACCATTTTTTAATTCGGTAATATAATTGGGTATAAATAAGTTTGTAAGCGAGCTAATAAAAACACTATTAATAAATGTAGGTATCAAAGAAGCAATTATAAAGGTGTCGATAACTTCATTTAGACCAAAACTACTGGCAATAAGGGTTTCCTTATAAAATGCCGTTACCTTGATAAGTAAACCAACCGCCGCAACAATTACCATGCTTTTAATAACAGGATTGTGTAGTAATGTGTTTGCTTTTTCTAATATTTTTCTAAATTGTACAGTTAGCATTTTTAGTAGTGAAGATTATTTTTTGCGAAAAATCAATTAAATTTAATTTCTTTTTTTAGTTAAACCCAAATTCATCATACCATTTTCTTAAAACAAATAATTTCCAGATATATGGTGTATGGTCTTGTTTTCCATCCATGTGTTCCTGTAATAGTTTTTTGAACCTTTCTACATTTAAGTTTGGTACTTTATTTAAAAAATCATCATCTAAAGCAGAGGTAAATTCTTCCTTTAATTCATTTCGCATCCAATTACCTATAGGTACTGCAAAACCGCGTTTTGGTTGATTGAAAACATCTTCGGGTATGTATTCTTTTAAAATATCTCTCAGTATTTTTTTTTGTCTTCCTTTTTCATATTTATAATGCATTGGAAGTGACCGTGCATACTCTATAATTCTATAATCTAAAAAAGGACTTCTTACTTCAACAGAATATGCCATGCTTGCTCTATCTACTTTAACGTTGCTGTCATTCTCTAACCAGAGTTTTATATTCAAATCTGCGGCTTTTTGCAACAGAGTATTAGACCAGTTTTTATAGCCTTGATAATGTTTCATGTAATCTTGCCTTTTTTCTTTTAAAAGAAATCCTTTTCTGGAAAAAATATTTTCAATAAAATCGTTTCTGGTCTTTGTCCTTAGAGCATTTTTTATTCTGTGCGAGTTCATTCCGAAGAGTTTCAAAATTCCCGAACCGGCTATAAATTTCCTTATAGGGTATGGTATATCCATTATTTTTCTGTTTCGTACAAGCGAGTCAAAATGGTCATACCCTATAAAACTTTCGTCACCACCGTCGCCTGAAAGTGCTACGGTTACATATTGTTTGGTTACTTTATTTAATAGTAAAGAAGGTAGTGCCGAACTATCGGCAAAAGGTTCATCATAAACTTCTGCCAGTTTTGGGATAAGTTTTAAAATATCATCAGGATTACATATTGTAGTTGTATGCTTAGTATTGAGTATTTTAGCATACTCTTCGGCTATTTTGCTCTCATCATAATTCGGGTCGTCAAAACCTATAGAAAAAGTGTTTATTTGAGAATCGGATACTTTTGAAGCTATGCCGGAAACTAAGGCAGAATCGATACCGCCCGATAAAAATGAGCCAATTGGCACATCAGATTGAAGTCTTATTTTAACAGCATCTATCAAAAGTTCGTGAAGTTCCTGTTTTGCATCTTCATAAGAAATATCTTTGATTTTGACAGGTTTTAAATTCCAATACTCTTTTATATTTAAAGTATTGGTATTTAAATCGAATTCCATAAAATTTCCGGGTGGTAATTTATAGACACCCTCAACTATCGTATATGGACTCGGGATAAACATGCAATCCAAAAACATGGATACAGCATCATTATTAATATTCCTGCCTGCAAGCATAGGTTTTATCTGGCTGCAAATTTCAAATATACCGTTATTCCAAGAGTAGTAAAATGGTTTGACACCAAGTCTGTCTCTTGCCGAAAATAGTTGATTTGTATCTGCATCATAAATAGAAAATGCAAACATCCCGTTTATTTTATCGAGAATTTCTTTTTTCCAATGCTTGAAACCAATTAACAATACTTCCGTATCACTTTCTGTTTTAAAATGATAACCTAAATCCTGAAGCTCTTTTTTAATGCTTTTATAATTATAGATTTCTCCATTAAAAACAATTGTAAGGTTTTCAAAGGTCATAGGTTGATTTGAACGGGAATCCAAATCTAATATAGACAGTCTTAAGTGCCCAAATGTAAGACGATTTACCTTTTCTATTCCGGTAAAATCCGGACCTCTAAACGAAATTGAATTAAGTTTGGTTATAATCTCGTCCTTATCGTAAGGAATGTTTGTTAAATATATACCGCACATTTCTTTAATTTTTTATGTAAAAAAAAGCATTTTTATTGTAATACCGTTTTTTTTATTCTTTTAACCGTTTTTGTGTTGAACATAGAGGTTCAAAAACAATGGATGCTGTATTCTTTTTCATTATGCAACAAGTTTTGTGCTTACTCAGAATTTTGGGCTATTTATTTGTAGCTTTTTTCCTTAAAGTGTTAAATGTTAATATCTAAAGTGTTAATGTTAATAATTAGTATTTCCAATAGTTGCAGTTTGTCGCATTTATTTGCAACTTTGTCGATGTAATTATTATTTGTTAGTTTTTTCTTACAAAAATTTACTATTTATCGAATAATATTACTTTTTGTCTTGATTTACAAAAATATTTTTTTAATTGCCATTGAAAATAATCGAAATAGCACGATTTAAATTTATGAAAGCCCTAAAATCCCCATCACATTGCATATATAATGCGATAGTATTATGTATATTCTTTTTCTTGTTACCTCAAGACTCTAATTCCCAGCAATTGGCATTCCCTACCGCTAAAGGCGCCGGTGCTTATACAACAGGCGGTAGAGGCGGACAGGTTATTCATGTAACCACATTAAACTGGAGCGGCGCAGGTAGTTTAAAAGCAGCTCTTCAAACCCAAGGTCCCCGTACTATTGTTTTTGATGTAAGTGGCGAAATAGTTGTAACAGATAATTATTTTGAATTAAGTGGCGCTCAATATGGTAATTTGACCATTGCAGGACAAACCGCACCGGAGGGAGGAATAACGATAAGAACACGTTATTTTGCATTTACTAATGTTAATAACGTTATTATTAGATATATAAGATTTAGAAATTCAGGAGCAATAGCAGGCACTGACCCAATATGGATGCAAGGCGGCAGTAATCTTATTTTTGACCATTGCACTTTTAGTCACGGACAAGATGAATCTCTTGATATATCTTATAGTTTAGGCACATCAGGTAATGTTACTGTTCAAAATTGCTTTTTTCAAGACAGCAAAACAGGAGCTATTTTAGGTGTGGATACAAGTGGAGCACCTGTACATCAACCTGATTTAGGTAATTTTACTTTTGTAAATAATTTGTTTAGTAATATATCCCATAGGTTTCCTAATCCGCAAGGTAACGGACAGTATGACATTATTAATAACGTTGTATATAATTTTAAAGCAAGGTTGGTCAGAATCACACAAGAAGGAACTTATAATGTAATGAATAATTACTATAAAACTTCTGCGCAGGGAGTAAGAAGACCCGGTTATTATCCCGGAAATACAGTTATAACAGATTTGTTTAACGTACAATGCCAAACTTATGATAATCCTTTAATTTATTCATCAGGTAATATTATTACAGGACAAAGAGAGACACCACAAGCAAGTGATAATAGTTTATGGATAGTGTTTGCCGGTTCTCATTCAAGTTTTGGTCCTATTGGTTCAGCAATACCATCTTCATTTCTTACTACGACTCAATTTCCTTTAGTAGGTCAAAGTTTTACAATTAAAACGGCACATCAATCCTATACAGATGTATTAGCTGATGCAGGTGCTAATAAATATCTTAATGCAAATGGTACCTATGGTAATTACCGGGATCCTAAAGATGCAGCAGATATTTTAATGATACAAAATGACAGTTTTGTAAGCCATGTAGGGAATGACTTTGTATATACACCAATAAATCAAGTGCCTTATCCTGTTGTTCCTCAAAATACAAGAGCAGGTGGATTTTATTCATCAAATTCCCATATTCCTGAAACATGGTTTCAGGCCAATGTGCCAAGTGGTCAAAATCATAACAGTATAGCACCAAGTGGTTATACTTGGCTGGAAGTATATTTAAATGGTGTTGACGGAGAAATTGATTCCGAAACCATCACCGCCAACGCCGGCAACGATGTATCAATATGTTCAGGAAACAGCACGACTTTAACCGCCACCGGAGGTACAACATATTTATGGAGCACAGGCGCAACAACTGCCAGTATTACTGTAAATCCAACGACAACCACGACTTATACGGTAACGGCATACAGCACATCGGGTAACAATTCAGATACCGATGATGTGACTGTAACGGTTAATGAATTGCCAGTCGCCAATGCAGGATCCGATGTATCAACATGCCAGGGAACAGCAGTTACCTTAACCGCCGGCGGAGGCACATCGTATTTGTGGAATACGGGTGCCACCACGCAAAGTATCACGGTAAATCCTAATACAACAACGACATATAGTGTTCAGGTAACTCAAAACGGATGTTCAAGCAGTGACGAGGTTACGGTAACAGTCAATGCGCTTCCTAATGTTAACGCCGGTAATGACGTAAGCATTTTTGAAGGCGCAAGTGTTACGCTTACCGCGACAGGTGCAGACAGTTATGTGTGGAGCACAGGCGCAACTACGCAAAGCATCACCGTAAATCCGTCGGCAACCACAACTTATACCGTTACCGGAACAACCAATGGTTGTGA
>CAYVUB010000033.1:24768-30073 GCA_964454675.1 uncultured Flavobacteriaceae bacterium | reverse complement strand
GTTGTTATGGCTACATATTTCAATGGGAAGAGGTTCCATGCCCCGGAAGTGGTGGTGGCATAACCGGAGGCAATACTGGTTCCGGTAACACAGGAACCGGTACCGGAGTCAGTAGTCCGGTAAATCAACCCGGAAACGGGAACATTGCTCCTTCTGCGTTCATGTATCCCGACGGGACTTCTGCCGCGCCAGCGGTTTTGATAAATGTGTTGGGAGGACAAAGTCAATTGACTACTAATCAATTAAATTGGATAGGAGACTTTAGAAATTATGCAGCCGTAAATATGCTTCTATCATACCTGTCCCAAAATGGCTACAGCACCGAAGCACAAGAACTGGTAAAATTATCTATTGATGGCTTCATCTCTTACAACGTTTTCAACTACCCGGGCATGAACTTGGGTTACAGCTATCAATGGTGGTTGGATGAAAATTTTATAGAAGAAAATTTTAATTTTGGATTTGACGTAGGAGGAGGTTTTGATAATTTGACCGCTGAAGAAAAAATACTGGTTGCATTATTTCCTGCTCAGGCAATAATTATAAGAGAAAATAAGAATCCCGCAGAAACCGAAACAATAAGTAGATTTGGTAATAATGGTAGAAATGATAAATCTGATGCTTTTAGACACGCCTTTTTTAACGCTATGAACACCAATGATGTGGGCGATATAGTAGCAAGATTATTTTCCAATGCTCATGAAAGTGAAACGCCAACAAATCTTATTTTGGAAAAGCAAATGGATTTATTCAACAATAATATTGGGCATAGTATTGGGAGTAACGCAAGCATTTTTATTTCTGACCAAGAGTTATCAAATTTAGTATATCAGTCATTGATATGGGGATCATTAAGGTATTTGTCGCCATTGACAGTGGTCATGCCACCCAATTATGGCATCACAAGTTCAACTCAATTAATTCCTACTAATCAATAATAAAATGAAAAATATTCTATCATTAATCGTTCTTTTGATTTTTTTATCTTGCGATAATAATAAAAAAACCAAAATTTTAATTGAAAATAATACTAACTCTACAATAGACACTTTTAAATTAACATATGGAACTGAAAAAGAAAGTAAGAAATATTTGATAAACAATATAAATCCTGAAAAAAGAATAGAAGTAGTTTTTGATATGAATTTTGAAGGAATTGATGGAGGCTATTTTATTGAATTGTATCAAAAAGACAGAGAAATAAAACAATACTTTGGCTACTACCCTAATGCAGTATTTGAAAATTACACATTTATCATAAAAATTGAAAATGATACAATTTTAATTAATAAAGATGTGTTTAACTAAATATTGGTTTTAATGTTTGTAAAGAAGCAAGTGTTTTTATTTTATATCAAGAGTTGTCAAATTTAGTATATCAGTCATTGATATGGGGATCATTAAGGTATTTGTCGCCATTGACAGCGGTCATACCACCCAATTATGGCATCACAAGTTCAACTCAATTAATTCCTACTAATCAATAAAAATTATGATTCAGATTCTTTTATCCTTAATTCCAACTATTTTATTAATAGTTCTTATTTGGTATATAGTTAAATTTATTTTTAATAAAACGGGACTATTTAAAAAGAAAAATCATTATAAGACTTTATCAATAACAATAACAACCTTAATCATATACATATTAACTATAAAGCTTATTTTTAGTTCGTTGTCAAATATTCCAAAAGAAAAATTTGATGAAATAAAATGGAAATCAAGTGTGAATGAGAGATATAAAATGATTGATGATTTAATAGAATCAAAATATATAATAGGTAAAAATAAAGAGGAAATTATTGGGGTTTTTGATAGTCCAAAAGAAAAAATTATTGAAGAAGAAGAAAACGTATGGATATATGAATTGATTGGTAGAAGTTGGGCAGATTTCAGAATAACAACGCTAAAAATCCACTTTAAAGATAGTATAGTATATAGAGTTTCTCATTGAGGTGATTTAAATTTCTAATAAAAAAACAAGCAGTTCAAAAGGCGGCGCAATCAGGGAGCGCTTTTCATATGAATGAGGCTTTAAATGAGATACCAAGACCTAATAATTCCAATTGTACTGGAATAGAGTTTAACATAATGAATATTAAGCGAGTGTGGTTTACACTCGCTTATTTTTTCAACAAAAAAAGTTAACTATACTTTATTTTTCTTAAAATACGCATCGTTTCTTTGTAAAGATTATAAACCGTTTCGCTGTGTGCCTTTAAATACGGTTTGGCTTCTTCCAGCTTGTCTATGGCTTCATGAAATAAATTGAGATAGCATATCAAATAGGTTGCAGGCAGATTTTTTAAATCTTCCTCTTCGTTTTTATTGAGCGTCATTCCTTTTTTCAGCTTTTCAAGAATACTGTTGTTGCTGTTGTAAATATGGTGCAGTACTTTTTTGTCAAACTGCGGTGCTTCAAAGAGTAGTTTGGTTTCTATCTGATAATTGGCATTGTTGCCAAAACGGATGGTGGTTTCTTCCAACGGATAATATTTATAGGCATTTTGAAGTCCTAAATTTACATACTCAATAATTTTAAACGAATCGTCATCATAAACAATAGACACTTCGTCAAACGTTGAAAAAAACAAACGCACCTGCTCATTGACAAGCTCAATATCAACACGGCTGTAAAAAACCTCGTCTTTTACCGTCTTTTTTTGTCCTGCCCAACACAGTACAAAATATTCTTTGAATACTATATATTTTGGATTATAATCGCTGCGTTTTTTCATAAAATCAAATACGCCGTTCAACGTATATTCAATGTTGTTTTGCGAATGGTTTTCAATGGCTTCAACAATGGCAGAGTTAACATCCTTAATTTCAATATCAAACACTTTTGGCATGCTCATACTGCCATCCCTAAAAAACACCGAACCTCCATAATACTTCCAGATGTTTTTCCTGAGTGATGTTAATTTTTCAATAGCCCTTATGGTTACCAATCCTACCACTTTATCGTCGGGCAAATGCGGAAACGGGATGTTTTCATACTGCACAATGGGCGGATTGGTCAAATAGGCATTAATGAGATTCTGGATTTTGCTGTCGTCAAAAAAATCGACACCTACAATCGCATTATCAGTATCTTCAACCCCAATTACGATATACGAATTGTTTTTCGGGTTGCTGTTTGACAGTGCGCAAATATGTTTTAAAAACTTGGCTTTGCCTTCTTTTTCGCTGATGTCAATTTTTCGCTTTTTGTCATAAAAGCTGTTCTCATCATTGTGAGCCAGGAGATTTTTTATAAGTAGGCGTTTGTTTATCATAGCTTAAATTCCTGCGAAGGCAGGAATCTTGTTTTTTAGAGTCTGTTTAAAATTTAGACAGCCTCTTATTTTTTTTATTCTGAGATTCCTGCCTTCGCAGGAATTTATCACGGTACTTTATGTCCCTGGCTTGCCACAAGCATCAAAAACCAATCTTCCAAATCCAAATCGATAGTCAAAGCTTTTGCGGCATTGGTAATACGCTCTTTTGTTGTGGTTCCCAAAACAGGATGAATACCGGATGGATGTTTTAAAATCCATGCCAAAAGCAACTGGTCGTAAGTAGCGTTATAAGTTTCCTTAAGTTCCTCAAGTTGTTTTTTGATTCGCTGTGTTTGTTCTGTGTTGTCTTTAAATGTGATACCAAGAGGCGACCAAACCATTGGCGTTATGTTGTTTAACATCATAGCATCTAAAGTTCCGTCGTGCATTGCGCTGTGTTGTGTCAATGAAAATTCTATTTGATTGACCGAGATGTCCACGCGTTTTGAAATCAAAGCCATTTGTGACGGTGTAAAATTTGAAACTCCAAAATCCTTGATTTCACCTTGTTGTTTTAATAGTGTGACGGCTTCTGCAATCTCGTCCGGATGCATCAACGGACTTGGGCGATGCAACAGCAACAAATCCAAATAATCGGTTTTTAAATTTTTGAGCGACGCTTCAACAGACCAAATGATATACGCTTTACTGTAATTATAATGTTTTACTTTATTATTCCGATTATCGCACAGGTATTGAATGCCGCATTTTGAAATCAGTTGAATGTTTTCTCTTTGGATGCCACTATCGGCAAATGCCTTTCCAAAATCTGCTTCTGTAGTATAAGCACCGTAAATATCGGCATGGTCAAACGTGGTAATCCCGTTTTCAATGCAATGATGCATCATGTTTATCATTTCTGCCTTTTGAAACTGCTTTCCCCAAAGACCCCAAGTCATCGTACCGGCTATTAATCGCGAATAGTTATTGCTCATCTTAAAAAAGTATTATGCTTTAAAAATAGAAAACTAAATAACGTTTAACGCTTTTATTTACTGGAATTTTTAACCAATTATTAACAGCAACCCACGAAAAATTTTAACAATTTGCACGTCTCAATTAAAGATGCTTATATTCGAGCTATAAAAACAACAAATTATGATGGAAGAAACCGGTACAATTGATATTAAGTCGATTAATGAGAAAATTGAAAGAGAAAGTGCTTTTGTTGATTTACTTACTTTAGAAATGAATAAAGTGATTGTCGGTCAAAAATATATGGTCGAACGATTGCTGATAGGTTTACTTGGTCAAGGCCATATCCTGCTTGAAGGTGTGCCCGGGCTTGCAAAAACCTTAGCCATCAACACACTTTCCAAAGCTATTGATGCGAGCTTTAGCCGTATTCAGTTTACACCCGATTTATTGCCTGCCGATGTGGTAGGAACCTTGATTTACAATACAAAAATCAACGATTTCAGTATTAAAAAAGGCCCTATTTTTGCCAACTTCGTACTGGCAGATGAAATTAACCGTGCACCAGCCAAAGTACAATCGGCATTGCTTGAAGCCATGCAGGAAAAACAAGTGACCATTGGCGACGAAACCTTTGTACTTGACAAACCTTTCCTGGTAATGGCAACCCAAAACCCTATTGAACAAGAAGGAACATACCCGTTACCGGAAGCACAAGTGGATCGTTTTATGTTGAAAACGGTTATTGATTACCCAAAAATCGACGAAGAGCAATTAATTATTCGCGCTAATCTAAAAGGTGCTTATGAAAAAGTAAATGCAGTCGTTTCTATAGAGCAAATCCTTAGAGCACAACAAGCAGTTCGCGAAGTGTATATGGATGAAAAAATAGAAAAATATATTCTCGACATCATCTTTGCAACGCGTTACCCTGAAAAATACAAGCTTGCCGATTTAAAACCATTGATTTCTTTTGGCTCATCGCCTCGTGGTAGTATCAATTTAGCAATGGCGGCAAAATGCTATGCCTTTATCAAACGCCGTGGTTATGTCATTCCGGAAGATGTTCG
>CAYVUB010000033.1:19487-24668 GCA_964454675.1 uncultured Flavobacteriaceae bacterium | reverse complement strand
CAAAATGCTATGCCTTTATCAAACGCCGTGGTTATGTCATTCCGGAAGATGTTCGCGCTGTGGTTCACGATGTATTGCGACACAGAATAGGCATTACTTACGAAGCCGAAGCAGAAAACATCACTTCTGTGGATATCATCAACAAAATAGTAAACGAAATAGAAGTGCCTTAAAAGCCCATTCGAATTTCAATAATTTATTATTTAAACATTTACAATGGAAAACGTTAAGTCAATTTTGTTCATATCTGCCATATTTTTGGGTGGCTATGGTTTGACTTTTGATGATTTAGGAGTACAATTTATGTCATTGTTCTTTATGGTAGGTGTTACGTTTTTATTCTTTAATTCTCACAAGAAAAAAGATCAAGAGCATCTTAGAGAATCTCAGATAAAATCTCAAAAAAGAGAAATTGAAAACAATAATTTTCTAAGTGGTCTTGAAATTGCCAGTATAGAATCTGTTGATGAAAACAAAGTACAATTAAGCCAAAGTTTATTGGGTTTGTGGCAAAACGACATTTGGGGAATTCATTTTAAATCTAATAGACAATGTGAATTGTTTTTTCCAAACGAAATTAAGTATAGTGGTGTATGGTCAATTGAATCCGACAAAATAGTTTGTCTAAATTATTATATTCTTCCTGATTTTAAAACAGAATATAAATTTAAAATCCTCGATGACTCAATAAAAAGTGATATTATATTAACTGAAGATTTATCTAATGACATAGGTTCCCTAGATCCTTTAGCTAAAGTTGATAAAATTTACTTCAGAAAGAAATAAAACAAATTGGATACTAAAGAGCTTTTAAAAAAAGTACGCAAGATTGAGATTAAGACACGCAGGTTGTCTAATCATATTTTTGGGGGCGAATACCACTCGACTTTCAAAGGTCGTGGTATGACTTTTAGCGAAGTTCGCGAGTATCAGTATGGGGATGATGTTAGAAATATCGATTGGAACGTAACAGCGCGATACAACGAACCCTACATTAAAGTGTTTGAAGAAGAACGTGAATTGACTATGATGTTGATGGTTGATGTTTCCGGTTCGGAATGGTTTGGTACAGAAGCACAGTTTAAAAACGAAATTATTACAGAAATTGCCGCAACCTTAGCTTTTTCGGCAACACAAAACAATGATAAAATTGGATTGATTTTATTTTCTGATGCGATTGAGCTTTACATTCCACCCAAAAAAGGACGTTCTCACGTATTGCGAATCATTAGAGAATTGATAGAATTTAAACCAAAAAGCAAACGAACAAACATTTCCGAAGCACTTAAATTTTTATCGAATGTGATGAAAAAACGTGCTATTGTTTTCGTTTTGTCAGATTTTATTGCGGATGATTATAAGCAAACATTGAAGATTGCCGCATCCAAACACGATGTCACCGGTATTAGGGTTTTTGATAAAAAAGAAGAAGCCATCCCGAATTTAGGAATGGTGCAAATGCAAGATGAAGAAACCGGCGAATATATGTTGGTAAATACCTCGTCAAAAAGTGTCAGAACCAATTATAGCAAATATTACAACGAAAAAGTAGATTTTTACAAAGATGCGTTTTCAAAATCGGGTGCCGGCACTATTCATTGCCGGGTAGATGAAAGTTATGTCAAAAAACTTTTGGGCTATTTTAAACAACGAGGATAAAAGGATTTATGATTTACGATTTACGATATACGAATACATTCACTTCCAGCTTCAGGCTTATTGCCTGTTACCTGTTGCCTATTGCCTATTGCCTATTGCCTTTTTTCTCAAACGCTCAAGTAAAATCCTCGATCGATTCCACAAAAATTAAAATTGGCGCACAAATCACTTACAAAATTCAAGTAGAAGCCGATACGACAGATTTAGTGGTTTTCCCTGAAGGACAAACATTTGCGCCACTCGAAATGGTCGAGTCTTACAAAACCGATACCACAAAAAACAAAGCAAAATACAACCTGATAAAACAATATGCTTTAACCCAGTTTGACTCAGGTGTTTATACCATTCCGCGTCAAAAAATCATCATCGGCACTAAAACATTTTATACCGATACACTTCAGGTTGAAGTCAAAAATATTGAGGTTGACACACTTAAACAAGGTCTTTATGACATCAAACCTTATATAGAAGTTGAAAAGAGCAGCAGTGACTGGTGGAAAACAACCTTGATTATTCTTGGCATTTTAATCATTGTTGTTGGGTTGATTTATTGGTTTATATGGCGAAAAAAACCACTCACGGAAGATGAAGAAATTGCCTTGTTGGCACCTTATGACCGTGCCAAATTAGCCTTGAAAAAATTGGACGAAAGCGATTATTTACAACAAGCGGAACTTAAAGGCTATTATTCTGAATTGACATTTATCATTCGTCGTTATCTGGATGAAAAAGTTTATGACAAAGCATTGGAAAGCACTACTGACGAATTAATCCACAGGTTGAATTTGCTCAAAGATGGCAATCAAATTGAATTGAGCAAGGAAGACATCCGAAACATCGAAACCATTTTAAAACGTGCCGATTTAGTAAAGTTTGCCAAATCAGCACCGGATATTGAGTTGGCAAGAATAGACCGTCAAACCATCGATATTGAAATAGATCACGTTAAAGAAGCTTTACCGGAACCAACCGAAGAAGAAAAACTTTTGGATCAACAATATAAAGAAGCACAGGCCCGCAAAAAGAAACGTCGCAAAATTATTATCACAATTGCGGTAAGCATATTTTTATTATTGGCAACCCTTACCGGATTTGTCATCAAATATGGTTTTGACTATGTGAAAGACACCATTTTCGGGCACGAAAGCAAAGAACTGTTAGAAGGCGATTGGGTAACGAGTGATTATGGCGTACCGCCTGTTTACATTTCAACACCGGTAGTTTTAGAACGCATCGAGTTAAAAGCTCTTGATTCTATACAAGGAACATCATCAACGATGTTCTCTTACGGTACATTGCTCGGCTCATTTAACATTACAGTAAGCACAACCAAATTTATTGCTCGGGATTCCTTAAAAATAGACCTGCTTCAAACTACCGAAGCATCCTTGCAATACCTTGAAAGCAACGGTGTTCAAAACATATTGACCAAAAGAGAACAATACGTCACACCCAACGGTGCCGAAGGATTGAAAGTTTTTGGCACGGCACAGTTTCCAAAACCTTTAAGCGACAAGTACAGAAACGGAAAGTATGTAATACTCGCATTTACCGCAGAAAATGTCTTACAGCAAATTTTGTTGTTTTGGGATACTGATGATGTGTATGCCAACGATATTATGGAACGTGTTTTAAATTCTGTAGAACTCAAAAAAATAGAATAATGTTTGAAGGTATCGAGTTTTTAAATAAAGAATTTTTATGGCTGCTATTGGCGTTACCTTTAGCAATTGTCTGGTATGTTTTTAAGCATCACAAGCAGACCGCCGAGCTTAAAATGCCAACCATCAAGGGTTTTAAACTCACCAACAGCTGGCTGCCAAAATTGCGGCATTTATTGTTTGTGCTCAGGCTGGCAGCTTTGGCGTTATTGATTACAGCACTTACAAGGCCAAGAACCGTTGATGTATCGACCAAAACAAAAACCACCAGAGGTATTGATATTGTGATGGCCATCGATGTATCGGCAAGTATGCTGGCAAAAGACTTACTGCCTAACAGACTGGAAGCCTTGAAAAAAGTAGCATCCGATTTTATAAAAGGCCGTCCAAACGACCGCATCGGTATTGTGGAATATGCCGGCGAAAGCTACACAAAAACACCGGTTACAAGTGATAAAGCTATCGTGTTACGTTCATTAAACGACGTAAAATACAACACCATTATTGAAGGCGGCACTGCCATAGGCTCGGGTTTGGCTACGGCCGTTAACCGTTTAAAAGACAGCAAAGCAAAAGGAAAAGTTATTATTTTACTGACCGATGGCGTCAACAATTCAGGATTTATTGACCCAAAAATGGCAAGTAAGCTGGCTCTTGAATTTGACATTAAAACCTATACCATCGGGCTTGGCACCAACGGCATGGCTTTATCACCGGTAGGCATTTTACCCAACGGAAGTTTTCAATACGCAAAAGTACAGGTGGAAATAGACGAAGCATTACTAAAAGAAATCGCACAAGCTACCGGTGGGAAATATTTTAGGGCAACCAACAATAAAAAATTAGAGGAAATTTATAACGAAATCAACAAACTCGAAAAAACAGACGTTGAGGAATTCAAATATTACAATTATCAAGAGAAATTTCGTCCGTTGGTCATTTTAGCAGGATTGTTATTGCTTGTAGAATTGCTATTGCGATTTACCGTTTTTAGGAGTTTTGTTTAAAAAGGGAATAAGGCATAAGTTGTAAGGCATAAATTATGCACAATATGAACACGATGCAGGAATAACAAAAATGGAGATTATGAAAAAAACGATTTTACTTTTTTTATTAATATTTGGACTTTGGGCAATTTGTAATGCACAGATTAAAACTGTAGAAGTTGAAGCGAAAGGAGTTTTCAGCGAGATTGAAGTTGACAAACATAACGAAACCATTAACTTCCTACAAAGTGAAGACAAGAAACAGAAAAAACAGACTATGGAAACTGTTTTAAAAAACCCGAATGATTTTAATCCTCCAGTTCTTTATGTATTATCTCAAGAACTTTTTTTGCAAGGTAACAAAGATGAAGCAACTTTTTGGTTTTATGTAGCTCAACTACGAGCAAGATATGACGCAAACCTGTGTATGGACAATTCTGCAAAACAAGCTGTTTCTGTTTTAAATAATGTGTATGGTCCTAACATTAATAAGTATGCATTTCAAGACATAAACAAACTTGATAAAACAGTAAACTATGTTGTTGAGTTTGTTAGAGCGAACAAAGAGAACTATGACCATAGATGGATTAATTTACACGGGATGGGGATGTTTATAGAAGGTCTTGGGGATGAGACCGAAACCGGAGAATTAAGTAAACCCAAAGATGAATGGGAAGGAATTAAGAAAAAAACCATTGATGATTATTATAACGGATTTCTTGAATATATTAAAAGTCATAAGGAATAAGACTAATGGCTAAAAGCTAACGGCTAACGAAAAAAAATGCAATTAGAAGAAAAAATATGGTTTTGGGCATTACTGGTAATTCCGGTAATTATTGTGCTGTTTTTAATCCTTCAGTTTTGGAAATACA
>CAYVUB010000033.1:0-19387 GCA_964454675.1 uncultured Flavobacteriaceae bacterium | reverse complement strand
CTGGTAATTCCGGTAATTATTGTGCTGTTTTTAATCCTTCAGTTTTGGAAATACAAAACCCGGAAAAAATTTGCCGGCAAAACGTTACTTGATAAATTAAGTCCAAATCGTTCGATTTTTAAATCGGCATTAAAAACAGTGTTGTTATGTCTGGCATTTGCCTGTATTGCTGTTGCACTTGTCAACCCAAAAGTCGGGACAAAATTTGAAACCGTCAAACGTGAAGGTGTTGATATTGTTTTTGCAGTTGACGTATCCAAAAGTATGCTTGCCGAAGACATTGCGCCCAACCGGTTGGAAAAATCCAAACAACTGGTCACACAAATCATCAATAATTTAGCCAGTGATCGTGTCGGGATTATCGCTTATGCAGGAAAAGCGTTTCCGCAATTGCCAATTACCACCGATTATGCGGCTGCAAAAATGTTTTTGCAAAGTATGAATACCGATATGTTGTCATCACAGGGAACCGCCATTGATGAAGCTATCAATCTGGCAAAAACCTATTATGATGATGATGGTCAAGCCAACCGTATTCTCATTATAATTTCTGACGGTGAAGATCATGGCACAGATGCTGCAAGCATTGCCCGGGAAGCTGCCGAAACCGGCATAAGAATTTTTACCATTGGTGTTGGTAATATCAATGGCGGACCAATCCCCGAAAAACGAAACGGTATCCTTTTAAACTATAAAAAAGACAGCAGCGGAGAAACCGTCATTACACGACTGGATGAACAAACCCTCAAAAATATTGCTGCCGAAGCCAATGGCGAATATATAAACGGCAGTAATACCGGCAAGGTTGTTGAAAGTATTAAAGACCTTTTGGCAAAAATGGATAAAAAAGAATTTGAAGCCAAGCAATTTGCCGATTTTGAATCACAGTTTCAATGGTTTTTGGGAGCTGCCATTTTCTTTTTATTCTTGGATATATTTCTGTTAGACAGAAAAACCGCCTGGTTAAAACGTTTAAATTTATTCAATGAAAATCGTTAAAAACAGACAAAAGAAAATAGAGTCAAGAATCAAGACCCCGAAGGATTGATACTGAATACTGTGGCTGCGACTGAAAACTTGTGAATAATCAATTTAAAATGTTAAAACAGTATCATTAGTTTTAAGAAAACATTATAATTAGTGTAACATTAGTTTTTTTAGTTTTATAGCCTGAATTTTAACCATTAGAAGTTCTCTTTAAATAGTTTGGATACATGAAGTCATTAGTAATTATTTTCATAGCATTTACAACCGTCTTTTCTTTTGCACAGGAAAAAGACAAAGCACAGCTGCTGGCTGCAAAAAAAGCGACCAACTATATTTATGAAGGCAATGAACAGGCATTTAGCAAAAACTATATTTCTGCCGAAAAAGAATACAGAAAAGCCATATCGCAAGAAGCATCCAATGTTGCCGGAGCATATAATCTTGGAAATTCATATTACAAAAAAGGCAATTATGAAGAAGCATTATACCGCCAGCAGCAAGCGGCAAAAAATGCAGTTTCAAAAGAAGACAAACACAAAGCATTTCACAACATCGGTAATATTTTAATGCAAAACAAGCAATGTAAAGAAGCTGTTGAAGCCTTTAAAAATGCTCTGCGAAACAATCCAAATGACGATGAAACCCGCTACAATTATGCCTTAGCAAAACAATGTGCCGACCAGCAGCAAGACGATCCAAAAGGTGACGATGGAGAAGATAAAGACAAGGACAACAAAGATAATCAAGACCAAAACAAAGACCAGCAGGATCAAGATAAAGACCAAAAAGACCAGAATAAAAAAGACGGCGACGATAAAAAAGATGATGAAGGAAAGCCAAAAGACGATAAACAGGATAAAGGTAAGGAAGATAAAAAAGACCAACAGCAAAAACAACCACAACCCGGACAATTATCGTCACAGCAAATAAAAAATTTACTGGATGCCATGAACAATCAAGAACAGAAAGTTCAGGAAAAGATGAATGCCGACAAGCAAAAAGGCGTAAAAGTAAAGACGGAAAAAGACTGGTAGTTTAGCTTTCAGTCACAGTAATCAGTTTACAGTAAAAAATGAAAGTGAAAAAGTACATTACATTATTACTCATTATTCTCTGTACAAGTTTTGTAAATGCTCAGGTAAAGTTTGAAGCCAAAGTGAGCAAAACAAAACTTGGCGTGAATGAACGTTTGCGTGTAGATTTTGAAATGAACAAAGACGGTGACAACTTTACGCCACCGGATTTTGAAGGCTTTACCGTTGTAGGCGGCCCAAATACGTCCGTAAGCAACTCTTGGATTAATGGTGTGCGTTCGTTTGCCAAAACATACAGCTATTTTTTAGCACCAAAAAAACAAGGAAATTTCAGTATCAAGCAAGCCACCATTGAAATTGACGGTGAAACTTATAAAACCCAAGTGGTCAATGTGCAGGTTACGCCGGCTGTTGAACGACCTAACGATCCCGATAATGCCATTAACGTAGCAGACGACAATATTCATCTGGTTGCCGAAATTTCAAAAACCAATCCGTATTTAAACGAAGCCATCACGGTTGTCTATAAACTGTATGTATCGCCAAATACCGGCGTGAGCAACTGGCGCGAAGTGGACAACCCGAGATACAATGATTTTTGGAGCCAGAATATCGATTTGAAAGGTATTAAAGTTGAAAACGGAAAATACAAAGGCGAAGATTACAGGTTTGTAGTGCTCAGAAAAACGGTACTTTATCCTCAAAAATCGGGGAAACTGGAAATAGAGCCTTTAAGTTTGGATATTACCGTAGAAGTACCAACCAACCGCCGTGATATTTTTGGCGGAAGGCTGATGACCCAGGTTCAAAAACGTGTTTCTGCCGGAAGCAGGACTATTGATGTTAAAGCACTTCCCGAAGCAGGAAAACCCGCCAATTTTTCGGGAGCTGTAGGAAGTTTTAATTTTAAATTATCTGCTTCAAAAACCCATTTGAATGCGACCGAATCCCTGCAAGCCAGAGTAGAAGTAACCGGAAACGGAAACTTAAAATTGTTTCAACTGCCAAAACTCACACTTCCAAGCTCACTGGAAGTTTATGAACCCGAACACAGCGAAAAAGTCACAACAACCTTAGAAGGTATGCAGGGCGGCATTGCAGACAGTTACACAATCGTACCGCAGTTTAAAGGCAAATACCCAATACCCAATGTGTCGTTTTCATATTTTGACTTAAAAACAGAAAGTTATAAAACCATTTCTTCCGGAGAAATCATTATCGACGTGCTTGAAGGTCCAACCAGCACATCTGCAAACGACAGCAACCTTACCGCCGTAAATCAGGGAAAACAACAGGTTGAAGTAACCGGACAGCAGTTTGCGTTTATCAAAACAAGTCCTAATTTAAACCCAATTAAAACCCGGCAGTTTTTCAAATCATCGTGGTTTTGGAGTTCTCTGTTGTTGCCTCTTTTAGCAATTCCGTTAGCAATGGTATTCCGTAAGAAAAAAGCACAGCGTGATGCCGATGTTTATGGAAACAAAATAAGAAAAGCCGATAAGCTCGCCAAAAAATATCTTGGTGAAGCCAAAAACGCTTTAGGTCAAAAAGAAGCTTTTTATGTTGCTCTGGAAAAAGCACTGCACAATTACTTAAAAGCCAAACTGCATATTGAAACTTCCGATTTGAGCAAAGAAAAAACAGAAAACTTACTACTCGAAAAACAAGTAGAAAAGTCAACAATACAGGAATTTATGAGTATCCTTAACAGTTGTGAGCTGGCACGTTACACACCACTTACCGATGTTGCCATGCAGCAGGATTATGAAAAAGCGGCAAATACGATTTCGTTAATTGATAAACAGATGCGATAAGCCCATAAATAGGTATTTAAAACTATGACTATCGTTAAAAATAAAAAAACACGCGTTTAACATAAATGAAAAAATTGTTCTACATATTCATCTTTTTATTAAGCACTTTAACGTTTGCCCAAGGCGAAGCTCTGTTTGAACAAGGCAACGCCTTATATAATGAAGGAAAATTTGCCGAAGCCATTGAAAACTATGAAAGCATTTTAAACTCAGAACAGCACTCTGCGGCATTGTATTTTAACATTGCAAATGCACATTACAAACTCAATAATATTGCACCAAGTATTTATTATTACGAAAAAGCATTACAGCTGGCACCCAATGACAACGAAATAAAAAACAACATCGCTTTTGCCCGTAATATGACCATTGACGCTATTGATACTTTGCCCGAAGTAGGATTTTCAAAATGGATAAACGGCATCAGCAGCTATATGACGTATGACGGCTGGGCAAAAACCGCCGTTGCATTAATGCTATTGTTTACAGCGCTTTATCTCTTGTATTATTTTATGCGTTCAACACTTAAAAAACGCTTGTCATTTATAGGCAGTATGATATCGCTGGCGTTGGTTTTTGTAGTTATAGCTCTTGCATATCATAATTTTAACACAGCACAAGCAGACCATCCCGCTATTGTTTTTGCAAAAGAAAGCATGGTTAAAAATGGACCCAACGACTGGAGCGAGGAAGCCTTTAAACTGCATGAAGGTACCAAAGTGCAAATTTTGGATACCGTTAATAACTGGAAAAAAATTCAATTGGCAGACGGCAAAACAGGCTGGATTATTTCTGAAGATATAAAGGCACTTTAATCTTTAATTAACATTTAAACCAATTACAAACCGTATATTTGAAACCAAATTACAAATACGTTATGTTTAAACAGCTTGCTGCAGGCTTTTTTCTATTTATTTTCACGCTTTTTATAGCGGCTCCAACCGTTATTTCTGTTGTGGAAAAATCCTTTGACGTGTCTTTGTTTTTTAGTATGGCAGAAGAAGAAAATAAAGTAAGTGAGACGTTAACTCTTTTTGAAGTTAAACTATCGGATGCCACAAAATATCACCTTATTTCAATAGATTTTGAAAAAGAAAAAACATACAATTCTTATCTTAAAACTTATACACCTTCTGTCATAGAGTGTATATCGCCGCCACCCGAACAAAAATTAGTGTAATTAATTACCATAACCATTTTTGATGGTTGTGTTGATTTTTGATTTTACCTGTACATACAGATAAATCAAATGGTTTTTTTGTTTTGATTCTTAAATCATTACATCAAATAATCATACAGTTTCACACTAATTTTTTTTAAAAAAAATGTCAAAAAAAATCAATCTTTTTGCAAACCTGAAGTACGATTTTCCTTCCGGTTTAGTAGTATTTTTAGTTGCGCTTCCGCTGTGTCTCGGAATTGCAATGGCTTCTGGCGCCCCTTTGTTTTCGGGAATTATAGCAGGAGTAGTTGGTGGTATCGTAGTGGGCTACATCTCTAATTCACACATCAGTGTTTCCGGTCCTGCCGCAGGTCTTACGGCTATCGTATTATCTGCTATTTTGGCTTTGGGCTCGTTTGAGGTATTCTTAACCGCCGCATTTTTAGCCGGACTTATTCAGTTAGTTTTAGGATTCTTAAAAGCAGGAGCCATCTCTAATTATTTTCCGAATAATGTTATTGAAGGAATGCTTGCAGGTATCGGGATTATTATTTTCTTGAAACAAATTCCAAAAGCCTTAGGTTCTGATGTTGAAGTAGGAAGCGGGTTTGCGGTATTTTCTGATATTGTCAAGTCATTCACTGAAATACAGCTGGGAGTTGTAATTATTGCAGCTGTATCATTAGCTATTATTTTGGCATGGGACAAGGTAGAAGTTCTTAAAAAAATCAAATTATTGCCAAGTGCATTGGCAGCGGTTATCATAGGAACATTATTGAATGAGCTGTTTATAATGACAGGAAGCCCTCTTGCTATTACTTCGTCAAAATATTTGGTTGAGCTTCCTGTAGTTACAAGTTTAAATGAGTTTAAAGGAATTTTCATCTTGCCCGATTTTCTGAATTTTTCGGAAGGGTTTAATTATTCGAGTTTTTTAAACAAAGAGGTTTGGACAGTAGCTCTTACGATTGCCATTGTAGCGTCTATCGAAACACTTTTGTGTATTGAGGCGGCAGACAGGATGGATCCTCAAAAACGTCTTACGGACACCAATTTGGAGCTTAAAGCACAAGGAACAGGAAACCTTATCAGCTCACTTTTGGGAGGATTGCCAATGACCTCGGTTGTGGTTCGCTCGTCTGCAAATGCAAATGCAGGAGCAAAATCAAAAATGTCGGCTATTATTCATGGGGTTTTATTGCTTGTGAGTGTGCTTTCCATTCCGTTTTTTCTTAATAAGATTCCATTGGCAGTATTGGCAGCAGTATTGTTGATTATAGGATATAAACTTGCCAAACCGGCTGTTTTCAAGCATTTTTTCCATAGAGGAAAATATCAGTTTATTCCGTTTATAGTAACCGTTTTGGCTGTTGTATTTACAGATTTGCTCACCGGAGTTGCATTAGGTATGATTATCAGTATCTTTGCTATTTTAAGAGGAAATATGAAAAGAGCCTATTATTTCCGTAAGGAAGAATATGAAGATGGAGATGTTATTCATATTCACTTGGCTCAGGAAGTTTCTTTTTTAAATAAAGCGGCTATTTTGTTTACTTTAGATGCCATTCCCGATAATTCAAAAGTAATTGTCAATGCTTCCGACACGGTTTATATAGCTCACGATATTCTGGATAGTATCAGGGAATTTAAAAATATCAGGGCTCCGCTTAAAAATGTAGATGTGACACTTATAGGGTTCAAAGGAGAATATAATCTTGAAAACACAGAAACCGATATCAGAAAAGTTTCTATCGAACACGATTTGTTGATGAAACACCGGCAAAGACATAAAACATCAAGTCAGGTAATTACAGAAATAAAAACCATAGATGCCGACGGAAATGAAATTAAGGTAACGAAAAGCAAAAAGAACAAGAAACAAAAAGATAATAACTCAAAAAACGAAAAATCAAACGATTAAAAATCAAATAAATTATGTCAGATTTTTATAAAAAAATAATAGAGAATAACAAAAAATGGGTTGAAAACAAATTAGCATTAGACCCTGAATATTTTAAAAAATTATCACATACTCAAACACCACCGCTTTTATGGATAGGCTGTTCGGACAGCAGGGTTCCTGCAAACGAAGTTATTGGAGCTCAACCCGGAGAAGTTTTTGTACACAGAAACATTGCCAATATGGTAATCCACTCAGATATGAATATGCTGAGTGTACTGGACTATTCGGTAAACGTGCTGAAAGTAAAGCACATTATCGTTTGCGGACATTACGGCTGCGGAGGTGTAAAGGCTGCTATGGGAAATTCTTCCGTAGGGATTATCGATAACTGGATTCGTCATATTAAGGATAGTTACAAGTTCCGTAAAAACGATATTGAAGCCATCGAAGATGAAAAAGAAAAATTTGACCGGTTTGTCGAGTGGAATACCAAACAACAGGTATTGAACCTGGCAGTAACGTCTATTATTCAAAAAGCTTGGAGCGAAGGACAAGAATTGGCAATTCACGGTTGGGTTTACGGACTTGATTCGGGATTGGTAAAAGACCTGGATGTAACGTTTAGTTCTCACGACGATATTAGAAACAACAGTGTTTATAAACTGGATTTTGAATAAAATCATGAAAATTTATCATTTGGATAAAATGATACTGCGTCAAACCAAAAAAAGCCACTCAACTGAGTGGCTTTTTTACAATAAAAAAACTAACTAATTCATTCTACTGTAGTAATGAATATACAAATTGCGGATAACCACGCTCTCCGGCTTCATTGGTTAAGGCCAGAAACTGAAGTTTATATAAGTTATTATCAGTATCACTAATAATATAAAACACATTTTCTTTTAGTGATGGTAATGTACCCGGGCCGCCGCCATTTCTCCAGCTACTGCCTATAACTCGTTGGTCATTGCTAAAGTTAGCATCTACAACATTACTAATTGTAAAATCGTTATAAGTGATAGCATCTACATCTGTATCTACCATATATACCAGAGCATTTGCTTTGGTATTATTTACTACAAAATCTGCATAACCATAAGCTCCAAAACCATCAATTACACTGGTAAAAACTGTAAAGTTTAAATCCCATTTAGATTTTTCTGGCTCCACACTTACTTCTGTTTCTGTATTGAAGCTAAAGAATGTAAAGTTGTAATTGGTGTCTTTTGAAATGGTTACTTCTTCAAACGTTGTTGCATCTAAATCAGCATATTGTAAAACGTAGTTGTTTCCAGCTCTCAATATTCTGATTTTTTTCCAGCCTCTGGCACTACCACTAACAGCAACACTTCCGGTTGCAGGCGTGGTTGTACCAACTTCAAAACCTAAGTTTACTAAATATACGTGGTTATTTGCAGCAACATTTGACACCTCGGCTATGGCTGTACCTGTTATATTTCCTTCAGGAGAATCTATAAATGCAGCACTTGCAGCTTGAAAAGTACCTACAGCTACTTGTGGTTGTAATTCTTGTACTTGTGGGGTTGTTGAATTTACTGCATTAATATCTGTAGCATCAAGTTGTGCTACAGCCATATAAACTGACCCGTTGATTACTACTCTAAATTCAGAACCGGAGTAAAAACCCAAATCCCAGCTATCACGTTGTACGCTTGTTACTGTATTAGTACTTAAATCAACATATACTTGGTTTTGTTGGTTTGGCCCGCCAACTTCCGGTGATATTGTTGCGCCTTCAATAACAATGTCGATTGGCCCTGACGGACCGTCATCATCACTACAGCTTGTAAATGCTAATATGCTAATGCTTAAAATAAGGGTAAGAAATTTGTTTGTCATAATATTCAATTTTTAAAAATTAAGTTCATATAATAGTTTTAAATAAAAAGAGCGTCCGTAACCTAATAGAAGTCCGTTATTGTTTGATGCGTGTATGCCTCCGGTTGAAGCGTTACGAATGGTCACATCTGTAACATCCAACAGGTTTCGTCCTCCTAAGGTTGCTTGAATTTTGTTGTTTAAGAATGATTTTTGTATAGATGCATCCAACCAGCTATAGGCATCTGTTGTGGCTTTTGTAAACAAAGAATTACCGTTATCATCCATGCCGGATGCTATATAATTATCTTGCTTGCCGTTATATTTTATTAAGACCGTAAATGCGGTTTGCCATTTTTTGATATGATATGTAGCACCGGCATTAACCTGATAAGCATATAAAAAATCGTCATTGGCATTGACCTCATCATTTACAATTCTTGAGATGCCCTGTAGTGTTGCTCCCACATTAAATGTCCAATCATCTGCCTGAATGCTGTTTTCTGAAGTAACACCCCATAGTTTATAAGCATCAATATTTATAAATTGATATTGTAATGGTAACGTATTTACAATAGCAAGGTCTATACGGTCTTTTATATCAATATAACTTAGCTTTAAGCCGTTAATTAATGACAGGTTATTAAACCAGCTTCTTTTTTTTAAGTTTATAAATGCGGTATAGCCGTTTTCCGGGTTCAGGTTTTCATTACCTCTTACATCGTGGTTTGAATCTACAAAATAGTAATAAAGTTCTTCAAAATTCGGGGTTCTGTATGAGGTACCAATATTTCCTCTTAATTCATAACCATTGTTCATTAAATATCTGGCACTTAAAGAAGCTAATAATTTAGAATGGAACATAGAGTTGTATTCATAACGAATGCCCGGCCTGAGTGAGAATTTATCTGAAAAATTATATTCTGCTGATGAAAACAATGCTACATTACTCTGTGAATTTTCTTTGTCTTCTTGAGTAATTTCTCCTGTTGCCTGTGTATCATAACCTTGAATATATCGTGTTTCATAACCCAATTGAAAGTTGTACTTTTTGTCTTTTATTAAATTACTTATAGCACCATTTGAAAAAAGCACTTTACTTGATTGATAGGTCTCATCTGTTTCGTTGGTTTTTTCCTCTGTAAGAATATAATAGTTAAACTGGTTCAAATCACGCTGTTGTTGCTGGTACGACAAGCTTGCACTATAATTTGCTCCGGAATTTAATTGCCCGTTAACACTCAGGTTATTGATAAAACGATTTGTTGTAAAAATTCTATCGGTTGCCGACGGATTGCTCGTCTGTGAAACAGGGTCAATATTGGCTCTTACTGCTGCATTATGAAAATTGATAACTTCATTAAAATACTCAAACTTATAAAACAAATTGAACTTTTCTGTTTGGTAATTTAGTGCAGCATTGGTATTGATTTGAGTTTTGGGCAACCAATCATAACCTCTTAATCCATCGTTCAGGTAATGGTCTTTTCCTAATCTATTATTATAAAATCCGGCAAATTGATTTCTGTTAAACCCAACTCTGGCCTGCCATTTATCATTAAACCTGTGCGTGGCGTTTAAAGCTTGAATATGCCTGCCTTCATCAAACCAGGCATACTCATCACTTACGGTTTCTTCCTGGGCAATTACTTGAATATTCCAACTGCTTTCTATACCCTTTTTGGTAATTATATTAATTACACCGGATACTGCATTTGCCCCATATTCAACACCCATAGCACCTTCAACAATTTCAATACGCTCAATATCATCAAGGTTTATTTGGGTTAAATCAATATTATTCCCTAATCCATTATCACTAACCAACGGGATGTTATCAACTAAAATATTGAAGTATTGTGAGTCTAACCCAAAAAACGAAATAGTGGATTTTCCGGTTTGTGAATTGGGAATTATGGTAAGATTCAGGTTAAAATTAAGCAAATCTGCAAGATTGTTGGCAGCTTGTCTTTCTATCTGTGCTCTGTCAATAACTATCACATTATGAACAGATTTTCTTATTGACTGTGGCTGGTATTGACCCGTAATAACTACTTCGTCAAGCTGCCCTGCTTTAGTTGTATCCGCTTGTTTTTCTTGCGAATATGAAAAAGCATATAAAAAAAGTGAAAAATAAATAAGGAAATTATTTTTATTTAGATTCATTCTTGATTAATTTTGCTGCAAATATAAAATCTTATTTTAAATCAATCTAAATAAGAATAGAAGAATTTAAAAAATTTTAATACCCATAAAAAACCATTTTAAAATGAAGCAATTATCTCTTTTAGCAGCATTCGCTTTTTCAACAATTTTTAATCTGAATGCCCAAAACAAAAAATCGCAAGATCAAAAAGCCATTAAAGATATGTGTGGCTGTTATGAAGTAACCTTCAACTTTGCCGAAACTTTTGAATATTCAAACGATTCAACGTATAAAGCTTCTAAAACAAAAATTGAAAAAGGACTGGAGTGGGTACAACTTGTTGAAGATACAGACAATAAAATCGTGATGCAGCATTTGCTTATTGTTGGCAAACCTGACAGCCCGTACATTGTAAAACACTGGCGTCAGGATTGGGAATTTGAAAACACCAATTTGTACGAATACAATCACGACAATCAATGGACTTATGTGAGCCTTCCAAAAAACCAGGTAAAAGGCCAGTGGACACAAAAAGTGTTTCAGGTTGATGACAGTCCGCGTTATGAAGGTTCTGCAACCTGGGTGCATGTTGACGGCAGAAGCTACTGGGAAAACACAACTCCGGCTCCATTGCCGCGCCGTGAATATACCGTGCGTAGTGACTACAATGTTACTGTAAGAACAAATCGTCAGGAAATCACAAAAGACGGCTGGATTCACGATCAGGATAACGACAAGGTTATTCGTGAAAACGGAAAAGACGATATATTGCTTGCAAAAGAAAAAGGATATAATACCTATGAAAAAGTAGATGCAGACAGATGCAAAGCCGCACAAGACTATTGGACAAAAAATGAGAAAAAATGGGCTTTGGTACGCAATAAATGGAACGAAGTGTTTGCAAGAAACAAAAACTTAAACTTAGAAGAAAAAGTAGATAATAAAGATTTGTTCAAATACTTATCATCTGAAGAAGCGTATCAAACTGCTGAAGACATCAACACCATCATCGAATCGTTCGTAAAAAAATAACACCATGCAAAAATCAAGCCTCTTTTTAATAGGATTTTTATTCGGAATCCAAGCCTATTCACAGGAAAATGTATTTTTAAGCCGTGATTTTTGGGATACCAAACCAACAATTGAAACCATCGATTTAAAAATTAAAGAAGGAAATGATATTGCTGAAGCTACTTCCAGCAATTTTGACGGTGTTGTGTATGCTATTTTGCAAGAAACACCAAACAAAACCATTGAGTACGCCATATCCAAAGAAGGAAACGATGTCAACAAATTAACGCACGACGGAAGAACCTATATATTTTGGGCTGCTTACAAAGGCAATGTGGAATTGATGCAGCACCTGGTTTCAAAAGGTGCCAAAACCAATTTGACCGATGATAAAGGCAGTACTATTTTGAATTTTGCAGCTTTGTCCGGGCAGAAAAACACCAAAGTATATGATTTTTGCTTAGCTCACGGAGCCGACCTTAAAAACGATTTAACACCTTACGGTGCCAACGCATTATTATTGGCCGCGCCCTATGATTCAGATTTTAAGCTTATCAATTACTTCACATCAAAAGGATTGGATTTACACAGCACAGATACCGACGGCAACGGGATTTTTAACTACGTAAGCCGGACAGGAAATAGTACTTTGCTAAAACAATTATTGGAAAAAGGTGTAAAATTCAATGACAACGCCATGATTTTTGCGAGCCAGGGTACACGAAGCTCGACAAATACGCTGGAGTTTTTTCAATATCTTGAGAGCTTGGGCATCAAGCCAAATACGGTTTCAAAAGATGGTACAACAGCTTTGCACGCTTTGGCTTCACGTAGTAATGATGTGAAATTGTTGTCTTATTTTATTGAAAAAGGTGTGGATATTAATCAGGCAGACAATAATGGTAGCACAGCATTTATAAATGCAGCAAGCCGAAACACGCTTGAAATAGTTGGATTTTTATCAAAAAACGTAAAGAGTATCAATACCGTGAACAATAAAGGCGAATCGGCATTAAGTCTTGCCGTTAGATACAATTCGCCCGAAGTTGTACGTTTTCTGATTGATAAAAATGCCGATGCAACTATTATTGATGCCACCGGTAATCATTTGGGATACTATTTATTGCAGTCGTACAATTCAAAAAATCCGGAAGCATTTGAAGCAAAATTAGCATTGCTGCAATCAAAAGGTTTTGACATTACAAAAGCACAAAAAGACGGCAACACTTTGTATCATCTGGCTTTAAACAATAATGATGTAGAATTGCTAAAACGTGTTCAACAGTTTGGCATAGATATCAATGCCAAAAACAACGAAGGTATAACAGCGTTGCACAAAGCGGCCATGAAAGCTACAGATGTTGAAGCGTTAAAGTATCTTATTTCTATTGGTGCCGATAAAACCATCACTACCGATTTTGAAGAAACCGTATATGACTTAGCCTCAGAAAACGAGCTGCTGTCACAAAAAAATATTGCCATTGATTTTTTAAAATAATAAACTATGAAAATCAAAATCCTTATTGTACTTGTAGTTGCATTGATTTTTGCATCGTTCAGCATAAAACCCGAATCAAAAAAATACAAATGCATGATTCAGCTTACCAACTATTCCGGTGAAGGCGCATATATCGTCATTTCGTTAATCAACCCAAAAGGGGATTATGAAAAAACGCTTTATGTACAAGGTGACGATGCCGAATGGTACCATACCGTAACACAATGGTGGAAATTTTATGGTAAAAAACGTACAAATATTGATGCTATAACAGGCGCAACTGTTTCCGGTGGCGAACGCAGTATCAATATCATAGAAATTGAAAATTCAAAGATTGATACAGGCTACAGCATTCGTTTTGAAACTGCTGTTGAAGATCAGGAATACCATGTAAAAGATGTAGAATTTGAACTCACATCAGCAAATGTAAACAGTAAAAAAGAAGGTAAAGGCTACATCCGTTATGTGCGGATGATGCCTAATTAAGATTCCCAAGTATGACCATTTCTATATGGAGATACAGTCACTTAGCGTTGGCTGTATCTTCTTTTTTGTTCATTTTATTGGCTTCCGTAACCGGAATTGTTTTGGCTTTTGAACCCATTTCAGAGCAAATACGTCCGTATAAAACCGGTAATTTCAACAAGATTACACTTGCACAAACACTTGAAGCGGTCACAACAAGATACCCCGAAACCATAACCATTGATATAGATGCCAACGGATTTGTTTTAGCATCGGTTATTACAGATGATGGCAATGCATTAACCGGCTATATCAACCCGAATAATGGAGACTATCTGGGTAATCCTATCCCAAAATCATCATTTTTTCAGTTTATGACCAACCTGCACAGGTCGTTGTTTTTAAAAAGTACCGGGCGTGTTTTTGTAGGTGTATGTTCATTTTTACTCTTCTTGATTGCCGTTTCGGGAAGTATTTTAATCATCAAACGGCAACGTAGTTTTAAACGGTTTTTCTCAAAAATCATCAACGAAAATTTTAATCAGTACTGGCATGTGGTTTTGGGCAGGCTGTCATTGATTCCCATTATTATCATCACTATAACCGGCGTATATTTATCATTACTGCGCTTTGATGTACTGCCAAAAGATACGATTTCGCATACTGTAGATCATGATTCATTTACCGAAATGCCAAAGCAAAACATTAAGGAATTTGCCGTTTTTAACACCATAAAACTTAAAGATGTCAAAACCGTTGAGTTTCCGTTTTCTGATGATATCGAGGATTATTTTGTTTTAAAATTAAAAGACAAAGAGCTTTTTGTCAATCAATTTGACGGAAGCATCATAAGTGAACAAGCATATCCGTTGGTAGCATTTTTTTCAAATTTAAGTATCGTTCTTCACACCGGAAAAGGCAGTATTGTTTGGTCAATAATCTTAGCAATTGCCTGTGTTAATATTCTGTTTTTCATTTATTCAGGGTTTGCGATGACCATCAAACGTCAAAAATCCAAACTTAAGAATACTTATAAAAAGCAGCAATGTAACTACATCATTCTCGTAGGTTCTGAAAATGGCAGCACAATTACGTTTGCCAATAAAGTCTATGAACACCTTATAAAATCCGGTAAAAAAGTATATATCACAGAACTCAATAATTATAAGGTTTTTAAAAAAGCAGAACATATCATCGTCATTACGGCAACTTACGGCCAAGGTGATGCGCCAACCAATGCCAATAAATTTTTAAAACTCTTAGAAAAAACCCGGCAAAAGCAAAATTTCAAATTTTCCGTAGTTGGATTTGGCTCTATGGCATATCCGGATTATTGCAAATTTGCTTTTGATGTGAACGATGCATTTCTTAAAAAAACCAATGCAACTCAGGTTTTGCAGCCATTTACAGTCAATGACAAATCAATTGATGCGTTTCAACAATGGTTAACACTGTTTAATGAAACCGAAGGATTGGAAAACCTTGCCATCGATTTTAATCTGCCAAAACCCAAAACCTCATCGTTTGAGATTATTCACAAAACCGATGTGCAACATCAGGTTGACAACACGTTTTTAATTACTTTAAAACCGAAGCGTAAAAAAGCATTTCAATCGGGTGATTTACTGGCTGTTTATCCAAAAAATGATGTTTTGGAACGTATGTATTCCATAGGAAAAATAAACGGCAACATACAATTGAGCGTGAAATTGCATCCTTATGGTATCGGTTCAAATTTTTTAAATTCATTGAACCTTGGCGAAACGTTTCAAGCCAGGATTATTTCAAATGCTTCGTTTCATTTTCCAAAGAAAGCCAAACGTGTTATTCTTATCGCCAACGGCACCGGAATTGCGCCGTTTTTGGGAATGATTCATGAAAATTCAAAATCAATTGAAACACATTTGTATTATGGTTTGCGTCACGAAACATCTTTGGATATTTATAAGTCAGACATTGAAAAAGCACTTGAAACCAAAAAAATATCTCAGTTTCATTTGGCATTTTCACAATATGACAAGCATCTTTATGTTCAAAAGTTGATAGAGCGCGATGCCAAATTTATAGCTGAAAGTCTTGAAAATAATGCTGTCATTATGATTTGCGGGTCTTTAAAGATGAATCACGACGTTATGGAAACTTTGGGCAATATTTGTTTGACATTCAATAAAAAACCACTGAATGTGTATGCCAAACAAATTAAGTCAGATTGTTATTAATCAAAAAAAGAGCGTATGTGTCATCAAATAAAATCCCTGATAAAAGTAAAAAGCGGCGAGCTTTCCATTTGCGAAGCATGTAAAGTTTACCATCTGGAATTTAATAATATCTATCTGGAATTTGGTGAAAGTCAGTTTAAAGAGTTCAAGATGTTTCTTTCAAAAATTGACAGCAGCTATTGGGAACAAAAATATGCCTGTGCAAAATTTAAAAGAAAAATACCTATCCCGTCATTACAGCCCAACTTAATCCTGATGTTTAACCGGCAGGAAATTGAAGAATTAAAAACGCTGGTATTTCTTAAAAAGAATAAAACATTGCTTAATGTTGACGATATAGACTATAAATGTGTTTTGAATTAAACGGGTTGATTTTATTAATCATGTAAATTATTGATTAAAAATCATTTATAAAATTTCCCGCAAAACATATCTTAAAAAAATGTTAAAATTTAATGTGTTATCCTGCCAAAAATTACGGTTTTTCCGTAATACTTAGACGCAGCAATACGTTGCAGGGTGTAAAAATCGCAAAAAACTTATTAACAATTAGTTGTGTTAAAAACTTTTAATTGAAGATTTGGTTTTTGTTAGTCTTTATTTTTATGTTTACCTTGTTGACGATGGTTGAGAGTATCATACAAAGTTGCTTAGATATTTGAAAATAATGGATTTAGCAACGATTTGAGTGCTTATAGAATCCCGGCATGGGTTGGTTGCGCAGTAAGTGACGCACAAGGAGCTTGGGGCGATGCAAAATTAGGAGCAACTGCAGGTGCTATTGGCGGCGCTGTTGCATTTGGTCTTTGCAATTCAGCATTAAATGCTACCATTCAAGCAACTGTACATGCCGCCCAAAATTAATATCTATGGGGAAAATAAAGTTAATACGAAATAAAAGTTTTAATAATCAATTCAGGAAAATTTCGGTATATCTGAATGATACTAAAGCCTGCGAAATTTCTAACAATGAAACAATTGAGTTAAAAACGGAAAAAACACATAATTTTGTTTACATAAAATTAGACTGGTATAAATCACAACCTGTAGAGATAATTTTAGATAAAGAGGAAACAATTGTATTGGAAATTGTAAATTTTAAAACTAAAAATAAAACCATAAAATTAATTGTATGGTTTTTACTTTTGATATTAAGCCCATTTTTGTCTAAATTTACGTTATTTCAAAAATCAATTTATTTTATTTTAGCTCTTTATATTCTCATCGATTTAATAAGATTTTCATTATCTATGACAAAGTACTCTAATAGCCAATACATTAGTTTACGAAAAATTAATACTGTAACAACAGTGTAACACACATAATAATAGCAGATAAAGAGCAAAACGTTCAGTTCTTTATCTGCTTTTGGTTTCACCCACCTTGAGCTCAGTACAGCTCAGTTTAAAGAATTCAAGGTGCTTATTTCAAAAATTGATGCCAATTATTGGGAACAAAAGTTGCGACTGAATGCTTTTAATAAATGATTAATATGAATTATCTTGTAATATTAATTTTTTCTTTAGTGCTTATATTACAATTATTAAGAATTGTTAAAGAGATTTTTAACCCGAAAATTATGTCGCATAAAATATTTAATTTTCCCGAAAGGAAAACGGCAAAAATAGGGTATTACCTTTGTGCGGCAATGCTGTTACTTTTAGTAATACTAAACAGATTGGATAAAATGGGGCTCAATTTTTTATAGCACCAGGACCTACTGTAGCCTGGATTGCCGCAGAATGTATAAACAAATGTTATTTTTAGAATTATGTTTAAAAGTAAGATATTTAAAATAGATTTAGCAATATTAATTATAGGCGTTTTTTTAGTATTTTTTACACAACAAGATGAAACTCCAAAAGTAGTTACAACAATTGTTTTAATTTTGTTTAGTTTTTATTTTTTTCCGTCCAAATTACTAATGTTCAAAGAAAATAAATTTAAAACCATATCCAATATAATAATTTCAGCAACCTTTGCTATTGGGGTTATTTTCTTATTTAAAGAAGTAAGAGTTCTCGGAATTATTTTTAGTTTTCTAAATATTGGCTATCTTCTATATTTGGGATATTTTGTGAGCAATGAAAAACTTGGTAATAATATTTACAAATCTATAATAGTACTTCATTTTTTGTCATTTTTTATGACATTATAATCAAAAGAGTAAACTAATTTGCACATAAACAACACTAAAGAGCCAAATATTTGGTTCTTTACTTTTAACTCTGCTTAGTGTTGACCATGATAGACTACAAATATGTCTTAAATTAAGTGGGTTCTGTCAATTTTTAATCACAAAATATTGATTAACCCACTCCATAAAACAAAAAAATCCTAACCAAATAAATGATTAGGATTAAATCTGTTGGTCTACCAGGGCTTGCTTCGACTTCGCTCAGCATAAACTTCTCGCCTGTTTAATTTTGATAAAACAAAAAATCCCGACTTATTTCTAAATCGGGATACATTCTGTTGGTCTACTAGGGCTCGAACCTAGACTCTTCTGGACCAAAACCAGACGTGTTGCCAGTTACACCATAGACCAATCTCTAAATGAGGATGCAAATTTACTACAAAGTTTTATTTGCACAAACATTTTTTCAATAAAATAACATTAATGCCTTAAGGTTTACTTAAAAATGCGAAACCCTTATTTATTTATTCTTAAATTCGCCGTTTCAAACAAACATTTGATTATATGACACATTTCAACTTTAAAAAGTGGAATACCATATTAGGCTGGTTCTCATTTGCAGTTGCCTTTATCACTTATGCATTAACTATTGAGCCTACCGTAAGTTTTTGGGATGCCGGTGAGTATATTTTAACCTCGTCAAAGCTACAGGTTGGGCATCCGCCGGGAGCACCGCTGTTTCAAATGTTTGGTGCATTCTTTTCAACGTTTGCCCTTGAGCCTTCACAAATAGGCATGATGCTCAACATGATGAGTGCCGCAGCAAGTGCTTTTACCATATTGTTTATGTTTTGGACTATCACGTTGCTTCTAAAAAAATTAGTGGCACAAGATGGCGAGATGACCAACAATCAACAAATTGCCATTTTGGGTAGTGCTTTGGTGGGAAGTTTGGCGTTTACGTTTACCGATTCGTTCTGGTTTAATGCGGTGGAAACTGAGGTGTATGCTATGGCTACGTTGATTATGGCTATCTTATTTTGGCTCGCATTGCGTTGGGAACAAGATATGGATGAACCACGTGGTAATCGTTGGTTGGTGTTGATTGCGTTTGTGATTGGTTTGTCGTTTGGTGTCCATTTTATGGGACTTTTGACTATTCCGGCAAT
>CAYVUB010000032.1:0-30310 GCA_964454675.1 uncultured Flavobacteriaceae bacterium | reverse complement strand
CATTGACCTCAGCGAGGTCACATATTTGTCAAAACGAATAATAAAAAACATTAAAGACCTCAGCGAGGTCACATATTTGTATGAAAGTTTTAGCCATCATACCCGCACGAGGCGGGAGTAAAGGAGTTTCAAAGAAAAATATAAGGCTGCTTGGAGGGAAACCTTTAATCGTTCACGCAATTGATTGTGTTAAAAATTCTCATAAGGTTACCAAAACAGTTGTTTCTTCCGATTTGGACGAAATTATTCAAATTGCTTCTCAGAATGACTGTTTGGGTATTAAAAGACCGGATGAATTAGCCGATGATTCCAGTAATGTGATTACAGCGGTTGAGCACGTTTATAAGCAGCTTGACGAAGCTTTTGATATTATTGTTTTGCTTCAGCCAACATCACCATTACGAACTTCAAATGATTTGGACAAAATCATTTCAATGTTTGAAAATGATGAAAATTTGGATGGTGTAATAAGCGTTGTGCCTTTTGATGATTATCATCCGGCGAGAATGTACAGTTTGGGTGAAGATTTAAAAATGAGTCCGCTTCAAAAAGATGGAGAAACTACAAGGAGACAGGATTTACACCCGGTTTATTACCGTAATGGTTGTTTTTATGCCGTTAGAACGAATGCTTTTTTTGCAGAAAAGTCATTTATGGTTAAAAACAAAAAAGCGTATATAATGGATGCCGATTGGCTTTTAAATATTGATACACAAAGAGATTTTAAAATAGCAGAATTGCTTTATGAAGACTGGAAAAATGAAATTATTAATCACTGAATCGGAAGATTTTAGCGAGAAAGCCATTCTTGAGCTCAAAAAGCATTTTGAGGTTGAGGTATCAAATATATTTTCAGAAGAAGAGCTTATAGAAAAGCTAAGCGAAGTTGATGCCCTTTTTGTGCGATTACGATTTAAATTGTCAAAAGAAATTTTGAGTAAATCAACTTCATTAAAGTATATTTTAACGGCAGCAACAGGACTTGATCATATTGATGTGGATTATTTTGAAGAAAAAGGCGGACAAATTATTTCTTTAAAAGGTGAAACCGATTTTTTAGGAACAATTCCTTCAACAGCCGAGCATACCTGGGGTTTGCTTTTAGCATTAATCCGAAATACTGTAAAAGCATTTGATGATGTTAAAAACGGATTTTGGAGACGTGATTTATTTAAAGGAAATAATTTAAAAAACAAAAAGATTGGTATTCTCGGAATGGGACGTGTTGGTAAACAAGTTGCTCATTATGCAGAAGCCTTTGGGATGGAAGTTGGATTTTATGATATTCAAAGTATAGAATCAAAATATAAGTGTTTTCAAAATGCGGAAGATTTGTTTACTTGGGCTGATGTCGTTTCAATTCATATTCCGTTAAGCAAAGAGAATATTCATTTTATAAACAGAGAATTACTGAATAAATTAAATTCAAATTCTATTTTGATTAATACTTCAAGAGGAGCAATTGTTGATGAAATTTATTTAGCAGAACTTTTGGAGAAAAACAAAATAAAAGGATATGCAACAGATGTTTTGGAAGATGAATTGAGTATTTGTATTGATAAAAATAAATTAGTTGCTTTATCAAAACAAGGTTATAATGTGATTGTAACGCCACATATAGCAGGAGCTACATACGAATCTATGGAGATGACGGAAGAATTTATAGTTGATAAGTTTTATAAAATTAAAGAAATATAAAAATGAATAAACTGGGAATAGTGATAACAGATGGTGTAGGATTTAGAAATTTTATGCTCAGCGATTCTTGTCAAAAAGCCCAAGATTATTTTGATGAAGTTGTCATATTGTCCTGTTTACCAAAAGAGGTGTATCAAGTTCTCAATATAAAATGTAAAATAATTGAATTACCCATTTTTCAAGAAAACTCCAAGACTTGGTTTTTTAGAAAAACAAAAGAAGTAGCCCACCTTCAATTACACAAACGAGAAAATAAAGGTATCACATCAAACTTAGAAAAAAATAAATCCACGGCTAAAAATTTCAGAGGCTATGCTTCAAGATTTATTTTTAAAATCACATCTTTTTTAAATTCCGAAAAATGGATTCAACGATATAACAAATGGCAACAAATTACTTTTAAAAACAATGAAGTAACCAAATCTTATCGAACAATTTTAGAAGAAGAAAAGTTTGATTTGCTGTTTTTTACCCATCAAAGACCACCTTTTATAGCACCTCTTATTTATCAGGCAGAACAACTCAAAATAAAAACAGCTACATTTATTTTCAGTTGGGATAATCTGGCTTCAAAAGGAAGAATGTCCGGAAATTTTGACTACTATATGGTATGGAGTGAGTTGATGAAATCCGAATTACTATATTTTTATCCTGCCGTCAAAAGCAGTCAAATTGAAGTAGTGGGAACCCCTCAGTTTGAGCCTTATGTACTGAAAAGATATCAATCTGCTAAAGAAAATTTTTTAGAAACTTTCAGTTTGGATAAATCGTTAAAAACAATTTGCTTTAGTTGTGGGGATATTTCTACAAGCCAAAATGATGAGCTTTATATAGAAACCATTGCTAAAGCAATAATAAGTAACCAAATACCTCATATAAATTTTTTAGTCAGGACTTCACCTGCTGAAGATGGAAAACGTTTTGCCTTTTTACAAGGGAAATACCCGTTTATCAGATGGAATTATCCGAAGTGGAAATTAACCAGAAAAGCTCATCAGGAAGAATGGTCTCAAAGAGTTCCGTCTTTTGAAGATGTGATTGATTTAAGAAGCATTTTGGAATTTTCAGACTTAAATATCAATATGCTTTCAACAATGAGCCTGGATTTTATGTGTTTTGACAAGCCTGTTATCAATCCCGTTTTCGGAAACCCTGAAAACGGATTATATAACGACCAACGTTTTTTGGAATATACCCATATAAAAAACGTCATAAAATCAGAAGCAACAAAAATTGTCAAAAATGAAACAGAACTGATAAAAGCCATAAATTTATATCTTCAAAATCCCGGGTTAGATTTCGGAAACAGAAAGAAACTGATTGATTTACAAGTAGGAAAACCTCTTGAAGGAACGTCTGAACGTATTGCAAAAACATTGTATCAATGGAGTCAAAAAAAATAGCGGTTATCTGTAACTATCGCCTGATGCCTGAGCGTGTAGGCGGGATGGACTATTTTTATTGGCTTTTTGATGCCGAATGTAAGGCGAAAGGCTATGAAGTGACGTGGTTTTTTCCAAATAAAAGTACACACGGCGAGTACGAAAATCTTACCATAATTTCAGCAAAAAATGAACCGTTGGAAACGTTTTTTGTGAGCTATATAAAAGAAAACAAACAAAAATTTGACGTAGTAATAACGCATTTTGTAGAATTGTGCACCTCATTTTTTAAGAAGGTTAAAAAAGTTTGCCCGAGTAAAACCATTGCCATAGATCACAATCCTCGTCCGTTTGAAGGTTATCCGCTGAAAAAGAAAATCGCCAAGCGAATAAAAGGATTTTTGTACTCAAGACATACTGATATTTTTATAGGAGTTTCAGTATATACCGCTAATGAAATTTTAAAAGATTTCGGACAACATTTAAAATCCAAAACAACAGTGATTTATAACGGAATTTTACACGAAAAGTTTGAAAAGCGTATAAATAGAAACAGTAAAAAGCCAACATTTTTAGTTGCTTCGCACTTGCGTTATTCAAAAGGAATACAAGATTTAATAGCGTCAGTTGCCTTATTGCCAAAAGCTGTTAAAGACGAATTAAAAATAGATATTTACGGCGAGGGACATTACAGAGAAACATTGGAGCAACAAATAAGAACAGAAAGTTTAGAAAACGTTTTCAATTTTAAAGGGAGTGTTTCAAATCTTTACGAAACGTATTGTAAGTATGATTATCTGTTACAGCCTACACATATGGAATGTTTCAGCTTGTCTGTTTTAGAGAGTTTAAGTGCCAATGTTCCCGTGATAACCACCAATGTAGGTGGAAATGAAGAAGCTGTCAAGCATAATAAAAACGGCTTTATTTTTCAGGCAAAAAACATTCGGGAGTTAAACACACTTATAGAAAGTATTTATCATGGAAATATCGGCATTACAATAAATACTTCAGCTTTAATAGAAGAAGAATTTACCATCCAAAAAATGGTGAATGAGCATTTGGCTATTATTGAAAAAATTGCATAAAAAATGAAAATAGCCTATCTCACACCCGAATATCCACATACGCAAACCAAAGGTTTGGGAGGAATTGCCACAAGCATTAAAAATTTGGCACAAGGCATTATAGACAAAGGGCATGAGGTAGTAATTTTGGTTTATGCACAAGATAAAGATGAAATTTTTGATGATAACGGCGTGACGGTTTACAAAATTAAAAACGTAAAATTCAAGGGCTTATCGTGGTATTTAACCCGGAAAAAAATAGAAAAAATTATCAATCAACTGTATGCCGAAAAAAAAATAGATTTGGTTGAAGCACCCGATTGGACAGGAATTACTTCGTTTATCCAACCCAAAAAATGCCCTATAGTCATAAAAATGCATGGTAGCGATACTTATTTTTGCCATATAGAAAAACGCCCGAGCAAACCGATAAATCGTTTTCACGAAAAAAGAGCGTTGCAAAGAGCAGACGGCTTGGCTTCGGTAAGCCGTTTTACGGCAGATTATACGGCAGGCTTATTCCGGTTAAAAAGAGAAATTACCATTATCCCGAACAGTATCAATTTACCTGATTTTACACCTTCAGGGCAAGCTGTAATACCCGATACTGTTTTGTATTTTGGTACGCTTATCCGCAAAAAGGGTGTTTTGGAACTGCCTTTTATTTTCAATAAAATTACAGAACAATATCCTCACGCTAAACTGATTTTAGCAGGAAAAGACAGCGGTGATATTCAAACCGGCAGTACTTCAACCTGGCAGTTGATGCAACCGCTTTTTACCGAAAAAGCATTGGAAAATGTGAATTATTTAGGCGCAAAATCTTACAGCGAAATCCGCACTATTATTGAAACCGCACAAGTTTGTGTTTTTCCGTCTTTTGCCGAAGCGTTGCCTGTGTCGTGGCTTGAAGCAATGGCATTAGAAAAACCGGTTGTAGCATCAGATATCGGTTGGGCAACCGAAATGATTGAAGACGGTAAAGAGGGCTATTTAGTTTATCCGAAAAATCATACCGAATATGCCGAAAAGATTGTAGCTTTACTCACGGATATACAAAAGGCAACGGATTTTGGTAAAAATGCTCGAAAAAGAGTGAAGTTAAAATTTCAAACCGAAATTGTGGTACAGCAAAATATCGAGTTTTATAAAAAAATAATAAATGATTCCTTTTAAAGAATATGTAACCAAACAAGGCGAGATCCTTTTATATACAGGTAGTCCCGATTTTGAAAAATTAGAGGAATTAGCAATCGGATTGGGCGATTTGTGGCACAGTTCATTTGAACAAGGTTACAAAAATGCTTTTTCAGACATTGTCTATTTTTCGGCAGTGTTTTTTTGGTATGGCAACGATTTTGATAATCTTGAAAATTGTGTGAGCTGGCGTGTAAATCCAAATGCTTTTGCCATTAGAAAAAAAGTTTGGGAAACACTTGACGGATTTGATAAAGATTTTACAAACAAAACACTCGCAGCACTCGATTTTGGGTATAATTTACTTAAAAATTCGGGTGGAATACCACTTTATGTAAAAGGACTTTATACTGAAACCGAAAATACGGTTGATAAAATTTCGGTTTTAGACCGCCACATTTTTTACCGCAAAAACTACAAAGCCGAACACGGAATTTATATGTGTTTGCGCAAAGGTTTTTATAAAATAAATGAATGGATAGCCTTTTACAACGCATTTAAAAACTTTAAAACAAGAAAAGATTATCCTGTAATTACTCCTCGACCAATAAAACCAATTGAAGGAAATCCTACGGTAAGCTATGTTCTTCCTACAATGTTACGTCAGGAATTTACACTTACTCTTTTAAACGATTTAAAAAATCAAACTTATTTGCCGACTCAGGTAGTTGTGGTTGATGCCACGCCTGAAGGTAAACGCAATTTAGATTTGTACAACCCGGAAAATTATCCGTTTGAGGTTATTTTTCAGTGGCAAACCACAAAAGGCAGTTGTCGTGCGCGTAATGAAGCCATTGAATTATGTACCGGAGAATATATTATTTTTGGCGACGATGATGTGCGTTTTCATTCCGATTTTATCGAAAATCACATTCGCTTTTTACAAACCAACAACGCTGCGGCTTGTAACGGACTCGATTTAATGGCTGACCACTTAAAACAAGACTTAACCGACTTAACCAAAAAATTAGAAAAATTAGGCACAAAGCGTTGGAAAGCGGGTGCAACAAATAATTTTAGCAATGCTAATTCGTGTGTAAAACGTGAATTTGTACAAATTTTAGGCGGAAACGACATTAATTATGACGGTGGTTATGGTGAAGATGGCGATTTTGGTATTTCCCTGACTAAAATAGGTGTTATGGTACTGTTTAACCCATTTTCGGCTAATTTGCATTTAAAGCCACCTGTTGGCGGTTATCGTTTTTGGGGAAGTCAAGCTAAAATTACAGGCAAAAAGCGAAAAACCCAACCTTGGGAACTCGACACACCCGTAAAATGGGTTCGTCCTGTACCAAGCCCAACAGTTATGTACCAATTGTACAAGCAATTTTCAGCTCAACAGCGAAAAGAATATAAATACAAATACTTTTTTAAGCTTTTTACCAAAGGGCCAAAATGGGAAATTCCGTTAAAATTGGTTAGACTGCCTTATAAACTAATGCAATTTAACAAATCTGCATTTTATGCTAAAAAACTACTAAAACTCGGAACAAGAATTAAATAAATGATTTTCTCTTTAATCATCTGCACATATAAACGGCATATTGCTATCGTAAATTTACTCAATTCGGTGGCAAAACAAACTGTATATCCCGATGAGATTTTGGTTATAGACGGCTCTGATGATGATTTAACGAAAAATATTTTAGTTGAAAAAGGGTATAAAAATCTCATTTATTATAAAGTAGAACCCAAAGACAGAGGGCTTACCAAACAGCGGAATTTTGGAATCAGTAAAGTAAATGCTTCTGCTAAAATTGTTTGCTTTTTAGATGATGATACGGTTTTGGAACAAGATTATTTCAAAAATATAATTAAAATTTATGCTGAAAATAGTAGTGTCGTTGGAGTAGGAGGTATTGCTATAAATGAAAACAGTTGGCAGAGAAAAGGGACAGGTAAAAAGTACAACAAAAATGAATATTACGAGTTTGAAGGTTTTGTTTATAAAGAATCATCTCGAAATGTTTTACGCAATAAACTCGGTTTAGCATCAAATGAAGGAGCAGGAAAAATGCCCGAATATTCGCACGGACGCACTTGTGGTTTTCCAATAACAGGAAAATACTACGAAGTGGATTTGCTAATAGGAATGTCTATGTCATTCAGAAAAATAGTTTTTGATAACATTGGGTTTTCTACTTATTTTGAAGGCTATGGTTTGTATGAAGATGCCGATTTTAGTTTGCGTGCTCTGCAATTCGGAAAAAATGTTATTGCAACAAATGTACAACTCAATCATTACCACGACAGATCAGGCAGACCAAACAAGTACATTTATGGCAAAATGGTTGTCCGAAATGGTTGGTATGTATGGCGGGTAAAAAATTTAAAACCGTCATTAAAGGCAAAAATAAAATGGCATAGCATTACTATTTTGTTAACTTTAGTACGATTTACCAATGTGATAACCACTTCGCAAAAAAAAGAAGCCTTAACCGAGGCTTGGGGACGTACCGTAGGTTGGGGGAGCTTGACTTTTAATAAACCGAAAATTGAAAAATGACCTTCTGTATCATCACTCACGTAAACCATTACCATAGGCAAGACGAATATTTTGCGTATGCGCCCTATGTGTGTGAAATGAATATCTGGCTGAAATATCCCGACAAGGTTATTATTGTTGCGCCACTTAACAAAACTGCAATATCTGTTATTGATATTGGTTATGAACATCATCATATTGATTTTCGTAAGGTTAATGGCTTTAGTGTCACAAATATTAAAAATCTGTTTAAAGCATTTATTACAATCCCGAAGATTTCAGTTGAGATTTACCGGGCTATGAAAGAGTCAGACCACATCCACCTTCGCTGCCCGGGAAATATGGGATTATTGGCTGCTATCGTCCAAATAGTTTTCCCTAAAAAAAGAAAAACAGCTAAATATGCAGGCAACTGGAATTCGAAAGCCAAACAACCGTTTACTTACAAACTGCAAAAATGGATTTTAAGCAATACGTTCCTGACCCGAAACATGCAGGTTTTGGTGTATGGTGAATGGGAAAACCAAACCAAAAACATCAAACCGTTTTTTACGGCTACGTATTCTGAACTTGAGAAAACAGAAAATAAACCCTTAACTGTCAGTTCGAGCGAAGTCGAGAACCGGGAACCAAACCAAATAACCATCTCGACTCCGTTCAATCTGGCAACAACCAGTAACTTTCTTTTCGTCGGAACATTATCTGAAGGAAAACGTCCGTTGTATGCTGTACAAATTGTTGAACAACTCCAAAAAAAAGGCATCAAAGCTCAATTGGAACTCTGTGGTGAAGGAGCACTCAACAAAAAACTTGAGGCATACATCAAAGAAAATAATTTAGACAATGTTATTGCTTTGAAAGGAAATTTACCAAAAGAAAACATCAAAGAAAAATACCAAAACAGTCATTTTCTTTTGCTTCCTTCTAAAAGCGAAGGCTGGCCAAAGGTTGTGGCAGAAGCGATGTTTTGGGGTTGTGTTCCTTTGGTGACACCTGTTTCATGTGTTCCGAATATGGTGGATAACGGGAAAAGAGGTATGTTACTTTCGTTACATTTGGAGAATGATACAAAGCAGATTGAAGGCTTGATTCTGAATGAAAGCGCATATAAAAGCATGTCTGAAAAAGCCATATCCTGGTCAAGGAAATACACAACCGAAAAGTTTGACGAGGAAATCAAAAAGTTATTGATTAATTAATTTTTATACCTACTATATACAGCCAATAGATGAGAATACTTCAACTTATAGATTCTTTAGATGCAGGAGGAGCAGAGCGAATGGCTGTGAATTATGCCAATGCCCTGGTTGCACAAATTTCATTTTCAGCTTTGGTTGCCACCCGAAAAGAGGGAGCTTTAAAATCACAGCTTTCAGATAAAGCCGGTTATTTGTTTTTGAATAAAAAAGGAACGATTGGGTTTGATGCTGTTTTAAAATTAAAGCGATTTGTAAAACAGCATAACATAACTATAATTCACGCTCACAGCACTTCTTTTTTTACGGCTGTTCTATTAAAAATAATTTATCCGAAAATTAAAATAATTTGGCACGATCATTATGGAAACAGTGAATTTTTAGAAAAACGTAATTCAACCGTTTTAAAAATTTGTTCTCGTTTTTTTTTCGGAACCATATCAGTTAACCGGAATTTAAAAAGATGGTCTGAACAACAGCTGAACTGTAATAAAGCTATATATCTTCCTAACTTTGTTTTTTTTAATAACAAAACAGAAAGACAAACGATTTTGAAAGGAGAGAATTACAAACGTATTGTTTGTTTGGCAAATCTAAGAGAGCAAAAAAACCACGAATTGCTTTTAAAAATAGCAAAAGAAATAAAAAATCTGCATCCGGACTGGACGTTTCATCTGGTAGGAAAAGATTTTGAAGATGCGTATTCTCAAAAAATAAAAAATATAATTAGTACTGAAAATCTGGAAGATTCCGTGTTTGTATATGGCTCAAAAACTGACATTCAAAATATTTTAGAACAAGCAGAAATAGGTATATTAACCTCAAAATCGGAAGGATTGCCTGTGGCACTTTTAGAATATGGATTTTGTGCAAAAGCCGTTGTAGTAACCCATGTAGGTGAAATCCCAACGGTTATAACGGATACTCAAAGTGGTATTTTGGTAGATTCCGGAAATGCCGGTAAATTTGTAAAAGCACTTTGTTTATTGATTGAAAACTCCGGCAAAAGAAATACCTTAGGTAATAACTTACAGCAAAACATACAGGACAACTACTCCCGGGAAGCTGTAATAAACACATATTTACGTTGGTTAAAGCATTAATAATGTAACCAAAAAATAATAGCGACAAAAAGATAATTGCTTTATAACGTGGATTTATTTGTAAAGGTGTCAAAAAAAATTAAATTTACAACTTTGTAAAGAGCCTTGGAGCAGTATATGACTATAAAAAAGATAAAATGGATTGTCAAACGCCATCCGTATTTATACCTAACAAGGTTTAGGCTGCTATCCAAAAATGTGGCGAATGCAGATATTGAGGGCGAGGCTTATAATACTTGTAATTCAAAAGCTGATATTCCGGCATACTTTCATGAGATTAATACCCGGATTTTTCCGTCAGAAAAACCAAAGGATATTTTAGATTTAGTACTTCAACTAAGTATTTGGTTGCAGCAGCATATCAAAGGTGGTCCGGGGTTAAGCCATGCATCGGAAGAAGTGTTGAGAAAAATGCTTTTAGGAGAAGGAGGTGTATGTAGTGACAGGGTACAGGTATTTAATAACTTTTGTGTTATTAATGATGTGAAGGTTCGTGAATGGGGCGTAACCGGCATACCGTTTGACAAAAGTTACGGCGGACACTCATTTAACGAAGTATTTATTCCCTCCATGAATAAATGGATAGCTGTTGACGTATCGTATTGCGGTTTTTTTTATGCTGAAAATCAAACACTGCCCTTATCTGTCATAGAGATTTTTCAGGCAGCTCGCCAACAAGACAGGGTTTTGTTTAAAACGTTTTTGCCCGAAGGGGAAAGCCCTCTAAAAATTATTCAAAATAATTATTTAAAGCCCGGTATTGCACCATTTTTGGTAAGCCGGTATAATAATGCTGTATATGACCGGTATTTAAAACGTTACAGAGGGTATCTGCCGGTATTTGTAATTCATTTTATGGTGTATTTATCAGGAAAAAGTTATCGCTACCTGTTTCCTTTGGATGATTATAAACGGATTTTTGGGTAATTGTATCTTTAAATGAGGTTCTCTATTAATTTTATAATTTTAGGATGTAAATGAAGTTTCAGGCAACATATCTCAGTGCCATAGGGCTGCATATAGTTATAGGCTTCATTATTCATTTATATACGCCGTTTGCCAAAATCTATTTTTTAACTGCTTTTGTTTTTTTTCTTTATAAAATCATTATAGCACATGAAGATTTAAAGACTTATGAAATTTTAAGAGCCTGTGCCTACTTTGTAGGGGCAGAGGTATTTTTTAGAAGCACCAATGGAGCATTTACCTATGAGGCAGGAAAATACATGGTGATATTACTGATGTTTTTGGGAATGTTTTATAAAGGCTTATCGGGTAAAGCCTATCCGTACTTTATTTACCTGATGTTTTTAGTACCGTCTATTTTTGTGGCATCCACAACCTTAAGTTTTGATGCCAATTTTCGTACCAATATTGCCTTTGTATTAAGCGGTCCGGTGTGTCTGGGGATTGCCGCTTTGTTTTGTTATGATAAAAAAGTGACCAACGAACAGCTTTCCAATATACTGCTTTTTATACTGCTGCCTGTCATAGCACATACAGCGTATTTGTTTCGGTATAATCCAAGCATAGAGTCTGTGTTGTCAGGTACCGGTTCCAATTTTGCTACTTCAGGAGGTTTTGGCCCTAATCAGGTATCTACTGCCTTAGGAATGGGAATGTTAATTTTGACCATACGTCTGTTTACAAAATCACCGGGACTGGCGCTAAAGTTAGTCAATATCGGGTTGCTTGGTTTGGTGGCTTTCAGGGCTGCAGTAACCTTTAGCCGTGGTGGTGTGATTGCGGCATTTATGACCATTGCAGCCTTTCTTGTAGTGTATTATGCCGTAGTGTCGGTAAAAAAGAAAAACGAAATCTTGATGGTGTTTTTATTGTTTGTGTTTAGTATGGCAGCGACATGGACAATCAGTTCAGCCCAAACCAGTGGCCTGATTGATTTGCGGTATGCCAATAAAGATGCCGCAGGACGTGAAAAGCAGGATGTGACTACCGGTCGGGGTGAATTGTTTATGAACGAGATTGAAGGATTTATCAGCAATCCCTTTTTTGGCATTGGCTCCAGCCGTGCCAAAGATCAGCGTATTGAAATAGAAGGGCAGGGTATTACCTCACACAATGAAGTCAGCAGGGTGCTTTCGGAGCATGGGATGTTCGGGGTTGCTATTTTACTGATATTGTTATTGAAACCTCTGGATTATCGGGCACAAAATAAGAACAATGTGTATTTTTACGCCTTTCTGGTGTTTTGGTTTGCGACCATCAATCACTCATCCATGCGTCTTGCCGCACCGGCATTTGTGTATGCATTGACGTTATTAAATGTTACGTATGATAAACATCCTGTACATAGGAAACAAATTAAAAAGCTCGTTCACTAACCAAACTTCTATTTTTAGTTTAGGGAGTTTATTAGAACAAGAGGGGCTTAAAATGGTTTATGCCTCAGAGAAGGCGCAGCCACTTTTGAGGTTATTGGATATGGTTTATACAACCTTAAAATATCAGAATCAGGTAGAATGGATTTTGATAGATACCTATAGCACTCGTAATTTTTATTATGCTCTTATAATAAGTCAGTTATGTAGATTGTTCGGGAAAAAATATGTTCCAAAATTAGGAGGCGGCAACCTGCCGCAAAGGTTAGAGAAAAATCCATATTTGTCTAAGCTCATTTTTAAGAATGCCAAATACAACATCGCACCGTCACTGTATCTTAAAGAAGCTTTTGAGAAACAAGGTTATAACAATATAATTCACATCCCAAATGCCATTGATATCAATCACTATCCGTTTGCGATGCGTAGTTTTGAAACCCCAAAGTTTTTATGGGTACGCTCGTTTGCCGGAATTTACAACCCTAAGCTCGCCGTAAACGTCTTAAAACAGCTTAACGACAAAGGTTTTCAGGCAGAGCTTTGCATGGTAGGGCCTGATAGTGACGGCACTTTGACAGAGGTTAAAACCCTTGCAAAAAACCTTGGAGTTACAGTAAAGTTTACCGGAAAACTCACAAAACCCGAATGGACAAGCCTTGCAAAAGAGTACAATATTTTTATAAATACCACCAATTTTGACAACACGCCTGTGAGTGTGATGGAGGCCATGGCATTGGGGTTACCCGTAGTTTCTACCAATGTGGGCGGCATGCCGTATTTAATTACCCATGAAAAGGACGGTTTGTTAGTACCTCCCGGTGATGCGGCAGCTATGATAGCGGCTGTTGAACGCCTGCTTAATGACAAAGTCTTATGCAGGCATATTATTGACAACGCACGAGCCAAAGCAGAAAGTTTTGATTGGAGCGTAATTAAAAAGAAATGGCATGAAGTGTTTGAGGTTTAATTTTCAGAAATTGAAGCTGAAGAATTAAAGGCATAAGCTTTTTAATTTTAAATGTTGAATTGAACCAGGAGCCAAATTGACGATTTCAGCCCTAAACCCATCGTGGCTTTATGGTATTTGTCATTTATTTGTGCTTCGGCTGCGTTCAGCATGATATTACACTATTCTTTCCTAACTTTGCACTATGCAAAACACTATCAACCAATTGCCGGCACTTGCCAAAGACAAGCACAAGGAAACGAAAATTTTCTTTGATAAGCTGAAAAAGAAACCGCCCAGGCAGCTGGATTATATCATGCAGGAATTACACGATGATGAATTTGCAAAAACCGACTGCCTTACCTGTGCCAACTGCTGTAAAACGACCGGACCATTATTTACCGATAAAGATATTGAACGTATTTCCAGATACTTTAAAATGAAGCCGTCACAGTTTATAGACCGGTTTTTACGTATTGATGAAGATAACGATTATGTGCTGCAAAGCGTCCCTTGTACATTTTTGGGTGCTGATAATTATTGTTCTATTTATGAAGTTCGCCCAAAAGCTTGCAGGGAGTTTCCGCATACCGACCGTAAAAAGTTTCAGCAAATCTCAAATTTAACCTTGAAAAATGTAGCGATATGTCCTGCGGCTTTCAATATTGTCGAAGAAATGAAACGACGGATGCAGGTTTAGTTGCTTAGTATTGAGTACTTAGTATTGAGCAATGAGTTTTTAGTCGCATTTTACAGCTTTATTATCAGTTATTTGTGGTTTATGTTTGGGAGTTATGAGTTAATAGACTGTAAACTGCGACTGCGACTGAAAACTATCAAATCATATCCCGTCAATATCTTCACGCAGTTTTTTTAGTGCACCGTAAATACGTTTTTCAACCGCTTTTGTAGAAATATCAAGCAATTGGGCAATTTCCTTGAATTTTTTACCTTCAACTCTGTTGAGCAAGAATGCCACGCGCTGTGCCTCGCTGAGGTTTGCCAGTGCGGTTTCTAATTTTTGGTGGTATTCTTTTTCCTGTAATAAAAATTCAGGGCTCTCATTTGTGTACGGTTTGCCAACATTTTGCCGATGTTTGAATACCACTTTTTGATGCGCATAGTCATTAAGCATCAAATTGTTGGCGGTAGTAAACAAAAAGCTTTTGGCTTTATTAGGCGGCACTTTTGCGCAATGCTCCCAAAGCTTTACAAATGCTTCCTGAACCTTGTCCATCGGGTTTAAATGATTCCCGAATTTGTAATGCAAAAAATCGTGTAAATCTTTTGAATACCTACGGAATAACCCCGAAAATACCGATTCTTCACAGCTGTTTTGATGTAAATTGTTTGACATGAATATACTGTAGCAGTGTCACAAAATTTGCCCCTAAGGTAGGAGTTTTTTCTGTTTATCTGTTTAATTTAAATATGTAAACGGTATTTTGAAAAATATCGCTTATTACGATGATAAAAAATTGTTTTGACGATACCGGATTTGAAAAATAGTTAAATAATTCAGCAGTTTATAGAAGAAAAATGAAGTTAACTTAACCACAAGATGTTATAGTTGCTTTTAGATTAGTTTTTAGTTTAAGTTGATGAAAGAGTTGCTTGTTGTTGGCAACTCTTTTGTTTTATGCATTATTTTATATTCTTGAGCTTTATTAATAGACAGCAAATCCTTAAATTTGCCATTCTCAAAAATGAAGAAGAATTATGTTCAATAATTTAAGTGAAAAATTAGATAAAGCCTTACACGTCTTAAAAGGACACGGAAGTATCACAGAAGTCAACGTAGCTGAAACTTTGAAAGAAGTTCGCAGAGCTTTGCTTGATGCCGATGTCAATTTTAAAATAGCCAAAGATTTTACAACTACCGTAAAAGAAAAAGCCCTTGGTCAAAACGTTTTAACCACCTTACAGCCGGGACAATTAATGGTTAAAATCGTTAAGGACGAATTAACCCAACTAATGGGCGGCGATGCTGAAGGCGTAAACCTGTCGGGTAATCCAAGTGTGATTTTGATGTCGGGATTACAGGGTTCGGGTAAAACCACATTTTCCGGTAAGCTGGCAAATTATCTCAAAAATAAAAAATCAAAAAAACCTTTATTAGTTGCCTGTGATGTGTATCGTCCGGCGGCTATCGACCAACTGCACGTAGTTGGTGGTCAAATTGGAATTGAGGTTTACAGCGATAAAGGCAACACAAATCCAGTAGCTATTGCACAGGCCGGTATTGCACACGCCAAAGCAAATGGGTATAATGTTGTAATTATAGATACCGCTGGTCGTCTGGCTGTTGATGAAGCGATGATGACCGAAATATCAAACATCCATAAAGCCATTCAGCCACAGGAAACCTTGTTTGTAGTCGATGCTATGACAGGTCAGGATGCTGTGAATACAGCAAAAGCCTTCAATGATGTGTTGAATTTTGATGGTGTAATCCTTACCAAATTAGATGGCGATACGCGCGGTGGTGCCGCTATTTCTATTAAATCTGTGGTCAATAAGCCTATCAAGTTTATTGGTACGGGTGAAAAAATGGAAGCGATTGATGTGTTTTATCCGTCACGTATGGCCGACCGTATTTTGGGTATGGGTGACGTTGTATCGCTTGTAGAACGTGCTCAGGAACAATTTGACGAAGAAGAAGCGCGAAAACTTCAAAAGAAAATTGCCAAAAATCAGTTTGGCTTTGATGATTTTTTAAATCAGATACAGCAAATCAAGAAAATGGGAAATATGAAAGACCTCATTGGAATGATTCCCGGTGCTGGCAAAATGATGAAAGATGTTGATATTGATGACGATGCTTTTAAAGGTATTGAGGCCATAATTCACTCAATGACACCAACAGAAAGAAGCAATCCGGCTATTATAAACTCAAGCAGAAAGCAACGTATTGGCAAAGGTTCTGGTACTTCGGTGCAACAAGTGAATCAATTGTTGAAGCAATTTGACCAAATGAGCAAAATGATGAAAATGATGCAAGGTGGCAAAGGCAAAGCGATGATGCAAGCGATGAAAGGGATGCGTTAAAAGTTTTCAGTCGCAGTCGCAGTTTTCAGTTGTTTTTATATGTTTACATTAATACAATAAATTTTAAATAATTATGGATTTCAAAAAATTATTAGCGTATCAGAAATCATTTGATTTAGCTATGGATATTTTTGAAATTTCTAAGGGTTTTCTAAAAGAGGAAACCTATTCATTAACTGACCAGGTAAGAAGAAGTTCTCGTTCAGTAACTGCCAATATTTCTGAAGCTTATAGAAAACGATTGTATCCAAAACATTTTGTGAGTAAACTTACAGATGCTGATGCTGAAAACTCAGAAACTTATACTTGGCTGGAATTTGCTTTAGCCTGTAACTATATAGACGATTCCATTTTTCAGAATTTAAACTCTAAATCTCTTGAAGTTGGAAAATTGATTAATTATATGATAAATAACCCTGACAAATTCGGAGTTCATCCCGATTAATTTCACAATCGAGCTGAAAACTAAGATTTGTAATTATAGATAAAGATAAGAAACTGTAAACTGCGACTGCGACTGAAAACTAATAAATATGACAATTCTCGACGGAAAAAAAATAAGCAACGACATTAAAAATGAAATTGCTGAAGAGGTTAAAAAAATGAAAGCCAAAGGCGAAAAAGTGCCACATTTGGCTGCGGTAATTGTCGGGAACGACGGTGCCAGCTTAACCTATGTTGCCAGTAAAGTAAAAGCCTGCGAGCGTGTGGGTTTTGACTCTACCATGATACGTATGTCAAACACCACCAGCGAAGTAGAGTTGTTAGATAAAATTCAGGAATTGAATGAAAACCCCGATATTGACGGTTTTATCATCCAGTTGCCGCTGCCAAGACAAATAGACACACAAAAAGTATTGCTTGCCGTCAACCCCGATAAAGATGTGGATGGATTCCATCCGGCAAACTTCGGGAAAATGGCATTGGACATGACCACCTTTATTCCTGCAACGCCGTTTGGAATTCTGGAACTTCTTGAACGCTACGGAGTAGAAACACAAGGAAAACATACCGTTGTCATAGGACGTAGCCATATTGTAGGCCGCCCGATGAGTATTTTGATGGGTCGTAAAGGGTTTCCGGGAAATTCGACCGTAACTTTGACACACAGCCATACCAAAAACATTACGCAAATTACCTCTCAGGCAGATATTATCATCACGGCACTTGGTGTTCCTAATTTTCTTAAAGCCGAAATGGTAAAAGACGATGTCGTGATTATCGATGTTGGTATTACCCGGGTTGTTGATGAAACTACCGAAAAAGGCTACTACATTACCGGCGATGTCGATTTTGAAAACGTCAGCAAAAAAGCGAGTTACATTACGCCGGTTCCGGGTGGTGTCGGTCCTATGACGATTGCAATGTTGCTTAAAAACACCTTATTGGCAAGAGAACGTCAAATGTTGAGTTTATAGAATATTGCAGCGTCAAAACTGAATACTGCGACAGTAAACCTTATCTCTTTGTTTTCGGATTATATGATTTTGAAGACCCTTCAATAAGTTTGTTTAATTCTGAAAGTTCGCTTGGGGTCAATTCACGATAGGTTCCTAAAGGCATATCGAGTTTGATATTCATAATTCTGACACGCTTTAGAGTTTGCACTTCATAATTCAAATACTCGCACATACGGCGTATTTGCCGGTTTAATCCTTGTGTCAAAATAATTCTAAACTCATACGTGCCCAACTTTTCAACGGTACATTTTTTGGTAATTCTGTCCAAAATAGGGACGCCATTACTCATTCGTTCGACAAACACTTGTGAAATGGGTTTGTCAACCGTAACAATATATTCTTTCTCGTGATTGTTGCTGGCTCTTAATATTTTGTTGACGATGTCGCCATCATCGGTCAATAAAATCAAACCTTCGCTGGGTTTGTCGAGTCGCCCGATAGGAAAAATACGCTTGGGGTAGTTGATAAAATCGATGATATTATCTTTTTCAACACGTGTATCGGTGGTGCAGACAATGCCAATAGGTTTGTTAAAAGCAAGATACACAAACGATTCTTTGGTATCGGCAACCGGTTTTCCGTCAACAGCAACCACATCGGTTGGTGCTACTTTGGTGCCCATTTCCGGAATGTTTCCGTTGATGGTCACACGTCCGGCTTCAATGAGCTTATCGGCTTCACGGCGTGAGCAATAGCCTGTTTCACTAAGGTATTTATTGATGCGTTTAAGTTCTTCCATTTGCAGTTTAAAAATTCAAAATTATTGTATATCGTTAAGTTGTGTGTCGTTAAGCCGAAAATCGTTTATACTTGCATCGTTTTTCCTTTTTTGGAATTTGATATCTCGTATGCTTGCATTGAGGTAATTCATTTCAACAATTCAACAACTTACGACTTAACAACTCACAGCTCAATAAACTCATGAATATGTTCCATAACGCTCTGGTCATTTAAAGAATGTCCCAAGCCTTTGGTGGTGATAAGTTTACTGTTTTTAAAGTTGTTTTTTATCAATAACGCATCATCATAAGGAATGATTTTATCGTGTTCATCATGAATAATCAAGCCTTGTACATCTATACTTTCAATATATTTTGCGGTAGAAAATTCCTGCGGATGATTGCCAAAACGTTCAATAATGGTGGTTTCAAGTGTTGAGGTAATGCGTTGGTTATAGCCAAGCATATCGGTATAGCGTTTTACGACATCGGTAAATTCTGATGGCGCACCGAGAAGAATAATCTTTTGGATACTTTTAAACTGGTATTTATGCTGAAAAAACACAGTCGCCATACCGCCTACCGAATGTCCTATGACAATATCGGGGTTAAACCTTCCGGCTACCACATTGATAAATTCAGAATATAAAATGGCGTTAAATGTTTTACTTCCCGAGTTTCCGTGTGCGGGCGCATCCAAAGCAATGATGTTGTGATTTTTGCCTTTAAGCCGTAAAATAAGCGGTTTCCATCGTGCGGCATTACTTTCCCATCCGTGAGCCAATAGGATGGTTTTGCCTTTGCCGAGCCAGCGGTAAACCATTACCGGGTGGTTTTCAAACATCAGTTCGTCCTGAAATGCCGTATGTAAAAAATCGGATTGTATTTCTGTGATTTTGCCTTTTCTCGGTTTTGTAAAAAGGTATAAAGCTCTGTTTGTGGCAAACGATTTTGACACATAACTCAGCAAGTTGTAATATAATCCGACTGTTTTGACTAAAATGTTTTTCATCTGTCTTCTCGGTTTACTATGTTCATAGAAAATGCAGGTATAACATTTGGCGAATTTTTGATACTATTTATTTTTAAAATCATTGGTGTTTGTTGGCTTTGGTTTATTGTGATAACCGTAGAAAAACTTATTTTGGGTATAATAAAATTATCAAAAAAACCATTAAGAAGTTAAGGTTGTTAAGGTTTTTATTAAGCAATTCTTAATGTTACTTAATGTCTTAATGGTTTTAATTTAATAGAAAATGTCTTTTTACTTTTTCATTGTTCTTGAAATAATCCCAAACACACTTCTGATAAACGTTGCACTTGTCAATACTTTTACTACGGGATTCATAGCAGTACTTCGTCGCGTAGTTGTTTTTGTACGTTGTTTAGATTGAGCTTTTTTGAGGTCTTCCTGTTCTTTTTGTGCTTTTTCATTGGCTTTTGCAGTTTGCGCTGCTTCAATTTTTTCATTGAGCATTTCATAAGCACTTTTGCGGTCAACAACTTCGTTGTATTTTTTTGCCAATCTTGATTTTGTCAGTAACTCCAAAAGTTCAACATCGGTTAAAATATCCATTCGGCTCATAGGTGCACGCATCATAACGGCTGCCAGCGGTGTTGGGATGCCTTTTTCGTTTAATGCCGTGATAAGCGCTTCGCCCGTACCTAATGATGTCAGCACTTTTTCGGTATTGTAATAGTCCGAATCGGGATAATTTTGCGCCGTGAGTTTTATGGCTTTTCTGTCATTGGCGGTAAAGGTTCTCAAAGCGTGCTGAACTTTTAATCCTAACTGACCTAAAACGGCCTGAGGTACATCGGTTGGGTTTTGGGTTACAAAATAAATGCCTACGCCTTTACTTCGTATCAATTTGATGATGCTTTCTATTTGATTGAGTAATGTTTTTGATGCTTCATTAAAAATCAAGTGGGCTTCATCAATAAAAATGACCAGTTCGGGGCGGTCGCTGTCACCTTGCTCGGGAAATGTGGAGTAGATTTCTGCCAGCAAACTCAGCATAAATGTTGAGAACAGTTTTGGTCTGTCTTGTATGTCTGTGAGCCGTATGATGTTGATATAACCTTTACCGTTGTTATCAACTCTTAATAAATCGTCTGTGTCAAATGAGGTTTCTCCAAAAAACAAATCGGCACCTTGCTGTTCGAGTTCTACAACTTTTCTTAAAATAGCACCTGTTGATGCGGTGGAAATTCTGCCGTAATCGGCTTCAAATTCTTCTTTGCCTTCTTGGGTGGCGTATTGCAATATTTTTTTGAAATCTTTTAAATCCAGCAAAGGTAATTTGTGATCGTCACAATATTTGAAAACCACAGAAATGATGCCCGATTGTGTTTCTGATACATCTAAAATGCGGGATAACAGCACCGGGCCAAATTCGCTCACTGTAGCCCTAAGCCTGACGCCGTTTTGTTCTGATAAAGTGAAAATTTCCACAGGAAAACCTTTTGCTTCAAATGGCAAGCCAATCATAGTATGCCGGTTTTTAATAAAATCATTTGTTGTTCCCGGTTGAGCCAATCCGCTTAAATCTCCTTTGATGTCCATCAATAAAACAGGAATTCCTTTATCTGATAAATGCTCGGCAAAAACCTGCAGGGTTTTGGTTTTTCCTGTACCGGTTGCACCGGCTATGAGTCCGTGGCGGTTAATGGTTTTAAGCGGAATATTTACAAAAGCATTGGTTATTGTTTCGCCATCCAGCATTGCAGAACCAAAGGTTATAAAGTCGCCTTTGCAGGTGTTTCCTTCAACAATATGCTTGTAAAAAGTTTCTTTTTTACTCATTAAAACTAAAATTTCGATAAAAATACTAATCTTGAATCAATCCCTCTTAAAATGTTTTCAACAATTGCGGTAATGTATTGCCGCTTGTTCTCTTTTTTGGATGTGAAAAACTGTAAACTGAATACTGTTTCCTATCTTTGCAGGCTATGAATACAGCAATTAAAGAATTGGTTGATAAAGGCGAAATGTTACCCTTGATGGAAGAATTTTACACCATTCAGGGCGAAGGTTTCCATAAAGGAACGGCAGCATATTTTATTCGCGTTGGTGGTTGTGATGTGGGTTGTCACTGGTGTGATGTGAAAGAAAGCTGGAATGCCGATTTGCATCCGCCTACAGACATATCAAAAATAGTTGACAACGCTGCAAAGCATAGCGATACCATTGTAATTACCGGTGGCGAACCACTTACCTGGGATATGACGCCGTTGACAACACAATTAAAAGCCAAAGGTTTAAAAGTACATATAGAAACCTCTGGCGCATACCCGTTAACCGGTATTTGGGATTGGATTTGCCTGTCGCCCAAAAAAATGAAACTGCCAACCGCCGAGGTTTATGAAGCTGCCCACGAACTTAAAATAATCGTTTACAATAAAGACGATTTTAAATTTGCCGAAGAGCAAGCTGCCAAAGTGAGCAAAAACTGCATTTTATATTTACAGCCGGAATGGAGCAAACGCGACAAAGTCATTCCGCTTATTGTGGATTATGTGATGGCAAACCCAAAATGGAAAGTGTCGTTGCAAACCCATAAGTATTTGAATATACCTTAAGTTGTTGGGTTGTTAATGGTGTAATAGTTAATATCCCGATAGCTAATTGGGAGCAGTCACAGTTTTCAGTCGTAACCAATAACGATTAACCAATAACCGCTAATTATTAATTGTTATAGGCACTTTTATTCTCAACGTTCCCCAGCCCATATACAGGTCGGCACCATTGTCATTTTCTTCAAAAACAATTGAAAATGCCTCAAGGCTTGTTTTATCATGAGTTACGGGAACCACGACTTTTGCAATGGTATTAGCATCGTTATAGGTGTACGCGCCCCAAACATTAATGTCGGTATTAATCATGATTGTCCATTCATTGACTTCGGGAATGCTAAACAGTGAGTATGTTCCGGGTTTGATTTTTGTGCCGCCTATAGTGACGGTTTTGTAGAATGTAATTTCGGTTGCTTCATTTGCACCGGTACGCCATACATCGCCATTGGGAGCCAATTTTGAAACCTCGCGACCGTCAAGTTGCGGCCGGCTGTAAATCACTTTAATAGATTTGTTGGATACCTTGTAATTACCCGGAAACGTAGCGGCATCCATCGGACTCTTATCCAGACCGCCAAATTTTTGCGCATTGGCATCAAATGAAATGAACATTAAGAATGCAAAACCTACAGCTGAAATGAATGATAATTTTCTCATTAGACTTTTTTTTGAGTATAAATTTACTATTTGTATTTACCTGACAACTATTAAAAATTGGAAATTTTTGTTAAAATTTTAATTTGACTGCTGATGATGTTATTTGAATTTCCGGAATAGTGTTTACATTTTATAACACTAAAGAAAGTAATTTGCTTTAAAATGTGTCAATATTTATTTAATTTTGAATCTTTTGTTATATAATGTAACCATTTTTGATGATTATGTTTTATAATTAAAATCAAAAAACCACATTTGCATCTATAATTAAAACATAAAAAACAATATATCATGTGCGGAATAGTATGTGCGTTTGATTTAAAACAAAAATCTGAAGACTTAAGACCTCAATTATTAGAAATGGCAAAAATCATTCGCCACCGGGGACCGGATTGGAGCGGAATATATAGCGGCGATAAAGCCATTTTGGCGCACGAGCGTCTGGCAATCGTCGATCCGGCTTCGGGGAAACAACCGTTATTTAGTGCCGATAAAAAATTCATTTTAGCAGCCAATGGCGAAATATACAACCATAGAGAATTACGTAAGCAATTTCCGGAATATGACTTTCAAACCGAAAGTGATTGTGAAGTGATTTTGGCACTATACCAAAAAAAAGGTGTGGATTTTGTTGATGAAATGAACGGTATTTTCGGTTTTGCCATTTATGATGTTGAAAAAGATGAATATTTCATAGCACGTGACCATATAGGAATCATTCCGCTATATATTGGCTGGGATCAAAACGGAACATTTTATGTAGCTTCCGAATTGAAAGCTTTGGAAGGTTACTGCACAAAAATAGAGCTTTTTCCGCCGGGACATTATTTGAGCAGTAAAGACGGTAAGTTTGTAAAATGGTATAACCGTGAGTGGACAGACTATGATGCCGTAAAAGATAACGAAACCAGTATCAAGGCTATCAAAGAAGCATTGGAAGCAGCAGTGCACAGACAATTGATGAGTGATGTGCCTTATGGTGTCTTACTTTCCGGCGGACTGGATTCATCAGTTACATCTGCTATTGCAAAAAAATATGCCGAAAAACGCATCGAATCTGACGATACACAAGCCGCTTGGTGGCCACAACTGCATTCGTTTTCTGTAGGATTGGAAGGCTCGCCCGATTTGGCTGCAGCCCGTAAAGTTGCAGAACATATCGGTACTGTACATCATGAGATTAAATTTACCATTCAGGAAGGATTGGATGCCATACGTGATGTGATTTACAACCTCGAAACCTACGATATTACAACGGTCAGAGCCTCAACACCTATGTATTTGATGGCGAGAGTTATCAAATCGATGGGTATTAAAATGGTATTGTCAGGTGAAGGTGCCGATGAGTTGTTTGGCGGCTACCTGTATTTTCATAAAGCCCCGAATGCCAAAGAATTTCACGAAGAAACCGTCAGGAAATTAAGTAAACTTCACATGTACGATTGCTTACGTGCCAACAAAAGTCTGGCAGCTTGGGGCATTGAAGGCCGTGTGCCGTTTTTGGACAAAGAATTTATAGATGTTGCCATGCGCATCAACCCGCAAGATAAAATGATCAATGGAGAGAGAATGGAAAAATGGGTGGTACGTAAAGCCTTTGAAGATATGTTACCGGAAAGTGTTGTCTGGAGACAAAAAGAACAATTCAGTGACGGCGTGGGTTATAGCTGGATTGACACTTTAAAAGAAGTGGTTGCCAAAGAAGTAACGGATGAGCAATTGGCAAACGCAAAGTATAAATTTCCATTGCAAACACCAACCAGTAAAGAAGAGTTTTATTACCGTTCTGTTTTTGCAGAGCATTTTCCCGGTGATGCCGCAGCGATGTGCGTACCGCAAGAGGCGAGTGTGGCTTGTAGCACCAAAATAGCTTTAGAATGGGATGAAGCCTTTAAAAACATGAACGACCCAAGTGGGCGTGCTGTTGCCAAAGTGCATGAAGATGCGTATGTAAAGGCGTAATTTAAACCTAAAAAAAATACAGAATAAAAAGACCGGTAATTTTTTAATACCGGTCTTTTTTTGTCTTTTTCAACGGTTAATAAGAATCTTTAGTTTCTCGAAATTTGACTTCTAAGCCACGATTAGGTTTTTGCTGAAAATTGACTGCTAAAAAAACAGCAAAAATTCATTTTAAAGCTATTTTTAAACGATTTAAGCCACTTTAAGGTTTTTAACAACTGTTGATAATTTACAGTCTTTATCGATAAAATACTTTTTAGAAGCTTCTGAATTTCGTATATTTGTAAGTATTCAAAAGGATGCAAATGGCATCCTTTTTTATGACTAATAATCAGAAAATAATTTTTAAAAATAATCATGAGCGAAGCAAAAGAAGAATTTAACAAGCACAATTATTCAGCAGATAGTATTCAAGCCCTTGAAGGTATGGAGCACGTACGTATGCGTCCATCCATGTATATTGGTGATGTTGGTACACGAGGTTTGCACCATTTGGTGTATGAAGTGGTCGATAACTCTATTGATGAGGCGTTGGCTGGACATTGTAATAATATTACAGTAACCATTAACGAAGATAATTCCATAACTACAGAAGATGACGGTCGTGGTATTCCTGTAGATTTACATAAAAAGGAAGGCGTTTCGGCATTGGAAGTTGTTATGACCAAAATTGGTGCCGGTGGAAAATTTGATAAAGATTCCTATAAAGTGTCCGGTGGTTTACATGGTGTTGGTGTGAGTTGTGTGAATGCCTTGTCTGAACACTTAAGAGCAACCGTTTACAGAGATGGAAAAATTTACGAGCAAGAATATGAGCGTGGAAAAGCCATGTATCCTGTAAAACAAATTGGTGAAACCGATAAGCGCGGAACAACTGTTACTTTTAAACCTGATTCTACCATTTTTACCCAAACTGTTGAGTATAGCTATGATACGCTTGCAAGCAGAATGCGTGAATTGGCTTTTTTAAATAAAGGAATCACCATTCACTTAGTTGATAAAAGAACAAAAAAAGACGATGGTACTTTTGAAGGAGAAACATTCCATTCTACTGAAGGCTTAAAAGAGTTTATCAAATTTTTAGATGGTAATCGTGAACCTTTAATGAAGGATGTCATTGCTTTTGAAGGTGAAAAAAACGGAGTACCTGTTGAGGTTGCGATGATTTACAATACGTCTTATGCCGAAAATTTACATTCGTATGTTAACAATATCAACACACACGAAGGAGGAACGCATTTAGCCGGTTTCCGTCGCGGATTGACAATGACTTTAAAAAAGTACGCTGACGAATCGGGGTTACTTAAAAACGTAAAATTTGAAATTGCCGGTGATGATTTCCGTGAAGGATTGACCGCTATTATTTCTGTAAAAGTTCAAGAACCACAATTTGAAGGTCAGACAAAAACCAAATTAGGCAACAGAGAAGTATCGGCATCTGTAAGTCAGGCAGTTTCTGAAATGTTGACCGACTATTTGGAAGAACATCCGGACGATGCAAGAATTATTGTCCAGAAAGTGATGTTGGCAGCACAAGCACGCCATGCTGCTCAAAAGGCTCGTGATATGGTACAACGTAAAACCGTTATGAGTATTGGTGGTTTGCCCGGTAAATTGAGTGATTGTTCTGAACAGGATGCTTCAAAATGCGAGGTATTTCTGGTTGAGGGTGATTCTGCAGGTGGAACAGCCAAACAAGGTCGTGACAGAGCGTTTCAAGCAATTTTGCCTTTGCGCGGTAAGATTCTAAACGTAGAAAAAGCGATGACCCATAAAGTTTTTGAAAACGAAGAAATCAAGAATATTTACACGGCACTTGGTGTTACCATAGGTACCGAAGAAGACAGTAAGGCATTAAACCTTTCAAAACTGCGCTACCATAAAGTGGTGATTATGTGTGATGCCGATATTGACGGTAGCCACATCGCCACACTTATCTTGACGTTTTTCTTCAGATACATGAGAGAATTGATTGAAGCCGGTCACGTTTACATTGCAACGCCGCCATTATATTTGGTTAAAAAAGGTAATAAAAAATCGTATGCATGGACAGATAAGGAACGTGACAGTATTTCTGAAGATTTTGGTGGCAGCGTAAATATCCAGCGTTACAAAGGTCTTGGAGAAATGAATGCAGAGCAACTTTGGGAAACAACAATGAATCCTGATTTTAGAACCTTACGTCAGGTAAATATAGATAACGGTGGTGAAGCCGACAGGATTTTCTCAATGCTTATGGGCGATGAAGTACCGCCGCGTCGTGATTTTATCGAGAAAAATGCTGTTTATGCCAATATAGATGCCTAACAATAAAATTTTATATGATTACATGAAGAGTGCAGAAATGCACTCTTTTTTTGTTTGTAAAATCCGATTAAAAACATTTTTTACCGATAAAAGGTGCTTTTATCATTCTTTTTGTTACATTTGTGCAACCTAACCCAATAATAATTAACCATGAAAAAATTAGCATTAGCGCTTATGTTTTTATTCAGTTTTCAGGTTTATAAAGCCCAGGAACTGGAAACAATACTTTTAGCCTCAGATGATGCAAGTCTGCTAACCGAAAAGTATCTTGATCCGGCAGTAAAAGGATTGATGTACAGCATGAATGGCGGTTGGTACACAACAGCAAAAACCCATAAAACATTTGGTTTTGACCTTACCATAAACGTCAACGCTTCGTTTGTGCCAAATGCGGCGCAGACCTTTGCATTTATATCTTCAGACTATTCGTTTTTATCACTTCCCAACGGCGAAACATCTTTAAATACGGTAATGAGCGAAAATGATGCAGAAACACAGGTAGATGTGCGGATTCCTAATGGTGACGGAACGTTTAAACTGGCATCATTTGATATGCCCGGAGGTATTACAAAAGACCTGCCGGTAAATGCCGTGCCGGCACCTGTACTGCAATTAGGTTTCGGATTGCCGTTTAAAACAGATATTAAATTCCGTTTTGTGCCCGAGCTTGAATTTGATGATAAAGTTACGGCAAACTTATTTGGTTTGGGGCTTCAGCATGACTTGATGCAGTATTTTAAACCTTTAGAAAAAACACCGCTTCACGTTTCGGTACTTGCGGCATTTACAAATATGAAAGTGGCTTACAGTATAGAAGATGAAGACCCTAATGATAATGTAGCCGTAAATAACGGCAGTGCAGAGTTTAAAATGAATACATGGACGGTTCAAGCCATAGCATCATTAGATTTTAAAGTCATTACATTATACGGGAGTTTAGGTTACAACAACGGAAAATCGACCGTAAAAATGAAAGGTGATTATACCATTACTTACGATCTTGAAGACAGTAACGGTATGCCGCTGGGAACAGTCCAAGAATCTATAAGCAATCCTATAAATCTGGATTTTGAAGCCAACGGCATGAGAGCTACTTTGGGGACACGATTGAACTTAGGATTTTTTAAGATTTTTGCAGATTATACCTTTCAGGAATACAATACCGCAATGGCAGGAATTGCGTTTAGTTTTAGATAAACCCAACACAAAATACTTTAAAAGCGCAAGATGTAATTCTTGCGCTTTTTTTATTGAAATCAACCAAAAAAGCATGCTTTAATTCAGTAACGGCACAAATAATTTTGTAATTTTGCACCCGAAATACCGCGATTAAAATCAACACAATAAAACAGTATAAAATTATGAAAATTACAGTAGTTGGAGCAGGAGCTGTGGGTGCAAGTTGCGCCGAGTATATTGCTATCAAAAATTTTGCGAGCGAAGTTGTATTATTAGACATTAAAGAAGGTTTTGCCGAAGGTAAAGCCATGGATTTAATGCAAACGGCACCATTAAACGGCTTTGATACCAAAATTACAGGAATTACAAACGACTATTCAAAAACTGCCGACAGCGATATATGTGTGATTACTTCGGGAATTCCGCGCAAACCGGGCATGACCCGTGAAGAGCTGATAGGCATCAATGCAGGTATCGTAAAAACAGTTGCTTCAAGCTTGGTACAGTATTCTCCAAATACAATTCTTATAGTAGTTAGTAACCCTATGGATACCATGGCATATCTGGCACACAAATCTATCAATCTTCCTAAAAGCAGGATTATTGGTATGGGCGGTGCTCTGGATTCTGCACGTTTCAAATACCGTTTGGCAGAAGCTTTGGAATGTCCGTTGAGTGATGTTGACGGTTTGGTGATAGGCGGTCACAGTGATACGGGAATGATTCCGTTAACACGTCTGGCATCAAGAAACAGCGTGCCGGTATCAGCATTTTTACCGGCAGAACGTTTAGAACAGGTTAAAGAAGATACTAAGGTTGGTGGCGCAACACTTACAAAATTATTAGGCACATCTGCCTGGTATGCACCGGGTGCAGCCGTAAGCAGTCTGGTACAAGCTATTGCCTGCGATCAGAAAAAAATGTTCCCGTGTTCGGTATTATTGGATGGCGAATATGGTTTAAAAGACATTTGTCTTGGTGTTCCGGTAATTTTGGGTAAAAACGGTATTGAAGAAATCGTAAACATCGAGCTAAACGATGCCGAAAAAGCTAATATGCAGGAAAGTGCCGATGCCGTAAGAGCTGTTAACGCACTATTGTAATACAAATTATTGTAAAAGTTCATATTATAGATAAAGACTGCAGCAATGCGGTCTTTATTTTTTAGATAATATATTGAAAAATAGTTGGTGTGTGAAAATTAAATGGTATTAGGTGTTTAAATTATTGCACTACGTTTCGGGGTTTGGCGTAGTGACGGCTTTACAGTACTACGGTTGATACGAAGCAACTGCACCCGCTATTACGCCACTCCTTGTTAGCGGCTGGCAAGTTTAGTTGCCATTCCGGCTTACTGTCTTAAAATTTTCTCTATAGATTTTCCTTTTGCCAATTCGTCAATCAGTTTATCTAAATATCGGATTTTCCGCATCAATTCTTCTTCGATTTCTTCAATACGATAACCGCAAATGACACCTGTAATTTTTGAAGCATTCGGATGTATTTGAGCTTGTGTGAAAAATGCTTTAAAATCGGTTTTATCATCAAGGATTTTTTGCAAGTCCTTTTCATTGTAACCCGTTAGCCAAAAAATGATTTCGTCCACTTCTGCTTTTGTACGTCCTTTTTTCTCCGCTTTTGCGATATAATGTGGATAAACGCTTGCAAAGGACATTCTGTAAACTCTCTCGTTATTGCTGTTTTTCATTTTATCCTAAGTTAGTTTGTAAATAAATTCTTCTATTTCAGTTTGTCGTGCATTTGCGAAACCTTTGTCTTTACCGGTTTTTACAAAACCACATTTTTCTAATACTTTCTGTGACCCAAAATTGTCAAATGCGACTCGTCCAAAAATTGGTGCTAACGTTTTTCAGCTTGGCGCAGTGGCGGATTACGGAGCACAAAACTGTCAACCAAGCACAAATGTTTATTAGATGACCCGTCCTAAAATAAGTTTACTGGTTTTTGATTATAATCCTGATACAG
>CAYVUB010000031.1:0-31487 GCA_964454675.1 uncultured Flavobacteriaceae bacterium | reverse complement strand
AATTGACATTCAGGCAAACAATAACCAGATTACATACACAAGCAGCACTTCGCATATCCTTAACAATTACGGGCTTATTAAAAAAACTACTGCTGAAGGCACTGCGACAATTGTAGTAACCACAAACAATTCGGGCGAAATACAAATTTTGTCGGGAACACTTCGTTTTACCGAAAGTTTAAATAATACAGAAGACGGAATTGTAACCGGAAACGCTATTTTACATTTGCCAACGAGCAATTTTACCAATAACGGAACTTTTTCACCGGGTGTAGCTGCACCTGCTACACTTACGGTTATCGGTAATTATACCTCTACAGAAAATACCGTACTGGAAATAGACATAAACGGATTGACTCAAGGTACAGATTATGATTTATTGGCCATTCAGGGCAACGCGGTGATGAACGGAAGTGTAGCTGTAAATTTAGGTTTTGATGCCGCCATAGGAGATGAATTTATTGTTTCTACCATTACAGGCAATATTACACAATGTGAATTAAATCCGGTTGCTGTGGCAGAGTTTAACGATTATACCTATACGTTTGATGTAGAATGTATAAATGACAACAGTGTAATTTTAAGGGTTATCAATGTAAAATTAAGTATCGATGAAATTACCGATAACAGCTTTAAAGTATATCCTAATCCCGTAACAGATATTCTGCACATAGTCAACAAAAGTTATATGCAAATTAAAAATGTGACCATTTATGACGTTAGCGGCAGAGTTTTGCAAGTCATCGATTTAAGTAATGGAGCTACTCATATCTCACTTGAAGCTTATGCAAGTGGCAATTATTTCATAAAAATAGATGCAGCAAACGGCAGTATTGTAAAGCAAGTAATTAAAAAGTAAAACAGAAACTTCAAAATAAAAGACCATTCGCACCATCGAATGGTCTTTTTTATGCTCACATTTTTCAGCTTTAACGATGACTAAATAATGGAACGCTGAAAATTAGTTTTAGTTAGTTTAATTGGGAGATAAAAGCTGTTGCTGTAAAAAGTAACAGCTTTTTTATTTAACGCTTATTTAATCTTACGTGTTCTTGAAAAAATAAAAAGTGACATAAATAAAATAGCAAGTCCTATAAGCCAGTAAGTTAATGACGAGCTCGCTTTGATGTCAACAGGCGAGGTATCACCTATTAACACCAAACCCGCCCAATATTGCGGATGCAGCGTTCTGCCTTGGGCTGTTGCTATATATTGAAGTTTTGCCTGCTGTAAGGCTTTGTCTTTTGACCAGCCTTTTTTGATGTTCTCGTAAAACAAACTCACGATTTTTGCACTTGACTGCTCGTCAATTTTCCATAAACTTGTTAAGATGCTTTCACTGCCGGCATAATTAAAGGCATGTGCCAGCGATATCATGCCTTCGCCCGGCTGATAGGCGGGTTTTCCTGTTTCGCAGGCTGTTAATATTGCCAGATTGGACGATAAATTGGTGTTGTATATTTCATAAGTATATAAATAATTATCATCATTGCCGTTGTCTTTTAATGATTTTGCAAATACCAATCTTGACAGTTCGGGAGAGATATTATTTGATTCTGCATGTGTGCCTATATGGATAATTTTATGTTCTTTTGCCCGGTTTTTAAAAATCTGTACCGTAGATTTTCCATTCAAAAATGATTTTCCGCCAAAAAGCCTTGTGGAATTTTTTGCCAGCATTTTTGTAAAAGGCTGAGGTAACAGTGTTAAATAGGATATATCCAAATCTAATGAATCGCTAACGGCAACTTTATAATCTTTTTTCATTTCATCATTAAATTCGGGGACAAAAGCAACAAAGTTATCTTTATAACCTACTGTTTTGCTGCCTTTCCCTATTAAAAACAAACTGTAATTGTATGAAATGATATGTTTTGAAAGCAAGCTTTGTGTTGCCAGCTCTTTGTATGATGATACAAGCTGCGGCGTTAACATTTCAAAATTCAAATTGAACAGCTCTCTGTCGGGAATGATGATAACTTTACTTGTTTTTATATCATTTTCAAATGGTTTCCAAAGGTTTGTGTATAAGTCGTTTAAAGTTTTGTAATGGTTTTCAAACAGATTGTTTTCATCCTGAAGTTTTATAATATTACTAACCACATTATCTTGTTTTAATTTAAAAAGACGCGTGGACTGTCTTGAAATTACGGCAGCGTAAAGTGTGTTATCAACAAACATGTATCTCACAGCCGTAGTGTTGTTTGGCAGTTGTTGAGCAATGTTTTTTAACGAATTTGAAATAGATGCAAACCGCAGTTTGTAATATTTAGGATGTTCTTTTTTGAGCATTTCCAGATAAGAAGTCCATTCGGTATTTGCTTTAAAAAACGCTTCCATACCATCGGGTTTGTTCAAGGCATTTTTGAGTTGTGCTTGTATGGCTTTTTCCTGTTTTAAAACTTCTGCCGGCAGATTGGCATAAGTCATTGATGCTCTTGAGTTGAGCTGCGCCCTGATTCGGTTGTATAATATTGATTCGTGCAGGCTGATTAGCTCGTTGAGATAGGCGTCTTCTTTGGTGGTGTTATACAGTTCCAATGCCAGTTTTTTTGAATATTCAAACAGCGGTGCATTGTTGTTTATTAATGTCGATACATTATTCTCGCCGGCGTAAGGTTTCTGCTGTTCTAAAATGGAAATTGCGTTTTTAATATTGTCAAATTCTTTTTTTAAAAAAGCCGCATCTTTTTTGTTCCTAAGTTTGTACGTTGCCTGCGATTGCAGCAGGATAGCTTGCGGTTTGTAGAATATGATTTTTGTTGAATCTAACGGGTTTGTTTGTGTTGGCAAGGTTTTTTTAAGCAGTTCGACCGATGTTTTTCCTTTTTCGAGTGCTGAGCGGTAATCACCCAATTCATAGTAAATTTCACCCATATTCAACACCTGTTGTATTTCAAATGATGTTGTTTCGCCTTGATTTTCTTTGATATACTCATAGGCTTTTTGCGCCATGGTCAAGGCTTTGGTTTTGTTGCCGTTTTTTGCATAAAAGTGTGATGCTTTGGTAATAAAATCCAGATATAACTCATCATAAGCGCCTTGTAATGCGGTTTCGTAATAGTGTTCGGCTTTTTCATAATGAGTTTTTGCAGCTTTTGCATTGCCCAAATCCTGAGCTACCAATGCTTTTGCATAATGTGCATCTGCAGACCAAAAGGCGTTGCCGCCATCTACGCGGTTAATGTGGGCGATGCCTTCATCGAGGTATTTGCCTGCCAGATTGTAATCTTTTAATTCATAATATATTTGACCCAGCAGCACTTTTGATTTAAACAATTCTGAATTTTCAGGATCAAAATGCTTTCTTTTTTCTCTGTAGGCATATTCCAAAAGTTCTTTGGCTTTTTCATAATTGCCTATATCTTTATAAATACCGCCATAATTATCAATAGCCATAAACAGGAATTCTCTGCCTTGTTCCCGTTTTGAATCTGTAATATCGGGGCTTTTTACAAATAAATTAAGGCTGTTAATGGTTGACCTCATGGCTTGCAAGGCTTTTTCCAGATTACCTTGGCTGGAATAAATACCTGCAATATTATTATTTAAAATTGCCGGTCTGTAATAGAGATTTACAGGGTCGGGTTCTAAAAGGCTTAGCGCTTTTTCGGCTTTTTGATAGTAATACAAAGCACTGTCTATTTTTGACACATACCACATTGACCCGCCGAGAGAATTGTATATGCTGTAAAAGTTTTTATTGTTTGCTTTTGCATCAGATTCATAGTGTTTCAAGGCAGTTTTATAATGATTTATTCCTACAATAATATCACCTTTACGTGTTGCCAGAGTGCCAAGATTACTCTCTACCATGCCAAAATGTTCGGCTTTTGCTCCCGGCATTTTTTTTGTCAGTTCAAGAGCTTCATAATTGCAGTCGTACGCTTTTTTTGAATCGCCTATGAGTTCATAGTAGCTGCCTAATTCGAGCTGGGTTTGTCGTTTTACTTTAACAGAATCTGTTTTTGAAACGATGTTTTTGATAAATGCCAGAGCTTCTTGTGTTGCTTTGTTTTTATCGTGTAATTGCAGGTTAATTTTACCTACATAGTAAATATAATCTGCCAGTTCATAATACGATTTTTTTGAATGTAGCTCAGTAGAATAAAGGTTTAACGTTGTCAGCGCTTCATCATATTTTTCTTCGTTTATGAGCCGGTCAAGTGTTTTTAAATTGTCTGGATGTGAATTTTGAGCGCCACAAAAAATGCCGATAAAAAAAACCGATAACGCTATGATACACCGAAGATTTTGCATGATGTTACTTTAATTTGTCATAAAGTTTTTGGCTGTTTTCTAAAGTGCTCAACTTTAAAAATTTTAAGGCTTCTTCCTTTTGATTGTTTTTTAAATGCGCCATTCCTAAGTAGTAATAAGCATCATTTTTAAAAACACTGTCTTTAAAATCTTTGCTTTTTTCTAAGTAGCTTATGGCATCCTCTGTATTGCCTTTTGCCAGATGTGCAACACCCAGAAAGTAGATGAGCGTATCGTTTTCTGTATTTGCAGCTTCAAGGGTTTCCCACTTTTTAATGGCTGTTTTATAATCACCTTGTTTATAGCTTACCATAGCATCAAAAAACTCATAGCTTTTGGTAGTGCTCATGGTTGTAGGTAATCCGGGATCTGGTGCAAAAAATTCTGAATACAGTTTTTCGTTAGGCGTTTCGGCAAAATACCAAAAACAACCAAAAGCAATGATAAGCCCTGCGGCAACGGCAATTCTTTGAAATGACAGGCGCTTGACTTTTACAGGTGTTTTTGCAGCAGTTTCATTTGAGTTTACAGCAGTATGAAACTCATCTAACTGCTCTTTTAATGATTGTGCTTCAATACCCAAAAACAATGTTTTAAGGTCTTCAACCTGAGCTTTAAACGCTGCATTTTCCTGAAGTTTATTTTCAAAATCAATGCGTTCCTGTTGGGGCATTGTGTTATTGTAATAGCGTTCAACGCTTTCCAATAATTCTTGTGATATGTTGCTGTTTGTGTTCAATTTTTTAAGATTTTGAGGCAATAATTATGTCACGCAGCTTTTCCATACACCGGTATTTTTTATTGCGTGCTGTTGATTCTTCTATTTGTAATGTTTCTGCAATATCCCGCAGCGATTTTTTTTCAAAGTAAAACGTTTTTAGCAGACTTTTACAGGGTTCGCCTAATATTTTAAAAGCATCCATGGTTTGCTGTAGTTGCTTATTAAGCAGTTCCTGTTGTTGCAGTTCGTTATTTAAGTCGTCATCATTTGAATTTAAAATACTATCATTTTGTATTGATTTTGTTTTTTTGAATTGTGATGAGCGCAACACATCCATCCACTTGTTTTTTGCTATTTGATATAAATAACCTTCCAGTGCCGATTCACTTTTGGGGATAAACGTATTGTTTTTTACGTGTGTCCAAACCACAATAAAGGCTTCCTGATAAATATCTTTTGCATAATCTTTTGTGCCGTTATTGTTAAGTATCAAGGCTTCTACTTTAGGGTAATTGACTGTGTAAAAATGCTTTAACATTAAAGAGTCATTTGCCTTAATAGCATTGAAAAGCTGCGTTTGAAATTCAAGTTTGATAGGTTCTCTCATTTGGTTAATACAAATCAAGAGAAATATACAACTATTTCATTTCATAGCAAATACTTATCCTTTTAAATGATTGTTAAATAGATTACCAGTAGTGCATTATCAAAAGACAGTTTTGTCACAATTTTTGTGTGCTACACTTCGTTCCGCTACAAAAATATGCGCCAAAACCCGACTTCATTTCATTTTATTTCCCCGAACGAAGTTCGGGATTACAAACATTTGACTCCTACGGAGTCTTACTTTTTATATTGCGTTTGTTTTCAGTAAATTACTATTTATTTCATAATGCACTACAGGTTAGATTATTTATTTCTTTAACCGGTTTTTCCCAAACCATGCGCCGCCGGCAGCTATCAAAAATATGCCCGACCACCGCATCAAATTAAATCCCGAACCCGGGCCGTTCATTTCAAACTGAAAAATCGATTCGCCAAAACTGTCTTTATCTACTTTTACTTTTCCGGCTTCTTGAGGAAACTCTACAATGTAGGTCTGTTGTATGGTACCACCCAATTCCGGCGGGCTGCTCACCAGCATAAACTTATGGTCTGTAAGTTCTGTAACATTGGCGTTTTTTTGTCCGGTTTCAAACGACCATTTTCCTCTTTTGTCAATTTTGCAAACCCCCAAAGCTTTTAAGCTCAATGTAAAAGAACGGTTCATGTCGTCTTTTTCAAGTTTAAAATCTTCAAGAAAATAAGCAGGCATGCTTCGTTCTATTTCTCTTTTTAATGCAGCAGGATTGTTTCCTAATGTTCCGTTCCAGGTTTGCCATTGCTGTGCGGTTAATGTCATGGAGATACTCAATTTTGCGTTGCCTATAGAGTCGAGTTTCATCTCTATTTTTTGTTGGGCTTGCTGGGCTGTAATCGAAAACCAGACTACAAAAAATAAGGTTGTTATGGTATATTTTAATGATTTCATAATATGAGAATTTATCTGATAGAGTTAAAAAGTTGATTCATAATAGTGGCATTTTGATTGTACAGATGGTCATAAGTACCCACAGCTACAAACCGTATTCCGCGAGGTCCTTTTACTGTTTTGCCAACCCAGGTAAGTGTATTTCCCGAACCCGAAGTCATGCCTGCTACCTGGTTGCCGTTTATTTGATATTGAATGTAGCTTCCTACAGATGCCATCTGGCTTTCTACTATTTGCATAGCTTGTGAAGTGTTTGAAGCCTGGGTATCAAATACAGATACCACAATGTCTTGTCCCGGCGATACAACCTGTGCTGTTAATATAGGAAGGCTGTTAAGCGGTTTCCAGTAAGTTTGCCAACCTTGAGGGACAGCAACAGATAATCCGCCGCTGCTTGAAGAGCCTCCGCCTGCAGAGTTTCCACCACCCGAATTTGGATTTCCACCGGAAGCGTTTCCGCCGCCTGTAGTGCTTGCCACAGCCGTTGACGACATACTACTTGTATTCCACGCAGCGGCAATTTCATCCACTTTTTTACGTAAAAACTGATCGTCGGGCAATTGCATCGGGGTTGCGCCTTTTGCATTGGCATCGTGTATATCTACTATGGTGTATCTCGGGTCGCCGTTTTGTGCATACTGCATAAACTCGCCCAACTGTTTCATGCCTTGCTCTAAAGCCTGTTCGGGCGAAGAAATATTGCCCAATCCTTGTCCGCCTATACCGGTTGCTTCAATAGCATAATAGTGTCCGCTTAACCTAAAACCGGGATATGCATGACCAGGAATCAAAAAGATAACAGGTTCCAAACCGGCATTAGACAATACACTGGCATACAGCAGGCTCAGTTCTAAACAAAGTCCGGTGTTGCCGGTAATGACTTCGCGGGGCAAACGGTTGTGCTGTGATAGCTGTGAGTAATCCTGCAAGTTTGCGGGAATACCTTTGGTACCGCTGTAAACCATGCCCGATTGTAGTGTGGCCTGATAAATTCCTACCAGAAACCGAACGGCTTCATTAGCATCTTTGGTAACAGAAGCCGATTCGCCTTTCAATATTTTTTCCTGAATGTTTTGTGTATAGTATTGTACTATCGGGTCGTTTGGGGTTACATAACATGCCAGCAGCACATCGTTATCATAAATGTCTGACCATTCTGAAATTTCTTCATTTGGCAGATTGGTAAACATAAATTCGTTGCGGTTGGTTATTCTGAAATCAAACTTTTCTTCAAGAATATCGTCATCGCCGGCACCTTTCCAAGATACTTCTATTTCGGCTTTTTCTCTGGATTCGGTTGTTTTTTGAGTGATTTTGTCATCAAATTTAGGATAGCAAAGCACGGCTGCTGTTTGCCCCGAATACATTTCGCCTATAACATCCAGATCTGTCCAGTCTATATAACCCGGTATGCGGTAGCGTACTTTTACATCTTCTAAAACTTTGTTGGTTTTGTTGGTAATTTTGGCTTTAAACAGATAGTACTTTCCGTCCAGAGCATCTTTATTGCCGTACACATTGTGTGCTGCGGGCATGATGTTTGAAGTTTTTATAATGTCTATATCTACTTCTCCGGAGCCGCCGCTGCCGAAAATAAAACTGAGTCCTAACAGGACAACTCCTAAAAGAGCAATTACAATTGGAATAAATGATTTTTTCATTATATCAGGCTTTTAATGATTGGTTGTCAGACAATTTTTTGTCTATACACTATCATCGGAAAGCCGTTAAAATGTCATCATTTTTTTGAAGCTAAAATCTGTTTTTTTAATTGTGTAAGCATTTCTACAGTCATACGTTCAAGGTCAAACTCATATTTCCAGTGCCAGTCGGTTTGCGCTTGGGTATCGTCAATTGATTTTGGCCAGCTGTCGGCAATTTGCTGCCTGAAATCGGGCGTATAGGAAATAGTGAAATCTTGGATATGCTGTTTGATAGATGCTGCGATTTCTTTAGGTGTAAAGCTGATAGCCGATAAATTATAGGACGAACGAATGGTTAGGCGTTTTTCATCAGCTTGCATTAGCTGAACCGTAGCGTTGATGGCATCGTCCATAAACATCATGGGAAGTGCCGTGTTTTCAGATAAAAAGCAGTCGTACGTGCCGTCACTTAATGCTTTGTGGTAAATATCTACGGCATAATCGGTTGTGCCGCCGCCGGGAAGCGTTTTCCAGCTTATAATCCCCGGATAACGTACACTGCGTACATCTACGCCATATTTTTCAAAGTAGTATTGACACCAGCGTTCGCCTACCTGTTTTGTAATACCATAAACTGTTGAAGGTTCCATAATGGTATATTGCGGCGTATTGTCTTTGGGTGTAGTTGGTCCAAAAACGGCAATGCTTGACGGCCAGAATACTCTTTTTATGAATTTTGCTTTGGCAAGGTTTAATACGTGAAATAATGAATCCATATTCAAATCCCAGGCTTTCATAGGGTATTTTTCGCCGGTAGCACTCAGCATGGCCGCCATCAAATACACGGTGTCAATGTTGTGTTTTTCAACGCAAATTTTAACCGAGGCATAATCCTGTGCGTCAACAATTTCAAAAATCCCCGAATTTACCACATCAAGATTGTTGTAGCCTATGTCGCTTGCAATGACATTGTTATGCCCGTAAATTTCCCTGAGTTTAAAAGTGAGTTCTGAGCCAATCTGACCGCAAGCCCCGATAATTAAAATTTTGGACGACATAAATTTATTTCAGTAGTTATGCTTCAAAAATACGAGAATATAGTTTTAGTAACACCTAACACATAAAATTAATTTTTGACAGTAACTTAATTTTTTGAATACTAAAGAGACAAGAAATTAGTTTACTTATCTTTGCGCCATAATTATTATTGATATAATAATACAATGAAACACACGATTTTTTTATTTGGTTTGCTTTTTATGTTCTTCGGATGTAAATCTGATACGGAAAATGCAGAACTAACAGATGCGGCTACCGATGACGATTCTAAGGTTATTACAGAAAAAGATATCAAAAAACTAAAATACACCGATTATATTTTTGGTGCCGATGCCAGAGTTGCCGGTGCAACATGGCAAAAATACAATGAACTTGAAAAACAGATAGATTTGCTTAAGAAAGGAAATTTTTCATTTTTTAAAACCGAAAAACCACTGTTAAAAACCTTTATTGAAGACTTAAAAAAAGAGCAGCCCGCCGCGTTAAAATCGCCGGCAGTTGATGCGCGTATTCTGGTGTTGGAAACACAGCTTTTAAAACTGCAAAGCCATTTAACATTAAGCAATATAAAAAAAGAAGATGCCTTAAAAACCATCTATGATTTTTTGGTGTCATTTGCCAACTTAAACCTGCAAATCAACAAAAAGCTGGAGTTTGAATCTCAAAAAATAGAAATGCCTTATTAAATATAAAAGGTTAAATACTCTTGCTGCTAAACTACCGGAAGAAAATTTTTGAGTTTTTTTATTCTGTATTAATAACCCTATTTTTGCCAAAACCAAAACCAAGATATGTCGCTAAAAAAAGCCGCAGCCATCATCATCATTATTTTGCTTATTGACCAGATAAGCAAAATCTACATTAAAACGCATTTTGCTTTATATGACAAAATAGAGGTATTCAATTGGTTTCACATTGTATTTGTAGAAAATGAAGGTATGGCCTGGGGTACAAAGCTCAGTGATTTTATTCCGGCAATTTCAGACAGAGCAGCCAAATTGTTTTTAACGTTTTTCAGGATAGCAGCCATATTTGCCATTGGGTATTGGCTTGCGGCATCTGTAAAAAAGCACAGCCCGAAAATTCTTATCATTGCCATATCACTCATTTTTGCCGGAGCTTTGGGCAATATTATTGATTCGGTTTTTTTCGGATTGGTTTTTAATGACAGTATAGGTCAGGTAGCAACAGCGTTTCCGGCAGATGGCGGTTATGACACCTGGTTTCACGGCAAGGTGGTCGATATGCTGCATTTCCCTTTGTGGAAAGGCGAACTTCCCGGTTGGATTCCGTTTTATGGTGGTAATTACTTCACTTTTTTTGAGCCTGTTTTTAATGTGGCAGATGTTGCCATAAGCACCGGAATTGGGATGCTTATTGTTTTTAATAAAAAGGCTTTTGGCGAATAATTAAAACCTGTAGATTGTTTGCGGTGTGACGCAGTAGTTTAAGGGAATGTCATCTTCAAAAACATCGGTTATAATTTCTTCGGCTTCAAAAAATGACAAGCCTATTTTAATGGTTTCCGGCTTGCACTCTGAAAGGAATTTGTCATAAAACCCTTTGCCGTACCCAACTCTGTTTCCTTTTTTATCAAAAGCCAAAAGCGGCACGAAAACTACTTCTATTTTTTGCGTAGAAATCTCAATACCGTCAACAGGTTCGGGAATACTGTAGGTGTTTTTCCTGATGACAGTGGTGTCGGTCAGTAAAAAATGTGTCAGCGTATTGTTTGAAAAATCGCTTTTTGAAATGATGATATGTTTATCTTTTCCCGAAAGGATATTGAGCAGATACTCGGTTTGTACTTCTTTTTGCTCAGTAATACTTAAAAATACGTGATAAAACGAATGGTGCCAGATGTCCAACTTTAAAAGCTGGTTGGCTATTTCCAAGCTTTTGGTTTCAACATCATCAAACGAAAGTTCGTTTCGGAGTGATTTGTAATGAGTTCTTAATTCTTGTTTGTTCATTGATTTGCTGAATCCTTCACTTTTATTGATATATGAAACAACGCATCGCCCTGATAGACCAGCGATGCTTCATTAACATTTAAAATATACCCGTCAAAAGTTGATTTTACTTTGTAATGCAGTTTTCCATACGGGTCGGTTATTTGACCTATGACTTCATCAACGCTTACTTTTGAATTAACGTTGACACGTGCTTTAAACATCCCCGATTTTTTAGCACGTATCCATTTGCTGTCCTCCACAAAGACGGTGTCTTTGGTTTGCGATGTTTTAAATTTTGAACGCAGCATGCCGTAATGATGCAAAATGTGTTTGGCACCTTCAACACCTGTTTTTGAAATAGTATTGTTGATGAAATAAGATTTTCCGCCTTCAAACAGAATAACAGGTTTTCCTAATTGAAAACAAGCACTTCTGAATGATTTTGATATATGATTTGAATATAAAACGAAAGGTGCGCCAAATACCGATGCCAGCTCGTCAAGCTCAGGTTGCTCTTTTATAATACGTACCTGCGCGGCATTAAACCTGTTGGAGCCGCCGGTATGAAAATCAACTATTAAGTCCACATCGGGGATAACTTCGGTCATGAGTTTGTGGGCAACTCTGCTGGCAAGAGAGCCGTTTTGAAGCCCGGGAAATACACGGTTTAAATCACGTCCATCGGGAAAATTGCGTGAGCCGTTCAAAAATCCAAACACATTTAAGATCGGCATACAAATAATAGTACCACGCTTAGGTTTGTTGATTTTTCGGGCTATCAATTGCCTCACAATATCCACACCATTAATTTCATCTCCGTGAATACCTGCCGTAAACAAAATTGTCGGTCCGGGTTTTTTTGAACGTTCAATAATTACAGGTACTTCAATTTTTGTAGCCGTATGAAGCTTGGCAATATTAAAATTGATTTCTTTTGAAGTTCCTAACGGAATTTCATGACCTAAAATAGTGATGTTTTCTTTGTAATTCATATTAGTATTGAGTCTGAAATTTTGGGACAATCCCAAACATTAACCAATAACGATTAACCAATAACGATTAACTAAAATTACACATTACGCTCAATAAACCGTATGATGCTTTTTGCAATGTCTTTTTTTGTGGCAGCTTCAATACCTTCTAATCCCGGTGACGAATTGACCTCCATAATCAACGGTCCACGGTCTGACTGCAGCATATCGACACCGCAAACTCCCAATCCCAACGATCTTGCGGCTTTTAAAGCGGCGTTTTCTTCTTCGTCAGTTAGCTGTATGATGCTTGCTGTACCGCCACGATGTAAATTGGAACGGAATTCGCCTTCTTTTCCCTGGCGTTTCATAGCGCCAACTACATTGCCGTCAACAATAAATGCTCTTATATCGGCACCTTTGGCTTCTTTTATAAATTCTTGTACAATGACACGGGCCTGTAATCCGTTAAAGGCTTCCAGCACAGATTCGGCGGCATTTTTGGTTTCTGCAAGCACAACGCCAAGACCTTGCGTACCTTCGAGAAGTTTGATGACAAGTGGCGCACCGCCTACATAATCTATAATTTCGGTAACGTCTTTGGTATAATTTGAAAATACGGTTTTGGGCATTCCCAGTCCGGCACGTGACAGCATTTGCAGACTTCTCAGTTTATCACGAGAACGCACTAATGCCTGCGACTCTACTACCGAAAAGACTTTCATCATTTCAAACTGACGCACAACAGCGGTGCCGTAAAATGTAACAGAAGCACCTATACGTGGTATGACAGCATCAATATCATCAAGGAAACGTCCTTTGTATAATATTGCCGGATTTTTTTTCTCGATGATAATTTCGCATTTCAACGGGTCGATAACCTCACAACGGTGTTTGCGCTGTGTTGCGGCTTCTACCAGACGTTTGGTAGAGTATAAATGCGGGTTACGAGATAAGACTACTATATTCATTTTTGTTTTTTTTGATAGGATACATGTTTTTGATTGATGTCAACAATAAACTTTTTTGACAAAAACTTGCGACCAATTAAAACCGGATATTTCATCTTGCTTCTCGTACTTAATGTGAGGTCTATATTGTATTTTTTATCAAATAGTACTATGGTTGTTTTTACTTTGTAGCGTTTTTGAGTAATGCCGTTACTGCTTTTTACTTTTGCTATTTTATACTTTTCAAAGGTTATCTCATCACTGTAAAGCGGATGTCCTTTTTCATAAAACAAACATTTAAGCGCACCATTGTCTAACGTAACTTTATGGCAATGAATAGATGAGGTGTACGCTCCGGTGTCTATTTTGATGTCTATATCATGCAAATTGAGCAACGGAAAATCTGCTTTGTCTATTCTACCGATAATCCTTTTTGGCATCCTTAAAATTTACAATTGGCTTGCAATATAATCAAAAATCAGAATTTTAAAACAAGCTCTTAATTGTTTATGCCGAAATGTTTTTAAGATAGTATATCTTTGAAATATGACAAAACCTGCATTGGACATACAGCTGCAAACATTGCCTAACCAGCCGGGCGTGTATCAATATTTTGATGCAGATAATAAACTGTTGTATGTAGGTAAGGCAAAAGATTTAAAAAAACGTGTAAGCTCATATTTTACCAAGCATCACGACAACGGTAAAACCAGAGTGCTGGTCAAAAAAATTGAGACCATTAAACATATTGTGGTTGCCACGGAATCTGATGCGCTTTTGCTGGAAAACAATCTGATAAAAAAACACCAACCCAGATACAATGTTCTTTTAAAAGACGATAAATCATATCCGTGGATTTGCGTTAAAAACGAACGGTTTCCAAGAATTTTTACAACACGCCGGGTTATAAAAGACGGTTCGGAATATTTTGGTCCTTATACCAGTATGAAAACCGTCAAAACACTGCTCGATTTGATAAAAGAATTATACCAGCTTCGTACCTGTAATTTTGATTTATCAGAAGAAAAAATCGCTGCACATAAATATAAAGTATGTCTTGAGTACCATTTAGGAAACTGTAAAGGTGCGTGTGAAGGTCTTGAAACCGAAGGCGGATACCATCAAAACATCATAGCCATTAAGGAAATTTTGAAAGGAAATTTTAAAGATTCTTTAGTAAGATTTCGCCATCAAATGAAACAGTTGGCACGCGACATGGCTTTTGAACAGGCGCAGCGCATCAAAGAAAAAATAGATATTCTTGAAAACTATCAGGCAAAATCTACCGTTGTTAATCCTAAGATAAGCAATGTAGATGTGTTTTCTATAGTGAGTGATGAAAGCTATGGATATGTCAATTTTTTACAATTGTCTTATGGCTCTATCGTTCGTTCACATACTTTAGAGTTGAAGAAAAAACTGGATGAAACCGACCGGGAATTGTTACAGCTTGCCATTACAGAAATTCGCCGGCGTTTTCAATCACAATCCAAAGAAGTTTATGTGCCGTTTGAAGTAGATTTGGGCGAAGAAATTAAGGTAAGCATCCCTAAGCTTGGCGATAAAAAACGTATCTTGGAGCTTTCAGAACGCAATGCAAAACATTACCGCATAGAGCGTTTTAAGCAAGTGAAAATCACCGATCCGGACAGGCATGCCAACAGGATTATGCAGCAGATGAAAGCCGATTTACGACTTCATGAAGAGCCACGGCATATTGAATGTTTTGACAATTCAAACATACAGGGTACAAATCCCGTTTCGGCGTGTGTGGTGTTTAAAAACGGCAAGCCCAGTAAAAAGGATTACAGGCATTTTAATATAAAAACCGTTGAAGGTCCCGATGATTTTGCATCAATGCAGGAAGTTGTTTACAGACGTTACAAACGATTATTGGAAGAACAGCAACCACTGCCACAACTCATCATTATTGATGGTGGTAAGGGACAATTGTCATCGGCATTAAAAAGCTTGGAAGCATTAAATTTGCGTCATAAAATTGCGGTTATCGGAATTGCGAAGCGTTTGGAAGAATTATTTTATCCGGATGATCCAATTCCCTTATATTTAGATAAAAAAAGCGAAACCCTAAAAGTTATCCAGCAGTTGCGCAATGAAGCACACCGTTTTGGGATTGAGCATCACCGCAACCGAAGAAGCAAAAGTGCACTAACAACAGAGCTGGAACTTATACCCGGTATTGGCGAGCAGTCTATTGTAGATTTGATGAAGCATTTTAAAACCGTAAAACGTGTGAGTGAGGCTGCTTTTGAAGAATTGGAAACCGTAGTTGGCGCTTCGAGAGCGCAAAAAATTATAAATTTTTATAACCCTAAATGAAACGTATCACAGCAAAATTTTTCGATGGTTTATCGTGATACGCTGCATGTGAATATAAATAACACATGAAATTTTATATAACCCTGTTAGTTGTTTTTGTGCTTGTGTTTACAACAAATGCGCAAGAAGATGTTTCTGATACAACACCCAAAGTAGGCTTAGTGCTGAGTGGCGGAGGCGCCAAAGGCTTTGCGCATATAGGTGTGCTTAAGGTGCTTGACAGCCTTAATGTAAAGGTTGATTATGTTGCAGGTACCAGTATGGGAGCTATTATAGGCTCGCTTTATGCTTCGGGTTATACAGGAAAACAGCTCGATTCCATATTCAAATCGCTAGACTTTGATGATGTTGTAAGCGACAATTTACCGCGCTCTGCCAAAACGTTTTATGAGCGTGATAATTCAGAAAAATATGCTATTACCTTACCGTTTGATAATTTTAAAATAAAATTGCCGTCGGCGTTATCAAGAGGGCAGAACGTGTATAGTTTGCTGTCAAAATTGACACTTCATGTAAACCATATCAATGATTTTGAAAAACTTCCCATTCCGTTTTTTTGTATTGCCACAAATATTGAAACCGGCGAGGCGGTAATACTCGACAAAGGCAATCTGGCAAAATCTGTTACTGCAAGCGGTGCATTTCCGTCATTGTTTCAGCCGGTTAATATTGATGATAACTTGTTGATTGATGGTGGTGTTATCAATAATTATCCTATTGATGAGCTAAAGGCAAAAGGCATGGATATTATCATAGGAGTGGATGTTCAAGACGGCTTGGCAACCCGGGACCAACTCATATCGGCACCCAATATATTACTTCAAATCAATAATTACAGGACTATTAACGATATGAAAACAAAATCACTGAAAACAGATATATACATAAAGCCCCATATTAAAGGTTTTACGGTAGTATCTTTTAGTGAGGGACAGAAAATTATTGATGCCGGCGAAGCTTCTGCTGTTGTAAAGATTGATGAACTTGAAAAACTTCCCAAAACAGATGCAAACTTTAAAAGCAGTGTCAATATTGCCGCAACAGACAGTATTTCTATAAATGCCATAAATTTTGAAGGGAATGACCGTTATACCAGAGCTTATATCTTAGGAAAACTGAAATTTAAACCCAGCACGACAATAAGCTATGATGATTTTAATAAAGGCATCAATAATTTGGTAGCTACCAATAATTTTGACACATTTTTATACGACCTTGAAAAATCTGAAGACGGCAAAAGTTTTGATATTGTTGCCACCGTAAAAGAAAGCAGAATTACAACCTTTATCCGGTTAGGAATACACTATGATGAGCTGTATAAAAGTGCGGCAATGGTCAATTTAACAAAAAAGAGATTTTTGTTTGATAATGATGTGGTTTCGTTTGATTTTATTCTGGGTGATAATGTGCGTTACAATTTTGAATATTTTGTTGACAAAGGATTTTACTGGAGTATAGGTGTAAAATCCCGTTACAATCGGTTTTATAAAAATGTTTCTGCCCAAATGTTTATAAACGAATTGCAGCAAAATGTTGCCGATTTGAATAAAATAAACGTAAAACTTCAGGATCAAACCAATCAATTGTATATTCAAACACGTTTCAGAAAAGATTTTGCGTTCAGTTTGGGAGCAGAGCATAAACGTTTAAAAATAAAATCGGAAACGTTGCTGGATACCAATATTAATGACGAATTTATTTTTGATAACACAGATTATTTCAGCATTTACGGAACTTTAAAATTAGACACTTACGACAATAAATATTATCCAACCAGAGGATTTTATTTTGACGGTGATTTTCACTGGTATTTGGCGGCTTCAAAATTTAATTCAAATTTCTTGCCGTTTTCACTCGCAAAAGCAAAACTGGGCTATGCATTTCCTGTAGGCAATAAAGTATCGGTCAATGTTACTACCGAAGGCGGCTTTAAGCTAGGTGACAATTCAACCAAATTTTTAGATTTCGCCCTTGGAGGTTACGGTCATAATTTTATCAATAATTTTAGTTCGTTTTATGGTTATGATTATGTGTCGCTCACAGGCAATAGCTTTGTGAAAAGCACCTTTTCTGTTGATTATGAAATATTCAACAAAAACCATATCCTGTTTGCTGCCAATTATGCCAATATTGAAGACAATCTTTTTGATACCGGCCAGTGGATAAAAAAAATAGATTACAGAGGTTATGCCTTAGGGTATGGACTGGAAACATTTATTGGGCCGCTGGAGGTTAAATATACCTATTCACCGGAATCAAAACAAAGTTTATGGTTCTTTAATTTAGGGTTTTGGTTTTAAAAAAAAGCCGCAAATACAATTGCTTGTACTTACGGCTTGTATTTATAAATAATGTGCTACCAGTAGTGCATTATCAAAAGACAGTTTTGTCACAATTTTTGTGTGCTACACTTCGTTCCGCTACAAAAATATGCGCCAAAACCCGACTTCATTTCATTTTATTTCCCCGAACGAAGTTCGGGGTTACAAACATTTGACTCCTACGGAGTCTTACTTTTTATATTGCGTTTGTTTTCAGTGAATTAATGTTTATTTCATAATGCACTACGGGTAATGTGCTATTAATTTAAGCTTTCCGGGCGTTTTGGATGTACAAGAGTCATCTCGTCAATTAAATGTTTGGCACCGGCATATTTGTCAATAATAAACAGGATGTACCTGACATCGACCATAATGTTGCGACATATTTCGGGGCTGTAATAGATGTCGCTCATGGTGCCTTCCCAAACACGGTCAAAATTTAATCCTATCAGATTGCCGTGCGCATCAATGGCAGGACTTCCTGAGTTGCCGCCGGTAGTGTGATTGGTGCCTATAAAGCAAACCGGTAATTTTCCGTTGCTGTCGGCATACTGCCCGTAATCTTTATTTTGATACAATTCTATAAGTTTTTCGGGTACATCAAACTCATAATCGCCCGGAATATATTTTTCAATAACACCCTCCAGATAACTTATAGGCGCATAGTTAACAGCATCACTTGGGTCGTAGCCTTTTACTTTTCCGTAGGTTACTCTCAAAGTGCTGTTGGCATCGGGAAAATAACGCTGTTCCGGCATGATTTCCATTAAAGCCTTCATGTATGTTTTTTGCAATCCGTTTATTTTGGTGTTTATAGCTTGCCATTGCGGGTCTATGTTTTCCAAATAGTCTGTTATTATCGGTTTTGCATAGTTGTAGGCGGCGTCATTGTTTAGTTTTCTTAAAACCTGTTCAGAAGTGCCGCTTAACAGATTTTGAGCGGTTTCATAACTTGTAAAAGCGGTTGATTCATAAATGCCGGCATCTGCATTTTTGGTGTATAAGGGCATCACATTTTCAAAAACACTTTTATCGACCGTTACATTGTAATTTTTGTAAATTACTGATAATCTGTTTAATAATGCTTTTCGTGTTTTGCTGAATGTTTCTTCGCCTTTGTTTGCAGAAGTTTCTAATTGCTGGGCAAAAACCATGATACGCATAAGCTCGTTGGTTCTTGTAAACACTTCGGTATAATTGCTGCGTTTGATGTTTACGGCTTCAAATTCCTTATACAGTTTTTCAAATTCGGGCAACAGATTTCCATAATCTGCTTTTAATTTTTTAGTATTGAGCCGTTTTGTAAATTCGGCTTCCAAATCACGCTTAATTTGGATAGCGCCACTTTTTTGAACGCCTAAGTTTTCACCTTGCCATTTTTTCCAATGATTGGCAATACTTGCTTGCTTTGATGCATATTGAATACGTGTTTTATCATCTGCTTTCATGTGGGCATCAATAACTTTTAATGCCGCTTCTCTTATGGCTATATTACTCGGGTTAATTTTTGTGACAATTTGTTCTACGGCAACCGCCGGAAGGTATTCATTGGTGGTGCCCGGAAACCCGAAAATCATGGTAAAATCGTCTTCGCTCACACCGTCTAATGACACCGGTAAAAAGTGCTTTGGTGTAAACGGAACATTATCTTTTGAATATTTTGCGGGGCGGTTATTTTTATCGGCATAAATCCTGAATAAAGCAAAATCGCCGGTATGACGAGGCCAAACCCAATTGTCGGTATCGCTTCCAAATTTTCCTATGCTGTTTGGTGGCGTACCTACCAATCTTACATCTTCATAACGTTCCGTAACAAATAAATAATATTGGTTTCCTTTGTAAAAAGCTTTAATACGTGTATCCTGCCAACTTTCTTTTACGGTAGAAAGTTGTATGGCTTTGCTGTTAGAATCAATTTGTGACTGCTGTTCTTTATCGGTCATTTTGCTTGTTACACCTTTTAAAATCCGGGCGGTAACATCTTCAATACGAACAATAAATTCTACAAACAAACCTTCGTTGGGTAATTCTGCTTCCTGTGTCATTGCCCAAAAGCCGTCTTTTAAATAATCATGTTCTAACGAAGAATGCGATTGTATCTGGCCATATCCGCAATGATGGTTGGTGAGCAGCAATCCTTTTGAAGAAATCACTTCGCTGGTGCAGCCACCATTAAAATGTCCTATGGCATCTTTTAAACTTGAATTGTTGACATCATAAATATCTTGTGCGGTCAATGTGCTTCCCAAAGATTGCATTTCGTCTTCATTCATTCCTTGTAAAAGTGAAGGAATCCACATGCCGCCTTGTTGTGCAGAAACCTGAATGGTAATAAAAAGAATAATAATTTTAAGAAGCTTCATATTGTCCGGTATTTTTTAAACAGCCCAAAGATAAAAAAGACCTAAAAATCAGCATATTTTTTTGTTACTTTATGACACATTTAACATCTATGCAGCACACATCAAAACTCCCAAATGTAGGCACCACCATTTTTACAGTGATGAGCACATTGGCACAAAAACATCAGGCTATAAACCTATCGCAAGGATTCCCGAATTTTGAAAGTGACCGGAAGCTGATAGACTTGGTTTCTTCTGCAATGAATGCGAATTATAACCAGTATGCACCCATGCCGGGAAGTATCGATTTGCGTATGGCAATTACCGAAAAATGTGAAAGCCTGTACGGCTCATCCTATCATCCCGAAACAGAAATAACCATAACCGCCGGTGCAACCCAAGCTATTTTTACAGCTATTTGTGCTTTTGTAACATCCGGTGATGAAGTCATTATTTTTAATCCTGCTTACGATTGTTACCGGCCTGCAATAGAACTTAACGGCGGCAAAACCATACCGGTACAGCTTAAAGCGCCACATTACAAAATAGACTGGAATCTGGTAAAATCTTTGATTACCGGCAAAACCAAAATGATGATTATCAATACACCGCAAAACCCGAGCGGAACGATAATTGCTAAAGATGATATGCTGCAATTGCAGGCATTGCTCAAAAACACCAATATCATTTTGCTGAGTGATGAGGTTTATGAACATATTATTTTTGACGGCGGGCAGCATCAAAGCGCATGTTTGTTTCCCGATTTGAAACAACGCAGTTTTATGGTCGCTTCGTTTGGAAAAACGTTTCATAATACAGGATGGAAAGTAGGTTATTGCTGTGCGCCAAAACTATTGATGGACGAGTTCAGGAAAGTGCATCAGTTTAACGTGTTTAGTGTTAATCATCCTGTTCAAATAGCACTGGCAGAGTATCTTAAAACCCCGAATCATTATTTGCAATTATCAGAATTTTATCAACAAAAGCGCGATTTGTTTTTAAGCCTGATAGCCGGTTCGCGGTTTAAATTCACACCTGCAAAAGGCACCTATTTTCAGGTTTTAAACTATTCAGATATTACAGATGAAAACGATGTTGAATTTGCCAAACGGCTTACCATTGAGCATGGTTTGGCATCCATTCCGCTTTCGGTTTTTAATACAGGAGGGTTTGATGAAAAGGTTCTTAGGTTTTGTTTTGCAAAAACAGACGAAACTTTAAAAACGGCTGCAAAAATTCTGTGTAACATATAAAAAACCCATACATTTGACATCTCTTAAAAGACTGTTAAACCTGTGACGAGTTGTTAAAGTTTTGCGTCTTAATAAATAATATACTTTAAATTAAAATATTTAAAAACATGAAAATTATACTAACCTTAGTATTCCTGGCATTAAGTTTTGCTGTAAACGCCCAGGAAGTGATTTCAAACGGAACAGCTTACGAAGTAAAAGGAAAGGCTATCTACAAAAATGGTGTTGATATTACCGAAACGCTTACGGCAGAAGAACAAAAAGAAATCAAAACAGCATTGGAAGCCAAACTGAAAGCCGCCAAAGAAGCAGAAAAAGCACAAAAGCAAGCAGAAAAGGAATTAAAAAAAGCCGAAAAAGCCCGGAAAGAAGCAGAAAAAGCACAAAAAAAGGCTGAAAAAGAATTAAAGCAAAAACAAAAAGCGCAGGCAAGCTATGATAAAGCGGCTAAAAATCATGAAAAGGCTGTAGATACTTACGAGAAAAGAAAGAACAGAGGCGATTTGTCACCTAATGACGAAGCAAAATGGCTTAAAAAAATTCAGAAACTAAGTGAATCCCGTGAAAAAGCAAGCAAAAAATTAAGACGTTCATAATACGGTATGAATACCAACTTGAAGATAGCGATTATTCAAACCCATTTGGTTTGGGAACACCCTGAGGAAAACCGCAGGATGTTGTCGGGTAAAATTGCATCGTTGTCAGATAGTGTTGATATTATAATGTTTCCTGAGATGTTCACCACGGGCTTTACCATGAATGCCTCTCCGGTTGCCGAAACCATGCAGGGAGAAACCGTCAACTGGATGCGTCAACTGGCAAAACAAACTCAGGCAGCCGTCACAGGAAGCATTATTATTAAAGAAAACAATCACTATTACAACCGCTTACTTTTTGTTTATCCTGACGGAACAACAGATACTTACGACAAGCGGCATACTTTTACACTTGCCGGCGAAGACAAGGTTTATGCGTCCGGGACAAACAAAAAAATCATTCATTATAAAGGCTGGAAACTTTGCCCGATGATTTGTTATGATTTGCGTTTTCCCGTTTGGGCACGGAATACTGAACATTATGATGTACTGTTTTATGTTGCCAATTGGCCAAACGTTCGTATTCAAGCCTGGGACACCTTATTGAAAGCCCGGGCTATTGAAAACATGAGTTATTGCATAGGCGTAAACAGGGTAGGAAACGATGGTAATAGCCATGAATATTCGGGACATTCGGCTGCGTATGACGCGCTTGGCAACAGGATAGACAACATCGCTTTTGATAAAGAAGCCGTTGAAATTGTCACACTTCACAAATATGACATTGAAAACAGCCGGACTAAATTCAACTTTTTAAATGATATGGATGTGTTTACTCTAAAGTAAATTCATGAACAATATCCCAGTTTGCCGAAGCCTCTATAACCGTATGGTCATGGCTTATGCGTTCGGGCTGTTGCTTTTTTAGATAATTACCCGAATCCCATTTCTGGTTACCGTTGGTGTCATGTATAATCCGTAGGTAATAATTGCCCGTTGTAATGTTTCTGAAGTCAAATACTTTGGGCTTGTCGGCAAATTGTTCATATTTCATTTTACCTTCGCGATCTGTCAATTGAGCAATAATAGGATATTGCGCATTTTTAAGAACCACTCTTATATTGGCATAATCAGAATAAGTTTTGGTGCGTATTGTATAGTTTAAAGAATCATTAACATTGCCAAAAAAGTCTGTGATGGCATTTGGCAACAGCTGTATTTTATAAGTTTGCGATTCTTGTTTGTCAAAGGCAAATATGTAACGGTTAAAAATGCTGTCGAGTTTTGAGCTGAATGCCACATCAACAGAATCTTTATTCATGATTTTTATCTGGCTTACATCTATGTTTTCAAACGGAATACTGCCTTCAAGTGCAAAGTTATCATCAAAATTTATGTTGCCGCCTACTAAAGATTTGATAGTTAGAGTGTCTTGTTTTGATTCTCTAAACCTGTGAAGCAGCGTATCGGCGTACTTGTTATTTTTGATGGCAAAAAACGCTGAATCGATTTCTAATTTTGGTTTGTACCAATAATATAAGGTGTCGGTTTTGGTATCTTTGGTTATTCGCTTTGCAAAATCGTCAGGAACCGTAGTTTGTATCTTTATGTCGGTTGATTTGTAATCGCCTTCAAACCCAAACCCGATTTTTTGTCCAGCTGCCTGGTATGGTCTTGATGCTTTAAAATCAAGGTCTTCTTTAAACAATTTAAGTGTGTATGTTGTATCGCTTGGTACGGTTATAAATTCATTGTGAAATCCTATTTTATCAACTTTGGGTTGAAATGTGTAGTTATTGTTAGCATCTTTTAAAGCCACCAACAGGTATTTTCCTTCTTTGATGTTATCGATGCTGAAAGTGGTTGTGCTGTCCAGAGTGTTGGTAATATATTTTGGTTTTTTCTTATAAACGATAGAATCTGTATAGGTCGAATCCACATCATACAGCATCACGGTTACAAACTTGTCGGTTGTTCGTTCTTTAGCATCCATAACCATTCCTTTTACAGAAAGCGAATCGATATAGCTGCCTGTTGAAAACACATATCTGTAATACGGGTACGGATTTTCTTCATTATTATCAACAATACTGTTCCCAAAATTAAATGCGTAAGTTGTGTTTGGCAAAAGCGTATCTTTTATTTTGATGGAAATATATTTGCTGGCACTTCCCATGGGTGTGATTTCCGGATCGTGATTCATGGGTGGCGATATAATAAGCTGTTTTTGCAGGTCTTTAATTTTTATGTATTCGTTAAAGTAAATCCTGATTTCCTTACTTGTAAAATTGGTCGAAAAATTTTCAGGCTCAGACTTGATTATTACAGGCGGCTCAATATCTTTTTCGCCTCCGGTTGGCGAACCTCTGTTGGCACAATTAACCAAAATCATTGCAATGCTAATAAAAAACAGGATGTTATATAGATTTTTAACCATTATCGGGTTTAAATTTTGAGCAAATTAACGATATATTTTATATGTAACGAAACCGGTATGAAAAAATTAACCTGCAATTGCCATAGTTGCCACACTAATCCTGATACCTTCAGTTTTAAGCAGAACATTTGCGCAGGCTTCTAAAGTGGCCCCGGTTGTAATCACGTCATCAACCAGTAAGATGTGTTTGTTTTTTAAATGTGTGGTATTGGTTATTGAAAATGTAGTGTTGTCGTCATTCCAGCGTTTTAACCGGTCTTTAAATACTTGGGTTTTTGTGGCTTTTGTTTTTTGCAATACACTTGTGTTAAATTCTGCCTGTAGTGCATGAGCAATGGCATAACCAAATTTATGTACTTGATTATACCCTCGTTTTCTGAGCCGTGATTTATGCAATGGTACCGGCACAACCACATCAATGGTTTTATAGACTTCTGTTTCTTTAAGCTCCTCGCCAAACCATTGCCCTAAAAACAACCCTATATCTTCTTGTCCCCGGTATTTTAAGTTATGTAAAAGCTGCTGCACAATTCCCTTTTTCTTGAACCATAACAATGCTGTTGCCCGTTCAACAGGTACGCGGCCGTATAATAATTTTTCTACTGCGTTATTTTCTAAATCATGAAAATTTGTTATGGGCAATTCGTGTCTGCAACGGGTACAAATATGCTGCTCGTTATCATTTAAATTGTAATTACAACCATAACATAACTTAGGAAAAAACAAGTTTAACAAATTTTTTATCATTTTGTCGAGAAAAAACATATAACACAAACATAATATATATTTTCGCTTCTATTAATTAAATAATCCCTACATCCTAAAAAATAATTAACTAATGATAGTTAACCCTCAGTTTTTTAACTACAGATTAATTATTGGTTCATTAATAGTCGCTATCGTTGTTTTAGGCATATTTAGCTTTACAAGTTATATGTCGCTTAAATCACATGAAACATTTTTGGAGCAAGAAAGACAGCTGGTAGAAAATGAATTATCTGAAATGATAATGCAGTATGATGCCATCGATAAGAAGAATAGTGAACTGTCTTCACAGCTTAGTATCACAAAGAAAGATTTAAAAGCATCTTTAGATTCACTTAGGTTATTTAAAAGCGATATATCTGTTATTTCAAAATATAAGCGACAAGTATCTGATTTTAAAACAAAAAATGAACATTTGTTTAAATCTTTTGATTCTCTGTTAGTTTTAAAAAACACGATAGAAAGAAGTAGTTTACTGGCTCATAATCAACTTGGCGAACAGGTAAAATTAAATTCTGTTTTAAAAGCGGAAAATGCAGCTTTAAATAATACAATAGAAAAAGGCGCATTGCTTACGGCAAATTCTTTTGAAGTAAAAGCTCTTAAAAAACACTCAGGTAAAAATATAACTACAACTAAAGCATCACAGGTTCAAAACATTGAAGTGTGTTTTACACTTGCCGAAAATGCACTTGCCGAAAAAGGTCAAAAAGAAATTTATATCCAGATTGTCAACCCGAAAAGTAATGTGGTTTCAGATAAAGGCGAAGTAAAATTTGGTTCGACATCTTTAATATATAGTGATAAACAGCTTATATATTATAATAATAATGTTGTAGATGTTTGTACCGTTATTGATGGTGATGCCGATGATATTCCGTTTTCTAAAGGAACGTACTTTGTAACGATATTCCACAAAGACCGAAAACTTGGAAGCACTCAAATAGAACTAAATTAATAGCAAATAAATCTTTAAATAAAAAAGCGCAGTTTTGTACAAACTGCGCTTTTTTTGTTGTAGTAACAAAAGTTACTTTTTTAAGTTTGGAGCACCTGCCAGAATTTCTTCGTTGGCAAATTCCTCATATTTTTTAAAGTTATCTCTAAAGGCTTCCGAAAGCTTGTAAGCAGTTTCATAATAAGCCTCGTCGTTATTCCAGATTTGTCTTGAGCTTAACACTTCTGTCGGTACGCCCGGGCATTGGCGCGGTTGCAATAACCCGAATACAGAGTGTGTCCTGTAAGTTTCAGGAGTTACCAAATCTAAATCGCCGTTTAATGCAGCTGTAATCATAGCTCTGGTATATTTTAGCTTAATCCGGTTTCCTACACCATACGAACCGCCTGTCCAGCCTGTGTTTATAAGCCATACGTTAACACCGGTTTCTTTCATTTTGGCACTAAGCATTTCGGCATATTTTGTTGGATGCAACGGCATAAACGGTGCGCCAAAACAAGCCGAGAAATTAGGAGTAGGCTCATTAACGCCATCTTCGGTGCCTGCAACTTTTGCGGTATAACCCGATATAAAATGATATGCGGCTTGTCCCGGAGTTAATTTTGAAATAGGAGGCAGCACGCCAAAAGCGTCGGCAGTTAAAAAGAAAATATTTTTAGGATTTCTGCCAATTGATGGTACTTGAATATTATTGATATGTTCAATAGGATAACTCACACGTGTATTTTGAGTGATAGAAGTGTCTTCAAAATCTACGTCACCATTAGCATTCATAATAACGTTTTCAAGTATAGCACCTTTTTTGATGGCTCTGTAAATATCCGGTTCTTGTTCTTCTGTTAAATTGATAACTTTTGCATAGCATCCGCCTTCAAAGTTAAAAATGATGTTTTCATTGGTCCAGCCGTGCTCGTCATCGCCAATAAGTTTTCTGTTAGGGTCGGCAGATAAAGTGGTTTTTCCTGTGCCGGATAACCCGAAGAAAATGGCGGTATCACCTTTTTTGCCTACGTTGGCGCTGCAGTGCATAGGCAGCGTGTTTTTGTAAACAGGAAGTATAAAATTTAAAGCAGAAAAAATGCCTTTTTTGATTTCGCCGGTATAGCCTGTGCCGCCTATTAATATGATTTTTCTCGTAAAATCTAAAATGGCAAAATTGTGTTGGCGTGTTCCGTCAACTTCAGGATTTGCCTTAAAATCTGGCGCATTTATAATTGTCCACTCAGGATTAAAATCTTCCAGTTCGTCTTCTGTAGGACGTAAAAACATATTATAGGCAAACAAGTTGCTCCATGGGTGTTCTGTAATAACTCTTATGTTTAACCGGTAATTATCATCGGCGCAGGCATAGCTGTCTCTTACAAAAACTTCTTTGTTTGAAAGGTAGCTTGTGACTTTGTCGTACAGTTTTTGAAATTTATCTGAATCAAAAGGGATGTTTACATTGCCCCACCAAACGTTGTCTTTTGTAATGTCGTCTTTAACAATAAATCTGTCTTTTGGCGCACGTCCTGTAAACTCACCTGTGTTAACAGCAATTGCACCCGAAGATGCTTCAGCACCTTGACCGTTTTTTAATGTAATTTTGTGAAGTTCATCAGGAGGAAGTTGGTATCTTACTTTGGCATTTTGGATGCCGTATTGATCTAACGAAATCGATTTCGTAGTTTGGGTATGACCGACCATAATATTTTAAAATTGTATTGTTTGTTGATGCAAAATTACACAATATTTTAAAGTATGCACTTTATTTTAATTATTTATCGAAGGTGTTTTTAAAAAGTTTATCAACAGGATAATCCATGCAATAATAAGTAGCAAACCTCCTGTAGGTGTTATTAAAGCTATGCTTGTAAAATCGAATGGAGTAAGTGAATTTGTTGCCAAACCATAAATTGACCCCGAAAAAAAGATAATACCCGTTAACGTAAAATAAAAAATTGCCGCCTTTGCTTTGGGATTTATTGACCGGCAGTTTCCAACAAATAATAAGAATAATGCATGATACATTTGATAACGTACGCCTGTTTCAAACGTTTGGATATTTTCAGCAGATACTAATTCTTTTAAGCCATGAGCGGCAAATGCACCCAGAATGACACTCAAAAGCCCTAAAATGGTTCCGGTTATTACTATTTTTTTGTTCATAGATATTTAAGTTTTCTTACTTTCGTGCAGTAAAATTACTCAACAAATTCCATTATGCGAAAGATTTTGGTTATTGGAGCCGGAAAATCGGCGTCATTTCTTATTAAATACTTATTAGACAAATCTGTTTCAGAAGACTTACATATTATTATAGGCGACCTAAACACTCAGAATGCAAAAAAGCTGATTGGCAAGCATCAAAACGCTCATGCTGTCGTGTTGGATGTTTTTGATAAAACCTCACGTAAATCGGCTATTGAAAATGCAGACATTGTTATATCTATGCTTCCTGCCGCTTATCATATAGAAGTTGCAAAAGACTGTGTTGCTTACGGCAAACACATGGTGACAGCATCTTATATAAGCCCCGAAATGCAGGCGCTTGACAGTTCTGTAAAAGAAAAAGGATTGGTGTTTATGAATGAAATAGGGGTCGATCCCGGAATTGACCACATGAGCGCCATGCAGGTTATTGATAACATTACGGCAAAAGGCGGAAAAATGATTTTGTTTGAATCGTTTACCGGCGGATTGGTAGCGCCCGAAAGTGATGACAATTTATGGAATTACAAATTTACATGGAACCCCCGTAATGTGGTAGTTGCAGGTCAGGGTGGAGCAGCCAAGTTTTTACAGGAAGGCACTTATAAATATATCCCGTACCACCGTTTGTTCAGAAGAACAGAGTTTTTGGATGTTGACGGCTATGGGCGTTTTGAAGTATATGCCAACAGAGATTCGCTAAAATATCAAAGTGTTTACGGGCTTGACGATGTTAAAACCCTGTACCGGGGTACGATGCGACGCGTGGGTTTCAGCCGTGCCTGGAATATGTTTGTGCAGCTCGGTATGACAGACGACAGTTATATTATCGATGACAGTGAAAACATGAGTTACCGTGATTTTGTAAATGCATTTTTGCCATACAGCCATACAGATTCGGTAAAATTGAAGTTCCGTCATCAATTAAAAATAGATCAGGACGATATAGCCTGGGATAAACTCGAAGAATTAGATTTGTTTAATCCGAATAAAAAAGTAGAATTGGTAAAAGCCACACCGGCACAAATACTGCAAAAAATTTTGATGGACAAATGGACACTTGCCGAAGATGATAAAGACATGATTGTAATGTACCATAAATTTGGATATGAGCTAAACGGCGAAAAACACCAAATAGATGCCACAATGGTAACCACAGGCGACGACCAGATTTATACGGCTATGGCAAAAACCGTCGGGCTTCCGGTAGCTATTGCAACGCTGGCAATATTAAACGGAAAAATAACAACACCGGGCGTTCAGCTTCCTATAACAAAAGAAGTTTACGATCCTATTTTAAAAGAGCTTGAAACCTTTGGCATCACGTTCCAGGAAAAAGAAGTACCTTATCTGGGTTATAACCCTTTAAATGTTTGACTGAGTGAGCATATAGAGGTTGAGATTTGATGAAAAATATTTTCTATGAAAATAACCAATCAGAATATAGAAATTGACGGTATTGACAAAAAAATCCTAAGTGCTTTGATGGAAGATGCCCGCACGCCGGTTTTGGAAATTGCCAGAAACATTGGTATATCCGGAGCGGCAATCCACCAACGGTTGCGGAAACTTGAAAAATCGGGATTGATTTCGGGGTCTAAATTTGTGATAAATCCTAATGTTTTAGGATATACCACTATGGCATTTATAGGTATTTATCTCGATAAAGCGATGAGCAATCCTGAAGCTGTAAAGCAGCTGCAAAAAATCCCTGAAGTGTTGGAATGTCATTACACCACAGGAAACTGGAGTATTTTTATCAAAATATTATGTAAGGATAATGCACACTTAATGCATTTGCTCAACAAAGAAATCCAGTCTATCCCCGGAGTTTCCAGAACCGAAACGTTTATTTCGCTGGCACAACAAATAGACAGGCAGATTAAGATTTGATTTTTTTTTTTTTTTCTGAATAGAAAACATAAAAAAAGACCTTTCACATTTTGAAAGGCCTTTGTGCTTTATATGGTATTGTATAAATTAATTTCTGTTTCCAAACACCTGTAACGCCCAGTATAGCAACGAAGCCAGTGCACCAATTGCGGCTACCAGATAGGTTCTTGCAGCCCATTTAAGTGCATCTTCAGAGCCTTTGTATTCATCCGGAGTTACAATGTTCTTTGCTTTTAACCAAGCCAATGCCCTGTTGCTGGCGTCATATTCTACAGGTAATGTTATAAAACTGAATAGTGTTGCCAATGCCATAAATGCCAAACCTGCAACGGCAATCCAATAACCCATTCCTAAACCTGCGGCGGCACCAAGCACCAAACCACCAATAACCAGCCATTGTGACATACCGGAAGTCACACTTACCATTGGCACTAATTTAGAACGCATAGTTAACCATTCGTATGCTTTTGCATGTTGCACCGCGTGACCGCATTCGTGAGCCGCAACGGCAGCCGCAGCAGCATTACGCTGATTATATACGGCTTCACTTAAATTAACGGTTTTGTTTTTTGGGTTATAATGGTCTGTAAGCTGTCCCGGAGTTGAAATGACTTCAACATCAAAAATACCGTTATCGGCCAGCATTTTTTCGGCAATTTCTTTACCGCTCATGCCATTACGCAATTGCACTTTAGAGTAAAAAGCAAATTTTCGCTTTAATTGATTGCTTACTAACCAGCTTACCAGCGCAATAGCACCTATTAAAATATAATATCCAATCATGTTTTCTGTTTTTTTGAATTGTAAATTTAATGTTTATTTATCAAAATGCACGCCAAATATTCGTTAAGAAATTTTGTCATGTTTTTGTTCTCGACACCTGTCTGCCGACAGGCAGGCAAAATTCTTTAATAAAAAGATTGCCGCGCTTCGCTCGCAATGACGCTAACCTACAATATTCACAATTTTACCGGGAACTATGATGATGTTTTTTGGTGTGCGACCTTCTAACTGCGCGATGGTTTTTTCGTTTGCCATCACGGCTTTTTCAATGTCGTCTTTGCTTAAATCCATTGGCAATTCTAAGGTAAACTTCATTTTTCCGTTGAATGAAACCGGGTAATTTTTGGTGCTTTCTACTAAATATTTCTCTTCAAAAATTGGAAACTCAACTGTAGAAATACTTCCCGAATGTCCTAACTGACTCCATAATTCCTCTGCAATATGCGGAGCATAAGGGGAAATCAACACAGCCAAAGGTTCTAAAATGGCTCTGTGACGGCATTTTTGTTGTGAGAGTTCATTCACACAAATCATAAATTGCGAAACCGAAGTATTAAACGAGAAATTCTCAATATCTTC